>JAUIAU010000124.1 GCA_030425185.1 Alphaproteobacteria bacterium
GCCTTTGCCGCCGCGACGATCTCGAAGGCCGACGCGCTGGCGACCGGGCTGGCCGCGATGCGGATCGGCTGGGCGGCGTTCATCCTGCCGTTCGCCTTCGTCGCGACGCCCGCGCTGCTGTTCGAGGGCAGCGTGACCGAGATGCTGCTGACCGCCGGGCTGACCGCCGTGGGGATCGGCGCGGTGACCGTCGGCATCACGGGCTACTGGACGCGCCGGCTCGGGATCGCGCTGCGCCTCGGGTTCGTGGCGCTGGGCGCGCTGGCGCTGCCGCTCGGCTTCCTGCCGGTGGCGATGACGATCCACGCGGCGGCGGCGGCCGCGGCGCTGGCGCTCGCGGGGCTGTTGCTGGCGACCGCGCCGAAGGGCGGGGCGGCCCGGCCGCAGACCCAGGACTGATGACAAACCAAGGGAGGAGACCATGACCACATTCCGTACACTCGCCACCGCGGGGCTGCTGGCCCTCGGGGCCACCGCCGCCTCGGCGCAGGTGGTGTCGATGGCGACCGGCGCGCAGGGCTCGCTGGCCTACAACGCCGGGCAGGCCGTCGCCGTCGTCGCGAACGACAACGGCATCACCGTGCGCACGCAGCCGCTGGTCGGCTACATGGCGCTGGTCAACTCGGGCGAGGTCGATTTCGGCTACTCGAACGGGGCCGAGGCGGCCTTCGCCTATACCTCGACCGGCAACTTCGACCGCGAGCATCCGAATGTCCGGCTGGTCGGCGAGATGTTCAAGCTGACGACCGGCGTGATGGCGCCCTGCGACCTTGGCCTCCAGAGCGTCGAGGACATGGTCGGCAAGAGCGACCTGCGGATCGCGTCGGAATACACCTCGTCGACGATCATCCCCTATTACATCGAGGGCATCCTCGCGACCGGCGGCCTGAGCTACGACGACTTCACGCAGGTGCCGGTGTCGAGCTTCGTCGACGGCATCAACGCGCTCGGCGACGGGCTGGTGGACGTGGCGCTGGTCAGCCTGAACGCGGGCGCGGGCCAGCAGGCCGCCGTGCAACTGCAGGACCGGGGCGGGCTGTGCTACGTCTCGATGAAGACCGGGCCGGAGGCCGAAGCCGCGCTGGACAAGGTGCTGCCCTCGGGCGTGATCGCCACGCTGCCGCAGAACGAGAACATCAACGGCCTGCAGACCTGGGGTGCGAGCATCATCCGGGTTCCGTGGATGCTGCTCGCCAACGCCGATGTCAGCGATGATCTGGTCTACAACCTGACCAAGGTGATCCACCAGAACAAGGAAGCGCTGGGCGCCAGCTTCGGTGCGTTCAACGGGGCCGACTTCACCAAGATGGCCCCGGCCAACGTGACCCCGTACCACCCGGGTGCGCTGCGCTACTACGCAGAGGCCGGCGTTCCGACGCCCTGAGCCATCCCCGATCCGGCACGCCCTCCGCGGGCGTGCCGCGTTCCCCTTGCAAGGAGAGTGCCGAGATGATGACCGATCTGACCGCCGCCGATGGCCATGTCCTCGACTGCTGGATCGAACCTGCCGAGGGCCCGCGCAAGGGCGGGATCGTGCTGCTGCAGGAAATCTTCGGCGTGACCGACCAGCTCAAGGGGGTCGCCCGCCGCTATGCCGCGCTGGGCTACGAGGTGGCCATTCCCGCGCTCTTCGACCGGCAGGAGAAAGGGGCGGTGATCCCGTTCTCCGAGGCCCCCCGCGGGCGGGACCTGATGCTGGCCGCCGATCCGGGCCAGACGATGACCGATATCGATGCCGCCGTGCAGGCGCTGAAGGCGGGCGGCGGCAAGGTCGCGGTCATCGGCTTCTGCTGGGGCGGGGGGCTGGCGATCCGCGCGGCGCAGGTGCTCGACATCGCCGCCGCCGTGCCGTTCTACGGCACCCGCCTGCCGGCCTACCAGATCGCGCCGCTCCGCGCGCCCGTGATGGGGCACTGGGGCGCCGAGGACAGCCACGTGCCCGCCGACATGCTGGACGCCGCCCGGGCGTATTTCCCGGAGATGGAGGTGCATGTCTACGACGGCGCGGGCCATGCCTTTGCCAACGAGGCACGGCCTGCCGACTTCCGCCCGGACGCGGCGGAGGCCGCCCACCGGCGGACCGAAGCGTTCCTCGCCGCCCACCTGGGCTGAGTTTTTCCCGACGACGTTCTCCCGAGAGACTGGACGCGCGACCCTTTCGTGGGGCGCGCGTCTCTTTCGATCCGACCGACCGTGGCGCATCTTGTGTCGTGGGCGTCTTCTCGCGCAATCTGTTGCCAAATCCCCGCAGTCCCGGTCCGGCGTCCCGCTGCGCACCGAGGCGTGAAGGGGCTGACGTTGCGTGAAGGGAGCGCGAGTGCCAGAACAGGGTAACCCCGCGTTTTCCGCCCGCTGCCGGGCAATTATGTATTGACGGAGCCACGAGTGCCGATGTTTTTCTTTCGCCCCGCCCTGAGCCGCCTGCTGGCGGCGGGTGCGGTTGCTGCCGCGGCGCTGCCCGCCACCGCCCAGGACGGGATCGGTCTGCCGGATGCCGAGCGCCTCGGGGCGCAGATGGAACAGTTCCATGCCCGCGTCCCGGGATCGATCTTCGCGCTGCAACCCTACCGCAACGACCAGAGCGTGATCGGCGAGGACGGGACCGAGATCACGCTGACCTCGCTCAATCCGGCGATCAACGCGTGGTTCGTGCTGAACGTCACCCGGCCCGGCGGACGGACCGAGGCCTATCACATCGAGAACGCCGAGCGGGAGAACTGGCAGATCGCGCTGACCGACGAGGCGCGTCCGGCGCTGGCGATCTCCGGCGACGGCGGCGACATGACCTGCCGTCCGTGGGAGGGCGAACTGGCCGAGGCGCGGGACAGCGGGCTGCCCTATGCCCCGATCTGCGACTGGAGCCTCTACGTGCGCAACCGCGTGTCGGGCAGCCGCACCAGCCGCGAGGCGGTGGCCGAGTTCCTGCGCAAGAACGTGCTGTTCGGCGACTCGATCGTGAACCTGATCAAGGGCACCTTCTACGAGGATGCGTTCATGCTGTCCTCGGAAGGGCTCGAGACCGACGATGCGGGCGATGCGGTCGCCCTGCTCGGGACCGCCGACCTCGCCAGCCGCCCGGTGATGCGTGCCTACATGAGCTTCGACCTGGAAGGGGCGGACGCCGGCATGGAGGCGGGCGCGTGGTACGCGGTGAAGGACGCGCCGGGCATCTTCGCCAGCGTCGTGCAGGCCGGGCTGATCTCGCAGGATATCCTGCGCAGCCCCGGCGCCAACTGGCCCGACGGCGTGGAGAGCCGCGCCGACGTCTACCTCGTGGCGTTCGATCTCGACCAGTTCGAGATGGGCTACGAGGTCGGCACCGACCATCCCGGCGTCGAGTGGTCGCCGCGTCCCGCGCAACGGCACAACGGGGCGGGTCCGGACGGCTTCCGCACCACCGCGCCGCTGGTGACCGTGGGGATGATCCCGCCGACCGCGACCGAGCGCGTCGCCGCGACCTTTACCGGCGGCTTCAAGCGCGAGCACGGTGCATGGCGGTTCGGCGACTACGCCGGGGTGAACTACGGCATGCACTACGGCTTCATGCAGGACGGAGTGATCCTGAGCCGCCTGTGGCCGAACCTCGCCACGATGTACATGACCGCCGACGGCGAGATCGGGATGAAGAAATGGGAAGAGGGGGACGAGGCGAAACTGCCGAACCTCGTCTTCGCGCGCCAGAACGGCGTGCCGCTGATCGAGAACGGGGTCCCCGGCGACCGCGTGACCTCGTGGGGCGGCGGCAACTGGTCGGGCTCGGCCGAGGCGGACCTGCGCACCCTGCGCGGCGGCGCCTGCATGCGCACCGTCGGCGGCCGGCAGTTCCTGATCTATGC
>JAUIAU010000125.1 GCA_030425185.1 Alphaproteobacteria bacterium
ACCGCATCGTGGACCCGTGGTTCGCCGCGACCCGGCGGATCTACGCCGAGAAGGCCAAGCGGGTCTATTACCTGTCGATGGAGTTCCTGATCGGCCGCCTGATCGAGGATGCCGCCGTCAATCTCGGGCTGCGCGACATGGCGGAGGAGGTGCTGTCCGAGTTCGGCCTATCCTTCCGCGACGTGGTCGAGGACGAGCCGGACGCGGCCCTCGGGAACGGCGGCCTCGGTCGTCTGGCGGCCTGCTTCATGGAGAGCATGGCGACGCTGGGCCTGCCCGCCTACGGCTACGGCATCCGCTACGAGCACGGTCTCTTCCGCCAGCGCTTCGAGGGCGGGCGGCAGGTCGAGACGCCCGAGGACTGGCTGATCCAGAACCACGCCTGGGAATTCGAGCGTCCCGAGGCCGCCTACGAGATCGGCTTCAAGGGCTATGTCGAGACGCATGACGGCAAGCCGCTCTGGGTGCCGGGCGAAACCGTGGTGGCGTCGGGCCATGACACCCCGGTGATCGGCTGGCAGGGGCGCTGGGCCAACACCCTGCGCCTGTGGTCCGCGAAGCCGACGACGCTGTTCGATCTGGAGCGCTTCAACCGGGGCGACTATGCCGCCGCCGCCGAACCGGAGGCGCTGGCCCGCACCATCTCGCGCGTGCTCTACCCCGACGACACGACCTTCGCGGGCAAGGAGCTGCGCCTGAAGCAGGAGTTCTTCCTGACCTCGGCCGCGCTGCAGGACATCCTGCGCCGGTTCCTCGCCCACGAGAGCGACCTGCGGCAATTGCCGAACCGGGTCGCGATCCAGATGAACGACACCCACCCGGCGATTGCGGGGCCGGAACTGGTTCGCCTCTTGTCCGACGTCCACGGCATGCCGATGGACGAGGCGATCGAGACCGCGCGCGCCTGCCTCGGCTATACCAACCACACCCTGCTGCCCGAGGCGCTGGAGCGCTGGGCGACCTATCTCGTCGGCACCGTCCTGCCGCGCCACATGCAGATCATCGAGAAGATCGACAGCTGGCACCGGATGACCTACCCGATGCGGCCGCATTACACCGGCATCGTGAAGCATCACGAGGTGCGGATGGGCGAGCTGGCCTTCATCATGTCGCACAAGGTCAACGGCGTCTCCGCGCTGCACAGCGAGCTGGTGAAGTCCACGCTCTTCCCCGACCTGCACCGCCTGCATCCGGACCGGATCGTAAACCAGACCAACGGGATCACGCCCCGGCGCTGGCTGAAGATGGCGAACCGTCCCCTGTCGGCGCTGATCACCGACACCATCGGCGACGGCTGGGAGGCCGACCTCGACCGGCTGCGCGGGCTCGAGGCCCATGTGGACGATCCCGCCTTCCTCGACGCCTTCGACGCGGCCAAGCGGCAGAACAAGGTGGCGCTGTCGAACCGGATCGGGGCGGAGATGGGCATCGCCCTCGATCCCGACGCGATGTTCGACGTCCAGATCAAGCGCATCCACGAGTACAAGCGGCAGCTCATGAACGTGTTCGAGACCATCGGTCTCTGGCACCAGATCCGCCAGGCCCCCGACGCGGGCTGGGTGCCGCGCGTCAAGATCTTCGGCGGCAAGGCCGCGCCGGGCTACATGATCGCCAAGGAGGTGATCCACCTCATCAACGACGTGGCCGCGGTGGTGAACGCGGACCCGGCGGTGAAGGGCCTGCTGAAGGTGGTCTATCCGCCGAACTACAACGTCTCGATGGCCGAGCGCCTCGTGCCTGCGACCGATCTGTCGGAACAGATCTCGACCGCGGGCAAGGAGGCCTCCGGGACCGGGAACATGAAGTTCGCCCTCAACGGGGCGCTGACCATCGGGACGCTCGACGGCGCGAACGTCGAGATCCGTCAGGAGGTCGGGGCCGAGAACTTCTTCCTGTTCGGGCTGACCGCCGAGGAGGTGGTGAAGACCCGCGAGGATCCCGAGCATGCCCGCAAGGCGATCGAGGCATCGGCGCTGATGCAGGACATCCTGCAGATGGTGGCCGAAGGGCGGTTCTCGCCCGAGCAGCCGGACCGGTACCACGACCTGGTGCACCGCATGTGGCACCACGACTATTTCCTCGTGACCGCCGATTTCGACGCCTACGCCGACACGCAACGCGCTGTGGACAGGGCATGGGGCGACCGGGCAGGCTGGAACCGCATGGCGGCGCTCAACACCGCGCGGTGCGGCTTCTTTTCGTCGGACCGCACGATCCGCGGATACATGCAGGACATCTGGGGCGCGAAGACCCTGCTCTAGGGACGCGCCCGACAGGGGGAGGCACGGACATGGCCAAGCGACCCGGACCAAAGACGGACGGCGCGGCAAAGACACCCGCCAAGGCCCCGTCGAAGACGCGCGGCACGGACAAGCCCGCGGCAGCCGCCACCGCCAAGGCACCCGCCAGCGCCAAGGCGCGCGCCGCGGCCAAGGCGGCCGCCGCTCCGCCGGTGCTCGACCCGCATCTCGCGCGCAGCCTGGTCGAGGGCCGCTGCGGCGATCCCTTCGCGGTGCTCGGCCCGCACCCGCACGGCAGCGCCGTCCGCCTCGTGGCCTTCGTGCCGGGGGCCGAAACGCTGACCGCGCTGACCGAGGGCGGCGACGTCGCGCTGTCCCCGGTCGGGGCGGGCGAGGGGCTGTTCCTCGGCGTGCTGCCGAAGCCCGGACCCTACCGCCTGCGCGGCACCCATGGCGACACGACATGGGAGTTCGACGATCCCTACCGCTTCGGCCCGGTGCTGGGCGAGATGGACGAGTACTTCTTCGCCGAGGGCACCCATCGCCGCCTCTGGCAGCGTCTCGGCGCGCACCCGATCGTCCACGAGGGCGTCGCGGGCACCCATTTCGCGGTCTGGGCGCCGAATGCCGAGCGCGTCTCGGTGGTGGGCGACTTCAATATCTGGGACGGCCGCCGCCACCCGATGCGGCGGCGCGGGGTCACCGGGATCTGGGAACTGTTCATTCCCGGCCTCGGCGAGGGCGCGGTCTACAAGTACGAAATCCGCGCCAACGGCGGGCATGTCCTGCCGCTCAAGGCCGATCCGGTCGCCTTCGGGGCCGAGCACCCGCCCGCCACGGCGTCAGTGGTGCGCGACATCGCGGGCGCGAAATGGGCCGACAAGGCCTGGATGAAGGCGCGCGAGAAGGCGCAGCGGATCGACGCGCCGATCTCGATCTACGAGGTCCACCTCGGCAGCTGGAAACGCGCCGACGAGGGCCGCCGCCCGCTCAGCTACCTCGAACTGGCGACCGAGCTGGTCGATTACGCCGCCGACATGGGCTTCACCCATCTCGAACTGATGCCGGTCAGCGAGTTTCCCTTCGACGGCTCCTGGGGCTACCAGCCCATCGGCCTGTTCGCGCCGACCATCCGGCACGGCATGCCCGCCGAGTTCCGCGCCTTCGTGCAGGCGGCCCACAAGAAGGGGCTGGGCGTGCTGCTCGACTGGGTGCCGGGGCATTTCCCGACCGACGAGCACGGTCTCGGCCGGTTCGACGGCACCGCGCTCTACGAGCACGCCGACCCGCGCGAGGGGTTCCACCAGGACTGGAACACCCTGATCTACAACTACGGCCGGACCGAGGTGCGCAACTTCCTCGTCTCGAACGCGCT
>JAUIAU010000126.1 GCA_030425185.1 Alphaproteobacteria bacterium
ACGATCCCGGACGAGTTCCCGGCATGGTGGATATGCTCGATCCGCTCCAGGTGCGGGTATTTCATCAGCGCGATCTTGTCGAAGCCCGGCATGGTCTCGCCCATGTCCTTGAAGCTGGGCTTCAGCGCGCCGAGCGACTGCATGTCGGTCTGCGGGCGCATGAACTCGTCGTGGTCGAGGATCGGCAGCCCGTTGATGTCGCGCACCGTGATGACCGAGCGCGCGAACCGCCCGTCGTCCCAGGCCGCCTTGGCGCGGCGCTGGCTCTCGACGGCCAGCGCGTCGGCCTGGTCGCGGGTGAAGCCGTACTCGGTGGCGATGATGTCGGCCGAGATGCCCTGCGGCACGAAGTACGTGGTCATCGCGATCGACGGGTCGACCGCGATCGCCGCCCCGTCCGAGCCCATCGCGACGCGACCCATCATCTCGACGCCGCCGGCGATATAGGCCGCGCCCGCGCCGGCCTTCACCTGGTTCGCGGCGAGGTTCACCGCCTCGAGGCCCGAGGCGCAGAAGCGGTTGATCGACAGGCCCGGGATCGACTGGTCGAGGTCCGAGGCCAGCACCGCGGTCCGCGCGAGGCAGCCGCCCTGCTCGCCGACCTGGGTGGCGTTGCCCCAGATCACGTCCTCGACCGCGTGACCTTCGAGGCCATTGCGCTCCTTCAGGGCGTTCAGCACGGTCGCGGACAGGCGCGCGGCGGTCACCTCGTGCAGGCTGCCGTCGGGGCGGCCCTTGCCACGCGGGGTGCGGACGGCGTCGTAGATATAGGCGTCGGACATGAACTCAGCTCCGGTTGTCGGTGCCCACGGTCGGCGCGGGCAGCAGGTCATAGGGATGTTTCCAGCCCGGCAGCGCGGACAGCCGCGCAAGCCAGGCGTCGATGGCGGGGAAGGCGGCGCGGTCGAAACCGAACGGCTCGGGATAGTAGAGATACCCGGCGCAGGACAGGTCGGCACAGGTCGCGGACCCGCCCGCCAGCCAGTCGCGGGTCGCAAGCTCGGCCTCCAGCACCTTCAGCGCCGACATCAGGCGCATGTGCAGGAAGCCGTTCACGGCCTCGCTGCGCTTCGCCTCGGGCAGGAAGTTCAGGTTGAACCGCAGCGGCCCGGCCATGCCCGAGACCTTCTGGTTGTCGAAGATCGTCCAGCGCAGGATCTCGCGCCGGGTCGTAGCACTGCCGTCGCCGCAGAGCGCGCCGGTCTCGTCCATCACCCAGGACTGGATCACGCCCGACTGGGTCAGTACGCCCGCCCCGGTGTCGAGCACCGGCACCTCGCCCATCGGGTTCAGCGCCCGGAACTCGGGCGAGCGCGACTCGCCGTTGAAGAAATCGACGAACACCGGCTCCCACGGCACGCCTGCCAGTTCGAGCGCGAGCGCCGCCTTGTAGGCGTTGCCGCTCTCGCCGAAGCAGTAGAGTTTCACCATCGCGCGCCCCTCCCAAGGCGTCACCCGGTCCGGACCGGGGCATGAGTATTTTGGCCAAGAAGAAGGCAGAAAGGGTTTCTTAACCTTCCCGCGGCATCCCTCGTGGTGCGGTACAGGCTGGAGAGCCGATGACCGCCCAAGGAGAAGGCCGCCCGCTGCCCGTGCCACCGCGCCCGGCGGCGGGCGGTTGCGTGCCCCGCCCCTTCATCTTGGCAAAAATACTCAAGGAATTCCTACCGTTTCCGTTCTCCCAGCTCGCTCTGGAACAGCCGCAGGCGGTGCGGGAACACCTCCGCGTCCAGGATCGAATCGAAATGCTCGAAGACGAAGGACAGCGCCTCGCCCTCCTCGAGGCCCGCCTCTTCGGCGAAGCGGCGCAGGCGGCGGTAGCCGTCTTCGGTCATCGCCGCGGGAAAGCGGCGGGTCAGGCGCAGCCTCTTGGCCATGTCCCCTCCCCGGGGTGGTAGATGTCGGGGCAGCGGGCGGGGAGGACCCCGCCCGCCGCCGGGTCTCAGAAGTTCGCGGCGTCGAGCGCCATCACCGGGTCCGCGCCGCTCTCGATGCGCTTGAGGTGCATCGCGGTCGCGGGCAGTTGCCGGGCCATGTAGTAGCGCGCGGTCGCCAGCTTGGTGGCGTAGAACCCGGCATCGCCGTCGCCCGCCGCCTGCCGCTCGAGCGCGGCCTTCGCCATCCGCGCCCACATCAGGCCGAGGCAGACATGCCCGAAGAGGTGCATGAAGTCATAGCTTCCGGCCAGCGCGGTGTTCGGGTTCTTCATGCCGTTCTGCATGAAGTACATCGCCGCCGCCTGCAGGTCCTTCGACGCCGCCTTCAGCGGCTCGGTGAACTCGGCCATCCCCTCGACCTCGGCGGCCTCCTTGCAGAAGCCCTTCACCAGGTCGAAGAACGCCATCACGTGCTTGCCGCCGTCCTGCGCCAGCTTGCGGCCCACGAGGTCGAGCGCCTGGATGCCGTTCGCGCCCTCGTAGATCATCGCGATTCGGGCGTCGCGGGCGAACTGCGACATGCCCCATTCCTCGATGTAGCCGTGCCCGCCGTAGACCTGCTGCGCGCCCACGGCGCACTCGAAGCCCTTGTCGGTGCAGAAGCCCTTGAGCACCGGGATCATCAGCGACACGAGGCCCTCGGCCGCCTCGTCGCCGCCGCGCACCGAGCGGTCGATCAGGTGGGCGCACCAGTAGGTGAAGGCGCGCGCGCCCTCGGTGAAGCTCTTCTGGTCGAGCAGGTTCCGGCGCACGTCCGGGTGAACGATGATCGGGTCGGCCGCCTTGTCGGGGGCCTGCGCCCCGGTGATGTCGCGGCCCTGCAGGCGGTCGCGGGCATAGGTCAGCGCGTTCTGGTAGGCGACCTCGGCCTGCGCGTAGCCCTGCAGGCCGACGCCGAGGCGGGCCTCGTTCATCATGGTGAACATCGCGCGCAGGCCCTTGTGGGCCTCGCCTAGCAGGTAGCCGGTCGCGCCGTCGTAGTTCATCACGCAGGTGGCGTTGCCGTGGATGCCCATCTTCTCCTCGATCTTGCCGACCGAGACCGCGTTGCGCGCGCCGAGGCTGCCGTCCTCGTTCACGAGGAACTTCGGCACGATGAAGAGCGAGATGCCCTTCACCCCCTCCGGCCCGCCGGGGATCTTGGCCAGCACGAGGTGGATGATGTTCTCGGCGAGGTCATGCTCGCCCGCCGAGATGAAGATCTTCTGCCCGGTGATCGCGTAGGTGCCGTCGCCCTGCGGCTCGGCCTTGGTGCGCAGCAGACCGAGATCGGTGCCCGCGTGCGGTTCGGTCAGGTTCATGGTGCCGGTCCACTCGCAGGTCACCATCTTCGGCAGGAAGGTCGCCTTCTGCTGGTCCGAGCCATGGGTGTGGATCGCGGAATAGGCCCCGTGGGTCAGGCCCTGGTACATGTTGAAGGCCATGTTGGCCGACACGAACATCTCGCCGACCGCGGTGCCGAGGATGTAGGGCATCCCGGTGCCGCCGTACTCCGGGTCGCAGTCGAGCGCGGTCCAGCCGCCCGCCTTGACCGCCTCGAAGGCGTCCTTGAAGCCGGTCGGCGTGCGCACGACGCCGTTCTCCAGCGTGCAGCCCTCGGTGTCGCCCACCGCGTTCAGCGGGTGCAGCACCTCGGAGGACAGCTTGCC
>JAUIAU010000037.1 GCA_030425185.1 Alphaproteobacteria bacterium
CGGGCGGGCTGAACACCACGATCCAGCCCGCCACCAGCCCGAACCAGTTCATTCCGTTCATCAACGCGGGCGGGATCGAGTTCGGCGTCGCCAACCTGCAGGAGGTCGACTACGCCGTCACCGGCGCGGAGTGGTGGAACGGGATGCAGAACCCGAACCTGCGGGTCGTCGCGCATCTCCAGCCGCTTGTCGAGGCGATCTTCGTGCGCAAGGACAGCGACATCATGAAGGTGTCGGACCTGCGCGGCCAGCCGATGACCGACGGCTACACGGCGCAGAACACCATCCTGCCGCAGCTCTCGGCCATCTACGCCACCGCGGGCATGACCCGGGACGACGTCGAGAAGGTCTCGGTCGCCTCGGTGGTCGCGGGTGCGGACGCGTTCATGGCGGGCGATACCGTCGGGTTCATCTTCGCCCATGGTGCGGGCAAGGTGCGCGAGGCGGATGCCGCCGTCGGCGGGCTGCGCGCGCTGGGGGTCGAGGATGACAGTGCCGAGGCGCTGACCGCTGCCCGCGCGCACTGGCCGACCGCGTTCTTCACCACGCTTCCGGCCGGCGCGATGCCGGGCGTTCTGGAGGACACCGTCTACATCGCGTTCCCGCAGGTGATCTTCACCCACAAGGACGTGCCGGACGATGTCGTCTACGCGATGGCGAAGGCGATGTACGAGAACGCCAACGTGATGGGCGAGACCTTCCCGCCGATGCGGGCGTTCCGGCCGGAGAACATGCGGGGCGAGCAGGGCGTGGCCGAGTACCACCCCGGCGCCCTCAGGTTCTTCGAGGAAATGGGTCTGAACTGAGGGCCCTGTGGAACGCGACCTGATCAAATGGGGAGGGACCGGGCCCGGTCTCTCCCGCACCGTCACGGGGCCGGTTGCCGATGCGCTCGCAGCGCTCGCGACCCTGACCGCCGTGAGCTGGGCCCTGTCGTTGCAGCGGGTGGTCGATCTCGACCTATATCCGCAGCAGTTCTTCGCGGCGATCCTGTTCTTCGTGCTGCCGCTCGCCTTCCTGACCCTGCCGCTGCGGCGCGGGGCCGATGCCGAGATGGTTCCCTGGCATGACCTGCTGCTGGCCCTGATCGGCGCGGCCGCGGTCGGCTACGTGATGGTCGGGTATCCGACCCTCGTTCTCAAGATTTTCGCCCGCCCGCCCGAAGTCTGGGTGCCGGGCCTCGTCATCATCCTCGTCACGCTGGAGGCCCTGCGCCGGGCCACCGGCTGGGCGCTGGTGCTGATCATCTCGGCCTTCCTGCTCTACGCGCTCTTCGGCGACCTGGTGCCGGGACGGCTGCAGGGGCGGCCGCAGAACTGGCAGCTCCTGTCGGGCTACATGGCCGTCGACTCGAACGGCATCCTCGGGTTGCCGATGTCGGTCGCCTCGACCGTCGTTGTCTCGTTCATCCTGTTCGGCGTGCTGCTCGGGATCACCGGCGGCAGCCGCTTCTTCACCGATGCCGCGATGCTGGGCATGGGGCGGTTCCGCGGCGGGTCGATGAAGATCGCCGTCATCGCCTCGGGCCTCTTCGGGTCGATCTCGGGCTCGGCGGTCGCCAACGTGGTGGGCACCGGGGTCGTGACGATCCCGATGATCAAGAAGGACGGCTACCCGGCCCACAAGGCGGGCGCGATCGAGGCCGTGGCCTCGACCGGCGGGCAACTGATGCCGCCGGTGATGGGGGCCTCGGCCTTCCTCATGGCCGAGTTCCTCGCGCTGCCCTACAGCCAGATCGTGCTGGCGGCGCTGGTGCCGGCGCTGCTCTACTACGTGGCGCTTTTCATCCAGGCCGACCTCGAGGCCGCCCGGCTGGGCATCCGCCGGGTGCCGCAAAGCGAGATCCCGGAGCGGCGGGCGGTCTTCACGGGACTGCACTTCGTGCTGGCCTTCGCGGTGCTGATCTACCTGCTCTTCTGGGAGCGCTTCCAGCCCGAGCGCGCGGCCTTCTGGGCGGCGCTGGTGCTGATCGCCACGGCGCTGCTGCTTGGCTACCGCGGCGAGCGGCCGGGCCTGCGCAGGATCGTCTCGGCCCTGTCGCAGACCGGGCACGGGGTGGTCGAGATCATCCTGATCTCGGCGGCGTCGGGCCTGGTGATCGGGGTGCTGAACATCACGGGTCTCAGCTTCAACCTGACCTACGTGCTGGTCCAGATCGGCGGGGGCAGCGTCGTCGTGCTGCTGGCGCTGTCGGCCATCGTCTGCATCATCCTCGGGATGGGGCTGCCGACGCTGGGGGTCTACGTGCTGCTGGCGGCCCTCGTCGCCCCGGCGCTGATCCAGCTCGGGATCGAGCCGATCGCGGCGCATCTCTACGTGCTCTACTTCGGCATGATGTCGATGATCACGCCGCCCATCGCGCTGGCGGCCTTCGCGGCGGCGGCGATTGCCAAGGCCCCCGCGATGGCGACCGGCTGGGCCGCGATGCGCTTCGGCTGGTCGGCCTACGTGATCCCGGTGCTGTTCGCCTTCTCGCCGACGCTGATCCTGATCGGCGAGCCGACCGAGATCGGGCTGGCCATCGTCACGGCCATCGTGGGCGTGTGGCTGGTGTCGGCGGCGCTGGCGGGCTTCTTCGCCGGGCCGCTGGGCCGGGGGATGCGCGCGGCCTTCGCGCTGGCCGGTCTGGCGGCACTGGTGCCGGCGGGCGCCTTCCCGGGCGCGGTGCTGACCGATGTCGTGGGCGTCGTCGCGGGGATCGCGCTGATGATCCTCGACGTCGTGCGGCGGCGGCGGCTGGCGGAGGGCGCGGCATGAGCAGCGTCTCCGGCTCGGGCGAACGGCTGCTGGCCATTCTCGACCTCTTCACCGAGGCGCGCCCCGAGTGGACGCCGGAAGAGATGATGTCGGCGCTTGGCTATTCGCGGCCGACGCTCTACCGCTACCTCAAGACGATCCGGGAGGCGGGCTTTCTCGTCTCGCTCCCCGGGCAGGGCTACACGCTGGGGCCGCGGGTGACCGAGCTCGACTACCTGATGTCGCGCTCGGATCCGCTGGTGGCCGAAAGCGGCCCGGTGCTGAAGCGGCTGGCCGCGCGGCACCCGGCGTCGGTCTTCGTGACGCGCTGGTACGGGCGCAAGATCCTCTGCGTCGCCTCCGAGGTGTCGAACCCCGCGCCGAAGTCGAGCTACCCGCGCGGGCGGCCGATGCCGCTGGGGCGGGGGGCGATCTCGCGCGTGATCCTCGCCAACCTGCCGAAGAAGCAGCAGATGGAGCTGCTGGCCGACCTGCCCGAGGCCGGGATCGAGGTCGCGGACCTCGCCCCGGTGCGGCAGACCGGCGTGTCCATCGCCTATGGCGAGGTGACCGAGGGCGTCGTGGGCGTCGCTGCCGCGATCCTGACCGAGGACCGCGTGCCGATCGCCGCGCTCTGCGTCACCTCCAACCTCGCGGACGTCGACGACGCCCGCCTGACCGAGATCGCCCGCGACGTCCGCGCCGCGGCGCGCGAGATCACCGATGCCCTCCGGGGCGACATCGCCCAATCCGCCTGAGCCCCGTCAAGGACGACACCCATGAGAAAGATCGACGTTTTCACCCATATCTGGCCGAAGCCGTTTCACGAGGCGCTGATTGCCCATGTCGGGCACACCACCGACATCACGCGGCGTTCGGAGGCGGTGCCGATGATGACCAACCTCGACCGCCGGTTCGAGGTGATGGACATGTTCGGGCCGGAGTATTGCCAGATCCTGTCGCTGGCCTCGCCGCCCTACGAGAAATACGCCGGTCCGGAGAAGGCGCTGGAGCTGGCCACCATCGCCTCGGACGGGATGGCGGACCTGTGTGACCGCTACCCGGACCGCTTCCCGGGCTTCATCGGCACCGCGGTGCTGTCGAACCCGGCCGCGATGGTCGAGGACGCGCGCCGCAACATCGAGGACCTCGGCGCGCTCGGGATGCAGATCTTCTCGAACGTCGGCGGCAAGCCGCTGGACGCGCCCGAGTTCGAGCCCTTCTTCGCCTACATGAACGAGGCGAAGAAGCCGATCTGGCTGCATCCCGCGCGCGGCGCGAACATGCCCGACTACCTGAGCGAAACGAAATCCGAATACGAGATCTGGTGGACCTTCGGCTGGCCCTACGAGACCTCGGCGGCGATGGCGCGGATGGTGTTCTCGGGGATGTTCGACAAGTTCCCGGACCTGAAGGTCATCACCCATCACGCGGGCGGCATGATCCCCTATTTCGAGGGGCGCGTCGGCCCCGGCTGGGACCAGATGGGCGCCCGCACGACCGACCGTGACCTGAAGGCCGAGGTGCTGGACAAGCTCAAGCGGCCGCACCTCGAGTATTTCAAGGACTTCTACGCGGACACCGCCACCTTCGGGTCGGGCCGGGCGATCTCGCACGCGATGGAGTTCTTCGGGGCGGACAAGGTGCTGTTCGCGTCGGACGCGCCCTTCGATCCCGAGGGCGGGCCGATGTACATCCGCGAGACCATGGCGCGGATCGATGCGCTGGGGCTGAGCGAGGAGGCGCGCCGCGCGGTCTACCAGGACAACGCCGTGCGTCTGCTCGGCCTGACGCTGGAGGGCTGAGGCATGGGACTGGAACCTGCCCGTCACTACATCGCCGGGGACTGGGTCGCGGGCGACAGCCCGATGGGCGACAGCGTCAACCCCGCCACCTACGAGACGCTGGGCCGCTTCCATCCCGGCAGCGCGGCGCTGGCCGAGGAGGCCGCCCGCGTCGCGCGCGAGACCTTCTTCGGCACGGCCTGGGCGCAGTCGCCGCGGCTGCGGGCGCAGGCGCTCTTCGAGATCGCCGACCGGCTGGAGGCGGCGAAGGACGAGATCGCCGATCTCGTGGTGCTGGAGAACGGCAAGATCCGGGCCGAGGCCATCGGCGAAACGATGGGCGCGATCTCGGAGACCCGGTATTACGCCGGGCTGGCGCGCAACATCCGCGGCACGATGCAGGAAACCGCGCCGGGGAACATGTCGCTCTTCCACCGCGAGCCGGCCGGGGTGGCGGCGATCATCGTGCCGTGGAACGCGCCGGTGACGCTGCTGATGCGCTCGCTCGCCCCCGCGCTGGCGGCGGGCTGCACCTGTGTCATCAAGCCCGCCCAGCAGACGCCGCTCGTGCATGCGCGGATCATGGAGGCGATCGTCTCGGCCCCGTCGCTGCCGAAGGGCGTGGTGAACTCGGTCAACGAGAACGGCATCGCGGTCGGGCAGGCGCTGGTTGCCAGCCCGCACGTCGACGTGATCAGCTTCACCGGCTCGTCGCGGACCGGCTCGGCGATCATGGCCGCGGCCGCGCCGACGCTGAAGAAGGTCGGGCTGGAACTGGGCGGCAAGGCCCCGGCGGTGATCTACGACGACGCCGACCTCGACCTCGCGGTGAAGGAACTGACCCACGGCGCGCTGGCGATGGCCGGGCAGATCTGTGTCGCGGCGGCGCGGTTCCTCGTCCACAAGCCGATCCAGGCGGCCTTCGAGGAAAAGATCGTGGCCGCCTTCCGCGCGGTGCGCACCGGGCCGGGCAACGATCCGGCCAGCCAGATGGGCTCGCTCATCGACGCCGACAACCAGCGCCGCGTCCAGCGCCTGATCGAGCAGGCGGGCGACGAGGGGGAGTTGCTGCTGAAGGGGGCGCCGCTGAACCAGGGGGCGTTCCTGACGCCGTCGCTCTTCCGCATCGACGACCTGCGCTCGCCCTTGGTGCAGGAGGAGCTGTTCGGTCCCATCGTTTCGGTCGAGACTTTCGAGGACGAAGCCGAAGCCGTCGCCAAGGCCAACGCGGTGACCTACGGCCTCGCCGCATCGGTCTTCTCGCGCGATCTGAACCGGGCGACGCGCACCGCGCGCGCGATCCGGTCGGGCACGGTCTGGCTGAACTCGCACCTGCGCCTGTTCGCGGAGGGCGAGACGGGCGGCTACGGGCGTTCGGGCCTCGGGCGTCTGCACGGGCCGGAAGGGCTGCACGACTTCCTCGAGACCAAGCACATCTATTACGAAGCCGGAACGATCTGAGCCGGAGACAGCATGACTGAGCAGACTTACGACGTCGTCATCGTGGGCGGCGGCCCGGTGGGAATGGGCCTTGCCATCGACCTCGGGCAGCGCGGCCACAGCGTTGCGGTGGTCGAGCGCTACCCCGAGCCGCAGCCGATCCCGAAAGGGCAGAACCTGACCCAGCGGACGATGGAGAACGTCGCCGCCTGGGGCTGCGCGGCCGAATTGCGCGCGGCTCGCGTCACGCCGCGCGACGTGGCGAACGGCGGGCTGGTGACCTACGGCACGCTGTTGTCGGACTATGCCTATGACTGGCTGCCGCGTGAGCGGGTCCGCCCCTATTACGCCGAGGATGTCGAGCGGTTGCCGCAATACGCCACCGAGCGCGTGCTGCGCGCCCGGGCTGCCGAGGTGCCGGGCGTGACCTGCTTTTTCGGCTGGGAGTTCGCCAGCTACGCCGAGGACGACGACGGCGTTCGTGTCGGCATCACGCAGGCGAAGGGCGACGGGACGCGGGTGCTGCGGGCGGCCTACGCGGTAGGCTGCGACGGCGCGCGCTCGGCCCTGCGCGAGGCGGCGGGGATCACCCAGACCCGGCGCGACCATGACAAGCGGATGGTGCTTCTGGTTTTCCGCTCGCCCGAACTGCACGAGATGCTCGGCGCGCGCTACGACGCCAAGGCGTTCTACAACGCGCTGTCGCCCGATCTCGACGGCTACTGGCTGTTCCTCGGGCGGGTCGACCTCGGGACCGAGTGGTTCTTCCATGCCCCGGTCCCGTCCGACACCACCGCCGACAACTTCGACTTTGCGGCCTACCTGCACCGCGCGGTGGGCGAGCGCTTCCCGCTCGACATCACCTATATCGGCTTCTGGGACCTGCGGATCGCCATCGCCGACAGCTATCGCAAGGGCCGGGCGCTGATCGCGGGGGATGCCGCCCATTCGCATCCGCCCTATGGCGGCTACGGGATCAACACCGGGTTCGAGGATGCCCGCAACCTCGGCTGGAAGCTCTCGGGGGTCTTGCAGGGCTGGGCCGGGGCCGGGCTGCTCGACAGCTACGACGCCGAGCGTCGGCCGGTCTTCGCCTCGACCGCGGCGGATTTCATCGAGCGGTTCATCCGCGAGGACCGGGAATTCCTGGCGCAATACGCCCCCGAACGGGACCGCGCCGCCTTCGAGGCGGCGTGGACCGCCCGCAATGCCGGTGCCACCGAGGTGATGGCCTTCGAGCCGAACTACGAGGGCTCGCCGGTGGTCTGGTCGTCGGGCGGCTGCCCCAGCGCGCGCGGCACCCATGTCTTCACCGCGCGGGCAGGGCACCATCTTGCCCCGCAGCGGCTGGCGGACGGCCGATCCGTGGCGTCGGCGATGGGCCGCGGGTTCACCCTGCTGACCGACGATGCGGCGATCGGCGCGATCTTCGCCGGGGCGGCCGAGGCGTCCGGAGTGCCGCTCGATGTCGTGGCGTCGCTGTCGGCCGAGGCGGTCGCGGCCTACGGCGCGCGGGCGGTGCTGGTGCGGCCGGACGGCTTCGTCGCCTGGGCCGGGGACGAGGTCGCCGAGGCCGCCACGGTGCTGGCGCGCGCCGCCGGGGTGCGGCCGTGACCGGGCTGCGGTTCGACGGCAAGCGGGCGCTGGTGACGGGCGCTGCCAACGGAATCGGTGCTGCGGTCGCGCGGCGGCTGACGGCCGGCGGGGCGGAGGTGATCGGCCTCGACCTGGAGGACTGCGCGGGCTGCGCGTCGGCGATCCGGTTCGACCTGACCGACCTCGACGGGCTGCCTGACGCGCTGCCGTCCGGGCCGGTCGACATCCTCGTGAACGCGGCCGGTCTGCCGCCGCGGCCGGGGGCCGAGGTGCGGGTGCTGACGGTCAACTGGTTCGGCCTGAGCGCGGTCACCGCGGCGATGCGCGCCCGGATGCCGCCGGGCGGCGCCATCGTGAACGTCGCCTCGAAGGCGGGCGCACGCTGGCGCGAGAACGCGGGGCAGGTGGCCCGCCTGATGGCGTTGCCGGATGCCGCGGCGCTGCCCGCCTTCGTGGCCGCCGAGGCGATCGACCTGGTGCGGTCCTACGACCTGTCGAAGGAGGCGGTGGTGACCTTCACCAAGCGCCTGACGGGGGATCTGATCGACCTGGGGCTGCGGGCAAACTGCGTCAGCCCCGCCGCGATCGAGACCCGGATCCTCGGGGATTTCGAGGCGGCCTTCGGAGTGCGCGCGTCGCGGGGCGTGGCGCTGACCCGCCGCGCCGGGCTGCCCGAGGAGGTGGCCGAGGTCATCGCGTTCCTCGCCCATCCCGCCTCGGGCTGGGTCAAGGGCGTCGATGTCGCCACCGATGGCGGCCTGACCGCGCAACTCGACGTCGAGGCGCTTGCGCTGCCCTGACGGGCTTGGGACAACACCGCATCCAGAGATCACAGGGAGAGACCGAAATGAGCCATCCCCCCTATCGCGCCGACCATGTCGGCAGCCTGCTGCGCCCGGCCGCCATCGCCGAGGCCCGCCGGAAGTACTACCAGGAGAAGTCCATCGGCGCCGACGCGCTGAAGGCCGCCGAGGACGCTGCGATCCCGGCACTGATCAGGATGCAGGAAGAGGTCGGGCTGAAGGCCGTCACCGACGGCGAGGCGCGGCGGTCGTTCTGGCACTACGACTTCATGGGGATGCTCGACGGGCTCGACATCGTGCAGCGCGACACCGGTGGCTCGTTCAAGGGGTTCCAGGGCGTGGCGCTGCCGCCGGTCTTCCCGGCGATTACCGGCAAGCTCGGGTTTCCCGACGATCACCCGATGCTGGAGCATTTCCGTTTCGTCGCCGCCAACACGCGCGTGACGCCCAAGATCTCGATCCCCGGGCCGTCCTGCTGCCACTTCCGGGTGGCCAAGGAGGACATCGCGGTTCCGGCCTACCAGGACGACCCGCAGGCGATCTTCGACGATCTCGTGGCGACCTACCGCAAGGCGGTGGCGGCCTTCTACGCCGCCGGGTGCCGCTACCTGCAGATGGACGACATCTTCTTCGCCTATCTCTGCGATCCGAAGCACCGGGCCGACAAGGCGGCCGAGGGCCTCGACCCCGACTGGCTGATCGAACGCTATTCCTGGATGCTGCGCGAGGCGATCAAGGACCGGCCCGCCGACATGATGATCGGGATGCACATGTGCCGGGGCAACTTCCGCTCGACCCATGCCGCCGAGGGCGCCTACGACATGGCCGCCGAGGCGATCTTCTCGACCGGCGTCGACATCTTCTTCATGGAGTACGACACCGACCGCGCGGGCGGGCTGGAGCCGCTGTCGCTGCTGCCGAAGGGCAACCAGCGCGTCCTGCCGGGTTTCATCACCACCAAGACCGGCCACCTGGAAGACATGGACTGGCTGAAGTCGAAGTTCGAGGAAGCCTCGAAATACTGCGACATCAACCAGTTGGGCATCGCCCCGCAATGCGGCTTCGCCTCGACCGAGGCCGGCAACGCGGTGACCGAGGACGACCAGCGCCGCAAGCTGGAACTGGTCGTGCGCTGCGCCGAGGAGATCTGGGGCGAGGTCTGAGACAGACTGCGGCGGACCGGGGAGGCGTTTGGTCCTCCGGTCCGCCTCAGGGCCACATCTGGGCGCTGTGCAGGACGCGGAGCACGCGCAGCGGGTCAGTGCCTTCGCTGTAGACGACCAGATAGCTGGCCCGCACGATCAACTCGCGTGTGCCGGGCACGCGACCTGGGCGCCCGCTGAGCGGATGGTCCGTGAGACGGGCAAGCTTCCGGTCGATCTCGTCCACCAGAACGAGTGCGGCCGCCGGATTGTCCGCGGCAATGTAGTCCGTAATCGCGATCACGTCCTCGACCGCAGTCGCGGTCCAGAGCAGGTCAGGCACCCGATCCGGTCGCGAGCCGCGACCGCAGGTCGGACATTACCGCGTCATGGCCGGTGTCGGGGCGGGGATTGGCGAGGGCGGCCTGCACCTTGGCGCGGAACCAGGCGTCATAGGCCTCGGGATCGGCGGTCAGACCGGCGGGAAGTCCGCCTTCCGCCGCGACGCGGGTCAACAGGATGCGGACGGCATCGGACAGGCTGAGGCCGACGGCGGACAGGGCCTCGGCGGCGCGGGCCTTGACCTGATCGTCGACACGGACATGGAGCATGGAAGTCTGGGCAGGCATCGCGGGTCTCCCTGTGTGTCGTGCAGTCTATGTCTCAATTGAGATACAGACAAGCCT
Organism: Alphaproteobacteria bacterium; assembly: GCA_030425185.1. Lineage (GTDB taxonomy): Bacteria > Pseudomonadota > Alphaproteobacteria > Rhodobacterales > Rhodobacteraceae > Dinoroseobacter. Next base: position 10,188 of record JAUIAU010000037.1, read on the forward strand.
CAGCGCACCCGCCGTTCGGCGACATAGGCGGCGACGAGGTCCTTGTAGAGGCCCCGCAGGCGGGCGGTGACGGGGCGGGTGCCGTCGCCGATGGGGGTGCCGTCGATGCTGGCGACCGGGGTCTGGGCGCCGAAGGTGCCGGTCAGGAAGGCCTCGTCGGCGCTGATCGCCTCGTAGAGCGAGAAGTTCTTCTCGCGGACGGGGATGCCGTTCGCGCGGCAAAGATCGATGGTCTTCGCGCGGGTGATGCCGTTCATGCAGTAGTCCCCGGTCGACGTCCAGACTTCCCCTTTGCGTACTATGAAGAAGTTGCAGGCGTTCGTCGTATTCACGAAGCCATGCGGATCGAGCATCAGCGCCTCGTCCGCGCCGGCCTGTTCGGCCTGCAGGCAGGCGATGACGCAGTTGAGCTTGGAGTGGCTGTTGAACTTCGGGTCCTGGCTGTGGGGCAGGCCGCGCACCTGCGGCACGCTCGCCAGCCTGACACCCGCGCTTGCCAGGCGGTCCACCGGCTTCGAGTGCTCCATCAGGATCACCAGCGTCGGCCCGGACCGGCTGAGCGACGGGTGCTGGAACGGCCGGACCTTCACGCCGCGGGTCAGCATCAGGCGGCAGTGCACGTCGGTGTGCATCCCGTTGGCGTGGCGGGTGGCCTCGATCGCCTCGAAGAGACCCTGCCGGTCGAGGCCGACGTCGAGCCGCACGGCCTTGCAGGAGTTGAAAAAGCGGTCCAAATGATCCTCGAGGAAGGCCCAGACCCCGTCATAGAGGCGCAATCCCTCCCACATGCCGTCGCCCAGCAAAAAGCCGCTGTCATAGACCGAGACGGTCGCCTCGGCGCGCGGCTTCATAACCCCGTTGACGTAGATAAGGATGTCCCGGTTCCGGGGGTCGTCCTCGGCGTCATGGGTGGTGGCGTGGCTGTCGGTGGTCATGGCGCGTCCTCGTGGCGGTCTCGGGGCCGAGACTGCGACGCCGGGCGGCCAGCGACAAGGGGCGTCAGGCGGTCGCGGCGCGCTCGTAGCGATAGACCGAGGCGGGCGGCAGGTTGCGGACGGTGCGCCCGATGCAGGTCGCGGTCAGGCCGGCGCGTTCGGCCACGGCGGTTCTGGCGGGCGGGAAATGACCGTAGGTGAACTGCACGAAGACGCCGCGCCCCTTGTCCGGATCGCGTGGCGCGAGGCAGGAGAAGGCTGCGCAAAGTATGCGAAGCTGAAGACTGGCGGGAAAGGCGAGGAAGGGCAGCCCCGAGATGACCGCGCCCGGTTCCGGTCCGTCCGCGACGTGGCGGCGCAGCGCCTCGGCGCCGCCCAGCACCACGCGCGCCTTCGGGAAGCGCACGCGCAGCATCGCCGCGAAAGCGGGCGCGCGCTCGATCAGGATCAGCTTTTCCTCGGGCACGCCGCGCGCGAGCAGGGCGCGGGTGAAGACACCGGTGCCGGGGCCAAGCTCGACGACATGGCCTGTCGCAGGGCCGATTTCGGAGACCATCAGCCGGGCCAGCGACGGGCTGGAGGGCGCGACCGAGGCGACCGCCAGCGGATCGTTCAGCCACTCCCGGAGGAAGCCGCGGTGATCGCCCTCGGGCGTCGGCTGGGGTCGGGTCATGGTGTACCTCTCGACATCGGCCTGACCCGAAACATAGGCGGCGACGGGCCGTGGCCCAAGCCCCCCGTCCGGTCACTTCGACGTGGCCACGTGGACGCCGTCCCAGTCCGGCGGCGGCGGCGCGGCGGTGGCTTCCACGATGCGGTCCTTCCAGAGGTCGAGATAGGCAGACAGGTCGAGGTCCGCGCCGCTGCGGGCCAGCGCGGTGCGGGCGGCCTCGGCTTCTGTCCAGTCGCGGGCGCGGTAGGCGGCCAGCATGGCCTCGGTGTTGGCGCTGGCGGCGCGGAAGGGCGCGCTGGCGCGCAGGGTCGCGTCCCCCATCAGGGCGTAGATGCGTTCGGCCTCGGCCTTGCCCTTGACCCGGATCAGGTCAAGCTCGAGCAGGGCGAAGTCCTCCGCCACCGCCCGCGCGGTGGTCTCGCCCAGCACGATGCCGACGCCATAGGGTTTCGACTGGCCTTCCAGCCGCGACGCGAGGTTCACGGCATCGCCGAGCGCGGTATAGTCGAAGCGCAGGTCGCTGCCCATGTTGCCCACCACACACACGCCGGTGTTCAGGCCCACGCCGACGTCGATGCGCGGCGTGTCGGGGTCGAGGGTGGCGTTCAGCGCCTCGGTGGCGGCGCGCATCGCAAGCGCCGCGCGGCAGGCGTCGTGCTGGTGCCGGGGGGCGGGCACCGGGGCGTTCCAGAACGCCATGACGGCATCGCCCATGAACTTGTCGATGGTGCCCTTCTCGGCGAGGATCGCGCCCGAGAGCACGGTCAGGAACCGGTTCATCAGCCGGGTCAGCCCCTGCGGGTCGGACTTGAAGCGCTCGGAAATGGCGGTGAAGCCGCGCACGTCGGAAAAGAGCAGCGTCAGTTCCCGCGTCTCGCCGCCCAGCCGGAGGGCGTCGCGGTTCTCGGACAACTGCGCCACGAGATCGGGCGAGACATATTGCGCGAAGGCGCCGCGGATTTCCCGGCGGCGGCGTTCCTCGCGCAGGTAGTTGGCGACGATCAGGCTGACGACCAGAACCGCCATGGTCAGCAGCGGCGCCGAAGGGTCGAGCAGCAGTTTCCGGGCCTCGAACAGGTGCCAGCCGCCGTAGCCGAGACCGGCCAGCGCCCCGAGCGCGGCAAGGACGGTGACCGAGGCGCTCGCCAGCGGCACGACGAGGATGGCCAGCAGCCCGAGGACGGCCATCGCCGTGACCTCGGCGGCGATGGCGTAGTTGGGGCGGTGCAGCAGGCTGTCGGTGAGGATGTTCTCCAGCACCTGGGCGTGGATCTCGACCCCCGGGATCCGGGTGCCGAGCGGCATCGAGCGGAAGTCCTCCAGCCCGATGGCGGAGGTGCCGACAAGGACCAGGTGTCCCGCCAGCCGCCCCGGCGGCACGCGGTCGTTCAGCAGGTCCGCCGCCGAGACGAAACGGTCGCGGACCGAGGGGGTGAAATGCGGCCAGACCGTGCCGTCGGCATCGGTGACGACGAGCTTGCCCGCAAGCACCACGCCCTCGATCCCCGCGGCATTGGTGCGGATCGCGAAAGCCTGCCCGCCGGTGGCGACGCGCAGCACCTCGGGCGCGAGGCCCAGGCGCAGGCTGTCCTGCACCAGCATCGTCACCGGAATGCGCCGGAAAACGCCGTCCACGTCGGGCCGGACGGTGAAGATCCCGCGCCCGGCGGCGGCGGCTTCCAGCGCGGGCAGGTTCTGCAACAGGTCCGGAAAGCGCTGCAGGTAGGGGCGCGGATCGTCGCCAAGGAGCGCGTGCGGCACGGCCGGGGCCGGTTCCCGGTCGGCGCGGTCGAAGACGCTGGAGCGCAGGCTGGTCTGGCCGAGGATCACCCGCGACCGGGCGACCGCCTCGGCAAAGGCGGTGTCGGTGTCGGGCAGGGCGGCGATCTGCGCGCGCTTGCCCGGATCGAGGTCGGAGAACAGCGCCAGCAGCGCCTCGGGCGACAGCCGGTCGCGCTCGGAGAACACCATGTCGAAGCCTATGGCGACGGCGCCCTGCGCGGTGGCCCTGGTGACCAGTTCGCCCATCAGGCTGCGCGGCCAGGGCCACTGGCCGATCTCCTCCAGCGAGGGATCGTCGATGTCGATGATCGCCACCGGCAGCGGCTGGTAGGAGCGCGGCGAGATCTGCTGGAAGAGGTCGAAGGTCTTGACCCGCAGCGTCTCGACCGGGGCCGGGTCCCAGAGGCGCAGCGCCACGCACAGCCCGAGCAGGCCCAGGGCCACGACGCGGCCGCCGCCGATGGCGCGTGCAAGACGTGTGAACATGGTCCGGTGCGGGCTCCGTCGCGGTGCTGTCGCCCGATGGACGGACATTCGGGACCCGGAAGTCAATCCGCCGGTCCCGGTTTCGGGCAAGAGCATTGCCAGAAAGCCTATCCTTCCGCATAGTCTCCGGGCCTTTCCGACCGGCGTCGGCGGGGCATCGGGGGTATTGGCGATGGCGAGAGACACCTACAGCCCGGGGTCCGGGGGATCGTCCGTCCTGCTGGTGACCGGACCGGACCCGGTGGCGCTGCCCGAGGGCCTGTCGGGCTTCACCGGGGCGCTGACGCGGGCCGGTCGCGACCTGCTCGTCGAGATGCCGGACGGCACCGCGCTCAGGCTTGTCGACTATTTCACCCACGGGGCGCCCGATCTCGTCCATGCCAATGACGCGGTGCTGCCGGGCGCGGTGGCCGAGCGCCTCGCCGGGCCGCTGGCCCCCGGGCAATATGCGCAGGCGGGTGGCGCGGACCCCGGGGCGCCCATCGGGCAGGTCGAGACGCTGGAGGGCAGCGCCGAGGTGCAGCGGGCCGACGGCACCGTGGTCGCGCTGCGGGTCGGGACCGAGATCTTCGCCAACGACCTGGTGACGACCGGCGACGGATCGACCGCCGCGCTGACCTTCCTCGACGGGACCGTGTTCACGCTGGCGGCGGACTCCCGCATGCTGATCGACAATCTGATCTACGATCCGAACGGCGGGCAGAATGCCTCCGGGTTCAACCTGATCCAGGGCGGGTTCGTCTTCATCGCCGGGGCCATCGCCCCCACGGGCAACATGGAGGTGACGACGCCGACCGCCTCGATGGGCATCCGGGGCACCACGGTCAGTGTCGAGATCCGCACCAACGAGGGCGTGACGCGGGTGCAGGTCGCGCTCAACCCCGACCCGGACGGCGGGCTGGGCCGGATCGAGCTGTTCGACCTGCAGGGCAACCTGCTCGGCACCATCACCACCACCGACATTTCCTGGATCGTGTCCCCGGTCGAGGGCGAGACGCGGGCGCTGGAACGCAGCTTCGCGCCCGACAGCCCGGAAAGCGCGCTGCTCGACACCGCGATCCGGGCGTTCCAGTCCGCGATCACCCGCGCGCAGAGCGGGTCCGCGACCCAGACCGACGGCAGCGGGACACCGGACGTGATCCTCGATTTCGGCGAGGACGGCACCTTTGACGAGGACATCTTCGGCGACGACGAGGGCGGCGATGCCCTGATCGAGCTGATCCGCGATATCGTGGACGGCGACGACACCGTGACCCTGCCCAACCTCGCCCCGGTGGCGATCCCGATCGACGCCGGCAGCGTGGCCGAAACCGCCGCCCCGGTGGTCATCGATCTGCTCGCGGGCCAGCGCGACCCGAACGGCGACGCGCTGAGCATCGCGGACGTCACGGTCACGGCGGGCGAGACGGCGGTGGCCTTCACCCTGGACGGAACGGTGGTCACCATCGACCCCGCGCAATTCGTCGGGCTGGGGACCGGGGACCAGGCCGACATCACCATCCGCTACAGCCTGAGCGACGGCACGCTGTCGGTTGAGAACACCGCGACCCTGACGGTGACGGGCGTCAACACCGCGCCGGAGGCGACCCCCATCGAGGCGGGGACCATGGCCGAGACGGCGGACCCGGTGGTGGTCGACCTGCTCGCGGGCGCGACGGATGCCGAGGGCGATACGCTGAGCGTGCAGGACGTCGTCGTGACGGTCGGCGAGGGGACGGCGACGTTCTCGCTGGAAGGCGGCGTGCTGACGCTCGACCCGGCGCAGTTCGTCGGGCTGGGGGCGGAGGAGAGCGCCGAGATCTCCATCAGCTACCGGATCAGCGACGGGGAGAACGTGATCGAGAACATCGCCACCCTGACGGTGACGGGCGTGAACACCGCGCCTGAGGCGTCGCCGATCGACGCCGGGACGGTGGCCGAGACGGCCGCGCCGGTGGTGATCGACCTGCTGGCGGGCGCGACGGATGCCGAGGGTGACACGCTGAGCGTGCAGGACGTCGTCGTGACGGTCGGCGAGGGGACGGCGACGTTCTCGCTGGAGGGCGGCGTGCTGACGCTCGACCCGGGGCAGTTCGTCAGCCTCGGCGCGGAAGAGAGCGCCGAGGTTTCGATCAGCTACCGGATCAGCGACGGGGAAAACCTGATCGAGAACATCGCGACCTTGACGGTGACGGGCGTCAACACCGCGCCGGAGGCTTCGCCCATCGACGCCGGGACCGTGGCCGAGACGGCAGCGCCCGCGGTGATCGACCTGCTGGCGAGTGCGACCGATGCCGAGGGCGATACGCTGAGCGTTCAGGACGTCGTCGTGACGGTCGGCGAGGGGACGACGACGTTCTCGCTGGAGGGTGGTGTGCTGACGCTCGACCCGGGGCAGTTCGGGGATCTTGAGCCCGGCGAGACCCGGACCGTCTCGATCGCCTACCGGATCAGTGATGGCGAGCACGTCGTCGACAGCACCGCCAGCCTGACGGTCGAGGGCACCAACACCGCGCCGGTGGTGGCCGACGTGACGATCCCGGAGGCGACGGTTCTGGCGGGCGGCGGGTTCGATGCGAGCCCGGCTTTCGACGGCTGGACCGCCAGCACCGCGACCACGGGGCTGAGTTCGGTCAGCTTCTCGGAGGTCGGCGTGGACCGCAGCGGGACTGCCCTGTCGAACGGCGACGACGCGGTCGCGGTGCTGCGCTTCTCGGGCACCGCCACCAGTCTCGGCGGCTCCGGCACCGGGCCGACGCTGACCAGCGACCTCGTCGCGGTGCAGGCCGGGGATACGCTGCGGGTCACCTATGACCTGATCTCGGGCGCCGCGACAGGAAACTGGGACAACGGCAGCGTGGTTGCCGACCTGGTGGACGGGTCCGGAACGGTGGTCCAGACGCTGTTCCTGGGCGCGGTATCGGTGGGGTCATCGACCGGATTGCAGACGCTCGACCTGACCCTCACCCAGACCGGGACCTACGGGGTGCGCTTCACGCTGCAGTCGACCGATGGCACCTTCGGGGGCGTGGTCGGGTCCGAGTTACGGATCGGCGAGGCGACGCTGACGCGCGCGGGCGCGACCGAAAGCGCGCCTTACAGTTTCGACGCCGCTTTGCTGACCGACGGGGCGAGCGACCCGGACGGCGGCACGGTCGCGTTGCTGTCGGTGGCCGGGACCAGCACCGCGGGCGCGCGGGTCTCGCTGGCGGAGGGCCGGATCAGCTACGACCCGGACGGGGTCTGGGACCACCTCGCCGCGGGCGAGACCGGCACCGATACCTTCACCTTCACGGTGTCGGACGGGCAGGGCGGCACGACGACCGCCACTGCGACGATCACCGTCGCGGGCGAGGGGGCGGGGGCGGAGCTCTTCGCCGGTGCGCCGCTGCTCGACGACCTGATCACGCTGCCGGACCTGAGCGGTTTCCAGGCGGTCATCGTCAACGGTTTCTCCGGGGTCGATACGGCGGCGTTCACGGCTGGGCCGGCCGATCCGTTCGGCACCGTGGACCTGCGCGGGATCGAGGTGCTCGACCTGACCAACGGCGCGGCGGATGACGTGACGGTGACGCTGGACGACCTGCTGGCCATGTCGGACGAGGCCGACACCCGCCTGCAGGCGCTGCTCGGCGATCCGGTCGATGCCGCGGGCGGGGTCTACCGGACCATCCTCGGCGAGGCGGGCGACACGATCCGCCTGGCCCAGACCGAGGGCGTCGATGTCGGTATCCTGCCCGACGGCGAGGGACAGGCGGGGGGCAGCTACGGCGGGCACACCGACGTTTCGGTGTGGCAGTTCACCGACAGCGGCACCGGCGAGGTTCTGGCGCGGCTGGCCATCGACGACGACGTGACGACCCATGTGGTCGCGCCGACCTGAGCCGCCTGGGGTTTGGCCGCGACCCTGTCTGTGGACCCGGCGCAACGCTTTCCGGAATCCGGTGGCACCCACTAGGGATAGGGGATGACCCCCGCTATTACCACAATTGGGATGTATAGAGTCACGCCGATGCGCCACCTTCTTGCGGCTCTCGCTCTGCTCGCCGTGCTGCCTACGGCCGGGCAGGCTGAGGAGGCCGTGGGCCATGTCACCCTCGGGTTTGGCGTGGATCAGCGCCGCGAGGCGGTCGCGGAACTGGCGGTCGAGACCCGGCGCCTGTTCGGCCGGGACGTCGCGCTGTCCTTCTCCGGGCGGGCGAGCGCCTCCGAGAGCGCCGCGTCGCTGTCCCTGGGCGCGCCGGGCCTGACCGGCGGATCGCCCTCCCTGGGACTGGCCCTCGGCCTTGGCCGGGTGCGGGGCGGCGGGCAGCTGCCGTTCGACGTCACGCGCATGCAGGGTGACGTGGTGCTGTCCTGGCACGGGGTGGCCGGGGGCGACCTCGACCTGCGCTTCGGGGCGCGCCGTGCCGATGTCGATGCGGCGGCGGGGGTGACCTCGGTGCTGGTCACGGCGGATGCCGGGGACCGCAGCGCCCTGTCGGCCGGGGCGGTCTGGACGCGCAGCTTCGGCGCTGCGGGCGGAACCTCGGGCCGGATCGGGCTGCTGGGCGAGGTGCTGGGAACCTCGGATGGGCGCACCGTGACGCGCGGCGCGATCAGCTTCGGGATGGAAACCGCGCCGGTCGGCCCCGCCGTGTTCCGGCTGAACACGCGGGCCGGGGCCGTGACGGCCAGCGGGATCGGAACCCGGATCGACGAGCGCAGCTTCCTCGGGTCCGATGCGCTGCGCGGCTTCGCCTTCGCCGGTATCGGGCCGCGGGACCTCGCCACCGGCCAGTCGGAGGCGCTCGGCGGCAATACCTTCGTCGCCGCCCAGTTCGAGATGGCCTTTCCCGACCGGATCACGCTCGGCGGGCTCACGCCGGCGGCCTTCCTCGATGTCGGGTCGCTCTGGGGGCTCGACCGCACCGGCGGCGGGCCGGGCGGGGCCAACCCGGTGGACGACAGCCTGATCTGGCGGGCGTCGGTCGGGCTGTCGGTCGGCTATGCCTTCGACGGCGGCCAGCTGGACCTGAGCGTCGCGCATCCGCTGGAGAAGGCCGCCTACGACCGGACCGAGACGCTGCAGATCAGCTTCCGCACACGCTTCTGAACCGGGCCGCCGCGCCACACCCGCCGGGCGCGGGGGCTGGCGAGCGGCTTTTTCGGTTTGCCACCAACGCCTTCGGGGGTAACCGAAAGGCGGGCTGCATGATCGCGGCGACAAGACGGGACGGATGAGCATGCGATACCTGCAACCATTGGCCGTCGGCGGCCTGATGGGGCTGACCCTGTCGCTGCGGATCATCGCGCTCGGGGCGCTGGTGTTCTCCGGCGCCTTCGCCGGGGCGACCGAATTCGGCACCGGCCTGATGCTGGCAATGACGGTCGCGGCGACGGCGGCCATCGTCGTGCTGCGCAGCGCCGCGGGCGGGGCCTTTGCGACCGCGCAGGATTCGCCCATCGCGGTGCTGATGCCGGTGGTCCTGGGCCTCGGGGCTGTCGCGGGCACGGCGCTTTCGGCCGAAGCGGCGCTGGCGACCGTTCTCGCGGTCCTCGGCCTGACCTCTGTCCTGACCGGGGCCGGGATGCTGCTGGTGTCGGCCTTCGACCGGGGCCGCGTCGCGCGGCTGATCCCCTATTCGGTGCTGGCGGGGTACCTCGGCAGTGCGGGGGTCCTTCTGATCCTGTCGGTTCTGGTCGTGCAATTGGGCGAGACCGCCCCCGCGGCCCTGCTGCGCGGCGAGGACCCCGGCGCGCTGGTCCGGATCGGGCTGACGCTGGGGTTCGCGGTTCTGCTGCATCTGGCCCACCTCGCCCGGCCGGGGATCGGGCTGATCGTGGTGCTGATCGCCGGGATCGCGGCGTTCTTCCCGGTCCTGTCGCTGTTCGGGATGGAGACCGCCGACGCGCGGGCTCTCGGCCTGCTGCCGCAGGCGGCCGGCCCCGGCGGCGGGGTCGCGCTGTCGCCGGACATGCTCGGCCAGATCGACTTCGGGCGGGTGCTGGACGCGCTGCCGGTGATCCTGTCGGCGGCGGTGGTCGCGCTGCTGGGGGGACTTCTGAACATCTCGGGCGTCGAGATGGCGACGCGTGCCGAACTCGACACGCGCCGGGCGCTGTGGAACACCGGCCTCGTAAACGTCGTGCTCGGCTTCTGCGGGGCCTCGCCCGGCTACCCCTCGGCGTCGAACACCTCGATCGCGGTCGAGCTCGGCGGCGCCGGACGCGTCGCACCGGCGGCGGCGGTCGCGGTGGTCGCGGCGGCGTTCTTCCTGCTGACGCGCCTCGTCGACCTGATCCCCTCCTTCGTCACCGGGGGCCTTCTGGTCCAGATGGGCTGGCTGGTGGTCGAGCGCTGGATCCTGCGCGCGCAGGCCGGGCTGGGGCCGGGCGACCGGCTGGTGGCGGTCGGGATCGTCGCGGTGTCGCTGGTCTTCGGCATCGTCGAGGCGGTGGCGGCGGGTCTCGTCGCGGCCTCGGTCATCTTCGCGATCACCTATGCCCAACTGCCGATCCTGAAGCGCGTCACCACCCTGCGGGAGACCCGCAGCGCGGTCGACCGGGGGCCGCGCCAGACCGAGGTGCTGGACCGCGCCGGGGCACGGGTCGAGGTGCTGTCGGTGCAGGGCTTCCTGTTCTTCGGGTCGGTCGAGCGACTGGTGTCGCTGGCCCGCACCCGGTTGCGCGGCCCGCAGGCGGTCACGGCGATGCTGGTCGACTTCGGAGCGGTCAGCGGGGTCGATGCCTCGGCGGTCGAGGCGCTGAGAAAACTCGAGATCACCGCGCAGGAAACCGGCGCGCGCCTGACGATCAGCGGCGCCGCGCCGGACGTGCATCGCGCCCTGACGGCGGCGGGCCTCTTCGCCAGCGGGGTCTTCCGGGATGTCCCGGTGCTCGACACCGCGCTGCAGGCCGAGGAGGACGCGCTGATCGTGGCGGCCGGGGCCGAGGGCGCGGGCGAGCAGGCGCGCAACGTCCTGCTGCCCATCGTCGGCGACCCGGCGCAGGTTGACCGGCTGCTGGGCCTGATGGAGCGGCGACAGGTGAAACGGGGCGAGCATCTGATTCGTGCGGGCGAGACCGGGCGCGACATCTACCTGATCGACACCGGCCGGATGGCGGTGATGGTGCCGGGCGGGGACGGGCGGCCGTTCCGGGTGCGCGCGATGCAGGCCGGTGCCATTGTCGGTGAGATCGCCGCCTATGCCGGGCTGCCGCGCACCGCCGATGTCATCGCCGAGACCGACAGCGTCGTCTATGCGCTCTCCGCCGAAGCGCTGGAGGCCGCAGGGGAGGCGGACCCCGCGCTCGTCGCGCTCTGGCACAAGGTGATGGCGGCGGCGCTGGCCGACAAGCTGAACCGCACCACGCAGGCGTTGCGCGCCCGGGCCTGAGCCCGCGATTTGTCCATCTGTCGTTGCGTCCTGACCGAAAGTATCAATATACTGTAGCGGTCCGTAGGGTGTCACAGCCCGCTGCCAGGCGGATCGGGGGATCGGATGACAGGACGCAGACATGTAGCCGCATGGCTTGCCGCGGGATGCCTGCTGGGCCTCGCGGCCGGACCGGGCTCCGCCGAGAGCCTGCGCGAGGCGGTGCGCGCGGCGGTCACCTCGAACCCCAGCCAGCGCGCGGCGACGGCCGAGATGCAGGCGGCCGCACTTGGACTTCTGGAACTGCGCCGCGAGTACACGCCGCGCCTGACCCTGACCGCCTCGGCCGGGGCCGAGCGGGTCGACAACCCCTCCAGCCTTTCGGCCGCCGACAACGCGACGACCAAGCTGGCCCGGCAGGTCGGGTTGAATGCGGAGTATGTCCTCTTCGACGGCTACCGGCGGGCGAACCTCGTCTACGGCGGGGCGGCGCGGCTCGACGGGGCGATCTACCGGCTGCTCGATGCCAGCGACGCGATGGCGCTCAGCGCGGTGCAGGCCTATGCCGACGTGGTGCGCCACGCCCAGCTTGTCGGCATCGCCCGCGAGAACGTCGAGACCCACCGCCGCTACGAACGCCAGGTGCGAAGCGCCGTTGACGGCGGGACGCTGCCCGCGAGCGACGGCTTTACCGTGGCGGACCGGGTTCTGGCCGCCGAACTGGCGCTGACCGAGGTCGAAAACGCACTGGCCGATGCGCAGGCGCGCTACCAGACGGTGATGGGGCATCCCGCCACCAGCCCGATGTCGCTGCCGCCACCCTCCGGCCTGCCCCGCAGCCGCGAAGCACTGGTCCGGGCGGCGCTGGCCAACCACCCGCAGATCGCGCTGGCCGAGGCCCGCGTCGCGCAGCGCGAAAGCGAGGCCGCCGTGGACCGCGCGGCCACGCGGCCCCGGGTGACGCTGAACGCCGAGGCCTCGGCGGGCGGTGACCTGGCCGGGACCTCGGGCAACGAGAACCGGCTGTTCCTCGGGGCGCGGATGAGCTGGACGCTGTTCGAGGGCGGGCGGGCCGAACGCGCGGGCAGCTTCGATGCCCGCACCGCCCAGGCCGAGGCGGGGCGCGAGGCGGCGGCCCGCGAGGTGCGCGAGATCGCGCTGCGGGCCTGGACCGCGCAGGACAGCGCGATCGAGACCGTCGCCCTTCTGCGCCGCCAGGAACGCGCCAATGCGCGCATCGCCGAGCAGCAGCGGCTGGAATTCGAGGCGGGCGAGCGCACGCTGCTCGACCTGCTCGAGGCCGAGCGGGCGCTCTTCAACGTGCGGTTCCAGCGGATCAGCGCCGAGGCGGGGCTGGTCTATGCCCAGTACGGCGTGCTGGCCGCCCAAAGCGGCCTGGCCGCGCATTTCGGGGTCGGCCCGTCCGGTGTCGCGCTGCTGCCGGGCTATGCTGACCGGGCCGAGGCGGACCCGCGCGGCACCGTCTTCGACACCCGGATCGCGCCGCTGGAATGAGCGGCCCGGGCGCGACCGATCCGTGGATGGCGGCGGTCGCCTGGCTCGCCCGGCATCACGGACGGCCGTTCAGCGCCGAAGCGATCCGCGCCGCGCTGCCCGCCGACAGTGACCTTGCGCGGCCCGAGCCGATGGCCCGCGCCCTGTCCGCCGCCGGGCTGAAGTCGCGGCGGGTCAGCCTGCCGCTGAAGAGTCTCGATCCGATGGTGCTGCCGGTGCTGGCGGTGGGGTCCGCCGGGACGCCGATGCTGGTCACCGCGCTCGATCCGCGCCGCAAGGTGGCGCGTGTCGTCGATCCGCTGACCCCGGACCACGAGACCGAGGTCCCGCTGCGCCGTCTTGCGCGCGAGACGGGGGGCGAGGTCCTGCTGGTGGCGCCCGCGGGGGACAGCGCGACCGGTCGGCTCGACCCGGTGACGGCGGCGCGGTCGCGGCGGGCCGAACACTGGTTCCGGGGGCCGGTGCTGCGGAACTGGCCCGCGGGCCTGCAGGTGATGATCGCGGCGCTCTGCCTGAACCTGCTGTCGCTGGCGCTGCCGCTCTTCGTGATGAACGTCTACGACCGGGTGATCCCGAACCTCGCCTTCGTCACGCTGTGGACGCTGGCGACCGGGGTCGGCATCGCGCTGGCGCTCGACTTCGCGCTGCGGATGCTGCGGGTCGCGGTGCTCGACACCGTCTCGGCGCGGGTCGAACTGGCGTCGGGGCGGCGTCTCTTTGCGCAGGCGATGGACGTGCAGCTACTGGCCCGGCCCGGCGGAGCCGCCGGGATCGCGAGCACGATCCGCGACTTCGACACGGTGCGGGACTTCTTCGCCTCGGCCAGCTTCGTGGCGCTGATCGACCTCGCCTTCATCGGTATCTTCGTCGCGGTCCTGTGGTGGATCGTCGGCCCGATCGCGCTGGTGCCGCTGGTGGCGGCGAGCGCGGTCATCCTGCTGGGCCTTGCAACGCAATGGCCGATGGCGGCGCGGATCGACCGGTTGCAGGGCCTCGCGGCCAAGCGGCACACGGTGCTGGTCGAAACCCTGAGCGGGATCGAGACCGTCAAGTCGGTGGGTGCCGAGCCGGTGATGCAGCGCGAATGGGAGAAGGCCGTCGCCGCCGCGACCCGGGTGGGTGGCGAGACGCGGTTCTGGTCGAACCTGACCCTGAACGGGACGCTGCTGGTGCAGCAGGCCTGCGGCGTCGTCATCATCGCCTGGGGCGTCTACCTCGTGGCCGACGGGCAGATCACGGTCGGCGCGCTGATTGCCGCCAACATCCTGTCGGGGCGTGTGCTGGCGCCGCTGGCATCGATCTCGCAGACGCTGATGCGGGCACAGCAGGCGGTGCGGGTGCTGCGCGGTCTCGGCGAGTTCATGCGCCTGCCGGTCGAGCGCGGCGAGACGGTCTCGCGCGGGGGGCAGGTGGGAAGCGGGGCGGTGCGCTTCGACTGTGTCGGGTTCCGCTACCCCGGCGGCACCGCGCCCGCTCTCGACGGCGTGTCCTGCGAGATCGCCCCGGGCGAGATCGTCGGGCTGCTGGGCCGGGTCGGCTCGGGCAAGAGCACCTTCGGTCGGCTGATCGCCGGGCTGATCGCGGCCGAGACGGGCACCGTCCTGATAGACGGGCGCGAGGTCCGGCAATATGACCCCGCCGACCTGCGCCGGGGCGTCGGCTACCTGCCGCAGGCCCCCGATGTCTTCACCGGGACGCTGCGCGAGAACCTGTCGCTGGGCGCACCCGGCGTCGA
>JAUIAU010000127.1 GCA_030425185.1 Alphaproteobacteria bacterium
CGGCCGCGCAGCCCAACGAGCATTTCTCCGAGGCCCATCATGCGCATTTGCGCGCGCAACATCCGGAGCTTGCCGCGCGGCTCGATGCCAAGCGCATCATCTTTGTCGACAGCATCACCGACCTGACCCGCCAGGCGATGGCCTGGGCCAAGACCCGGCCCGAGGCGCTCTCGGAGCGCACCGGCAAGCTGGACACGCGCGGCGCCTATGGGCTGCTGGCTCGCGAGGTCATCGGGCTCCTGAAGCATCTGCAGCATGCGCCCGGGCGGACGGTGATCTTCGTCGGCATCCTCGAGCGGATCACTGACGAGATGAACCGGACGATCTGGCAGCCGCAGATGGAGGGCGGGAAGGCCGCGCGCGAGCTGCCCGGCATCGTGGACCAGGTCATGACCCTCGGCCTCTTCAGCCCGGAGACCGGCCCGGATGGCGCGACCGTCTGGCGGCACGACCCCGAGAAGGGCGAGACGCGCCGCCTGGTTTGCCGGTCCGGCAATCCCTGGGGCCTGCCGGCGAAGGATCGCTCGGGACGCCTGGATATGACCGAGCCGCCTGATCTCGGCGCACTTCTCACCAAGATCAACACCCCATCGAAAGGATGACCCTGATGACCTTCGACATGAACGATGTGGCGCCGCAGCAGTCCGGCGACCTGATCCCCGACGGCACGTTCGCCAAGGTGACAATGTCCATCCGCAAAGGCGGCGTCGATGGGGCCAATGAGCATGACCGTGGCCTGCTCAAGGCGTCCAACCAACCGGGCAGTGATGTGCTGATGGTGGATGCCGAGTTCACTGTGGCCGAGGGGCCCTTTGCCCGACGCAAGTTCTGGCAGAATTTCACCGTGCAGGGCGGCAAGCTGGATGAACAGGGTCAATCTGTCGGTTGGAAAATCTCGAAGAGCCAATTTCGGGCGATGATCGACAGCGCGCTTGGGCTGAACCCCGAGGACATGAGCGAGGCGGCGAAGGCAAAGCGCGTGCTGCGCGGCCTTGCCGATCTCGATGGGATCACCTTTGCCGCAAAGATCCGGATCGAGCCGAACCGTAACCCGGCCTACAAGGACGCCAACAGGCTCGACCATGTCGTGCTGCCCACGGCGCCCGAGTGGCAGAAGGTGATGGCCGGCGAGGCGGTTCCAGCGCAGCCCTCGAAAAAGCCCCGGCCGGCTGCCGCGCCCGCGCAGCCCGCAACCCCCGCATGGGGCCAGTCGCAGCCCGCTGCGGCGCCGGCAGTGCCCGCGTGGTCGTCACAAACCGCCCAGCCCGCCGCCCAACCCGCGTCCGAACCCGCCGCGCCGAAGGCTGCGGGCGGTCCGGCCTGGCTGAACCCGTGAGCCCGGACGCATGGCAGGCGCATGTCACCACGGAGGCCGCCCTTGCGATGGGGCGCTGGCTCGAGGCGCGGGGGCGGCTCGACCGCCCCATCGCGAGCCTCACCAGGCGCGACCTGGAGTGCATGGTCTCCAACGCCATCAGCCGCTTCATCGTGCTGGCCTCCGAGCGCCGGACCGCCTCGCCCGACGAGGAGGAGCGAAGCGCGCTCGACCTTCTCCTGATGGGGTGAGCGGTGTCTTGAGAACGGTGAGGCGGAGCAGGAAAGGCGCCAGTGGCGCGTTTCCCCGCCGAACGGGGAGCGTTCCAGCCGCGAACGGGCGGAGCCCTCTATCCCGGGCCGAGCTCGGCCGCCGCGTGCCCTGTGCGCTCTGCGGCCGGGAGGCCCGGGGCTTCGGCTACTGCCACGGCCTACGCTGGGATCGCCATCCCCATCACCGCTTCTGCTCGATGGCCTGCCTCACGGCGGGCTCGGCCAACGCCAAGAGGAACCACGGCATGATCGACAAGACCGACATGGAAGCCCGCGCGATCCGCGACGCGCGCCGCGAGCTGGCGCTCGCGCTGACGGAGATGGGGCTGATGGAGCCCTTCTTCGACCGGCCGGCCGCGGACATCGATGCGCTGATCGAGGCCTGCGTCGACGGGTTCCAGGCGTCAATGCGGCGTCAGTCCGACGCCGGCGAAATTCCCTTTTGAGCCGGAGACACGAATGCTGGACCTCAACCACGACTCGGGTCTTGTCTACGGACGCCCGGCCCATGCGGCCGCGCCGCTCGGTGCCCGGATCAACGCCTTGCTCGACGCCGCGCTGGTGGCCGAGCGCGACATACAACGGCCGCGCGACTATCTCGGCGCCAGCCGGATCGGCGAGCCTTGTGCGCGCAGGCTGGTCTATGAGTACTCCAAGACCCCGGTCGATCCGGGCAAGGAGTTCGAAGGGCGCAGCTTGCGCATCTTCGAAGCGGGTCACGTCTTCGAGGATCTGGCCATCCGCTGGTTGCGCGCGGCCGCGTTCGACCTGCGCACGGAAACGCGCGGTGGTGGCCAGTTCGGCTTCGAGACGGCAGGCGGGCGGATCCGCGGCCATGTTGACGGGGTGATCATAGCAGGCCCGGAGGTGGGCCTCGCCTGGCCGGCGCTCTGGGAGCACAAGGCGCTGAAGGCGTCCTCCTGGTCGGACACCGCGAAGAAGGGCGTCCGGCTCTCCAAGCCCGTCTATTTCGCACAGATGCAAATCTACATGGCCTATATGGGCCTCAGCGCGGCGCTCTTCACCGCGCTGAACAAGGACAGCTGCGAACTCTACCACGAGCACGTGCCGTTCGACCCATCCATCGCGCAGGCGCTCTCCGACAAGGCAGTCATGGTGCTGCGCGCCGCCGACGCGGGCGAGCTGCTGCCGCGGATTGCCGCGCATGCCGATTTCTACCTCTGCCGCTTCTGTCCCTACAGCGCGCGCTGCTGGTCGGAGAATCGGCCATGAGCATCATTCTGTCCGAGACACAGGCGGAGGCCATCGCCGTCATCCGGGACTGGTATCGGAACCGCCGTCACGAGCAGCAGGTTCTGCGGGTGTTTGGGTATGCAGGTACCGGAAAAACCACGATCACCAAGGAGGCGATCCAGGCGCTCGGCCTGGAGCCGATGACGCCCGGCGGCTTGGGCGGTGTGCTCTTTGCCGCCTTCACTGGCAAGGCGGTGCTCGTCATGACGCGCAAGGGCACGCCGGCGCAGACGATCCACAGCCTGATCTATCGCACCTCCGAGGCCACGCCCGAGGAGATCGAGCGTGTGACCGCGGAACTGGCGGCGCTGGAGCGCGATCTGCCACGCATGGGTCCGGCCGAGCGGGGCTTTGCCTCGGCCCAGATTGCGCAGCTGAAACTCCGCCTCGACCACATCCACGAGCCGCAATTCGTGCTCAACCCGCATTCCGACCTGCGCGGTGCCGATCTTCTCGTGCTCGACGAGGTGTCGATGGTGGGCCGAAAGATGGCCGAGGACCTGTTGGCCTTCGGCACGCCCATCCTCGTGCTGGGCGATCCGGGGCAATTGCCACCGATCGGCGAGAAGAGCTTTTTCACCGATGCGGTGCCCGACGTGATGCTGACGGAGATCCACCGTCAGGCGGCCGACAGCCCGATCCTCAGGCTGGCCACCATGGCGCGCCAGGGTCAGCCCATTCCCTTCGGCGGGTTCGACGAGA
>JAUIAU010000128.1 GCA_030425185.1 Alphaproteobacteria bacterium
CCGCCCGGTCCGAGGCAGAGCCCGTCCTTGTAGTTCAGCGTCGAGTACTCGACCGCGACCGTCACGTCGCCCGCGGGCAGGTCGCTCTCGGCGATCTCTTCCACCGCGGCATGGGTCTTGCCGTCCTCGTCTTTCCACACCACGACCGCGCGCATCGGCGTTCTCCCTCTGTCTTCCGTGTCACCGGGCGCACCGTTCCCGATGGCAGCGCCCTCTGCAAGCCCGGGCCGGCAGGAAATATGTCGGGGCCGCCGGTCTTGTGGCCGCGCGCACATATGCTAGCGTCCCAACCGGGCAGCACCCCTGCCCCCGTCATTTCACCCTCCGTCCAACAGGAGAGACGCCCATGACCATCCGCACCCGCCTGCTCGGGGCCGCCGCCCTGCTGGTTGTGCCCGCCGCAGCGCAGGCCGATCTGCTCGTCTTCGACTACTCCGGTTTCGAGGACCCGGCCTTCCACACCACCTTCACCGAGAAGCACGGCCGCTCGCCCGACTTCGCCTTCTTCGGCGACGAGGACGAGGCGTTCCAGAAGCTGATCTCCGGCTTCCGCGCCGATGTCAGCCACGTCTGCGCCGGGTCGGTGACGAAGTGGGTCGAGTCCGGCATTCTCGAAGCCTGGGACACCACCAAGATCACCGCCTTCAACGATCTCGACCGTAACCTCGTCGGACAGGACATCACCGCGGGCGCGGCGAACGTCTACTTCGTCCCGACAGACTTCGGCTCGACCGCCATCGCCTATAACGCCGAGCAGGTCCCGGCCGAGGACGTGGCCTCGCTGAACGTGTTCCTGAACCCGGCCTATGCCGGCCGGATGACCATCCCGGACAACGTCGACGACGCCTTCGCGCTGGCCTACCTCGCGACCGGCACCACCGACTGGACCAACGCCACCGACGCGCAGTTCGACGCGGCGGTCGACTGGCTGCGCCAGGCACATGGCAACATGCGGACCTACTGGACCGACCCGGCCGAACTGGCGCAGCTGCTGGCCTCGGGCGAGGTCCTGGTGAGCTGGGCGTGGAACGAGACCCTGCCGACCATGGTCGAAGAGGGCTTCCCGATCGGCTTCCAGCGCGAGACCACCGAGGGCTCGTCCCTGTGGCTGTGCGGCTACGTCAACCTGAAGGACGGCGAAGGCAGCGAGGACGAGGCCTACGACTTCCTGAACGCGATGCTCGACCCGTCCTCGACCGACGCCCTGCTCGACGCGGGCTACGGTCAGGCCAACGCCGCCGCGATGGCCGCCAAGGGCGAGGAAGCGCTGGTGGCTTCGGGCCTCGGGCAGATCTCGGTGCCGGTGCTGGCTCAGCTGCCGATGTCGAACGAGCAGCGCGAGAAGCAGAACGAAGCCTTCGAGCGGGTCAAGGCCGGCTTCTGAGCCTGACCTGACCGGACGGACCTGGACGGCCCGGGCACCCTGCCCGGGCCGTTTTCCGTTCCGGTGCCCTGATCTGCGGGCGAGGACGGCGGCGCGCAGACTGTCAGAGTGATCTGACGCCCGACCTGTCGCGTATCCCTTTCAAAACATCCGGAGGCCGTCATGCTCGAGTTCGTCAATCCCGCCGTCGCCCTGCTGTCCATCCTGCTGGGGGCCATCGGATGGCTCGCCCCGCGCTACACGATGGACGTGCTGGACATGACACCGGGACCGAGCACGATGAGTTTTTCCGAGGTCCGCGCGGCCTCCGGGGCGCTGTTCGTCGGCCTCGGCCTCGGCGCGCTGCTGATCGGCACGCCGGTCGCCTACGCGATGGTCGGCGCGGCCTGGGCCGGGGCCGCGATCGGGCGGGCCACGTCGCTGGTGATGGACGGCTATACCCCGAAGAAACTCGGCTTCTTCCTGTGTGAAATCGCGGTCGCTGTAGCGGCGCTGGCGCTCAATCTCTGAGCGCTGCCCCCTTGGCAACCGGGGGCCAGTGGCCCTATATCTGAACTGTCCTTCGGGACTATGGCGATAAACGCGCCCGTAATAAGCGGATCGGACCCGGGGGCGGTACCCGGCGGCTCCACCAATCACCCTTTCGTTGGAGGGTCATGGGGCCGAAACAGGATCGACGGACGTCTAAAGGGGTATGCTTTCGCTCGGTGAGGTACCACCGTTATCGGTCCGAAACGTACAGTTGCCAACGACAACCGTGCTCCGGTGGCCCTGGCTGCGTAAGCAGTTCGGGTACCGAAACTTAAGCCCTTGCGCCTAGCAGCGTAAGGCGGGGTTCGCAGGCACCTGGCAACAGAAGCCTGCACTTCCCCTGCCCTCACGTTTTCTTTCGCGGTCAGCGACTTGCCCTTGTCCCGGCTGCCGGGCAGGATCGCACCATGCCTGCTGCCGCGCTCGCACTCGTCCTGTCGGTCCTGCTGTCCCTGCCCGCGCGGGCCTGCGAGGTTGCGCTGCTGCTGGCCATCGATGTGAGCCAGTCGATCGACATGGGCGAGTACCGCTTGCAGGCCGACGGCATCGCCGAGGCGGTCATGGCCCCGGAAGTGCGCGAGGCGCTGCTCGACGGGACAGCCGCGTTGGCAGTGCTGCAATGGTCGGGGCCCGAGGCGCAGACGCTGTCGATCCCCTGGACGCGGATGCACAGTGGCGAGGACATCCGCCTCTTCGCCGAGCGCGCCCGCCGGATGCCGCGCGCCCATGTCATGTCGAACACGGCCGTGGGCGCGATGCTGCGCGCGGCGCTGGGGATGTTCGGTCCTGTGGACGACTGCCGCCGCAAGGTGATCGACGTGTCGGGCGACGGCAACGACAACGCGGGCACCAGCCCCGAGCAGGCCCGGCGCGAGGCCGAGGCGCGTGACGTGATGATCAACGCGCTCGCCATCGAGGGGCTGGGTCGCTCGGTCACCAATTTCTACACCCGCTCGGTGATCACGCAGGGCGGCTTCGTCATGACATCGCGCGGCCTGACCGGCTATGCCGAGACCCTGCGCGCCAAGATCTTCCGCGAAACCGCCCGGACGCTGTTCTGATCCGGCCGACGCGCCGAAACGCCATGGTTCCGTTACATGCGGCACGCTAGACCGGCGGTCATGTCCGCGTCCGTGTCCCTGTCCGAGATCACCCGGGTCTTTGCCCGCATTGGCCTGCTGTCCTTCGGGGGGCCCGCCGCGCAGATCGCGCTGATGCACCGCGAGCTGGTCGAGGCGCGGCCGTGGCTCAGCGAGGCGCAGTTCCTGCGGGCGCTGTCGTTCTGCATGCTGCTGCCCGGCCCGGAGGCGATGCAGCTCTGCACCTATTGCGGCTGGCGGCTGAAGGGCGTTGCGGGCGGGCTGATCGCCGGGACGCTCTTCGTGCTGCCCGGCGCGCTGGTGATCTTCGCGCTCGCCGCGCTCTACGCCCGGTTCGGAGACGTTCCGCTGGTGCAGGCGCTGTTCCTCGGGATCAAGGCCACCGTGCTGGTCATCGTCGCCCAGGCCCTGTGGAAACTGGCGAAGAAGGCGCTCGGCTCCCCGCTGGCATGGGCGCTGGCGGGCCTCAGCTTCGCGGGTCTGTTCGCGTTCGGCCTGCCCTTCCCCGTGATCATCCTGG
>JAUIAU010000129.1 GCA_030425185.1 Alphaproteobacteria bacterium
GCGACGTGGGCCAGAGCCTGCACTTCATGATCCAGCGCCAGAACGCGGTCGGCAATCCGGGCCGCGCCAAGCGCATCATCCGCGACTACATGGAAGCCGGGCTCGACAAGTCCTTCGCCTACCAGCTGCTGTGCGAGCTGTCGGTGTCCTCGGGCGATCTCGCCTACTGCAACCGCGTGCGCGCGATGGCCTACGAGCGCCCGGTCTACGTCGACGATTCGATGGCGGTGGTGAACGGCTACGCCGCGCTGGCCCGGCTGGAGGCGGGGCACTTCGACGTCGCCCGCAGCCACCTGCTGACGGCGGCGTGGTTCCGCCCGCTCGACCCGATGATCCACGGCGTCGCCAACCTCGCGCTGACCGCCGAGGTGATCGATCCCGACAGCTTCTATCCCTTCGACCCAGACCTCGTGCGCGAGAAGGGCAACGTCTTTCCCGCCGGCAAGCCCGCGCTCGACGCGCTCAACGCCCATGCCCCGCAAGGCGTGGACGCCGACGGGCGCAAGCTCTTCCACCCGTGGGAGCTGACCGTGCGCGACTGGCGGCTGGTCCACGGCAAGCGGCTGAACCGGGCCTTCTCGAACAAGTCGAAGATCGAGCGCGCCCGCGAGATGATCGCCACCGCCTTTTCCAAGATGGAGGGCAGCGTGGCGCTCGCCAGCGCGCAGGGCGTGATGGACCTGGCGCTGGGCGATACCGAGGCCGCGCTGGCCGCCCAGACCCGCGCCGTGGCCGAGGTGCCGGACCGCGCCCTCTACCACAAGCGGTTGTCGGACGTGCTCTTCCAGCGTGACGAGGAGGGTGCCGCGCTGCGCGCCCTGCACCACGCCTGCGAACTGGCCCCGCGCCACCCCTGCTACCTCGCCGAACTCGGCCACCGCCTGCACCGGATCAAGGCCAAGGACGAGGCGTTGGCGCTGCACCTCAAGCTGGCCGAGATCGACCACGACTTCATCGAGGTCCACCTGATGGTCGCCGAGGCCCTGCGCCGGGAGCGCGATCACCTCGAGGCCGCGCTGGCCGAGATGGACAAGGCACTGACCCCCGGCCACGGGCAGGTCCGGCTGATGGCCGGCAAGGCACGCCTGCTGATGATGCTGGGCCGCGAGGCCGAGGCGCGCGAGATCTACGAGACGATGGTCAGCTGGGGCGTCGGCACCGAGTACACCCACGTCCAGATCCTGCGCATGTACCGCGAGATCGGGCGCGAGGATGTCGCCCGCTCGCTGACCGAACGCAGCGACTTCGACTTCGAGACGGTGCGCGAACTGGCCGACGGCTGACGCCGCTCAGAGCAGCGCGTCGACCGCCTCAGGCGGGCGGCCGATCACCGCGCGTCCGCCCCGGATCACCACCGGCCGTTCGATCAGCACCGGGTGCGCGACCATCGCGGCCAGCAGGTCCGCCTCGGGGCTGTCCTTCGACAGCCCGGCGTCGCGGAAGGCGGCCTCCTTCACGCGCATCATCTGCACCAGCGGCACGCCCAGCAGGGCCTGCACGGCGGCGATCTCGTCCGCGTCCGGCGCATCGGCGAGGTAGAGCCGCACCACCGGCGCGTGGCCCGCGGCCTCGATCCGCTTCAGCGTCTCGCGCGACTTCGAGCAGCGCGGGTTATGCCAGATCGTGATGGTGTCGCTCATTCCCAGTCCTCGCGTCCGGTGCCGACCGCCTCGGCCACGCTGCCGAACCCGTCCGCCTTCAGCAGTGCGTCCAGCTCTTCCAGCAGGCGCGGAATCAGCCCGAGCCCCTCGTAGACCAGCGCCGTGTAAAGCTGCACCGCCGCGGCCCCGGCCCGGATCTTGGCATAGGCCTGCGCAGCCGAGCCAACCCCGCCGACCCCGATCAGCGGCGTGCCCGGCAACAGCGCCGACAGCTTCGCCAGCACCCGCGTCGAGCGCTCGAACAGCGGCTGGCCCGACAACCCGCCCTTTTCCAGGTGATGCCCCGAGCGCAGCCCGCTGCGCGCCAGCGTCGTGTTGGTGGCGATCACTCCGTCAATGCCGCTGGCGCGGACCACCGCGGCGATGTCGGCCAGATCGGCATCGGTCAGGTCGGGCGCGATCTTCAGGAACACCGGCAGCGGATGCGCCAGCCCGGCGCGCGCCGCCAGCACGCCCGCCAGCAGCGCCTCCAGCGCCGCCGGGCCCTGCAACTCGCGCAGCCGCTCGGTGTTGGGCGACGAGACGTTGACGGTGGCGAAATCGCAGGAGGGACCGCAGATGCGCAGAACCTCCGCGAAGTCGGCGGCCCGGTCGGCGCTGTCCTTGTTCGCCCCGAGGTTCAGCCCGACCGGCAGGCCCGCGGGCCGCGCGGCGAGGCGCGCGCCGATCGCCGCCGCCCCCTCGTTGTTGAAGCCGAAGCGGTTGATCGCCGCGCGGTCCTCGCTCAGCCGGAACAGCCGCGGCTTCGGGTTGCCGGGCTGCGGGCGCGGCGTCGCGGCGCCCACCTCGAGGAACCCGAACCCCGCCAGTTGCAGCGGACCCAGCGCGACCGCGTTCTTGTCGAACCCGGCCGCGAGGCCCAGCGGGTTTGGCAACGCCAGCCCCGCCAGCCGCGTCTTCAGCCGGTCCGAGGTGACCGGGCCGGGCAGGGGGGCGAGACGGGCGCGCAGCGCGGCCAGCGCCAGCCCGTGCGCGGTCTCGGGATCGAAGGCGCGCAGGACGCGCAGGCCCAGCCGCTCGACCGTGCTCATGCCATCCGGTCCGGGAAGACGTGCGCACCGTCCGCCAGCGGCAGCGGTTCGCACCAGGCGACCTCGGCCAGCGCCAGCCTGCGGTAGAGATGCGGGAAGAGTGCGCCGCCGCGCGACACCTCCCATTTCAGCGCGTCGCCCAGGGCTTCGGCCTCGACCGCGGCCAGCCACAGCCCCTCGACGCCCGCGAAATGCTTCGCGGCGGTCTCGGCGGCCTGTTCGGCGGTCGAGAAGTGGATGAACCCGTCCGACAGGTCGATCGGGGCCCCCGCAGTCTCGCCCGCCGCCTGCAGCGCCTGCCACTCGGGGGCGCGGAATATCTTGTAGATCAGCATGCAGGCGGGATGGCGCGCGCACCGCGCCGCGTCAAGACCGTCGCGGTCCTGCCCATCGCGCGGGCAATGGGTCCGATCCGCGCCCGCCGCCCGCCCGGCCGACGCGACGTCGCCCGAAGAACACCGGCACGAACCTCCACAATCCGGTTACAACGTTTTGACAGGTGTGGCGGCGCGGGTAGAGTCGCCGCACCAACAGGGGAGTCCCGACATGATCAAGAACCTTCTGGCCTCAGGCGCCGTCCTGATGCTCGGCGCAGGCATCGCGCAGGCCGACTACAGCCTGACCATCCTGCACACCAATGATTTCCACGCCCGCTTCGAGCCGATCAGCCGCTTCGACTCGGGCTGCTCGTCCGATGACAACGCCGAGGGCAAGTGCTTCGGCGGCACCGCCCGCCTGATCACCGCGGTCGAGGCCGCGCGGGCGCGCTCGAACAACTCGATCCTCGTCGACGGCGGGGACCAGTTCCAGGGCACGCTGTTCT
>JAUIAU010000130.1 GCA_030425185.1 Alphaproteobacteria bacterium
ACACCACCTGCATGTCGCGCCGCAGCGGGCGGAGCTGGCGCGAGGACCAGCCCTGGATGTTCTTGCCGAGACAGACGATCGGCCCCTCGGACGAGATCAGCCGCAGGATCGCCAGCGCGAGGGTGGTCTTGCCGGAGCCGGATTCGCCGACGATGCCCAGCGTCTCGCCCGCCCGCACGCTGAGGCTGGCACCGTTCACGGCCTTCACATGGCCCACGGTGCGGCGCAGCAGGCCGCTCTGGATCGGGAACCAGATGCGCAGGGCGTCGGTCGCGACCACCTCTTCCGCGCCCTCCGGAACCGGATCGGGGCTGCCGTCCGGCTCGGCCGCCAGCAGCATCTGGGTATAGGGGTGCTGCGGGTTGGCAAAGATCTCGGCGGTCCGACCGGCCTCGACGATCTCGCCGTCCTTCATCACGCAGACCCGGTCGGCGATCCGCCGCACGATGGCGAGGTCATGCGTGATGAACAGCAGGCTCATCCCCTCGCGCTGCTTCAATTCGGCCAGCAGGTCGAGGATCTGCGCCTGGATCGTCACATCCAGCGCGGTCGTCGGCTCGTCCGCGATCAGCAGGTCCGGTCCGTTCGCCAGCGCCATCGCGATCATCACCCGCTGGCGCTGCCCGCCGGACAGCTGGTGCGGATAGGCGCCGAGCCGGCTTTCGGCATCGTGGATGCCGACCTTTTGCAGCAGGTCGAGGATCCGGGCCCGGGCTGCCGCACCGGTCAGGCCCTGATGCACCGCGAGGCTTTCGCCCAGCTGCTTCTCCAGCGTGTGCAGCGGGTTGAGCGAGGTCATCGGCTCCTGGAAGATGAAACTGATGTCGTTGCCGCGCACCTTGCGCAGGGCCGCCTCGTCCACCCCGAGCATCGGGCGGCCGTCATAGACGATCTCGCCCGTCACCTCGGCACTGCCCGGCAGCAGCGAGACCGTGGAGAGGGCCGTCACCGACTTGCCCGAACCCGACTCGCCCACCAGCGCGACCGTCTCGCCCTTGCCGACCTCGAAGCTGACGCCCCGGACGGCATGGATGATCGCCCCGTCCTGGCGGAACCGGATGTTCAGATCGCGGACGGTCAGGAGCGCGCTCATGCGAAGGTCTTTCTGGGATCGAACGCGTCGCGGACCCCCTCGAAGATGAACACCAGCAGCGAGAGCATGATCGCGAAGGTGAAGAAGGCGGTGAAGCCCAGCCACGGCGCCTGCAGGTTCTGCTTGGCCTGCAGGGTCAGTTCCCCGAGCGACGGCGCCGAGGACGGCAGACCGAAGCCGAGGAAATCGAGCGCGGCCAGCCCGCCGATGGCCCCGGTGATGATGAAGGGCAGCATGGTCACCGTGGCCACCATCGCGTTGGGCAGGACATGACGGAACATGATGGTGCGGTTGTCGACGCCCAGGGCGCGGGCGGCGCGGACATACTCGAAGTTGCGGGCCCGCAGGAACTCGGCCCGCACCACGCCCACCAGCGCCGTCCATCCGAAGAGCACCGTCAGGAACACCAGCAACCAGAAGTTCATCTGGAAGATCGCGGCCACGATGATGATGATGTAGAGGCTGGGCGTCGCCCCCCACAACTCGATCACCCGCTGGAAGATCAGGTCGATCCAGCCTCCGAAGTAGCCCTGGATGGCGCCCGCCGCGATGCCGATGATGCTGGTCAGCGCGGTGACGACCAGCGCGAACAGGACCGAGAGACGGAATCCGTAGATCACGCGGGCCAGCACGTCGCGGGCGGTGTCGTCGGTGCCGAGCAGGTGGTGCCCGTCCGGGGCGCTGGGGGCCGTGCCCGCGATGTCGCTGACGGTGCTGTAGCTGTAGGGGATCGGCGGCCAGAGCAGCCAGCCGGGCGTCACCTCTTCGCCCGAGACCGACCCGGTGGCCTGCACATCGGCGATCACGCCCTCGGGGTCATCCCAGCACGCCTCGGATCCGCCTGCAATAATAAGGCATTGGACCTCGATATCGCGGTAGACGGCTTCGGTGCGGAAGTCGCCGCCGAAGGCGGTTTCGGGGTAGAAGCGGGCGATGGGGACGTAGAGGTCGCCCTGATAGCTGACCAGAAGGGGGCGGTCGTTGGCGATCACCTCGGCGAACAGGCTGAGACCGAAGAGCAGCGAAAAAATCCAGAGAGACCAATAGGCTCGCCGGTTCGCGCAGAAGTTCCGCCAGCGCCGCTGGTTGAGCGGCGAGAGGCGCAGGAGGCCCTTGCGCGGTGTCTCGGGCGGGGCCGTGGCCGCCGTCGGTGCGACGTCGGTATCACGTCGGTATTGCGTCGGTATCGCGTCGGTGCGCTGCGGGGTGGCCATGCTCAGGTCTCCCGCGTTTCGAAGTCGATCCGGGGGTCGATCCAGACATACATCAGGTCCGAGATCAGCCCCATCAGCAGCCCGATCAGGCCGAAGACGAAGAGCGTGCCGAAGATCACCGGGTAGTCCCGGCTGACCGCCGCCTCGAAGCCGAGCCGCCCGAGGCCATCGAGCGAGAAGATCGTCTCGATGATCAGCGAGCCGCCGAAGAACACCGACACGAACACCGCCGGGAAGCCCGCGATCACGATCAGCATCGCGTTGCGGAAGACGTGGCCGTAAAGCACGCGGCGCTCGGACAGGCCCTTGGCCTTGGCCGTCATCACGTACTGCTTCTTGATCTCGTCCAGGAAGCTGTTCTTGGTCAGCAGGGTCAGCGTGGCGAAGGCCGAGATCGTCGAGGCCAGCACCGGCAGCGCGATGTGCCAGAAATAGTCGACGATCTTGCCCAGCAGGCTGAGCTCTTCCCAGTTGTCCGAGGTCAGGCCGCGCAGCGGGAACCATTGCAGGTAGCTGCCCCCCGCGAAGACCACCAGCAATAGGATCGCGAAGAGGAACCCCGGGATCGCGTAGCCGACGATGATCAGGCCCGAGGTCCAGGTGTCGAACTGGGTACCATCATTGACCGCCTTGCGGATGCCGAGGGGAATCGACACGAGATAGGCGATCACCGTGGACCACAGCCCCAGCGTGATCGAGACCGGCAGCTTCTCGATGACCAGATCCACGACCGAGATCGAGCGGAAATAGCTCTCGCCGAAGTCGAAGCGCATGTAGTCCCACATCATCGAGAAGAAGCGTTCGACCGGCGGCTTGTCGAAGCCGAACTCCTTTTCGAGCTCGGCGATGAACTCGGGCGGCAGGCCGCGCGCGCCGACATACTGCGAGGTTCCCGCGTTGCCTGCGCCCTGCAGGTCGCGCTGCATCTCGGAGCCGCCGCCGCTGAAGCTCTCGAACACGTCGCCGCCGCCCTCCATCCGGGCGATGATCTGCTCGATCGGCCCGCCCGGAACGAACTGCACCAGCGCGAAGTTGATCACCATGATCCCGAACAGGGTCGGGATGATCAGCGCGAGCCGTCGAAGGATGTAGGCGCCCATCGGATCAGAGCGCCCCGGCCTCTTTCAGACGCTGCGCCGC
>JAUIAU010000131.1 GCA_030425185.1 Alphaproteobacteria bacterium
GTGCAGAGGCTCAGCTGGTCGGCTTGGCCACGCAGGTGGCGAGGGTCTCGGACCAGACCTGGCCTTCGGCGCAGGCATTGGCAGAGGTCATCTTGTGGGCGTCGCCCCAGCACTCGGCGAGCGCGAGCGTCGGCGCGAGGGTCAGGGCAAGGGCAGCGAGGGCAGTCTTGATCGTCATGGCTGTCACTCCGTGTCGGTGTCCATTCCGGAAGGGTAGCACGGCTGTGCGAAAGACCAGAGCGAAAGTTTTCGTGATCGGGGGGGGATCGGTTGCGGGCGGGGCCGCCTCACAGGCGATAGCCCGCGTTGACGTCGAGGACATGGCCGGTGATCGCCCCGGCCGCGTCGGAGGCGAGGAACCGCACGGCGGCGGCGATGTCCCGCGGGGTCGCCAGCCGCCCGAGCGCGGTCAGCTCCTCAAAGGCCCGCGTCAGGGCCTCGGGGCGCGGCGCCTCGGGTGTGTTGACCGCCCCCGGCGCGACCGCGTTCACCCGGATGCCGCGCGGTCCCAGTTCCTTGGCCATCGCGCGGGTCCAGAGGTTCTGCGCCGCCTTGCTGGCCCCGTAGATCGCGGCCCCCATCGGCGGCAGGACCGCGTTGACGGACGAGATGTTCACCACGCGCTCCCCTAGGCCGAGATGCGGCAGCGCCGCCGGGAACGAGACATCCATCTGGAAGAGCGCCTTGCACACGGCGATGTCGTGGGCGTCGTAATTACCGAGGTCTTCAAGAGGTTTGAGAAAATTCAATAATCCGGTATGACTTGCGCATGAAGCGCAGCGAGAGCATCGCCTCATTCTTGGAAGGAGGTATTTACATGACAGACAAAGCCGACGAGCAGATAAGACTAAAAACAGGTTATGGCGAGTATGATGAAGATACCCTTGAAAGGGTTCATCAAGAAAACATAAGAAAAGCTCGGATCGCCGCAGAGAGAGATGCGGAGCTTATTGAAACCTCAGAAGAAGATACTTCGAAGGGATACACTTGGAAAGGACCTCCTCGGAAAGTAGGAGACCACGAAATAAGTCCCTATCAAGGATTTGGGGACGCGAAACAGATGCAGCGTGCGCAATCGAGAAAGCGCCGCCAAGTACGAAGACGTGAAGCTAGTATTTGGGACAGTATTGCCCCAAAAGAGGTTCACGGAATACTTAACGTTATGCTTTTTGTGATTTTCGCGCTCGGTCTGGCTTTGGTTTTCATCCTAAATGGGCGCTTGTGACGGGGAGCGGAACAGCGATGAATGATGGCCCCCGATGGCTCAGGCTCCTGCGGCCCAGAGATGCACGGCACTATCCAAGCGCGCTGGCCGCGTCACCGGACCCGCGTTGCTCCCAAAGATTTTAGGCGCTCGATGACGCGGGCGACGACCTGCGGCGCGGCCTCCGGGGACAGCAGGTCGGCCTGCACGGCAAGGGCGCCGGGCATGGCGGCGCAGGCCGCGTCGGGGGGATGGTGGTGCCAGGTGAAGGCCGTGGCGTGATCGGGGGCGAAGGCCTCGGCGATCGCCCGGCCCAGCCCGCGCGCCGCCCCCGTGATCAGAACGGTTTTCATCGGGCGAGCTTCGCGCGCGGCCCGGCCGCTGGCAAGGAAAAGGGCGGGGAACACCCCCGCCCGAATCCGTCCGTCGGTCTGTGCCGCCCTTACGCCGCGCGGGCGAGGTTGCGCAGCACGTAGTGCAGGACGCCGCCGTTCTCGATGTACTCGATCTCGACCTCGGTATCGATCCGGCACTTGAGCGTGATCGTCTTCTCGGTGCCGTCGGCGTAGGTGATGGTGCAGGGCACCTCGGCCAGCGGGCGGACGGTGTCGAGGCCGTGGATCGCCACCACCTCGTCGCCCTTCAGGCCGAGCGACTTGCGGGTGTCGCCGCCGGTGAACTCGAACGGGATGACGCCCATGCCGACGAGGTTCGAGCGGTGGATGCGCTCGAAGCTCTCGGCGACCACGGCCTTGACGCCCAGCAGCGCCGTGCCCTTGGCCGCCCAGTCGCGCGACGAGCCCGCGCCGTACTGTTCGCCGCCGAAGATCACCAGCGGGGTGCCCTGCTCCTGCCAGGCCAT
Organism: Alphaproteobacteria bacterium; assembly: GCA_030425185.1. Classification (GTDB taxonomy): domain Bacteria; phylum Pseudomonadota; class Alphaproteobacteria; order Rhodobacterales; family Rhodobacteraceae; genus Dinoroseobacter. The sequence goes on from JAUIAU010000131.1 coordinate 2,067, forward strand.
CGCGGCGTCGAAGATCGAGGTCTGCTGGCCGTCCGGGCCGAGGGTGTAGCCGCCCTCGACGCCGTCGAGCATCTCGTTCTTGATCCGGATGTTGGCGAAGGTGCCGCGCATCATGATCTCGTGGTTGCCGCGCCGCGAGCCGTAGCTGTTAAACTCGCGCTGCGGAACCTGCCGTTCGATCAGGTACTTGCCGGCCGGTGTCGTGTCCTTGAACGAACCTGCGGGCGAGATGTGGTCGGTGGTGATCATGTCGCCGAGGATGGCGAGGATGCGGGCGCCTTCCAGGTTCTCGATCTTCTTGGTGTCCATCGTGATGCCCTGGAAGTAGGGCGGGTTCTGGACGTAGGTCGAGGTCGGCGGCCAGTCATAGGTCTGCTGGTCGGTGGTCTCGACCGACTGCCACTTCTCGTCGCCCTTGAAGACGTCGGCGTATTTCGACTGGAACGCCTCGCGGGTCACGGTCTGCTCGACCAGCTCGGCCACTTCCTGCGTGGTCGGCCAGATGTCCTTGAGGTAGACGTCCTTGCCGTCCGGCGTCTGGCCGAGCGGCTCGGAGGTCAGGTCGAGGTCGAGCGTGCCCGCGATCGCGTAGGCCACCACCAGCGGCGGCGAGGCGAGGTAGTTGGCGCGCACGTCCGGGCTGATCCGGCCTTCGAAGTTGCGGTTGCCCGAGAGCACGGCGGTCGCCACGAGGTCGCCCTCGGCGATGGCGTCCGAGATCTCCTTCTGGAGCGGGCCGGAGTTGCCGATGCAGGTCGTGCAGCCGTAGCCGACGAGGTTGAAGCCGACCTTGTCGAGGTCCTCCTGCAGACCGGCGGCCTCGAGGTAGGCCGAGACGACCTGGCTTCCCGGGGCCAGCGAGGTCTTCACCCAGGGCTTGCGGGTCAGGCCGAGGGCTGCCGCCTTGCGCGCGACGAGGCCCGCGCCGATCATCACGTAGGGGTTCGAGGTGTTGGTGCAGGAGGTGATCGAGGCGATCACGACCTTGCCCGACTCCATCGTGTAGTCCTCGCCCTTCACGGGAACAGACTTGTCCATCGGGCGCTTGAAGGTCTTTTCCATCTGCTCGCGGAAGCTGGTCTTCGCGGCGGTCAGGGCGACGTAATCCTGCGGGCGCTTCGGACCCGAGATCGCCGGGACGATGGTGCCCATGTCGAGGTGCAGGGTGTCGGTGTAGACCGGCGCGTAGTCCGGGCCGCGCCAGAAGCCGTTCTCCTTGGCATAGGCCTCGACCAGGGCCACGCGGGTCTCGTCGCGGCCGGTGTTGCGCAGGTAGCGCAGGGTCTCGGCGTCGATCGGGAAGAAGCCGCAGGTGGCGCCGTATTCCGGGGCCATGTTGGCGATGGTGGCGCGGTCGGCCAGCG
>JAUIAU010000132.1 GCA_030425185.1 Alphaproteobacteria bacterium
CCATGGGCAGCACGGTCATCAGGAACGGAACCATCGTCACCGCCGATCTGAGCTTTTCGGGCGATGTGCTGGTCGAGAACGGGATCATCACCGCGATCGGGGACAACCTCGGCGGCGACACCGAGCTCGATGCGACCGGCTGCTACGTCATGCCGGGCGGGATCGACCCGCACACGCACCTGGAGATGCCCTTCATGGGCACCTATTCCAGCGACGATTTCGAGAGCGGCACCCGCGCGGCCCTGTCCGGCGGCACCACCATGGTGGTCGATTTCGCGCTGCCCTCGCCGGGGCAGGGCCTGCTCGACGCGATCCAGATGTGGGACAACAAGTCGACGCGGGCGAACTGCGACTACTCGTTCCACATGGCGGTGACCTGGTGGGGCGAGCAGGTCTTCAACGAGATGGAGACCGTGGTGAAGGACCGCGGCATCAACACGTTCAAGCACTTCATGGCCTACAAGGGCGCGCTGATGGTGCAGGACGACGAGATGTTCGCCTCGTTCCAGCGGGTTGGCGAACTGGGCGGCATCGCCATGGTCCATGCCGAGAACGGCGACGTGGTGGCGGACCTGCAGGCCAAGCTCCTGCGCGAGGGCAATACCGGGCCGGAGGCGCATGCCTATTCCCGCCCGCCGCAGGTCGAGGGGGAGGCTGCGAACCGCGCGATCATGATCGCCGACATGGCGGGCGTGCCGCTCTATATCGTCCACGTGTCCTGCGAGGAGGCCCACGAGGCGATCCGGCGCGCGCGCCAGCAGGGCAAGCGGGTCTGGGGCGAGCCGCTGATCCAGCACCTGACGCTGGACGAGAGCGAGTATTTCCACCCCGACTGGGACCACGCCGCGCGCCGCGTGATGTCGCCGCCGTTCCGCAACGCCAAGCACCAGGAGAGCCTGTGGCACGGGCTGATGGCGGGCTCGCTGTCGGTGGTGGCGACCGATCACTGCGCCTTCACGACCGAGCAGAAGCGCTACGGCGTGGGCGATTTCACCAAGATCCCGAACGGCACCGGCGGACTCGAGGACCGGATGCCGATGCTCTGGACCCACGGCGTGGCGACCGGGCGGCTGACCCCGGAGGAATTCGTCGCGATCACCTCGACGAACATCGCAAAGATCCTGAACTGCTACCCGAGGAAGGGCGCGATCCGGGTCGGCTCGGACGCCGATATCGTGGTCTGGGACCCGAAGAAGTCCAAGACGATCAGCGCCGGGACCCAGCAATCCGCCATCGATTACAACGTCTTCGAGGGCAAGACCGTGACCGGCCTGCCGCGCTTCACGCTGACCCGCGGGCATGTCGCGGTGCATGACGGCGAGATCCGCACGCAGGAGGGCCACGGCAAGTTCGTCAAGCGCGGGCCGGTGACGCCGATCAACACGGCGCTGTCGACCTGGAAGGAACTGACCGCGCCGCGGCCGGTCGAGCGCAGCGGCATTCCCGCCAGCGGCGTCTGACCCGCAGCCTCCCCCCCGGACCCCGGACGAAAGGACGACCCCAGCCCATGCTCAGTCAGGACGAGATCGACGGCTTCGCGGAGGAGGGCGGGGTCTCGCCCGCCGCCCCCGCGAGGGAGGTGGCGATCAGCGCCCGCGACGTGTCGCTGGTGTTCCAGACCGGGGACGGTCCGGTGCAGGCGCTGAAGGACGTCACCCTCGACATCGGCAAGGGCGAGTTCGTCTCGTTCATCGGGCCGTCGGGCTGCGGCAAGACCACCTTCCTGCGCGCCGTCGCCGCGCTGGAGCACCCGACAAGCGGCCAGTTGCTGGTGAACGGCATGACGCCGGATGCCGCCCGGCAGGCGCGGGCCTATGGCTACGTGTTCCAGGCGGCCGGCCTCTACCCGTGGCGGACGATTGCGAAGAACGTCTCTCTGCCGCTTGAAATCATGGGGTTTTCAAAGGAAGAGCAGGCGAGCCGCGTGGCCCGCGTGCTGGAGCTGGTCGAACTGACCGGGTTCGAGAAGAAGTTCCCCTGGCAATTGTCGGGCGGCATGCAGCAGCGCGCCTCCATCGCCCGCGCGCTGGCCTTCGACGCCGATATCCTCTTGATGGACGAGCCCTTCGGCGCGCTCGACGAGATCGTGCGCGACCGACTGAACGAGCAGCTTCTGGCGCTCTGGCGGCGCACGGGCAAGACGATCGGGTTCGTGACGCACTCGATTCCGGAGGCGGTCTTCCTGTCCACCAAGATCGTCGTGATGAGCCCGCGTCCGGGCCGGATCACCGACGTGATCGACAGCCCGCTGCCGCCCGAGCGGCCGCTGGAAATCCGCGACAGTCCCGAGTTCATCGAGGTCGCGCACCGGGTGCGCGAGGGCCTGCGGGCCGGGCATCTCGATGACTGAGAGGGCGGGTCGATGAGCACCGTTCGCCGCGTCGGTATCACGTCGGTATCGCGTCGGTATCCGGTCGGTGCCGGTGTCGGTGCGGGGCCGGGGACGCGCCATGGCTGAGGCCTCGGTGACCCTTCCCCCGATCCGCCGCGCCGTGGCCGCGGACGGGCCGGCCTGTGCCCGAATCGTCGCGGGCTGGCTGGCCGAGAAGGACTGGATGCCCGCCGAGGCCCCGGACGAGGCGGAACTGGCGCGCCTGCTGTCCGAGGGCTTGCCCGCGCGCGAGGCCTGGGTGATCGGCGACCCGGTGGCGGGCTACCTGTCTTTCGAGCCGGAGACCGCGACGATCCACGGCCTCTACGTCGCGCGGCGGGGCCGGGGATACGGCAAGGCGCTGGTCGACCGGGTCAAGGCGGGGCGGGACTTCGTCCAGCTCTGGACCCACGCGCCCAACACCGAGGCGCACCGTTTCTACGCCCGCGAGGGCTTCGTGGCCGTCGAGACCCGGCCGGAGGGGCGGGGCGACGGCGTGCCGGAAATCAGGATGGCGTGGCACCGGGCACCGGGGGCGCCGCACGGGACGGGTTCAGGTGAGGAGCAGAGCGATCACGAATGACCGGGGGCTCTTTGGTGTGGCTCGGAGCCACGATGGGCGTCTTCCTGAGCGCGAGCGCCGCGCTGCGGGCCTATGTCGGGGGCACCGGCTGGGGCATGCTGGGGGGCGCGCTGCTGCTCTACTCGCTGGGCAACCTGATGATGGTGCGGCTGATGCGCGAAAGCGGCATGGCCATCGCCATCTCGGTGTCGGCGGTGCTGCAACTGGTGGCCGCGACGCTGATCGCGGTGCTGCTCTTCGCGGAGCGTCCGATGCCGCTGCAATGGGCCGGGATCGTGCTGGGCGTGGTCGCGGTGGCGCTGATCGTCTGGCCGACGGCGCGCTGAGGACCGGGGCAGGGGAGGCCGGGGCATGATCCGAAACGCACTCGCCGTCCTGACCGTCGTCGCCGGGCTGGTGGCGCTCTGGTATCTCGCCGCGATGCC
>JAUIAU010000003.1 GCA_030425185.1 Alphaproteobacteria bacterium
CTCGACAGCAGCGAGAACCGCTGTTCCCGCCAGCTGTCGAAGGGAACCGCGCCGCCCAGCAGAAGGGCGGCGGCAATCAGGGGCAGGGCGCGGGCGAAACGGGTCATGCAGGGGTCCTTTCTCCGGGTCGTGAAAGGTATCCACGCAGGCCGGACCGCCTGAGTTTCAGCGGTCCGGGCCTGCGTGGGCTGTCCTGCCGTGACATAGCCCGCCGCGTGTCCCGTGCCAGCGCCGCCGTTACCCGAGGGCGGCGAGCCGCGCGTCCTGCCGGGCGATCAGCGTCTCGACCTCGGCGATGCCCTTCGCGTTGAGCGGTGCGCCCGGCTTGCGCAAGGTCGCGTGCGCAATCGCGCCGCGCCGGGCCAGCGTGTACTTGCGGATGGCGAGGCCGAGGCCCGGCTGGCTCTCGTAGCGGACAAGCGGCAGGTAGGCATCGAAGATATCCCGGGCGCGGGTTTCATCGCCCGCTGTCACCGCCGCCACGACATCCGCCATCATCTCGGGGAAGGCGAAGCCGGTCATCGCGCCATCGGCTCCGCGCAGCATTTCCTCCAGCAGGAACTGCCCGCCGTTGCCGCACAGGATCGAGATCCGCCGCGCACCGGCGTCCGACGCCGCCCGCAGGGTTGAGATCTTGTCGAGTCCCGGCCAGTCCTCGTGCTTCAGCATCACGCAGGTCGGACAGTCCTCGACGACCTTCAGGATGACCTTCGGCGGGACATAGACATTGGTGACCAGCGGGAAGTCCTGCAGCACGAAAGGCGCATCGCCCAGCGTCTCGGCGGTGGTGTGGTAGTAGCCGACGATCTGGTCGTCGGACTTCAGGCTGGCGGGCGGTGCGACCATGACCCCGGCCGCCCCGGCGTCCATCGCGGCGGCGGCGAGAGCGCCCATCGCGGCGAAGCCCGGCGACGACACGCCCACGATCACCGGCAGATCGGTGCGCGCCACGACGCGGCGGATGACGGCAAGCGATTCCTCCGCCGACAGCTTGCCCGCCTCGCCCATGATCCCGAGGATGGTCAGGCCGGTTGCGCCCTTTTCGACATAGAAATCGACCATCCGGTCGACACTGTCGAGGTCCAGCGCCCCGTCCGGCAGGAACGGGGTCACCGCGATCGTGAAGACGCCCTTGGCGGTTTCGTCCAGTCTCATGTCTCGTCCTTTTCCTCCAGCGCGATCCGGGCCAGGGCCATGCCGACCGCCGCCTGACACGGTTCGATGACCGGCAGCCCGATGGCCTGTTCCAGATCGGCGCGATAGCTCGCCATGCCCGCGCATCCGAGGATCAGCACCTCGGCCCCGTCGCGGTCGCGCAGGGTTTCGCCCACCTCCGCCATGCGCGCAAGGGTCCGCTGCCGGTCGCCAAGCTCGGCGACGCCGAGGTTCAGCGCCCGGTCGCCCGCGACGCGCGGCAGCACGCCCATCGCCCCGAGGCTGCGCAGGTGGCGCGGGATCGAGGCGGGCAGGATGGCGAGGATGCCGAAGCGGTGTCCGCGCGTCATCGCGGTCAGCACCGCGCATTCCTGAATGCCCAGCACCGGCACCGACGTGCGCGCCCGCAGCGCGTGCAGTCCCGGATCGCCGAAACAGGCGATCACGAAGGCGGCGGCGTCGCCCTCCAGCGCGGCCGCCTGCCGCAGCAGCGGGGCGACGACCTCGTCGGCCTGGGCCTGATCCTCGATCCCGGGCGGTCCCTCGGGCAGGGTGTGGCAGTGGATCGGCACCCCGAAGCGGCGGAACGGGGCCAGCGCAGCATCGATCCGCGCCGTCACCTCGGTCGAGGAGTTCGGGTTCAGCACGTGGATCGCGCGGCTCATGCGCCCGGCCTCGTCGCGGTCTGCACCTCGATCTGGTAGCCCTCGGGATCGTCGAAGACGAAGGCGCGGATGCCGAGCTGGTCGTTCTCGAAGAGCTTCGACAGGTTCGGCAGATCCAGCGCCTGCGCGTAGGCATACCAGCCGTCCACGTCCGCGACCCGGATGCAGAGCTGAACCGGCCGGGTCTCGGCCCACCTGTGCATCCCCCGGCTTTCGTCCACGAGACCGACATGCGCGCCCCCGCCGATCGCCATGATCTTCGTCCAGCCCTGGTCGATGGCGAGCGGGAAGCCCATCACCTGTTCATAGAACGCCTGCGCGCGGGGAACGTCCTTGTAGTAGAGGAACGTGATCGTCAGGTGCACCGGCCCCTCGGGCCTCTGCGGTGTGGTCATGTCTCGCTCTCCAGGTACGCGACTTCGGCTGCGGGGCGGCCGGTCGGCAGGGTGGCCAATGCGCGCGGCAGCCAGCGGCCCTGTCCCGGCGCGGCCCGCAGCAGGCCCGCGGCGGCAATCACCGCGCCGCGCTGGATTACCGTGTCCGGCCAGCCCGTCACCCTGATCCCGGCCCATGGGTTGTAGCCGACGTTGTCGTGCAGGTCGTTCTCGTCGTAGCGGTGCTGCCGGGCCGGGTCCCAGATCACGAGGTCCGCATCGCAGCCGGGCGCGATCCGACCCTTGGACGGCAAACCGTAAAGGCGCGCAGGCCGGGTCGCGGTCAGGTCCACGAACGCCTCGATCCCTAGCCCGCCGCGCGACACCATCGCGTTGAACAGCAGCGGCAGCCGTGTCTCGAGCCCCGGCAGACCGTTGGCGATCTGGTCGAACCGCGCGCCCGGTCCGGCGGTCAGCTTGCCGGTCTCGTCGTAGCGGTAGGGCGCGTGGTCTGACGAGATCACCTCGAGGTCGCGCCGGGCCAGTCCCTGCCACAGGGCCTCCTGATCCGCCCCTGTCCGCTGCGGCGGCGAGCACATGACCTTGGCGCCCTCCAGTCCGGGTCGGTCCAGCACCTCGCCGGTCATCAGCAGGTAATGCGGGCAGGTTTCGGCCCAGACCGGAACCCCGCGTCCGCGCGCGGCCCGGACGGCGGCCACCCCCTCGGCGGTCGAGATGTGGAACAGCATCACCGGGGTATCGAGGAACTCGGCAAAGCGGCACATGCGCTCGACCGCTTCGATCTCGGCGAGGCGGGGATGGCTGAGCGCGTGGTGCTTCGGGGCATGGTGCCCGTCCTCCAGCAGCCGGGACTTGGTCCAGCCGATCAGACCGTCGTTCTCGGCATGGATGCAGGTCAGCGCGCCTGCCGATTTGGCGGCCGCCAGCACGTCCATCAACGCGCGGTCGTCGAGGCCGATGTTGTAGGTGGTGAAGACCTTGATCGACCGGTGCCCCGCGGCGGCGAGTGCCGCAAGGTCCGCCGCCAGGTCGGGCACCGTCGGGTCCGAGATCAGGATGTGGAACGCATGGTCGATGTGTGCCCCGCGCCGCGCGCGCGCGGCATAGTCGGCGACCGCATCGCGCAGCCGTTGCCCCTTGGCCTGCGCCGCGAAGGAAATGACCGTCGTCGTTCCGCCCATCGCCGCGGAGGCGGTCGCGGTCTCGAACGTGTCGGCGTTCATCAGGCCCATGCCGGAGACCTGTTCGATGTGGCAGTGCGGATCGACGCCGCCCGGAAGGATCAGCCTGCCATCGGCGTCGAGCGTCTCGCACGCGGGGCCGAGGCCGGTGCCCACCGCCGCGATGCGCCCGTCCCGGATCGCAACATCCGCCTCGTAACACCCGTCGGCCGTGCCCACGGTGCCGCCGCGCAGGATCAGATCGAACATCTCTCGCTCCCCGTCGTCTCGGGGCCGAGACTGGCGCAATTGCCGTCGGGTGCAAGCCCCGCTCTCGACTTGGCCGCGCGCCGACACAGGTTTCCGGCCAGAGGGAGGACGCGGTCATGACGATCAATGCGATGCGGGTGTCCGCCGGCCGGGCGCTGGAGGTTCTGCGGGCAGGCTGGACGGCCCAGCAGGACGGGCATCTGACCACCGCCTTCATGCTGCACGGGCGGCCCGGCGTCGGCAAAAGCCAGATCGTGGCGCAACTCGCGTCCGAGGTCGGGGCCGAGCTGGTCGACCTGCGCCTGACCACCATCGAGCCGCAGGACCTTCGCGGCCTGCCCTATTACGATCACGAGGCCGGCAAGACCGTCTGGTACCGCCCGGAGGATCTGCCCGACGAGGATCGCCCGGCCATCCTGTTCCTCGACGAACTCACCGCCGCCGCGCCCTGGCTGCAACCGACCGTCTACGGCCTGCTGCAGGAGCGCCGGGTCGGGCGGCACCGGCTGCCGCCCTCGGTCTTTCTCGTCGCGGCGGGTAACCGGGTCGAGGATGGCGCGGTCGCCCACGAGATGGGAACCGGATTGTCGGACCGGCTGGTGCACCTCGTCGTCGAGGCCGAGGCCAACGACTGGCTCGACGGGTACGCCGTGCCGCGCGGGCTGCATCCGACCGTGATCGCGTTCCTCAAGACGCGGCCGGACCTGCTCGACACGTCCGAGCGCGCGCTGGCGGCCGGCGATGCGATCATGGCCACGCCACGCAGCTGGGAACGTGTCAGCACCATCCTGCGCGCGGTTCCGGATGGACCGGTCAGGCGCATCCTCGTCGCGGGAACGGTGGGCGAGGCGGTCGCGGCCGAGTTCGCGCTGGTGGCTGCCGACATCGCCGCGTCGGTGCAGGTGGCCGAGATGCTGGCCGTCCCCGAGCGCGAGCGCTGGGCGCTCTATCCGGCCACGCTGCACGGGCTGCATGCCCTGATCTATGGCCTGATCGCCGCCCTCGATGCCACGACCGCGCCGCGCGTCATCGACAGCCTCGCGGGGCTTCGGCACCTCGCCGCGCATCGGGACGAGCCGGTCTTCCGCAGCCTTCCGCTGGCCGAACTGACCACCTACGGGTTCGAGACTCTGATCCGGCGCGGGCTCGACCTGGGGCTGGCGGACGCCTTTCTCGACTCGCCCGCCTACGCCGCCTATGCCGAGGAGCGGGCGGCGCTGGGCCTCGGCTGATGCACTCGGTCCGGGCGGCGCGTGCCCTGCAGCAGCTTGCCGAAACCGACCCGGCCCTCGCGGTGCTCGCGCTCTGGTGCCGCCACCGCGACGTCGACACCGGGCTGGCCGAGACGCGGGGCGACACGATCCTGTACGGGCCCCGGTTCGAGGCCCTGTCGCTGCCCGAACAGGTCGGTCTGTCGGCCCACCACATCCTGCACGTCGCCTTCCGGCACGGCGCGCGGGCGCAGGCGCTGCGGGACCGGCTGGGCGGGCAGGCGGATCTGGCCCTCTTCACCCTGGCGGCGGACGGCCTGATCAACGACACCCTTCTCGCGGCCGGTTACGCCCTGCCACGCCCCGCCGTGCAAGCCAGCACGCTGGTCGCGGAGGCGTTGCACCGGCCGTCTTCCGTTCCCGAGGCCCTGACCGGCTGGGATGCCGAGCGCCTGTTCCTCGCCCTCACCGATGGCGGCGGCACGGGGCGCGGCGAGGCCGCCGAGCGGGCCCGCGCCTATGCCGCGCGGCAAGGGTTCGAGGGCGACCTGCACCCCGAGGCCGGGCCGGACGGGACCGGGGCCGACGGGGCCGCCGACTGGCAGGACCGGGTGGCCCGCGCGCTGGCGGCCGGGCGACAGGCCGGACGCGGGATCGGGGCGCTCGGCTATCGTCTGGGCGACCTGCCCGAGACCCGCACGCCGTGGGAGCGCCTGCTCAGGGCCAGCCTCGCCGATGCGCTGATCGAAACGCCCCGCCGCACGACCGCTCGCCCCGCACGCGGCTGGCTGGCGCGGGATGCGAGCGCCCGGCAGGACAGGCGGCCAGAGCCGGTGTTCGAACCCGGCCTGCGGCGCACCGATCGCAGGCCGCGTCTGGCGGTCGGCCTCGACATGTCCTCCTCGGTCTCGGACGCAGTCCTGGCGCGCTTCGCCGCCGAGATCGTCCGGATCGCCGCCCGCAGCGGGGCCGAGGTGCATCTGCTGGGCTTTGACGAGAGCGTGCGCGTGACCGAGGTGCTGGACCCCCGCCGGGGCCCGGAGCAGATCGCGGCCCTGCGGCTGGCGCGCGATGGCGGCACCGATTTCGGCCCGGTGCTGGCGGCTGCGGCGGACCTCGGCCCGGCCATGATCGTGGTCCTGACCGACCTCGACGCCGATCTGCCGCCGCCCGGACGCATTCCGGTTCTCTGGGCGGTCCCCACAGCACCCGCACGGGCGCCGGGCTACGGGCGCGTGATCCTGCTGGACGGTTAGGACGCGCGGGCCCGGGCAAGTGCTGCGAGCCGGGCATGGGCCGACACCGTGCCCGCATCGAAGGCCACGTCCCGCAGGAAGAGGTTCTCGCGCAGGTTCGTCCGCTGCAGGGTCCGCTCGGTCAGGTCGTCGTCGAAGAGGGACGTCGCGATCATGTCCCGCTGCGACGCGGTCAGGTCCATGAGGTGCGGCGCATCCCCGTCGACCTGCACCGAGACCAGGGTAAACGGCGCGACCCGGGCAAGCGGCGACTGCTCGATCACGAGGTGCAGGTCACCAGTGGTCAGGCCCGCATCGGCGGCGATCCGTTGCAGCACACCCCGCCCCCGCGCGGCCAGCGCGTCGAGGGCGCGCGCGGCATCGGCCTCGGGGATCAGGGCGTCACGCTTGTCTTTCGGCACGGCCAGCAACCGGGTCTCGACCAGGTAGACGGCCGCGAACATGAAGAGCGGCGCCTGCGAGATCGGCAGCGCCATGTCCGGAAAGGCGATCAGCAGCGCCGGAAACGGAAGCAGCGCGATCAGGTAGCGCGTCAGCACATGCTCGAAGACGAAGCGCCAGAACACGCGGGTGAAGACCCCGCCGCGCGGAATGACGGTCTGCCCTCGGTCGAAGATGCGCTTCGGCAGCCGGCGGGTTTCGAGGACCGAGCGATTGAGGACGGTCGAGGGGGTCAGGAAGAACACCATGTCGGGGCAGATATCGCGCCGGGGGACCCTGTCGAGGCACGCGCCGCCCGGTGTCCGCGGGCAGGGACGAATCCGTCCTTTTCAGACGGATTTTTCCGTGTTCTTCTGCTTGCGGGATGGGTCTGCAATAAAATTGCGCCGGAGAGCACAAAAAAGCAGGTGCATTTCACGAAGCAACGCGTTAAGGCTTACCTTCCAAGCGGTAAGAAAAAATTACCACTTGGGGGAGAAAGACTGGGAGGACCACCATGAAATTCAAGACTCTGGCTGTTGCCGGGGCCGTTGCCGTTGCGGCAACCGGCGTCCAGGCGCAGGAAACCTTCGAGATGACCTCGGCCTTCGGAAAGAACCTGCCGATCCTCGGAACGGCGGGCGTCGACTTCGTCGAAAAGATCAACTCGATCTCGGAAAGCGTCGAGTTCGAGCACTTCGATCCGGGTGAACTCGTTCCGGTGCTGGAGGCCCTCGACGCGGTCTCGAACGGCTCGGTGGATGCAGCCTACACGACCTCGGGCTACTGGCAGGGCAAGATCACGGCCGCGTCGCTGTTCGCCGCCGTGCCGTTCGGCCCGGAAGCCGGCGAATTCCTCGGCTGGATGCTCTACGACGACGGCGCCGCGCTGTTCCAGGAGATGTATGATCAGGCGGGCTACAACGTCCACGTCATGCCCTGTGGCATCATCGCGCCCGAGACCTCGGGGTGGTTCCGCAAGGAGATCAACTCGCTGGAGGACCTGCAGGGTCTGAACATGCGCTTCTTCGGCCTCGGCGCCGAAGTGATGCAGCGCCTTGGCGTCTCGACCTCGCTGCTCGCCGGCGGCGACATCTTCCCGGCGCTCGAGCGCGGCGCGATCGACGCGACCGAGTTCTCGATGCCGCGGATCGACGCGAACCTCGGCTTCTACCAGATCGCGAAGTTCAACTACTTCCCGGGCTGGCATCAGCCGGCGACCCTGTTCGAACTGCTGATCAACAAGGATCGCTGGGACGAGCTCGACGAGCGCAGCCAGAACCAGATCGAGGTGGCCTGCCTCGCGAACGTCACCACCAACTACGCCGAAGGTGAAGCCACCAACTACGCGGCGATGGTGGACAACGTCGAGAACAAGGGCGTGACCATCAAGAACTGGGATCCGGAAATCCTGAAGACCTTCGAGGCGACCTGGAACGAGGTTGCGGCCGAGCTCGCAGCCGAGGACCCGTTCTTCAAGAAGGTCTGGGACGACCTGCAGGAGTACCGTGCCGGCTACAAGATCTGGTCGGACAACATCTACCTGCCGCGTCCGCGCAACTGATCGGGGCCTGATGGCCCGGACGCCGGGGCGGTTCTTCCGCCCCGGCTCCCTGTCGCGCGCCGGACAAGCCTGTCCGCGCGGCCTGTCTTTCCCTCAAGATTCGGATCCGTGATGAAACCGGCAGACGAACTGGTGCAGCTGTCCGACCCCGGCGAAGTCGGGCGGGCGGAGCACAACAGAGGCGATCGGGTGATCGTCCGGATATCCAACTTCTTCGCGTGGCTGTTCCCGTTCCTGATGCTCGCGATCTGCGCCCAGGTGGTGCTGCGCGGCGCCGGGATGAACCAGGCCTGGCTCGACGACTTCCAGTGGTGGGTCTATGGCGCGGCGGTGCTGACGGGCATCGGCTACGCGGTGACGACCGGCAGCCACGTGCGCGTCGACATCTTCTTCGACAACTACCCGCGCGAAAAACAGACCCGGATCGAGATCTTCGGGCTCGCGTGGCTGTTCCTGCCCTTCATCCTGCTGAGCTGGGACATCACTGTTCACTACGCGATCAGTTCGTACATCGCCGACGAAGGCTCGGACAGCCCGAACGGCCTGCACAATCTGTGGATGCTCAAGGTGTTCATGAACGTGTCGTTCCTGTTCATCGCGGCAGCCTGCTGGGCGGCCTATGTCCGGTTCCTGAAGCGCCTGACGCGCCCGGTGCTCTGGAAGCAGCTGCTCTATGCGCTGCCCTCGACGATGTTCGCCCTGAACCTGGTGGCCTTCTACGCGATCTGGTGGGCGTTGCGCCTGACCACCCCGGCCGAGGTCAGCGACCGCGACCTGGGGCGGCACTGGATCTTCGGCCACGGCGAGCTCGGCTCGGAAGAGATCAAGTACACCATCCTCATCACGGTCGCTCTCACTGTCCTCGTCATCGGCGCTGCCCGCCTGATGGATCGCGGCTCCAAGGCGGAGGGCTGATCGCATGGTCCTGCTTGAACTGATCGGTCAGGTCCTGACCCTGAACGAACTCGCCGTCGCGCTGATGTTCCTCACGTTCATCATCATGCTGTTCCGCGGCGTGCCGGTGGCCTTTGCCCTCGTCGGGGTCAGCCTCGTCTTCGCGCTGGTGGCCGAGATCTTCCTCGACCCGTTCCGCGCCGAGTTCCGGGGTATCATCGAGTTCGACCGCACCGGCATCGACTACCAGCGCCTCGGCGCGCTGTCGGGCCGCCTGTTCGGCAACATCGTCAAGAACCCGGTGCTGGTGGCGCTGCCGATGTTCATCTTCATGGGCCTCATGCTCGACCAGTCGGGCGTGGCGCAGCGGATGATGAACTCGATGCAGAAGCTCTTCGGCGGGCTGAAGGGCGGCCTGTCGCTGACCGTTCTGCTGATCGGGATCATCCTCGCGGCCTCGACCGGCGTGATCGGGGCCTCGGTGACGCTGCTGGGACTGATGGCGCTGCCGCAGATGATGCAGCAGAACTACTCGAAGCCCATCGCCACCGGCACGATCGCCTCGGCCGGAACGCTCGGCATCCTGATCCCGCCATCGATCATGCTTGTGATCATGTCGGACCAGCTGGCGATCTCGCTGGGTGACCTGTTCATGGGCGCCCTGTTCCCCGGCCTGATCCTCGGTGCGCTCTACATCGTGTTCATCGTGATCTACGGCCTCGTGAACCCCAAGGCGATGCCGGCCCCGGAAAAGACCGAGGAGGTCGGCTGGGACGTGGTCAAGGACGTGCTGCTCGCCGTCGTGCCGCCCATGTTCCTGATCTTGCTCGTGCTGGGCTCGATCTTCGCGGGCTTCGCCACGCCGACCGAGGCCTCGGGGCTCGGCGCGCTCGGGGCGACGATCCTCGCGGCGCTGAACGGCAAGCTCAGCTACAAGGTTCTGAAGGAAGTCAGCCGCTCGACGCTCAATACCGCGGGCTACATCGTCGGCATCTTCCTCGCGGCCAACTTCTTCGCCTACGTGCTGCGGCGCTACGGCGGGGACGAGATCATCGAGCACCTCGTCGGCAATGCCTTCTCGGACCCGTACATGACCGTGATGTTCATCCTGTTCATCGTGTTCCTGCTGGGCTTCCTGCTCGACTGGATCGAGATCACGATCATCATCATGCCGCTGATGCTGCCTATCATTCATGGCCTCGAGCTGGCCGTGCCCGGTTTCGACACGGTGCGGGACCCGTCCGTCGTATGGTTCGCGATCCTCGTCGCGGTGACGCTGCAGACATCGTTCCTGACACCACCGGTCGGCTTCGCGCTCTTCTACCTGAAGGGGGTCTGTCCGCCGGGCGTCACGCTTGCACACATCTACCAGGGCATCATCCCGTTCGTGATGCTGCAATTGCTGGGCCTGGCGATCGTCTTCATGTTCCCGGCCCTAGCAACATGGCTGCCAGCGGTTGCCTATGGAAACTAGACCGGCGAGGGGGCCTTCGGGCCCCCTCCTGCTGTCCGGGGGTCAGAGCGCGACGCGCGCACGCCGTTCCGCGCTGCGATACGCGGCGGCCTCGATATCGAGGACGCCGAGATACTCCCGCGCCGTGTTCTCCAGCGGTGTGCCGTCCGTGATGTGGTTCAGGACATGCGCCTGCAACGCATGAACGCAATCCCCGGCGAACCCGGGCCATCTGCGGGGCGGCAGGAGCAGGCTGCCCTCGACCGTCCCGGCCCGCCGGATCGTCAGCGCACCGTCCCCGGCCAGCGCGATGCTGCCCCCGGTGCCCTCGGCAAGCGCCTCGCCGAAGGTCAGACGCGGTGTCTCGGTGCCGTGGTCCAGCAGCCGGTTGCCGTCGAATAGGGCCCGCCGCCCGTCGGTGTAGTCGAACAGCAGGTAGCCCGCATCCTCGCCCGCGATCGCTGGGTTCATGCGGCGCAAATCGGCATAGAGCCCGTCCGCCGGTCCAAGAAGAAACCGGAAGGTGTCGATCCAGTGGACGGCGGTTTCGTGGATCAGGAACCGCTCCATCGTCTGGAAATAGGGCTGACGGTCGAGGTAGGCGTCCGGACCCTGTCCGTCGCCGGTGCGCATCCGGAAGGTGAGTTGCAGGACATCGCCGATCCGTCCGGCGTCGAGCGCCTGCTTCAGAGTGCGGTACCAGGGCTGAAAGCGGAAGTTCTCGTGGATGATCAGGGTCGCGCCCGCGGCCTCGGCCATCTCCGTGGCGCGGGCGGCCTCGTCCCGGTCGCGGCAGAAGGGCTTCTGGCAGATGATCCAGCGCAGGCCCGCGTCGAGCGCGGTGCGGATCGCCTCGAGATGCCCGTCCGGCGGGATCACGATGTCGAGCAGGTCAGGCGCCGCCCCGTCGATCAGCGCGGGCAGGCTTTCGTAGCCCTGGGCCGGGCCGCCGCGCGCGCGGGCCGGATCCCGGTCGGCGATCCCGACAAGCTGCGCGTTGCCCAGCCGGGTCCAGGCGTCATGGTGAAACCGGGCGAAATACCCCGCCCCGAGGACCCCGACCCGGATCACCCGAGGGCCTCCGCCACGGCGGCCGCGGCCTCGTCCGTCGTCGCCGTGCCGCCCATGTCCGCGGTGCGGACCCGGCCTTCGGCGATCACGCGCTCGACGGCCTGCCGCAGGCGCGCCCCGTCCGCGCGCAGGGGGGAATGGCCGTGTGTCTCGCCGAGCCAGTCGAGCATCATCGCCGCCGACAGGATCATGGCGAAGGGGTTGGCGATGCCGCGCCCGGCAATGTCCGGCGCGGTGCCGTGACAGGGCTGGAACACCGCATGATCGTCCCCGATGTCGGCCGAGGGCGCGAAGCCGAGACCGCCCATCAGCCCCGCCCCGAGATCGGACAGGATGTCGCCGAACATGTTCTCGGTGACCATCACGTCGAAACGCCCGGGTTGCGTCACCATCCAGAGTGCGGTGGCATCGACGTAGGCATGGGTCGCCTCGATGTCGGGATACTCGCGGGCGACGTCGTCGAAGACCGAGCGGAAGAAGGCGAAGGCAGGAAAGACGTTGGCCTTGTCGACACAGGTCACGCGGCCCGGGCCGCGACCGTCCGCCTTGCGCTGACGGGCGAGGTCGAAGGCGAAGCGGCTGACCTTCTCCGTCACGGCGCGCGTGATCTTCAGGGTTTCGCGCGCCTCGTCGGCCTCGACCTCGCCCACCGAGGCAAAGAGCCCCTCCGTGCTTTCACGTATCAGGACGAAGTCGAGATCCCGCGCCGCGGCCAGCGGGGTCGGCAGACCGGGTGTGACCCGGACTGGGCGCACCCCGGCGTAAAGCCCGAGGATCTTGCGCAGGTCGATCTGGGGCGTGATCTCGGTGCCATCCGGATAGCGGACATCGGGCAGGCCCATCGCCGCGAGAAGGATCGCGTCGGCCCGCCGCGCGGTCTCGACCGAGGCTGCCGGCAACGCCTCGCCGGTCTCCGAGTAGCACTGTGCCCCGCCGGGCAGCATGTCGAAGGACATCCGCCACGTCTGCGACTGCCGGGCCATCCCGTCCAGCAGGCGCAGTGTCGGCGCCATGATCTCGCGACCGATGCCGTCGCCCTCGAACACGGCAATACGAAAGTCTGGCATGTGGCCTCCCTTCGGTGCAGACTACCGAAAGGCACTGGTCCGGCAAGCCTTTGCGGAGCCGGGCCGTACCCACCGGGCGCGACGGAGGAGGGCGGGACACAAGATGGCAGAATGGGACGTCTTCGCGGTCCGCTACGCCGAGCGCAACAGCCGCACGCGCGCGGACAGTTTCCTGTTCGACGCGGACCACGCCACCCCGCACGCCATGGATTATTTCCTCTGGGTCCTGCGCCGCAACGGCCGGGTGATCCTCGTCGATACGGGCTACGACGCCGCGGAGGCGCAGCAGCGCGGGCGTCCGATCCTGCAGGACCCGCGCGAGGCGATCCGGCCGCTCGGCCTCGATCCCGCAAGCATCGACACCGTGATCGTCACCCACCTGCACTATGACCACGCGGGCGGGCTGGCGCTGTTCCCCGACGCGACCCTGCATCTTCAGGCGTCCGAGATGGCCTATGCCACCGGCCCCTGCATGTGCCACGACGTGCTGCGCATGCCGTTCACAGGGGAGCATGTCTGCGAGGCGGTGCGGCGCCTCCATGGCGGACGGCTGGTGTTCCACGAGGGCGATGGCGAGGTGGCCGAGGGCGTCACCGTCCACCGCATCGGCGGCCACTCGCGCGGGTTGCAGGCGGTCCGGGTGCGGACGGCGGCGGGCTGGCTGTGCCTCGCCTCCGACGCGGCGCATTACTACGAGAACTGGGTGTCGCGGAAGCTGTTCCCGATCGTGGTCGATGCCGAGGACATGCTGCGCGGCTTCAACCGCCTGCGCGCCCTCGCCTCGGCGCCGTCGCTCATCGTGCCGGGGCACGATCCGTTGGTCCGGTCGCTCTTCCCGGCGGACGGACCCGAGATCTGGCGTCTGGATCGCGGGCCTCTGCGCCCGGTGCCGGGGCTCTAGGCGGTCAGTCCCGGATCAGCGTTGCCAGGGCCGCGCGCAGGGTCGCCGGATCGGGCGTCCGGAAATGCGCGCAGGTGTCCCCTTCGCCGACCTTCACCGAAAGCCCGTTCGCCGCATTGACCAGCGCAAAGGCCTCCTCGTCCGACGTATCGTCCCCGGCATAGAGCGGCCGGCGTCCGGCGAAGGGCGCGTCCTGCATCAGCCGTTCGACGGCGCTGCCCTTCGACACGCCGGCAGGCCGGATCTCCAGCGCCATCTTGGCATAGTGGATCTCGAACCCCGGCAGGTCGTGGATCGCGGCTTCCAGAAAGCGGTAGGCCGAGCCGCGCAGCTCGGGCTTGCGCCGGAAGTGCAGCACGACGCCGGTCGGCTTGGCCTCGACGGCATAGGCGGGGTCGGTCAGTCCATAGCCCTGCACCATGCCGATCACGGCAGCGACGTGCCGGGCATCCGGGGGCGCGTAGCCACGGACCTCTCCCGCGCCGGCCACCTCGGCCCCGTGGCAGCCCATCAGGGTGCCCTTGAAGTCCGGGAGGATGTCCTGCAGCACGGCCAGCGCGCGGCCGGAAATCACCGCCGTCGCGCCGCCTGTCCGCTCGACGAGCGCGTCCAGCAGCCCCGGCAGGTCGTCGGGGACCTGAACCTGGTCGGGCGTCTCGGCGATGTCCGCCAGAACGCCGTCGAAGTCGAGCAGCAGGGCGGCCTTGTCGAGATCGATCTCCGGCAGGTGGGACTCGGTCACGTCGCCCTGCGATGTGGCAAATCCGATCATCTCGTAGAACATCAGCAGTCTCCTCGTATGGGCATGCGCCGCCAAGCGACACAGCGGCGGTCACGTCTTGCAGAATGGGGATGACGACACCCTAACGCATCCACGGTCCGAGTCCTACCCGATGCGTCGTTTTCAGGACAGTCTGGTCGCTTTTCTTCCGTTCTTGCCGCGTCCTGCCCGCTTTCGCGGCACTGGGTCACCCCGTTTCCGGGTCCTGGAGCCGGGCACGGAGGTCGGTCTTCAGGACCTTGCCGTAATTGTTCTTCGGCAGCTCCGGCACCGCGACATAGGCCTTGGGACGTTTGAACCGCGCGATCTCGGCCCGGCAGAGGGCGTCGAGCGCCGCCTCGTCCAGCTCCGTTCCGGGGCGGGTCACGACGAAGGCGACGACTTCCTCGCCCCAGTCGGGGTGGGGACGGCCCACCACCGAGACCTCGGCCACGTCCGGGTGGGTCAGCAACACCTCCTCGACCTCGCGCGGGTAGATGTTCGAGCCGCCCGAGATGATGACATCCTTCGAGCGATCGACGAGCGTCAGGTAGCCGTCCGCCGACAGCCGGCCGACATCCCCGGTCATCAGCCACCCGTCGCGCAGGGTCTTGGCGGTCGCCTCCGGGTTCTCCCAGTAGCCCGGCATGACCGGAAGGCCGCGCACGGCGATCTCGCCCGGCGTGTCCGGCGGCACCGGGCGCAGGGCCGGATCGACCACTGCCACTTCGACCACGGACTGGGCCCGTCCGACCGAGCCGAGGCGGTCGCGCCAGTCCGGATGCGCGCGGTCCGCGACCTCGTCCCGCGACAGGGCGGTGATCGCCATCGGGCACTCACCCTGCCCGTAGATCTGCACGAAGCGCGGACCGAACCAGTCCACCGCCTCGGTAATGTCGGCCAGGTACATCGGCCCGCCGCCATAGACGACGGTGCGGATGCCGTCCCCCCGCCGTCCGCTGGCGGTCGCGGCATCGGTCAGCCGTCGCAGCATCGTCGGCGCGAGAAACATCGAGACCGGTCCGCAGGCCTCGGCAAGGTCCAGCACCTCGGCCGGATCGAAGCCGCCCGACACGGGGACGACGTGCCGCGCGCCCATCCGGACGTGGATCGGGGCATAGATCCCTGCGCCATGCGTCATCGGCGCGGCATAGAGGGCGGCGTCACCGGGCGAGACCGTGTCCACGTCCACCGGGTAGGCCAGCGAGGTCGCCATCAGCATGCCGTGCGTGATCCGCACCCCTTTCGGCCGCCCGGTCGTCCCGGACGTATAGAAGAGCCATGCCAGATCGCCGCCGTCGCGGGGTTCCGGTGCCATCGGTGGCCCCTGCATCAGGGCGGCGAAAGCGGCCGAGCCCATGTCGATCTGCGGGACGGCGGACAAGGTCCCGAGCGTCGCCCCGGCCTCGCCCGAGACGAAGACGAGCCGCGCGCCCGAGTTCTGCAGGATCCACGCGGCTTCCTTCGGGTGGAGCTTGGCGTTGATCGGCACCGCGGCCGCCCCGGCGATCCAGATGCCGTAGAGCGCGATCAGGTAGTCGGGCCGGTTCGGCGTGAAGAGCGCAACCCGGTCTCCGGGCCGGATGCCCTGCGCCGCCAGCCGGGCCGCGAGGCCCGCCGCGCGATCCCGGAAGGCCGCGTAGTCCGCCACGCAGTCGCGACCGTGAAACAGGGCCGGCCGGTCGCCTCCGGTTGCGGCTGTCCGGATCAGCCATTCGGCCATGTTCATCCCGTGCGCGCTCCTCGTTCGCCCTTGTGTCGCCTACTCGATGCTGCGGACCGCGATCCGCTGCCCGTCTGCCAGCCCGGCAGGCGGATAGAGCACCACGGTGTCCCCGGAAGAAAGGCCGTCCTGCACCTCTGTCCAGACCCCGTCGCTGCGGCCGATCTCGACCCTGCGCTTTTCCGCGCGCCCGTCCACCATCCGGAACGCGGCCCAGCCGTTGCTTTCCCGGAAGAGGGCCGCTGCGGGCACGCGTGTCGCGGACCCGCTCTCGTAGACCACGATCCGCGCCTCGACGCGGAACCCGTGTCCGAGGCCCGTGCGCGCCTCGCGCGGACCGTCGAAGGCAATGACGGCGGTGACGCGCTGCTCTTCCACGCCGAGGGCCGAGACCTTGGTGAAGCCGAACGGATCGATCCGGTCCACGTGGCCCGACAGGTCCTGCGGGCCACCCCAGTTGGTGATGATGACGCGCGCGCCGGGCCGCACCTGCACGGCATCCGTCGAAAGCAGGTCGACCACCACTTCGAGGTCGCCCTCGGTATCGCCGATCTCGAGGATCGGTGCCCCGGCGGGCAGGGTCGTCTCGGACTGCTGCACGACGCGCAGGACGCGGCCCGAGGCCGGGGCGGTGACCGGAATGGCCGGGTCGGCACCGAGGCCGATGGCACTGGCGAGCCCCTGGTCCTCGAACCCGATCAGCTGGGCGCGCGCGTTCTGCACTTCGGCCTCCCGCATGGCGATGGCGGCATGGGCGGTGTCGAGGGTCGCGTTGGCCGCCCGCTCGGCGCTGACCGCCCGGTCGAGCGCGGCTTGCGCCACGGTCCCGGTCTCGAACAGGCGGCGGGTCCGGGTCAGGTCGGTCTCGGCCAGGTCGGCATCGATCCGTGCCTTCTCGAGGTCGGCCTCGGCCACCTGCAGGGCGGCCTCGGCGGCCGCGACGGCGGCCTTGGCCTGTTCCCGGGTCCGCACGTCCAGCGCCGCCGGATTGGTCGGCAGCATGCGCGCCACCACGGTTTCGCCCGCGACCACCGGGGTTCCCGGTTCGACCTCGACGCGCAGGAGCCGTCCCGCGATCGGGGTCGAGACGACATAGGCGTCGCGGACACGCGTCCGGGCGTCCTCGTCGATGGTGACGATCAGCGGACCGGTGCCGACCTCTCCGAGGTCGACCAGCAAGGGGCGGGGCCAGAAGGCGGCGACGAGGGCGGCCCCCAGCAGGAGCGCGGCGAGGACGGTCATAAGGGGGCGCGAGGCGCGACGGGCCATGAGATTACTCCCGTGTCTTGAGCGCGGACACGAGGTCGAGCCGCGCGAGATCGATCCTGACCAGAACGCCCGAAACGAGCGCGGGCATCACCACCGCCAGCGCCGCGAAGCCGAGACTGGCGGGCGAGGGGGTGGCGGGGATCTGGTAGATGTCGGTCGAGAACCCTGCGGCGATGGCACTGGCCAGCAGCGCGCCGCCGAGGGCCCCCAGCGGGAGT
This sequence comes from Alphaproteobacteria bacterium, assembly GCA_030425185.1. Classification (GTDB taxonomy): domain Bacteria; phylum Pseudomonadota; class Alphaproteobacteria; order Rhodobacterales; family Rhodobacteraceae; genus Dinoroseobacter. The sequence continues at coordinate 17,453 of JAUIAU010000003.1, forward strand.
GCCACCAGAACGACCAGCGCGAGTTCGCCCAGCAGCACGAAGGCGGTTTCCCCGCCGGTGAAGCCGAGCACGCGCAGTGACGCCAGGTCCCGGGACCGTTCGGACAGCGCGATCCGGGCCGTGCTGTAGACGATCCCGAAGGCAATCACGGCGGCGAGGATCATCATTGAATACCGCGTCGCCCCCGCGCCGCTGTCCAGCATCGTCTGGAACGCGGCGCGGGCCTCGGCCTTGACCGAGACACCGGCGACGCCCGGACGGTCCTTCAGGGCCGCCTGCACGTTGTCCGCCGACAGCGGATCGACCCGCAGGAGCGCGCCGTTCACCTGACCCGGCGTGCCGAGCGCGCGATTGAGCGCCTCGATCTCCATGAACGCGGGCGCGCCCATCAGGGTGTCCGCGACCCCGGCGACCGGCACGCGCAGGGTCCGGCGGTCGCCGTCGAGCAGCGTCAGAGTCACCGTGTCCCCGGGAGCCGCGTTCAGGATGCGGGCGAGGGGGCGCGACAGCAGGATGCCGCCCTCCGGCGGGTCGAGCGTTTCCATCCCCGTCCCGACCGCACGGTTCAGGACGGCACCACGGTCGAGCCCGGTGACCGCGCCGCGATAACTGGCGCGCCCGGCCTCGAACCGGACCGGTGCGGACCGCTGCGGTTCGACCGCCAGCACGCCGGGCAGGTGGGCGAGTTCGTAGAGCGCCTGTCCGGACACCGGCCGGGTGAAGCTGACCGCCATGTCGGACCGGTCGATGACCTCGAAATTCAGGACCACGGCGCGCGTGAACCCGTCCATCACGGTCAGCATCCCGCCGGCCAGCGCCATGCCCGCCGCGATCCCCGCGACCGAGGCGGCCATTCGCCCCGGCTGGCGCAGCACCCGGCGCAGGACCATGCGGGCGGGCTGGTCCAGCCACGCCATCAGCCGCGCGGCCCGGCCCGCCAGCCCGGAATAGTCCGCCGGGGCGGGCGGCCGCATGGCCACGGCAGGCGTCAGCGCGAAGAGCCGCCGCAGCACGAGGGCGGCCGCGGCCAGCGCCGCCGCCACCGCGACGCCGATCCCCAGCGCGAAGGTGGCGGGTTCGAGCCGGAAGACCAGGAAGGGAAACTTGTAATACTGCTGGTAAAGCCCCGCCATGCTGCGCCCGAACACGGCGCCGAGCGCGATGCCGACCAGCGCGCCCAGCACGGCGATCACGATCACCAGCTTGGCGTAATGCGCACTGACCTCGGCGCTGGTGTAGCCGAAGGCCTTGAGCAGGCCGATCTGCTCGCGTTCGGCCTGCACCATGCGGGCGATCACGACGTAGAGCAGGAACACCGCGACCGCGAGAAACACCGGCGGCACCATCACCGCCGAGCCGCGCAGGCCGGTGATCTCTTCCGTGACGAACCGGTTCGACGGCAGGTCCGCCAGCCCATAGGCCCCCTGTCCCCCCCAGGGGTCCATCAGCCGGTCCACGGCGCGGATGACGTCGCGCGGATCGGCATCGCGCGCCAGCGTCAGGAGCGCCTCGTTGAAGGCCCCGTCGAGGTCCAGTGTCGCGGCAAGGGGCGCGCGTCCCATCCACAGGACGGCGAACCGTCCGTCATCGGGCACCATCTCTCCCGGCGCGGTCGAGAACACGAACTCCGGCGCCATCGCGCGGCCGACGATCCGCACCTGGCGCTTCACCCCGGCCAGTGTCACCGACAGCCGGTCCCCCGGCGCGATCCCGCGCGCCTTGGCGAAGCCGTCGAGGAGCAGCGCTTCGGACTCGGCCGCCGGGTCCGGCATCCGCCCCCCGGTCAGGACCACCGCGTTCAGCGCCGGTTGCCCCGAGGGCGGAAGCGACAGGAACCGCGCGGGCAGGGGCCGGGTCAGGTCGGGAAGGTCCAGCGTGCCGAGACCGGTGACCCGCGTCTCCACCACCGCCACGCCCGGGATGTCTCCCAGACGGTCGGCCACCGTTCCCGGGGCGCGGGCAGCGGGCACGAAGACCTCGGCAAGCCGGTAGCGGTCGTAGTAGGCGGCGCGGGTTTCCTCCAGCGTCGAGACCAGACCGGTCATGGTCACCAGCGACATCACCCCGGCCGCGATCACCAGCGCGATGGCCGCGGCCTGTCCCTTGATCCGCCACAGGTCGCGGCCAAGCTTGCGGTCGAGCGCGCTTACCATTCGATCTCCGCCGGGCGGAGACGGGCGGCGTTTTCCTCGATCTGCCGTATGCTGCCGTCGGCGAAGCGGATCACGCGATGGGCCAGCGCCGCGGTGGCTGCGGCATGGGTGACGATCAGCACCGTCGTGCCGAGGCTGGCGTTGATCGCGGTCAGCACCTCCAGCACCGTCCGCCCCGTGCTGCTGTCGAGCGCCCCGGTCGGCTCGTCGCAGAACAGAACCGTTGGGCGCTTGGCGATGGCGCGTGCGATGGCGACGCGCTGCTGTTCGCCCCCGGAAAGCTGGGCCGGGAAATGCCCGGCCCGGGTGCCGAGGCCGACCCGCTCCAGCGCCTCGCCCGCGTCCATCGGGTCGGACGCGATCTCGGTCACGAGGTCCACGTTCTCGCGCGCGGTCAGCGAGGGCATCAGGTTGTAGAACTGGAAGACGAACCCGACATGGTTGCGCCGGTAGCGGGTCAGGGCCCGGTCGGACAGCGTGCCGAGCTCGGTGTCGCGGAACCACGCCGTGCCGGAACTTGCCCGATCGAGCCCACCGAGGATGTTCAGAAGCGTGGACTTGCCCGAACCGGACGGGCCGAGCAGCACCACGATTTCGCCCTCCGGCACGGTCAGGTCGACGCCGCGCAGGGCCTGCACGGCGGCCGGACCGTCGCCATAGGTCTTGGTCAGGCCCTCGGTGCGAAAGACGGGGGTGGTCATCGTCCCTCCTGATGCACAGAAGCCTACCGCGCCTGTGCGGGCTCCGCCACGTCTTTGCCGGGGTGACCCGGCGTCGCCCCCTTTTTCCCCGGCGCCGGGTGGCCTAGGTCAGGGGCACCCCCGGAAGAAGGCCCGTTCCCATGCCCCCCATCCTGACCGCAGATCATGTGTCCAAGGTCTACGACAGCGGCCACCGCGCCCTCGATGGTGCCTCGCTCGAGATCGAGGACGGCGAGATCCTCGCGCTGCTCGGTCCGAACGGCGCCGGCAAGACGACGCTGATCTCGGTGATCTGCGGTCTCGTCTCGCCGAGCGGCGGCACGATCACCGTCGGCGGCCACGACGCGATCCGCGAGTTCCGCGCCGCGCGCGCGCTGATCGGCCTCGTGCCGCAGGAAATCTCGCTGGAACCGTTCGAGACGGTGTGGAACACCGTCCGCTTCTCGCGCGGGCTGTTCGGCAAGCCGCGCGACGATGCGCGGCTGGAGGCCATCCTCAGGGACCTGTCGCTCTGGGACAAGAAGAACGCGCCGATCCGGGCCCTGTCGGGCGGCATGAAGCGCCGGGTGCTGATCGCCAAGGCCCTGTCGCACGAGCCGCGCGTCCTGTTCCTCGACGAACCCACGGCCGGTGTCGATGTCGAGCTGCGCAAGGACATGTGGCAGGTAGTCCGCAAGCTCCAGCAGAGCGGCGTGACGATCGTGCTGACGACGCACTACATCGAGGAGGCCGAGGCGATGGCCGACCGCGTCGCGGTGATCAACAAGGGACGCATCCTGCTGGTCGAAGAGAAGACCGCCCTGATGGCCCGGATGGGCCGCAAGGAGCTTCGCATCGATCTCGGGTCACCGCTGACCGAACTGCCCGCGGCCCTCGCCCGCTTCGGACTGACCCTCGACCCGGAGGGACAGCGCCTGATCCTCGTCTACGACGGGGCAGGGGGGCCGCCGCCGCTCGTCGACCTGGTGAAGGCGATCGAGGCCGAAGGTCTCGCGATCGCCGACATGCAGACCCGGCAGTCGAGCCTTGAGGAAATCTTCGTCGGTCTCGTTGCGGACGAAGACGCGGCCCGGGAGGATGCAGCATGAACTGGCGTGCGATCCGGGCCATCTACGTCTACGAAATGGCGCGAACCTTCCGGACCCTGTTGCAGTCCATCGTGTCGCCGGTGATCTCGACCTCGCTCTACTTCGTGGTCTTCGGCAGCGCCATCGGCAGCCGCATCGACTCGGTCGAGGGGGTCAGTTACGGGGCCTTCATCGTGCCGGGGCTGATCATGCTGTCGGTGATGACCCAGGCCATCTCGAACGCCTCGTTCGGCATCTATTTCCCCAAGTTCATCGGCACGATCTTCGAGCATCTCTCGGCGCCCATCTCCTTCGTCGAGATCGTCATCGGCTATGTCGGGGCGGCGGCGACCAAGGCGCTGGCGATCGGGCTGATCATCCTCGGCACAGCGGCCCTCTTCGTGCCGCTGCAGATCCAGGCGCCGCTGGTGATGCTGGCGTTCCTGCTGCTGACTGCGGTCAGTTTCGCCCTGCTGGGCTTCATTCTCGGGATCTGGGCCAACAACTTCGAGCAGCTTTAGTTCGTGCCCCTGCTGATCGTCACGCCGCTCGTGTTCCTCGGCGGGGCGTTCTACTCGATCTCGATGCTGCCCGAGGCGTGGCAGGCGGTGACCCTGCTGAACCCCGTGGTCTACCTGATCTCCGGGTTCCGCTGGAGCTTCTATGGCCTCGCCGACGTCTCGCTCGGATTGAGCCTCGGGATGATCATGCTGTTCCTCGCGCTCTGCCTCGGCGTGATCTGGTGGATCTTCCGCACCGGCTACCGCCTGAAACCCTGACAGCGGTCGGCGGTTCCCATCCGGACCCGCCCGGCCTACGATCCGCGCGACAAGACGGGAGATGCCCATGTATCCGGCAAGCGCCGCCCCAGCCGGGGCCAACAGCACCATCGATCTGCGCAGCGATACCGTGACCCGGCCGGATGCCGCCATGCGGGCGGTGATGGCCGCAGCCGAGGTCGGCGACGACGTGTTCGGGGACGACCCGAACGTTCTGGCGCTGGAAGCCGAGGCCGCCGAACTGACCGGCAAGGAGGCGGGTCTCTACCTGTCCTCGGGCACCCAGAGCAATCTCTCGGCGCTGCTCAGCCATTGCCAGCGCGGCGAGGAAATCCTCGTCGGCGCGTCCTACCATGTCCGCTGCTACGAGGCGGGCGGCGCGTCGGTCCTGGGCGGGATCGTGCTGACCTCGCTGCCGGTAGGCGCGGACGCCAGCGTCGATCCCGCCGACGTCACGGCGCGGATCAAGCCGGACGATCCGCATTTCCCGATCACCCGGCTACTGAGCCTCGAGAACACCGTGTCCGGCAAGGTCATCCCGATCCCGCGCCTGTCGGCCGCTGCGGAGGCCGCCCGGGCCGGCGGGTTGTCCGTGCATCTGGATGGCGCGCGGTTCTTCAACGCCGTTGCCGCGCTGGGCTGTGCGCCGCACGAGCTGGCGGCGGTGGCCGACACCGTGTCGCTGTGCCTGTCGAAGGGTCTCGCGGCGCCGGTGGGCTCGGTCCTCGTCGGGCCGCGCGACGTGATCGCCCGCGCGCGCCGCTGGCGCAAGATGCTGGGCGGCGGGATGCGGCAGGCCGGGGTGCTGGCCGCCGCCGGGCGGCACGCGCTGGCGCACAACCGCGCCCGCCTGCCGGAGGATCACGCCCGCGCCGAGCGGCTCGCCACGCTTCTGCGCGGTCTCGACGCCTCGGCGCCCGGCAAGCCGGTGGTGCAGGACACCAACATGGTGTTCTTCTCGCCCCGGCCCGAGGACATCGACCGCCTCGCGGACGGCCTGACCCGGCACGGCATCACCGTGCTGCCCGGCGGCACCATGCGGCTCGTCCTGCACAAGGACATCGACGACGCCGACATGGACCGGCTGGAGGCCGCGCTGACCGCGATCTACGACACCGCCCGCGTCTGAGCCATGATTGATCCGCTCGACACAAGGACCGGCCTGCCGGACGCCCTGCGCGTGCTGCTGGCGGAATACCCCCGCGCGCACTGGGCCGACGATCCGGGCTATCACGGCCTCGTCTCTTTCTGGCTGGACCGGCACATGATGTTCCGTCGGATCCTCGACAAGCTGTCCGCCGATACCCGTGCTGCGGCGGACCGGAAGATCGCGCCGCAAGCCTATGCGCAGGGGCTGGCGCGGCTCGGCTCGATGTTCGTCGGCGAATTGCACGGTCATCACGGGATCGAGGACGCGCATTACTTCCCGGTGCTGGCGGCCAAGGATGCCCGGCTGGCCGAGGGCTTCGCGCTGCTCGACCGCGACCACCACGACCTCGACGGTCACCTGAACCGCTTCGTCGAACAGGCCAACGCGCTGCTGCAAGGCAGCCCGGAGACGCTGGCCGACCGGGCGGCGGCCTTTCACGACGACCTTGCCCGGCTCGAACGTTTCCTCGACCGGCACCTGATCGACGAGGAAGAGCTTGTTGTCCCGGTCGTGCTGAAGCACGGGGCGGGCGGACTGGGCTGAGCCGGCCCCCTTGACCGGGGCCTGCGTCTCGCGGTCTATCGCGCGGGACTGATCCGGGGAGGAAGACACCATGAAACTGGAAGCCGGCCGCGTTGCGGTCATCACCGGAGGGGCCTCGGGCCTCGGCGCCGCGGTCGCCCGGCACATGGTGGCGGCAGGGGTGACCGTGGCGCTCTTCGACCGCAATGCCGACCTGGGCACCGCCGCCGCCGCCGAACTGGGCGGCAGCTTTCACGCCGTCGATGTCAGCGACCCGTCCAGCGTCGCGGCCGGGATGGCCGAGGTCACGGCGCAGCACGGCGCGATCCATATCCTCGTCAACTGCGCGGGCATCGCGCCGCCGGCCAAGACCGTGTCCCGGGGCGCGCCACACGATCCGGAGGTGTTCCGCACCACCATCGCTGTGAACCTGATGGGCTCGTTCTTCTGCGCGTCGCAGGCCGCCGCGCAGATGGTCGGGCAGGATCCGGTGACGGAAGACGGCGAGCGGGGCGTGATCGTCAACACCGCTTCTGTCGCTGCCTACGAGGGGCAGGTGGGGCAGGTGGCCTATGCCGCCTCGAAGGGCGGGATCGTCGGGATGACCCTGCCGATGGCGCGCGATCTGGCCGACAAGGGCGTGCGGGTTTGCACCATCGCGCCTGGCCTGTTCCTGACGCCGCTGATGCGCGGGCTTCCGCAGGAGGTGCAGGACAGTCTCGGGGGGCAGGTGCCGTTCCCGTCGCGTCTCGGCGATCCGGCGGAGTACGCGTCCCTCGTTGGCCATATCTGCGAGAACGCGATGCTGAACGGCGAGGTGATCCGCCTCGACGGGGCGATCCGGATGGCGCCGCGCTGACGCCGGGCGACCGCGGCGCATCGGACACAATCGTGCAGAAAATACCGTCGGCAGCACCGTTTTGCCGTTCTCTCACATGATGTTGTGTGTGTCCGCGAATCATCCTTGGTAAGGTGAGACAAAATTTGCGGTCCGAGGGGGCACCCCCGCGCGACAGGAGAGACCAGATGACCCGTACACCGACTTTCATGACCCGCCGCAGTCTGCTCGGGGGCGGTGCCGCCTTTGCGGCGCTCTCGGCCTTTCTCGGGCGTGAGGCCGCGGCCGCCACAGCCGCCGTGCAGCCCTACGTCCTGCCGGAGCAATGGCGCCGTGCCGACGTGAAGATCCAGGGCGGCTACGAGGTCGGCGCGATCTACGTCTTCAGCGACTACTTCTTCCTGTACTACGTGACCGGTCCCGAGACCGCGATCCGCTACGGTGTCGGCGTCGGGGAAGAGGGGCGCCAGTTCAAGGGGACGGCCACCATCCAGCGCAAGGTGGAATGGCCCTCGTGGACCCCGACCGCGAACATGATCCGCCGCCGTCCGGACCTCTATCTCGAGCACGCGGCCGGGATGCCCGGTGGCCCGAACAACCCGCTCGGCGCGCGCGCGATGTACCTCTACCGCGGCGGCCGGGACACGATGTACCGGATCCACGGCACCCCTGCGCCGCAGTCCGTCGGCCAGGCGATCTCGAACGGCTGCATCCGCATGGTGAACCCGCATGTCGAGGAACTCTACGAGATGGTGCCGATCGGAACGCGCGTTCACGTCGCCTGATCCCGCCTCGATCTGATGTGACCGGGCCGCCACTCTGGCGGCCCTTTCTGTTATTTGGGCAAATCCTGTGCGCGCGGCTCAATTTCTGTGCGCTACGCTGCACCCCTGAGAGCCAGACCCGGGCCGTGATTGACCCTGCCAGATCCGGGCCGCAAGGCTTGCCGCCAAGTCCGCTGCGGCGTTCCGCGGCGGCTGGGTTCAACAAGGAGGTTCTGCCCGTGTTTGCACGTCTCACCCACGCGTTTGCTGCTTCGGTCCTGATGGCCGGTGCCGCGTCCGCGCAGATTACCGACATTCCCTTCGCGCTCGACTGGAAGTTCGAAGGTCCGTCCGCCGCCTACTTTGCCGCGATCGACAACGGGCACTTCGCCGCCGAGGGCCTGAACGTGACGATCGAACCCGGCAACGGCTCGCGCGAGACCGTGACCAAGATCGCCACCGGCGCCTACCCGATCGGCTTCGGCGACATCAACTCGATGATCACCTTCCTCGACGCCAACCCCGGCGCCCCGGTGACCGCCGTCATGATGATCTACGACAAGCCGCCCTTCGCCGTGGTGGGCCGCAAGTCGCTGGGCGTCGAAACGCCGGCAGACTTGATGGGCAAGAAGCTGGGTGCGCCGCCGCCGGATGGCGCCTGGGCACAGTTCCCGGCCTTTGCCGCCGTGAACAACCTCGACATGGGCCAGATCACGGTCGAGCCGGTCGGCTTCCCGACCCGCGAGCCGATGCTGGCCGAAGGCCAGGTCGACGCGATCACCGGCTTCTCGTTCTCGTCCTACCTGAACCTCGTGCGCCTCGGCGTGCCGGAGGACGACATCTCGACGATCCTGATGGCGGACTACGGTCTCGACCTCTATGGCAACGCGATCATGGTGAACACCGAGTTCGCGGCGGCCAACCCGGAGGTCGTCACCGGCTTCCTGCGGGCCATCGCGCTGGGCTGGAAGGATGTCATCGCCGACCCGGCCGCCGGTGTCGCCATGATGATGGAGCGCAACCCGGCCGCCGACGCCGAGCTGGAGCAGCGCCGCCTGCAGCTGGCGATCGACGCCAACGTGGTCACCGATTTCACCAAGGCCAACGGCCTCGGCAATGTCGATCCCGCGCGGTTCGCGAACGGCCTGACGCAGCTGACCCAGAACTTCGAGTTCGCCAACGCGCCGACGCCGGATCTCTACTTCACCGACGCCTACCTGCCGACCGACGGCAGCCTGATGCTGCAATAAGGCAGACCTGAACCGGGAGGGCGGGTCCCAGTGGCCCGCCCTTTCCTTGCAAGACCGACCGGGGGCCCCATGACCGACGCCATCCAGATCGCCCTGCGTGGCGTGACCCATGCCTACAAGACCGACTCCGGGCCGCTGCCCGTGCTGCGCGACCTGAACATCGAGATTCCCGAGGGTGAATTCTGCGCCGTCGTCGGCCCGTCGGGCTGCGGCAAGTCCACCCTGACCCGCCTGATTGCGGGCCTGATGCGGGCGGATCAGGGCGATGTGATCCTGCACGGCGAAAAGGTGAAGGGGCCGAAGAACACCGTCGGCATGGCCTTCCAGAACCCGGTGCTGCTGGAATGGCGCACCATTCTCGACAACGTCCTGTTGCCGCTGGAGATCGTCCCGACGAAGCTGAACAAGGCCGAGCGCCGTGACAGGGCACGCTCGCTGCTCAAGCTGGTCGGCCTCGAAGGCTTCGAGGACAAGCGCCCCTCCGAGTTGTCGGGCGGGATGCGCCAGCGCGCCTCGCTGTGCCGCGCGATCGTCCACAAGCCCGAAGTGCTGATCATGGACGAACCCTTCGGGGCGCTCGACGCGTTCACCCGCGAGGATCTCTGGCAGACGATGCACAACCTCCGCGAGGAGGAGCCGTTCACCTGCCTGCTCATCACCCATGACCTGCGCGAGTCGATCTTCCTCGCGGACGAGGTCGTGGTGCTCTCCGGCCGGCCCGCCACGGCGCAGTACAAGCTGCGGGTGACCTTCGAAGGCAAGCGCAAGCTGGACGATCTCTACACCCAGAAGGCCACCGACATGCTGGCCATCCTGCGGCACCAGATCGAGATCGCGCAGGGGCGTGCCCCGGCGGACGACGCGGAGGCGGCCGCATGAACCGCACGGTCAAGAAGATCGTCGTCCCGACCATCGCCATCATCATCTTCCTGGCGCTCTGGGAACTGCTGGTCTGGGCCAATGGCTGGCCGAACTACAAGATGGCCTCGCCCTCGGATTTGTGGCCGGCGTTCTGGAAGTTCCGCTGGCTGTTCCTCGAATACAGCTGGGACACGCTTTGGCGCACGGTTGTCGGCCTGGGACTGTCGATCATCGTCGGCACACTGATCGGCATGATCATGGGCTTCTCGCGCACCATGCGGGATGCCCTCTATCCGCTGCTGGTCGGCTTCAACGCGGTTCCCAAGGCGACGGTCGTGCCGATCATGGCGCTGATCTTCGTCGGCCAGCACGACTTCAACACCGTCATGATGGCCTTCATGATCTCGTTCTTCCCGATCGCGGTCTCGGTCTCCATCGGCCTGTCGACGCTGGAACCGGAGTACCGCGACATCCTGCGGTCCCTCGGCGCGTCGAAGTTCACCGTGTTCTGGAAGATCGCCCTTCCCAAGACGCTGCCCGAGTTCTTCGGAGCGCTGAAGGTGGCCGTGACGCTGGCGTTCATCGGGACCAACCTGATGGAGATCGTCAGCCCGCATGGACGGGGCCTCGGGGCGCTCTTCGACTCGGGCAAGATAAGCTCGGACTATCCGCTGATGTTCGCGGTCCTGATCGCGCTGGCGATTCTCGGGATCCTGCTCTTCTACATAGTCGTGGCCCTCGAGCGGGTCTTCGCGGGTTGGGCCGAGCGCCGCGAGACCTGAGCGACGCCGCCTCAGGATCAAGGGCCCGGGTCACACCGGGCCTTTTTTCTTTGGGAAATTTTGTGGCGACGGGTCGGAATTGTGTCCGCCCTGACCGTCGAAAATCCGCACGCGTCCGCACTGTTTCCGGGTTGGGACTAAGGGATTTCCCTGTTTCCGAAAGGGGATCCAGAGGCGCGAAAGCACAGGAGACTATCCTTATGGTCTCCACAATTATCCGAAAGTTGTCCTGATTGCGGCGGCTCTGCCCCAGACTCTGCCAACTCCGTCCAAATCCCACCGTGATCCGCCGCCACACCCGTTCGCAACCAAGGGGAAATCCCCGTGTCGTTACGAGTGAAGAGGCAGAGCATGTTGGACGGAACTACCCGGTTCGCACCGCACGTCGTCGCGACGGGCGCCCAGACTTCCGCGTTCACGGTCATCGAGGCGAAGCCCTCGGTTTCGGTTGTCGGGCTCGGCTATGTCGGCGCGGTATCGACGGCTTGCCTGAGCGACCTCGGCCATCGGGTCATCGGTGTCGATCTCGATCCGGTGAAGGTCGGACAGATCGCCTCGGGCCGGTCGCCGATCCATGAGGAAGGGCTGGGGGACCTGCTGGCCGAGGGCGTCGCCGCGGGCCGCATCAGTGCGACCCATGACCTGGTCGACGCGGTGCGCGAGACCGATGTCACCTTCGTTTCGGTCGGAACGCCGACCGCGGCGGACGGGGGCTGCGACTACTCCTACATCATCGCTGCGGCCGAGAAGATCGGCGAGGCGCTGCGTGACAAGGACGACTGGCACGTCGTCGTGATGCGCTGCTCGATCCCGCCGGGCACGACCATGCAGGTCATGGTGCCGGTGATCGAGCGCCTGTCCGGCAAGGTGTGCAGCCTCGATTTCGGCGTCTGCTTCAACCCGGAATTCCTGCGCGAGGGCGTTGCCGTCTCGGACTTCCGCGCGCCGCCGAAGACCGTGATCGGGGCGACGGACGACCGCTCGGCCAACATCGTGGCGAAGATGTTCGCCCCGGTGGATGCGGCCCCGCTGCTGACCAGCATCGAGACCGCCGAGATGGTGAAATACGTCGACAACGTCTGGCACGCGACCAAGGTGACCTTCGCCAACGAGGTCGGCCGCCTGTGCAAGCCGCTGGGCGTGGACAGCCATGCCGTGATGGACATCTTCGTGAAGGACACGAAGCTGAACCTCTCGCCTTACTACCTGAAGCCCGGCTTCGCGTTCGGCGGCTCCTGCCTGCCGAAGGAAGTCCGTGCCGTCGCGCATATCGCTGCGGGCGCGGGCGTGCACCTGCCGCTGATCGAGAACCTGACCCGCTCGAACCGGGTCCAGATCGAGACCGCCGCGGACATGCTGCGCGAGACCGGTGCAAAGAAGGTCGCGGTCCTGGGCCTCGCGTTCAAGCCCGGCACTGACGACCTGCGCGAAAGCCCGGTCCTCGACGTCATCGCCGACCTGATGGCGCGCGGGGTCGAGGTCCGGGCGCATGACATGGCGATCACCGCCGAGACCAACGTCTCGGGCCAGCTGGCCTATGTCCGGCATGCCGCGCCGGGTCTGACGCGCGTGGCCGACCACCTGCCCGAGCTTCTGGCCGACAGCGTCGACGAGGCGCTCGACGGCGCCGAGGCGGTGCTGGTCACCCATGCCAACGACACCTACCGCGCTGCGCTGGCCGATGCCCGCGTGCCGGTGATCGACGTGGTCCGCCTGTATGACGGCGCGGACAAGCCCCCGGTGCTGAACGGCATCGGCTGGTAAAGAGGAGGAGCCTGCCATGAAGATCGACAAACCCGCCGTCTCTGCCGTTCCCGCGCTCCAGCCCGAGTACGAGGCGCGGCCATGGGGCGACTTCCGCCAGCTCGACACCGGCGAGATGCACCAGGTCAAGCGGATCACGGTGCTGCCGGGCAAGCGCCTGTCGCTGCAATACCACCACCACCGGGCCGAACACTGGATCGTGGTGGCGGGGAGTGCCGAGGTGACGGTGGGCGAAGAGACCCGCCTGATCGGGCCGAAGGGCCATGTCTTCATCCCGCAGGGCGCGCTGCATCGGGTCGCCAACCCCGGCAAGGTGCCGCTGATCCTGATCGAGGTGCAGTACGGCGGCTATCTCGGCGACGACGACATCGTCCGGGTCGAAGACGACTTCGGACGTCCTGAAACCTACAACCTGTAACCTTTCAGACGTGCCGGCAGGGGCTGCCACCCCTGCCCACGCAGACCAGTAACGGAGATTACCAGTGGACCTGAAACTCAACCTGGGGACGCAACTGGGGGACACCCTCAAGGGCGGCAAGGGAACCGACACCATCATCGGCCGCGCCGGGGACGACAAGATCACCGGCAGTTCGGGCAACGACCTGCTGTCCGGCGGCGGCCGTCCCGGCACCAACACGGACAAGGTCGCGCTCTATGACGCGAACGGCAACCTCGTGGATGCCAACGGCAACCGGCTGGCCGACAACGACACGATCTCGGGTGGGTCGGGCAATGACACGATCCACGGCCGCGCGGGCAACGACACCCTGAAGGGCGACACCGGCAACGACACGCTCTACGGCGGATCGGGGCGCGACACGCTCGACGGCGGGTCCGGCAACGATCTGCTCTACGGTGGCTCGGGCAACGACACGTTGCGCGGCGGTTCCGGCAGCGACCGTCTCTACGGCGGTTCGGGCGCGGATGCCCTGTGGGGCGGCCAGGGCAACGACCTCCTCGACGGCGGTTCGGGCGATGACCGGCTCTTCGGCGATGCCGGCAACGACACGCTGAGCGGCGGCTCGGGCGACGACGAGATGAACGGCGGCTCCGGAAACGACCGCATGGACGGCGGCTCGGGCAACGACATCATGGATGGCGGCTCGGGCAACGACGTGATGGAGGGCGGCTCGGGCGCCGATGACATGTTCGGCAATTCCGGTCGCGACAAGCTCTACGGCGGGTCCGGCAACGACATCATGGATGGCGGGGCTGACGACGACCAGCTCTACGGCGGGTCCGGCGACGACCGGATGTACGGCGGCTCGGGCAACGACACGCTGAAGGGCGACAGCGGCGCGGACCGCATGTACGGCGACGGCGGGGCGGACAAGCTCGAGGGCGGCGACGGCAATGACCAGATGTGGGGCGGCGCGCAGAACGACACGCTCTACGGCGATGCGGGCGACGACTCGCTCCACGGGGACGAGGGCAACGACCGTCTCGACGGCGGCTCGGGCAACGACACGCTCGACGGCGGCGAAGGCAACGACACCCTGTCCGGCGGGGACGGCGACGATGTCGCCTACGGCGGCAAGGGCAACGACCTCGTCAAGGGCGGGGCGGGCGACGACCGCGTCTTCGGCGGCGAGGGCAAGGACCAGCTCTACGGCAACACCGGCGACGACTACGTCGATGGCGGCGACGACAACGACACAGTGTCGGGCGGCGAAGGCAACGACACCGTGCTCGGCGGGGCCGGCAACGACACCGTTCGTGGTGACAGCGGCAACGACGCGCTCTTCGGCGGGGCGGGCAACGACCGTCTCGACGGCAGCTCGGGCAACGACCGCCTCCAGGGCGGCACCGGCTCGGACACGCTGACCGGGGGCTCGGGTGCCGACGTGTTCGTGTTCTCGGCCGCCGACATGGCCGAGGGGCACGATACCGTCACCGACTTCCGCGCCGAGGACATGATCCTGCTGCAGGACATGGGCTTTGCCGACGATGCTGCACTGGCCGCGTGGTTCGAGGACGCCTTCAGCCTGGTCCGCGGCGGCGATGCCGTGCTCGACTTCGGCACCGGCACCGTGACCTTCGAAAACCACCACTCCCTGTCTGACGAGCGCATGACCGACCTGATCTGGAACGCACTCGACTACTGAACCCGGCCTCGGGGTTCCTCGCGTCGCCCTCTCCGCCTCTGCGGGGAGGGCGATGTCGTTTGTCAGAACGGGCTTGGCAGCAGGCCAGCAAGGATGGCGACCCCGGTCAGGAAGGTCACGAGGGCCGTGGTCATCTGGAACTTGGCGACGCCGCTCTTGACCATCGCGACCCCGCCCAGGGCCTCGCCCGAGGTCTGGTTGCCCCGGTTGGCCCAGCGTTGCTTGGAGAGGTGGAACAGCATGAAGATCTTCACGGCCGCGTTGATGATCTGGTTGCCATAGAGGATCAGCGGCCACCACAGGTCGGGTTGCCGGGCGTAGCGCCAGAGCACGAGGCACAGCACGACGCGCGAGGCGGCCAGCCAGAGAATGACGTTCGCCATGTAGTAGGGATCGGTCGCCAGCGTCAGGATCGCCAGCACGGGCGAGACCATCATCGTCCACATCGCGAGGCGCTGGTCGATCAGGCACCACCAGATGAAGGGGCCGACCTTGCGCGGCCCGAGGGCGATGGCGCGGGCGCCGTTGCGCAGCATGTTGCCCGACCAGCGCCGGAAGTTCTGCACCATCCGCTCCATCCCGGAGCCCTTCACGACCTCGACGGTGTAGACCATCGCGTCGGGCACGTAGATCATCTTCGCGCCCTTGGTCAGCAGGTAGTACCACGTCGACTTGTCGTCGCCCGACAGGAACCGGAACCGGCCCCACAGCCAGTGGTCGAGATAGTCGGCCTCGATCGTCCGGACGAAGCCCTCGTCCATGATGTGCTTGGCGCGGAACACGCTCATCCGGCCGGTCAGGGTCAGCACCTTGTTCGACAGCGCATGGCTCTGCATCGCCAGCCGCCTCTGGGCAAAGCGCAGCGACAGCCAGGACTGCATCCACCCCGGACCGAAGCAGACAACATCCTCGTTCGTGGTCAGCGCCTGCAACTCGGGGTCGGCGCCGAACATCGACAGCGACTTGCGCAGGACGCCCGGCCCGAAGGCGGCGTCGCCGTCCATGAAGATCACGAGGTCGTCGGGGTGGGTCAGGTAGCGCGCGATGCCGCGCACGATCAGCCCGATCGCCATGCGCTTGCCGGGCTGGTTCTGGCGCAGGAAGACCAGGTCCATGTCGAGGTCGGCACCGTGAACCTCGACGAAGTCGCGGATCACCTGCTCGTCATAGGCCGCCCCGGTGCCGATCCACAGCGTTGTCGGGATCCGCTCCTGCCGGACCTGGGTCAGGATCGATCCGATCACCAGCCGGGTGATCGCGGGTTCCTCGAAATAGGTCGTCATCTGGATATGCAGGTGACGGGGCCGCCAGCCCGACAGCCACAGCCGGTCGGCCTCGAGCCGCATCTTGGGCCAGCGCCGCCGGGCGTAGGTTTCTGACCGGATCCAGTGGTTGAACCACCAGCCGAACCGCCAGATGCCCAGCGTCCCGATCACCACGCTGACCTCGGTGAAGGTCGGGTCGAAGAAGCGGTTGGGCAACAGCGTCGCCGCGATCACCAGTACGCCCGTGACCAGCGCGAGATTGGCGATCAGGCGCGGTGTCCAGCGCGCGAGCCCCTCCGGCGCGGGGCCGGACAGGGTGCGCAGCCGGGCGTGCAGCTCCTTCTCGAAGGCATAATCGCCGCGCCGGACCTCCGGCTCAGCCATCGCTGCGCAGCCCGGCGAGGAACTGGCGGTCCAGCAGCACCTCGACCGGGGCGTTCACCGGGAACACCCGACGCGTCTCGGCGCGGTCCATCCCGATCGCTTCGACAGTCACGATCATGCCGAAGCGGTCCGGGGCAGCGGGGTTCATCCCGGCCTCCAGCATCGAGACGCGCGCCGGATAGGTGACCCTCTCGCCGCCCTGGTTGAAGCGGATGGTCGCCGGCATCCCCAGATAGACCGAGCCCGCCAGGCGATCGTCGAGCCAGCCGCGCGCCACCCGCGGGGCATCCGCCTCGAAGGTCAGAAGCTCGCTGCCGATGCGCAGGTACTGGTCTTCCTGCACGGCATACTCCGTCACCGCCCCGGCGGCCGGGGCCGCGATCACGAGGGCGTCCATGGCGTCCTTGAAGTTGCCGCGTTCCCGCCTGAGCTGGCGCAGGACCTGGCGGCGCTCTTCTTCCAGCGCGCGGAACTGGGCGAGCTGGTCGTTGAAGTCGCGCGGTGCGAAACTCAGGCCAAGGTCGAAGTTGGCGAGGTCGCGCTGCGCCTGCCGGACGCGGCCGAGATCACGCCCGGAGGTGAAGTCGAAAGGCGACCGCTCGGCAATCGCGTCCCGAAGCGTGCGCTCGAAGGTCCGCCGGGCCGCCGGGCGTCCGCGCTTGTGATCCTCGATCCGCGCGACGATCTGGGCGAGGGCGCGCTCGGCCCCGTCGATTTCGAAGCGGATCTCGTCGAGGGCGGCTTCGGCCTCCGGGTCGGAGAGCCGCACGAGAACGTCGCCCATCGCCACCTGCCGTCCGGCGGGAACCACGATTTCCTTCACGAAAGCGGGCTTCGGCGCGTTCAGCACCTCGGTCGGGGCCACGAAACGGGGCTGCGCCAGCGAAATCGTGTTCAGTCGCGTCCAGGCAAGGCTGCCGAGGTAGCCGAACACCAGCAGGAACAGCACCACGTAGAGCGCGAGGCTGAGCGCCGCCTTTCGTTTCCGCGCCCCGGCGCCGCCGGCCCGCGCGTCCCGCTCGGCCTCGGTCTCTTCCATCGGGACGAGGTCGACGGGCGTGTCGAGGCTGGTGATCATGTCCGCCGTGCTGGCCATCTTGCCGGACAGGAGGTTGCGGTAGAACAGCGCGAGCGTCTCGCGCTGGCGGCCGTTCATGTTGCGGAACTCGTAGAAGTCGGGCTCGTCGGTCGGTTCGAGCTGTACCGGAAAGCTCAGCACGACCCCCTGGAACGGAATGGCCAGCACCCCTTGCTGGAAGTCCTTGTCGAAGATGTCATGCGCCTTGATCCCGCGCATCGACCAGTCGTCGATCCGGACCCGGGTGCCATCCCTCAGCGTCAGGCCCAACGGAGCCTTCATGCGGAATGCCATGTCGGGCATCGGCCGTTCGTGCCGGATATTCATTGCCCTCGTCCTCGCCCAACTGCGCGCGACGGCCTGCCCGGCCCCGAAGCGGGGCCTATCGTCGGACGACTCTGCCGAACCCCACATATGGGGGAGTTGCGGCGGCCGATCCCTAGGGATGCCTGCGCGATGCCTGTACTGCCTCGTCCCGTCGTTGCGGGTTAGTCGTTAGTTTCCGAAAAACTACCTGAAAGGTTAGGTTTCGTCTACAATTCGCTTTAATTGTTGAAGGAATCCGCCTCGTCAGGTGCGAACGGGTCACGCGGATAGCCGACACCCGTCAGGCACAGGCCGTCCGGCGGGCAGACCGGACCGCAGGCGGCGCGATCCCGGGCCGCAAGCGCCGCCGCCACGTCCGCCGCTGTCCACGCCCCCGCGCCGACCCGCTCCAGCGTGCCGACGATGCTGCGCACCTGGTTGTGCAGGAAGGACCGCGCACGCAGGTGCAGCCGGATCTCGGTGCCGTTCGGGACGGCGACGGTTTCGACCGTGATCTCGTCCAGTGTCTTCACGGGCGAGGCCGCCTGGCACATCGTGCTGCGGAAGGTGGTGAAGTCGTGCCGCCCGACCAGAACCTGCGCCGCCTCTGCCATCGCGCCCGCGTCGAGCGGGTTGCGCACGTGCCAGACCTGCCCGCGTGCCAGCACCGGCGGGGCCCGGCGGTTCAGGATCCGGTAGGTGTAGCGCCGTTCGACGGCACTGAACCGGGCGTGGAACTCGTCCGCCACGCGGGCACAGGCCACCACGGCGACGGGGGCGGGCTTCAGATGATGGTTCAGCGCCTCGGACAGGCGGAACGGCTCCCAGTCCTTCGCCAGGTCCGCGGTGGCCACCTGCCCGGTGGCATGAACCCCCGCATCGGTTCGTCCTGCGGCCGCGATCCGGTCGAGCCCCGGCTCCAGCCGCGCCAGCGCCGCCTCGATCGCGCCCTGCACGCTGGGCTGGTCGGCCTGCGCCTGCCAGCCCGCGAAAGGCGCACCGTCGTATTCGATCTTCAGGGCATAGCGCGGCATGAGCCGCCCCTTACCGAAACCGCGCCCGCCCGGCAATCGGCCCCACGCCGCTAGGCAGGTCGCGCCGCAACGCCTATCTCGGGGAGGACGCAAGACGAAAGGACAGGCCCCCTTGGTCCTCACGACCCTCACCGACGGCCTCGGACGCGGCCTCGACACGATCACCGGCGCGGTGTCGGAGACCTTCTTCGAGCCGGTCGTGCGCCTCGGCGTCACTGGCCTCGCGCGGTCCGGCAAGACCGTGTTCATCACGACGCTGGTGGCGAACCTGCTCGACCGGGGCCGGAT
Organism: Alphaproteobacteria bacterium; assembly: GCA_030425185.1. GTDB lineage: Bacteria > Pseudomonadota > Alphaproteobacteria > Rhodobacterales > Rhodobacteraceae > Dinoroseobacter. The sequence goes on from JAUIAU010000003.1 coordinate 36,544, forward strand.
GGGCGGAATGGCCGGCGTCGCGCGGGGCGCGATCACGGCGGCCTACCTGCGCCCGCAGCCCGACGATACCGTGGCGCGGTTTCCCTACGAGGCGAACCTCGCCCAGCTGACCGGCACCACGCCGGCCTGGCCCGCCCCGACCGCGGCGATCTCGGAATTGCGGCTGTCCTTCAGGGTGCGCCCGCAGGGGCTGCTGGGCGCCCTGGCGGGACCGCGGACGGTGCATCTCGACATCGTGGACTATCCCGGCGAGTGGCTGCTCGATCTCGCCCTGATGAACCGCAGCTATGCCGAGTGGTCCGAGGCGACACTGGCGCGGCTGCCGCAGCGCCCCGGCGGGGCCGAGGTGCTGGCGGCCCTGACCGCCGCCGATCCCGTCGCCGCGTTCGACGAGGTCGCGGCGCAGTCGCTCGCCGCCGCCTTCACCACGGCGCTGCATGCCGCTGCCGACGCGGGCTACGCCGATTGCACGCCGGGACGGTTCCTGCTGCCGGGCGACCTGAAAGGCTCGCCCGTGCTGACCTTCGCGCCGCTGCCGCCTCAGTCCGGGGCGAAGCGCGGAAGCCTCTGGCACGAGTTCGAACGCCGTTTCGACGCCTACAAGGCGCAGGTCGCGCGGCCCTTCTTCCGCGATCACTTCGCACGCATCGACCGGCAGGTGGTCCTCGTGGACGCGCTCGGGGCCCTGCATGCCGGGCCGCGGGCCGTCGAGGACCTGCGCCGCACCATGACCGACATCCTGACTGCCTTCCGTCCCGGCGCGAACGGCTGGTTCGCCGGTCTCACCGGGCGGCGGGTCGAGCGCATCCTCTTTGCCGCGACCAAGGCCGACCACATCCACCACAGCCAGCACGCCCGGCTGACGGCGATCATGGAAGCGCTGGTCGCCGACGCGCGCCGCCGCGCCGACTTCGCCGGGGCGAAGACCGCCGCGATGGCGATCGCCAGCCTGCGGGCAACGGTTGAGGAAGAGCGCACCCATGGCGGTCGCACGCTGCAGATGGTGCGGGGGCGGCTGCTGGGCACCGGCAAGGAGGCCGCCTTCCATCCGGGCGACCTGCCCGAGGACCCCGCCGCGATCCTGGCCCCTGCGCGGGAAGGCGCCGCGGGCTGGCTGACCGGTGACTGGCCCGGAACCTCCTTCGCGCCCGCCGCGCTCCGGCTCGCCCCGGGCGACGGCCCGCCCCATATCCGGCTCGACCGTGCGGCCGAGTTCCTGTTCGGAGACCGCCTGACATGACCGCTTCCCCCCAGGGCCCCGTCCTGATCGATCTCGATGCGGACGCGCCGCCCGCCGCCTCGCCCGCGACCGCGCCCCCCGTGCCGGACGATGCCGCGGCCCTGCCGCAGGGACAGGCGATGGCGACGCTCGCGCGGCTGTCGGCGCGGCCGCCGTCGCGCCTGACCCGGCTGTTCTGGTCGGCGCTGGTGGCGCTGGTCGGCTTCGTGCTGTCGGTGACAGCGTGGAATTTCGTGACCGGCCTGCTGGCCGCCAACCCGATCCTCGGCTGGGCCGCGACCGGGCTGGTCAGTCTCGTGCTGCTGGCGGCGCTGGGCATCGCGGCCCGCGAATGGCGTGGCTACGCCCGGCTGGCCCGGCTCGACCGGCTGCGCGATGCCGCCGACCGCGCGACCGGGGCGCAGGACCTGACCGCCGCCCGCCGCGTCGCCCGGGACCTGGCCGAGCTCTATCGTGCCCGCCCGGAACTGGCCGCCGGGGTTGCGTCGCTGGAGCGTCGGGCCGCCGAGGCCTTCGATGCGGACGCCGTCTTCGCCGAAGCCGAGCGCACCCTGCTCGCCCCGCTCGACCGCGCCGCGCAGGACGAGGTCGCCGCGGCCGCCCGGCAGGTCGCCACCGTGACGGCGCTGGTGCCGCTGGCGCTGGCCGATGTGGTCGCGGCGCTGACCTCCAACCTGCGCATGATCCGCCGCATCGCCGAGGTCTACGGCGGGCGCGCGGGCACGCTGGGAAGCTGGCGGCTGACCCGCACCGTGCTGACCCATCTCGTGGCGACCGGGGCGGTCGCGGTGGGCGACGACCTGATCGGGTCGCTGGCCGGGGGTGGCCTGCTGTCGAAGCTGTCGCGCCGGTTTGGCGAGGGGCTTGTGAACGGAGCCCTCACGGCCCGCGTCGGCGTCGCCGCGATGGAGGTCTGCCGCCCGCTGCCCTTCACGAAGGCGACGCGGCCCTCGGTCTCGGCCCTCGTCAAGCGGGCGTTGACGGGCCTGTTCGGGCAGGGCGCGGCGTGACCGCGGACCCGTTCCGCCATGTCCCCGCCCTGCGGGACCGGATCCGGCCCCCGGCGCAGTCCTATTTCCGCACCATCTCGCCCGAGCGCGTCCGCGCGACGCTGCGCGAGAAGGGGCTGCCTGACGTCTTTCCCTTCTACCCCGACGACACCAGAGAGGCCCTGCGGGCCGAGGCGCTGTCCGGGCACACGGGCGACCTGTGGATCTTCGCCTACGGCTCGCTGATCTGGGACCCCGCGCTCGAGTTCTGCGACCTGCGCCGCGCCCATGCCCCCGGGCACCAGCGCCGCTTCATCCTCGTCGATGTCTACGGCGGGCGCGGCACGTCCGAGGCCCCGGGCCTGATGGCGGCGCTGGATACCGGCAGCGGTTGCGACGGGGTCGCCTTCCGGATCGCGGCGGAGATCGTGGACCGCGAAACCGAGATCCTGTTCCGGCGCGAGATGATCGGCCCCGGCTACCTCGCCCGCTTCGTCCCTGTCCTGATCGACGGCGAACCGGCGCGGGCGCTGACCTTCCTTGCGGACCACGCCGACCCGCTGATGCGGCCCGACATCACGCGGGACGAGCAGGTCCGGTATGCGGCAACCGGAACAGGCTTTTTCGGCACCAGTTTCGACTATCTTGCCGACACCGTGTCCCACCTGGCCGAGGTGGGAATCGACGACCCTGACGCCCGCGACCTGCTCGATGCCACCCGCGCCGCCCGCGCCCGCCTGAAGGACTGATCCGAGATGGACACCCTTGCCCCCGACCTCCGCACGATGGTGCGCACGCCGCTGCACGACTCGCATGTCGCCGCGATGCGCAAGGCAGGCACGCGGCGCGCCTTCGCGCCGGGCGAGATGCTGACGACGCTCGGGGCGCCGCAGGCCGAGTTTCTCTACGTCGAGGACGGCGAGGTCGAGGCGGTCGATCCCGACGGCCGCCGCTATGGCACCGCCACGATCGGCCCGACCCAGTTCCTGGGCGAGATCAGCTTTCTCAACAACGGGGCGGTGATGCTGGCGAACCGGGCCGTGACGGCGGGCCGGGTGCTGGCCGTGCCGCGCGCCGCGATGCTGCGACTGATGTCCGAGATCCCCGAGATGTCGGACATCATCGTCAGCGTCTTCGCCGGCCGCCGCCGCCGCCTGATCGAGAGCAACCGCGCCTCGCTGACGCTGATCGGGGCCGAGCGCAGCCGCGAGATCCGCGCCATTGCGGCCTTCCTGTCGCGCAACCGGATTCCCTATTCCAGCGTCGAGCCGGACAGCCCGGAGGCGGACGCGCTCGCCGCGGCCTGTGCGCTGGAGAGCCACGCGCCCGCGGTGATCTTCGGCGATCACAAGGTCATCGACGATCCCACCCCGCGCAAGGTCGCGCGCCTGCTGGGCATCGACCTGCCGCTTGACGACACCGAGATCCACGATGTCCTGATCGTCGGCGGCGGTCCGGCCGGGATCGCGGCGGCGGTCTATGCCGGGGCCGAAGGCCTGTCGGCGCTGGTGATCGAGGACCTGACCATCGGCGGGCAGGCCGGCACGTCGAGCCGGATCGAGAACTACATGGGCTTTCCCACCGGCATCTCGGGGGCCGACCTGTGCTGGCGGGGCGAGGTGCAGGCGATGAAGTTCGGCACCCGGTTCGCCGTGCCGCGCCGTGCCACCGCGCTGGCCCGCGACCCGGACGGCCTGTTCCGCGTCATGCTTGACGACGGCGCGCAGGTCTGCGCGCGGGCCATCGTGGTGGCGACGGGCGTGCAGTATCGCAAGCTGCCCCTCGACCGCCTGTCCGAGTTCGAGGGCAACGGCATCTACTACGCCGCCACCGACGTCGAGGCGCGCTACTGCCGGAACACCGATGTCGTGGTGATCGGGGGCGGCAACTCGGCCGGGCAGGCGGCGATGTTCCTCAGCCGCAGCGCGCATCACGTCCATGTCCTGATCCGGGGTGACAGCCTGGCGGAGTCGATGTCGTCCTACCTGTCCTCGCGCCTCGACGCCGATCCGAAGATCACGCTGCACCGGATGACCGAAGTGACGGCGCTGCACGGAGAGACCGCGCTCGACGCCGTGACCATCCGCGACAAGGCCAGCGCACAGGACTGGCTGCTGCGCACCGGGGCGGTCTTCGTCATGGTCGGGGCCGCGCCGAACACCGGCTGGTTGTCGGGCCTCGTCGCGCTGGACGGCAAGGGGTTCGTCCGCACCGGGCCCGAGGTCGGCGGCCGCAGCACCTACGAGACCTCGCAGCCCGGCATCTTCGCCGTGGGCGACGTGCGTTCGGGGTCGGTGAAGCGCGTCGCCTCGGGGGTGGGCGAAGGCTCGGTCGCGATCTCCGCGGTCTGGGCGCATGTGAACGGCTGAGCACCCGGCATCGCATCGCCGCAACACCCTGTCCCGGCCGCGCGTCCTGTCGCGGACCGGGCGGTTGTGCCTGCCGGGGGGCAGGCGTATAGACCGGCGCATGACGGCTCGCACCGCGATCATCATCCGAATTACGTGCCCGGCGCTCTGATCCATCCGAGCCGCCGGGCCAAAGGCGTTCGAGACCTCGCGCCGCCCTCCTTCCCAGACAGAGACCGTATTCCAGAGGACGCCCAAGATGTGCGCCGACACGCCTGAGACCCCCGACTACAAGGACACGCTGAACCTGCCCCGCACCGAGTTCCCGATGCGCGCGGGCCTGCCCAAGCGCGAGCCCGACTGGCTCGCCCGCTGGGAACGGATCGGCGTCTACGACCGCCTGCGCGAGAAGCAGGGCCGCCCGCCCTTCACGCTGCACGACGGCCCTCCCTACGCGAACGGCAACCTCCACATCGGCCATGCGCTGAACAAGACGATCAAGGACATCATCGTCCGCAGTCACCAGATGATGGGCTTCGACAGCCGCTACATCCCCGGCTGGGACTGCCACGGTCTGCCGATCGAGTGGAAGATCGAGGAACAGTACCGCGCCAAGGGCCGGAACAAGGACGAAGTCCCGATCAACGACTTCCGCGCCGAGTGCCGCCGCTTCGCCGAGCACTGGGTCGGCATCCAGCGCGACGAGTTCAAGCGGCTGGGCGTCACCGGCGCGTGGGACCGTCCCTACCTGACCATGGACTTCCACGCCGAGCGGGTGATCGCCGAGGAATTCATGAAGTTCCTGATGACCGGTACGCTCTACCAGGGCTCGAAACCGGTGATGTGGTCGCCGGTCGAGAAGACTGCGCTGGCCGAGGCCGAGGTCGAATACCACGACCGCCAGACCGAGGCGGTGTGGGTGCTGTTCAAGGTTGTGAGCGCGGAAAGGACTATGGACCGCGAGCAGGCCGCGGACTTCAATAGTCAAGAAACACTCGAGATGGATTTTCAACTCGTCAGTGCCAAGGTCATCATCTGGACCACCACGCCCTGGACCCTGCCGCAGAACCGCGCGATCTGCTTCGGGCCGGGCATCGGCTATGGCCTCTACGAGATCACCGGCCGCCCGGAGGAATGCTGGGCGCGCATCGGGGACCGCTACCTGCTGGCCGACGCGCTGGCCGAGGAAGCGCTGGCCGCCATGCGCCTCGACGGGACGATGTATCGTCGGCTGCGCGATGTCACCGCGGACGAACTGGCGACGCTGACCTGCGCCCACCCCCTGCGCGGGGCCGAGGGCGCGGGCGGCGAGTGGGACTTCGACGTCCCGCTGCTGCCGGGCGACCATGTCACCGACGACGCGGGCACCGGCTTCGTGCACACCGCGCCCAGCCACGGTGACGACGACTTCGAGGTCGGCCAGCGTCACGGCCTGCCGATGACCTTCAACCTGACCGACGACAGTGCCTTCCGCGATGACTTGCCCTTCTTTGCCGGGGAGCGGGTGATCCGCGAGAACGGCAAGCCCGGCGGGGCCAACAAGGCCGTGATCGAGAAGCTGAAGGAACTGGGCGCGCTGCTGGCACTGCGCCGCATCACCATCTCGGACGCGCATTCCTGGCGCTCCAAGGCCCCGGTGATCCGCCTGAACCGCCCGCAGTGGTTCGCCGCCATCGACAAGCCGGTCGGCGACGGCCAGGACACTTATGGCGAAACGATCCGCCAGCGCGCCCTGACCTCGATCGACCAGCTGGTGAAATGGACGCCGCAGACCGGGCGCAACCGCCTCTACTCGATGATCGAGGCGCGTCCGGACTGGGTGCTGTCGCGCCAGCGGGCCTGGGGCGTGCCGCTGACCTGCTTCACCAAGGTCGGCGCAAAGCCCACCGATCCCGACTTCCTGCTGCATAACGCCGAGGTCAACGCCCGCATCGTCGCCGCGTTCGAGGCCGAGGGCGCGGACGCCTGGTACGCCGAGGGGGCGAAGGCCCGGTTCCTCGGCGGGATCGTCGACCCGGACGCCTACACGCAGGTCTTCGACATCCTCGACGTGTGGTTCGACAGCGGCTCGACCCACGCCTTCGTCCTGCGCGACCGCGAGGACGGCACGGCGGACGGCATCGCCGACGTCTATATGGAGGGGACCGACCAGCATCGCGGCTGGTTCCACTCGTCGCTGCTGCAGGCTTGCGGCACGATGGGCCGCGCGCCCTACCGCAACGTGGTCACGCACGGCTTCACGCTCGACGAGCAGGGCCGCAAGATGTCGAAGTCGATCGGCAACGTGGTCGCGCCGCAGAAGGTGGTGGACCAGTACGGCGCCGATATCCTGCGGCTCTGGGTTGCGCAGGCGGATTACACCGCCGACCAGCGCATCGGGGACGAGATCCTGAAGGGCACCGCCGACGGCTATCGCCGCCTGCGCAACACCATGCGCTTCCTGCTGGGCAGCCTGGCCGACTTCACTGAGGCCGACCGCGTCGCCCCGGAGGACATGCCGGAGCTGGAGCGCTGGGTGCTGCACCGCCTCGCCGAGCTCGACCGCACGGTGCGCGAGGGCTATGCCGCCTTCGACTTCCAGGGGGTGTTCCAGGCGGTCTTCACCTTCGCCACGGTGGACCTGTCGGCCGTCTATTTCGACATCCGCAAGGATGCGCTCTACTGCGACGGCGATACACCCCGTCGCCGGGCCGCGCGGACCGTGCTCGATCTGGTGTTCCATCGCCTGACGACCTGGCTTGCGCCGATCCTCGTCTTCACGATGGAGGAGGTCTGGCTCGAGCGCTTCCCGGGCGAGGACAGTTCGGTCCACCTCCAGGACATGCCCGAGACGCCCCAGGCGTGGCGGGACGAGGCGCTGGCCGCGAAATGGGCCACCATCCGCAAGGTGCGCCGGGTCGTGACCGGGGCGCTGGAAGTGCAGCGCCGCGAGAAGGTGATCGGCGCCAGCCTCGAAGCCGCGCCGTTGGTGCATGTCGATGCGGCGACCAAGGCGCTGCTCGACGGCGTGGATTTCGCGGACCTCTGCATCACGTCCGACATCTCGGTCAGCGACGCTGCGGCGCCCGATGCGGCGTTCCGGATCGACGACGTTCCGGGCGTGGCGGTGGTCTTTGCCCGTGCCGAGGGCGAGAAGTGCCAGCGCTGCTGGAAGATCCTGCCCGACGTCGGACAACACGCCCATGACGGCGTCTGCGGACGCTGCGACAGCGCCCTCGCGGGCTGAGCGCAGGGTCGTGACTAGTTCGGAACGGCCGGTCCCGGGACCGGCCGTTTTCCGTTCCGGCGTGGGGCCGGTCCTGTCTTGGGCTGATCCGCTTCCCGGCCTACATGTGCCCGGACCAACATCTTGAGGAGCCCCGACATGAGTGATCCGACCCCCTACACCCCGCCGAAGGTCTGGACCTGGGAGAAGGGAAACGGCGGGCAATTCGCCTCGATCAACCGGCCCGTTGCCGGGCCGACCCACGACAAGGACCTGCCCGTCGGGCGGCATCCGATGCAGCTCTATTCGCTCGCCACGCCGAACGGTGTGAAGGTCACCGTGCTGCTGGAGGAACTGCTTGCTGCCGGTCACACCGGGGCCGAGTATGACGCTTGGCTCATTCGCATCAACGAGGGCGACCAGTTCGGGTCGGGCTTCGTCGAGGTGAACCCGAACTCGAAGATTCCGGCGCTGATGGACCGCTCCGGACCCGAGCCGGTCCGCGTCTTCGAGAGCGTCGCGATCATGCTGCATCTCGCCGAGAAGTTCGACGCCTTCCTGACCCGCGAGGCGCGTCCCGAGATGCTGTCCTGGCTCTTCTGGCAGATGGGGTCGGCCCCGTATCTCGGGGGCGGCTTCGGCCATTTCTACGCTTATGCGCCGGAGAAGTGGAAATACCCGATCGACCGCTTCGCGATGGAGGCCAAGCGCCAGCTTGACGTGCTCGACCGGCATCTTGCCGACCGCGACTGGATGGCGGGCGGCACCTACACCATCGCCGACATGGCGATCTGGGCGTGGTATGGCCAGCTCGTGCTGGGACGGCTCTACAACGCCGCCGAGTTCCTCGATGTCGCCAGCTACACCAACGTCCTGCGCTGGGCCGAGACGATCGATGCCCGTCCCGCCGTCCTGCGCGGCCGAATGGTGAACCGCGCCTTCGGGGAGCCCGCGCTGCAACTCCACGAGCGCCACGACGCCTCGGACTTCGACACGAAGACGCAGGACAAGGTGGCCCCGGCAGCGGGCTGAGACACAGTGCAGGCGCCGGACGACGCCCAGATCGCGGCCGTGCTGCGCGCCCTCGCGGCACGGCGGACGGGCGGCAGTTTCTGCCCGTCCGAGGCCGCAAGGGCCTTGGCACAGGACTGGCGGCCCCTGATGCCGGACGTCCGCCGCGTCGCCGCGGAGATCGGTCTTTACGCCACGCAGAAGGGGGTTCCGGTCGATCCGCTGTCCGCGCGCGGACCGATCCGCCTGCAGAAGGGCGCGACCTGAGCCGCGGTCTTCCCGGTCAGAGGTGGTCGCGGTAGATCACCTGCTGCGCCACGCCCGCCAGCAGCAGGTAGACCGAACTGGCCATCAGCACGATCTCGACGGCGTGGGGCGGCGCGAAGTCCACCCAGGCTGCCCAGCCCATCGCCGCCGACCAGATCAGCGCGACCGGCAGCGAGACCACCCGCCAGCGCGTCGTGCGGATCGGGTGGATGAACTTCAGCGGCAGGAACATCGCTGCGGCGAGCACCACGATGATGACCAGCGACAGGCCCGGCGGCGGCTCGATGGCGAAGATCACGAGGACCAGCATGTTCCAGCAGCCGGGGAAGCCCTTGAAGGAATTGTCCTTCGTCTTCATCCGCGTGTCCGCAAAGTAGACGACGCTGGCGAAGGTGATGATGATCAGCGCCGCCCAGCCCGTCAGTCCGCTCAGCAGGCCCGACCAGTAGAGGGCGAAGGCCGGGATGAAGACATAGGTCAGGTAGTCGATGATCAGGTCGAGCAGGACGCCGTCGAAGATCGGCGCGTGCAGCTTGACGTCGTATTTCCGGGCGAGCGGCCCGTCGATGCCGTCGACGGCCAGTGCGAGCAGCAGCCACAGGACCATCGCTTGCCAGTCCGACTGGACGGCGGCCAGCATCGCCAGCATCGCGAACACCGCTCCGGTCGCGGTCAGGAAGTGGACCGCGTAGGCCCGGAGCACAGACATCTTCTTCATCGGGCACACATGGCGCAATCCGGCCGGTTCTGCAATCACGCCCGAGGATGGGCGGACGCGTAGACGTCGAGAAGACGGGCCTCGTCCACGGCCGTGTAAGCCTGCGTGGTCGAGAGCGAGGCGTGGCCGAGAAGCTCCTGGATCGCGCGCAGGTCGCCGCCCGCGTTCAGCAGATGGGTCGCGAAGGAATGGCGCAGGGCATGCGGGGTGGCGCTGGCGGGCAGGCCGAGGGTCATGCGCGCCAGTTCCATCGCGCGGGCGATCTGCCGGGCGTTCAGCGGCCCGCCCCGTGCCCCGAGGAACAGCGCGTCGCCGGGACCCTGCGGATGCGGGCAAAGCGCGAGGTAGCGGTCCACCGCCGCGCGGGCGGTCGGCAGCACCGGCACGATCCGCGTCTTGCCGCCCTTGCCGGTGATGCGCAGCACCTCGCCGAGCGGGGCATCGCCGCGGCGCAGGCCCAGCGCCTCCGAGATCCGCAGCCCGCAGCCCCAGAGCAGGGTCAGGACGGCGGCATCGCGTGCGGCCACCCAGCCGTCGCGGGCCTGCGCCTCGACCGTCCCGATCATCGCGCGTGCGGCTTCCGCGGCCACCGGACGGGGCAGGGGGGGCTGGAACCGGGGCGCCTTGACCGACAGCACGGCGGAGGCGTCGAAGCCGTCATGGTCCGACAGCCAGCGGTAGAAGGCCTTGACCGCCGAGATCGCACGGGCCAGCGACCGGGCGCCCAGTCCGTCGCCGCGTTCCGATGCCATCCAGGCCCGGACCTCGCGGCTGCCGACCTCCGCCAGCGCGCGGCGCGGCACGGGTTCGCCGCGATAGGCCGCGAGGAAGCGCAGGAACCCCGTCACGTCGGACCCGTATGCGGTGATCGTCGCGGGCGACTTGCCGTCGATCGCGCGCGCCTGCGCCAGCCAGTCCTGCAGCGCGTCGGCAACATCGGGGGCGAGCAGGCTCATGCCGCGCTCAGCCCAGCCAGTGCCGCATCGTCCGCTCGAACACGTTGCCGAAGAAGGTCAGCAGTTCGGTGCCCTGGTTCGGCCGGAACATATGCGGGTCTTCCGAGCCGAGCACGAGAAGCCCCGGGTGCCGACCGCTGCCGAAATCGAGCTTAAGCAGGGCTTCGGAGCGGATGAAATCGCTCTTGGGGCCGTAGATCTCCTCGTTGGCCGAGCCGACCTGCCGCAGGGTGACCTTGCGCACGGGCACGTCCCTGCCTTCGGTCACGTGATCGTCCACGAAGCCGCGCGGTACCGCCATCAGCACGCCCTCGAGCGGCGCGAGCGCCGGATCGGGGTCGGGCGTGTCGGTCTCGAGCACGAGGCGGATACGGTCCACGCGCAGGATGTCCGCGACTTCGCCGCCAAGCGCCTTGAGGAAGGGCGTGAACTCCATCGGGTCCATCAGCGCGACGATGGCCCGGTGGATCTGGTTGGTGCCGGACAGGTTCTCGTAGGCTGCCGCTATGACGCTGCGATGCGTGTCCTCGAGGCGCGCCATCCGCGCCTCCATCCGCTGCATCGCGATCCCGCGCAGGTCGACGATGTTGTTCCCGAGGGCGCGGTCGTTGGCCGCGATCAGGGCCTTCATCAGGTCGGGGTCGTCGAGCACGACCTCCGGCTTTGCGAGAATCTTCTCGCGCAGGGCCTCGCGCCCCGCCGCCACGTCCGTTGTCATGCCCGACTGCCCTCCGGTCCGTCTTTTCCGGACACCCTACACGGAAATCACAGGATTTTCTGCCCCGTTTTGGCCCAGTCGGCGAGGAACTGCTCCAGACCCTTGTCGGTCAGCGGATGCTTGGCCAGCGCCTTGATCACCGACGGCGGGGCGGTCATGACGTCCGCGCCGATCTTGGCCGCCTCGGTCACGTGGTTGACCGTGCGGATCGACGCGGCGAGGATTTGCGTCCCGAAGTCGTAGTTGTCATAGATCTCGCGGATGTCCGCGATCAGGTCCATGCCGTCGAGGTTGATGTCGTCGAGACGCCCGATGAAGGGCGAGATGAAGGTCGCCCCGGCCTTGGCGGCCAGAAGCGCCTGGTTGGGCGAGAAGCAGAGCGTGACGTTGACCATGAAGCCCTCGCCCGACAGCACCTTGCAGGCCTTCAGGCCGTCCCAGGTCAGCGGCAGCTTGACGGCGATGTTCTCGGCGATCGCGGCCAGCTTGCGGCCTTCCGCGATCATCGCGTCGGCTTCGGTCGCGACCACCTCGGCGGAGACCGGGCCATCGACGAGGTCGCAGATTTCCTTGGTGACCTCGAGGATGTCGCGGCCCGACTTCAGGATCAGCGACGGGTTCGTGGTCACGCCGTCCACCATGCCCAGGTCGTTGAGTTCGCGGATGGCCTCGATGTCGGCGGTGTCGACGAAGAATTTCATGGCAGGATCCTCCTTGCGGTTCCTCTTGGATGGTTGCGCCCCTGTTACCGCAGAGGCCCCGGTGCGGAAAGGGGCGCGATGACCCGGTTCGCCGAGGGCGCACGGGTCGGCGTGCTGACGACCGAACCGCTGGGACGCGTGCTCGATTATCTCGCACCGCAGGGCGGGTGCGAGGCGGGCGACTTCGTCGAGGTGCCGCTGGGGCCGCGCCTCGTGGTCGGCGTGGTCTGGGGGCCGGGCGAAGGCGGCTTCGACGCGGCGAAGCTGCGCCGGGTGGAGCGGCTGCTCGACGTGCCGCCGATGCGCGAGGAGATGCAGACCTTCCTGACCCGGGCCAGCGCCTATACCCTGACCCCGCTGCCCGCGATGCTGCGTCTTGCGACGCGTGTGCCCGACCTCGGTGCGCCCCCCTCGGCGCGCAAGGTCTACCGGCTGGCGGGCGATCCGCCCGCGCGCCTGACCGAGGCCCGCGCCCGCGTTCTGGACGCGCTGGGCGAATACGGCGGGGCGGCGGTGACCCTGGGCGAGCTGGCCGGGGCGGCGGGGGTCTCCACGTCGGTGGTCAAGGGCCTCGTCGCGGCCGGGACGCTGACCGAGGAAGACGCCCCGCGCGACGTCGCTTATCCGCACCTCGACCCGGGCCTGCCAGGCAAGCCCCTGAACGACGACCAGACCCAGGCGGCCCACGCGCTGCGCGACGGGATCGCGTCCGGGCATTACGGCACCACGCTCCTGAAGGGCGTGACCGGGTCCGGCAAGACCGAGGTCTACCTGGAAGCGGTTGCCGCCACGCTGGCGCAGGGGCGGCAGGCGCTGGTGCTTCTGCCCGAGATCGCGCTGACCGCCGAGTTCCTGTCGCGGGTCGAGGCCCGGTTCGGCGCGCGGCCCGCCGAGTGGCACTCCGGGGTGACCCTGACCGAACGCCGCCGCTGCTGGCGCATGGTGGCGGAGGGCGGCGCGCAACTGGTGGTGGGCGCGCGGTCCGCGCTGTTCCTGCCGTACCGGGATCTCGGGCTGATCGTGGTCGACGAGGAACACGACGGCTCGTACAAGCAGGAGGACGGCGTCCTCTACAATGCCCGCGACATGGCCGTGCTGCGCGCGGCGGGCTGTTCGGCGCAGGTGGTTCTCGCCTCGGCCACGCCGGCGCTGGAAACCTGGGCGAACGCCGAAAGCGGGAAGTACGCGCGGCTCGATCTGACCGCCCGCTACGGCAGCGCCGACCTGCCGGAAATGCGCGCCATCGACATGCGTGACGAGGAGATGCCCGGCGGCACCTGGATTTCGCCCAGCCTGCAGGCGGCGGTGGAGCGGCGGCTGGCCGAAGGTGCGCAGAGCCTGCTGTTCCTGAACCGGCGCGGATATGCCCCGGTCACCGTCTGCCGGGCCTGCGGCTACCAGATCGGCTGCGACGACTGCGATGCCAAGATGGTCGAGCACCGGTTCCAGAAGCGGCTGATGTGCCACCAGTGCGGCGCGACGAAGCCGATCCCCACCGCCTGTCCGGATTGCACGGCCGAGGGCAAGCTGGCCCCCGTGGGACCGGGCGTCGAGCGCCTCGCCGAGGAGGCGGTGCGGCTTTTCCCGGAGGCCCGTCTGGCGATCCTGTCGTCGGACCTGTTCGGCTCGGCCCGCGCGCTGAAGGCGCAGATCGAGGACATCGCTGCGGGCGGGGCGGACATCGTGATCGGTACGCAGCTGGTCGCGAAGGGGCACAACTTTCCGAAATTGACGCTGGTCGGCGTGATCGATACCGACCTCGGGCTGCGCGGCTCGGACCTGCGGGCGGCTGAACGCACCTTCCAGCTGGTCCGGCAGGTGGCGGGGCGCGCGGGGCGGGTCGAGGGGCGGGGCCTCGCCCTGATGCAGACCTTCCAGCCCGAGCACCCGGTGATCCGGGCGATCCTGACCGGCGAGGACGAGGCGTTCTGGCGCGCCGAGGCGGCGGAGCGCCGGGCGATCGGGATGCCGCCCTATGGGCGCCTCGCCGGGATCATCCTGAGCGGCCCGCAGGCCGCGCCGCTGTTCGAGATCGGCACCGCGCTCGCCCGCAGCGCCGGGCCGCTGCAGCGGGTCGGTGCCACGGTCCTCGGCCCCGCGCTCGCCCCCATCGCGCGGATCCGGGGGCGGCACCGGGTGCGCCTGCTGGTCAAGGCCGACAAGGCGGCCCCGCTGCAGGCGGCCCTCGCGGACTGGGTGGCCCAGGTGAAACTGCCCGCGCAGGTGCGGCTCGCCATCGACATCGATCCGCAAAGCTTCTTCTGAACGGCGCACAGATCGGCCCCCATCATGTGCGAGCCGTGCGCATGTGGACACTCGTCAGACGCGCGGGACAGGCGTATGGGCTGGTTTCATGAAGATCGTCCGTCTCGACGACGCCCGCCATTTGCCCCGGTGGCGTCAGCCCGTTTCGCTGCTGTTCCTGATGGCGTTCGCGATGCCGCTCGCGTTCGCCACGTGGTCGGCGCTGCTCAACAACTTCGTCATCGAGGCGGCGAAGTTCGACGGCGTCCAGATCGGCTGGCTGCACACGGTGCGCGAGATCCCCGGTTTCCTGGCGATCGGGGTGATCTTCCTGATCCTGTTCATCCGGGAACAGCGTCTCGGCATCCTGTCGCTGTTCCTGCTCGGCGCCGCCTCCGCCGCGACAGGCTACTTCCCGACCGTGGGCGGGATCATGGTGCTGACGCTGCTCAGCTCGATCGGCTTTCACTACTACGAAACGGTGAACCAGTCGCTGCAGCTCCAGTGGCTCGACAAGGCGCGCGCCCCGCAGACGCTGGGATGGATCGTGGCGGCGGGGTCGGGGGCGTCGCTGCTGAGTTACGGCGCGCTGGTCGTGACCTGGAAGCTCTTCGACCTCAGCTATGCCTTCGTCTACACCGTCTCGGGTGGGGCGACCGCGCTGATCGCGCTGTTCTGCTACTTCGCGTATCCGCAGTTCGAGGCCCCGAACCCGCAGACCAAGAAGATGGTCCTGCGGCGGCGCTACTGGCTCTATTACGCGCTGCAGTTCATGTCCGGCGCGCGGCGGCAGATCTTCACGGTCTTCGCCGCCTTCATGATGGTCCAGCAGTTCGGGTTCCAGGTCCACGAGGTCACCGCGCTGTTCCTGATCAACTACCTCGCCAACATGCTGTTCGCGCCGCTTATGGGCAAAGCCGTTGCCCGCTTCGGCGAGCGGAATGCACTCGCGTTCGAGTACGTGGGCCTGATCTGCGTGTTCCTCGCCTATGGCGGGATCTACTGGTTCGGCTGGGGCGTCGTCGTGGCCGCTACGCTCTACGTGCTCGATCACATGTTCTTCGCGCTCGCCTTTGCGCTGAAGACCTATTTCCAGAAGATCGCCGACCCGGGCGATATCGCGCCGACCGCCGCGGTCGCCTTCACCATCAACCACATCGCGGCGGTCTTCCTGCCGGCCGCACTCGGGTATCTCTGGATCGTGTCACCGGACAGCGTCTACCTGCTGGCCGCGGCGATGGCGACGACCTCGCTGTGCCTCGCCCTGATGATCCCGCGTCACCCGGAGCCGGGCCACGAGACGATCTTCGCCCGCCCGGCCGCCGCCCCGGCGGAATAGGCGGCTACTGCCGGCAGAGCGGCGTGATGTCGAAGGCGATGATGCGGCCGTCCAGCACCTCGATCGAGACCCGGCTGGAGCAGCCGTCCACCGTTCGTGCCGTGCCCTGCAGCGAGGTGCCGCCGGGATTGGCCTCGATCTGGTGGAAACGGACGTCGGTGTAGGGGGCCGCACCGCGGAACATCTCGGCCAGCTCCTGCGGCGGCAGGTCCGCCGCCAGCGTCGGGTGCAGCAGGGCGTTGGCCTCGCGGCCCTTGCCGTCGGTCGCCAGCAGAACGAAATCCCGGGCCACGCCGCGGCTTTCCGCCGTCAGCGACATCACGAGCCCCCAGATGGCACCGCCCAGCAGGGCCACCGAGACGACGACCGCCCCCGCGATCACGATCCCTTTGCGCATCGGCCGTTCCCCTTGATTTCGCACCGTCCGGCGCGACATGACTGGGCAGACACAAGGAGTATCCCGATGTTCTTCATGTCCCGCAAGCCAGCCGAGATGCCCCGGCCCGAGGACGCGCTGCCCGGCCGCGCCCAGCCGATCCCGACCGCCGAGACCCATTTCCTGTCCGGGCGCCCGCTGACGCTGGATGTGCCCGAGGGCATGGCCGAGGCGATGTTCGGCATGGGCTGCTTCTGGGGCGTCGAGCGGGTGTTCTGGAAGCTCGACGGGGTCTGGCTGACCATGGTCGGCTATGCCGGCGGCCACACGCCCAACCCGACCTACAAGGAAGTCTGCACCGGCATGACCGGCCACAACGAGGTCGTGCGCGTGGTCTACGATCCCGCTGTCATCTCCTATGACGACCTCTTGCGGGTGTTCTGGGAGAACCACGATCCGACGCAGGGCATGCGGCAGGGCAACGATGTCGGCACGCAGTACCGCTCGGGCATCTACGCTTATTCCGAGGCGCAGAAGCAGGCGGCGGTGGCTTCCAAGGCGGTCTACGCGGATCAGCTCAAGCGCGCCGGACTTGGGGCGATCACCACCGAGGTGACCGATGCGCCGGTGTTCTACTTCGCCGAGGACTATCACCAGCAGTACCTCGCCAAGAACCCGGGCGGGTATTGCGGCATCGGCGGGACCGGCGTCACCTGCCCGATCGGGACGGGCGTCGCCGCGTCTTGACCGTGGGCCGGGCGGGGGCTAGGCGCGGGCGATCCCTCAGGACGCCGGAGCCTCCCCCATGCCCACCTTCACCGCGCTGACCACCCTAAAGGGCAAGGCCCCCGCCGAGGCGCTGGGCGAGGCGCTGGAGGATCTCGACCCCGCCCCCGAGGGGGTCGGCGTCTTCGAGATCGAGGACGACTCCGGGCTTTGGGAGGTCGGTGCCTATTTCACCGAGGCCCCCGACGAGATTGCGCTGGCCCTGCTGGCCGCGGCCCATGCCGCGAAACCCTTCGCCGTGTCCGAACTGCCCGAGACCGACTGGGTCGCCCATGTGAAGCGTGAGCTGTCCCCGGTCGAGGCGGGACGCTTCTTCGTCTATGGCAGCCACGACGCCGACAAACTGCCCGAGGGCCGCGTCGGTCTTTTGATCGAGGCGGCGATGGCCTTCGGAACCGGGCATCACGGCACCACCCAAGGCTGTCTGCTGGCGCTTGAGGACCTCGCGCAGGCCGAAATCGCGGTCGACCGGGTGGTGGACGTCGGCTGCGGCACGGCCGTGCTCGCCATGGCCGCCAAGCGGGTCTGGCCGGAGGCCACCGTGCTCGCCAGCGACATCGACCCGGTAGCGGTCGAGGTCGCCGAGGCCAACCTTTCGGTCAACGCGATGGCGGGGCAGGTCCTCTGCGTCGAGGCGGCCGGGATGGAGCATCCCGATCTGGCCGCCAATGCGCCCTACGACCTGATCTTCGCCAACATCCTGAAGGGGCCGCTGGTGGAACTCGCCCCCGACCTGTCCGGGGCGCTTGCGCCGGGCGGTCACGTGATCCTGTCGGGGCTGCTGAACCCGCAGGCCGACGAGGTGACGGCGGCCTATGTCGCCGAGGGCCTCGTGCCCGTCGCCCATCGTGAGCTCGGCGACTGGTCCTGCCTGACACTGCGCCGCCCGGTCTGAGCGCCGGGCGCCGGGTGCGCCAAAAACTTGCCGGATTCCACGCGTATCCCTTCACGCCGCAGAGAATGCGGAGCGTCGTGCCATGACGTGGCAGTCCCAGGATGAACACACCTTCGAAGAGCGCCTGCGCCGGATCGAGGCGCTGCGCACCGGTGGCTGGTGGAAGCGCGGCACACCCGGGCGGCGTCGCCGCCGCTCGGTCGTCCGCTTTCCCTTGCGCCTGCTGGTCATCTCGGTCGCGCTGATCGTCGCGCTCAAATCGCTGGCGCTGGCCACCGTGTCGGAGGGAGAGTACCGCGCCGCGCTGCGAGGACTGCCCGAGGGCACCGTGACAGGCGAGGTCCTGCGCGTGGTCTTCGGACCCGATCCCGTCAGTCAGACCGTCGCGCGGATGCTGCGGTTCTGATTGCGGTGCACCGATCCCGGAAACGGAAAACGGGACGGTGCCTGGCACCGTCCCGTCATCACGAAACACCCTGATATGTGCAGGGTCAGCGGCGGGCGAAGGTCCCGGTCGCGATGTCGTCGATGTCGCCACGGACGAGGCCGAGGTCGTCGAGTTCGCGATCCGAGAGCGCGTTCAGCGCCTTGCGGGTGATGCGCGCGTCGTTCCACGCCTGGTAGCGTGCGACGAGACGCGACAGGGCAGCACCGAAGCCGCCCACAAGACCGCGGGCGTCAGCGCCCGAGCGGGTATAGTCGAAAGCAGCCATGATGATACCTCGTTTGGATGGCGTTTCGTTTGGGGTGATGGGGCGCACATAGAAGCGACGTTCTGCCCGCGCAACGGGCAGTTTTTGCATGGCTGAATTGCACATGCAGCATGGGGTCGCGCGCTCTAACCCCATGAAAAATCTGGTCGCATTTCCGACATGATTGAAGTCTGAAAACGACATGCGCCCGCCGGTGCTGCGCCTGCGAACGTCGCTTTCGGACCACGTCGGCGACAGGCCGCCGATCACGCCCGTCCGGCTTGGCGCTTGGCAGATGTTCGCCTTTCGTGCTAGCTGTGGCAAAAAGGCAAGACAGGCGGGCAGGCACATGCGGATCATCGGCATCGATCCGGGGCTCAGGGTGATGGGCTGGGGCGTGATCGAGGTCGCGGGCAGCCGCCTGCGCCACATCGACCATGGCACCTGCGAATCGGAAGGCGACGACCTCGCCTCGCGGCTCCTGTCGCTCTACCGCCAGCTGACCGAGGTGCTGCGGGTCCATGCGCCGGACAGTGCTGCCGTGGAGAACACCTTCGTGAACCGGGACGGCGTCGGAACGCTGAAGCTGGGACAGGCGCGCGCCATCGCCCTGCTGGTCCCGGCGCAGGCGGGCCTGCCGGTGGCCGAGTATGCGCCGAACCACGTCAAGAAATCGGTGGTCGGGGCCGGGCATGCCGAGAAACAGCAGGTCGCGCACATGGTGAAGGTGCAACTCGGGGCGCTGACGTTCCGGAAGGCGGACTCGGCCGATGCGCTGGCCATCGCGATCTGCCATGCCCACCACATGCAGAGCGCGGCAAACACCCGGCGCGTGAGGGCCGGCGCATGATCGGCAAGCTGACCGGGCGGATCGACTACAAGGGCCGCGACCACGTGCTGCTCGAGGTTGGCGGTGTCGGCTACGTCGTGCACGTGTCCGAGCGCACGCTGGCAACCTTGCCCGGCAAGGGCGAGGTCGCGGCGCTCTACACCGACCTCTTGGTGCGCGAGGACCTGTTGCAGCTCTTCGGGTTCCCCAGCCTGCTCGAACGCGAATGGCATCGCCTGCTGACGACGGTGCAGGGGGTCGGCGCCAAGGCGGCATTGTCGATCCTCTCCACGCTGGGACCCGACGGCGTCGCGCGGGCGATCTCGCTCGGGGACTGGGGATCGGTGAAGGCGGCGCAGGGCGTCGGGCCGAAACTGGCGCAGCGGGTGGTGAACGAACTGAAGTCGAAGGCGCCCGAGGTCATGGCGCTGGGCGGAACGCTGGCCGAGGCGCTGATCGAAACCGACGCGCCCGGCGCCCCGGCCCCCGGTCCGGCCGCGGCGAAACCCGCCCCCGCCGCCCCGACGGCTGCCGGGGATCAGGCCGCTGCCCTGTCGGCGCTGGTCAACCTCGGCTATGGTCCGGCCGATGCCTCGACCGCGGTGGCGCAGGCGGCGGCGGATGGCGCGGCGGGCGAACCGGCGCTGATCCGCGCCGCGCTGCGCCTGCTGGCCCCGAAGGGATGACGCGATGACTGGTTCCGACCCGACCCTGCGCGCCGAGCCGCTGCCGGAAGACCGCGATGCCGCCGACCGCGCGCTGCGCCCGCAGCTTCTGACCGAGTTCATCGGGCAGGCCGAGGCGCGCGCCAACCTCCGGGTCTTCATCGAAAGCGCCCGCAGGCGCGAACAGGCGATGGATCACGTGCTGTTCCATGGTCCGCCGGGTCTCGGCAAGACGACCCTGGCGCAGATCATGGCGCGGGAACTCGGGGTGAACTTCCGCATGACCTCGGGGCCGGTGCTGGCCAAGGCGGGTGACCTCGCGGCGCTCCTGACCAATCTCGAACCGCGCGACGTGCTCTTCATCGACGAGATCCACCGGATGAACACCGCCGTCGAGGAGGTGCTCTATCCCGCGATGGAGGATTTCGAGCTCGACCTGATGATCGGCGAGGGG
Organism: Alphaproteobacteria bacterium; assembly: GCA_030425185.1. Lineage (GTDB taxonomy): Bacteria > Pseudomonadota > Alphaproteobacteria > Rhodobacterales > Rhodobacteraceae > Dinoroseobacter. The sequence goes on from JAUIAU010000003.1 coordinate 56,977, forward strand.
CCTGCCGCGCGCTCGGTGCGGATCGAGCTTGCGCCCTTCACGCTGGTCGGCGCGACCACCCGGCTGGGGCTGCTGACGACACCGCTGCGCGATCGCTTCGGCATCCCGGTCCGGTTGCAGTTCTACGAGCGTGCCGAGCTGGAAGAAATCGTCGCGCGCGGCGCGCGGCTCCTGGGGTATGACGCAGCCCCCGATGGCGTGGCCGAGATCGCCGCCCGGGCACGCGGCACGCCGCGGATTGCCGGACGCCTGCTGCGCCGGGTGGTGGACTTCGCGCTTGTCGAGGGCGACGGCCGCCTGACGCGCGCCATTGCCGACATGGCCCTGACCCGGATGGGCGTGGACCGGCTGGGCCTCGACGCGGGCGACCGGCGCTACCTGCGCCTGATCGCCGAGGCCTATGGCGGCGGCCCGGTCGGGATCGAGACGCTGTCGGCCGCGCTGTCCGAGGCCCGCGATGCGCTGGAGGAGGTCGTCGAGCCCTACCTGCTGCAACAGGGCCTGATCCAGCGCACCCCGCGCGGACGGATGCTGACGCAGAACGCCTGGCGGCACCTCGGGCTGGAGGCCCCGGCCGCGCCGGGGCAGGCTAGCCTCTTCGACGAGTGATTTGCGCCCCCTGCCGGTCCGCGCTACCTCCGACCCATGATCGAGACCACCCTGTCCGCCGACGCCGTTTCCGCCCTCTTCACCCGTTCCGACGGCAGCTATCTCTGCGCCCGCTGGGGCCGCCCGATCGCGCCGGTGGTGTTCGGGGTCGATGACGCCACGCTCGGCACGATGAAGGGCGCTTTGCAGGCGGTCTGCACGCTCGCCGGGCTGGAGCTTGCGGAAACCGATCCGGAACTCGGCGCGAACCTCATGGTCTTCTTCTTCCGCGACTGGCAGGAACTGGTCGAGACGCCCAATCTCGACCGGCTGGTTCCCGACCTCGGCCCGCTGGTGGCCCGGCTGACCGCGGCGGATGCGAATCAGTATCGCTTCTTCAGGTTCGACGCGGCGGGGGGCATCAAGGCGGCCTTCGTCTTCGTCCGCATGGACGCGGCGATGGCGCAGGTGCCCGCCGCCACCATTGCGCTGGCGCAGGCGGTGCAAACAATCCTGCTGTGGTCCGACACCGCCTTCACCGACCGCAGCGCGCTCGTTGCCGCGCCGACCGGCGATGCCCTGTTGCGCCCCGATATCGCCGCGGTGATCCGGGCGGCCTATGACCCTGTCCTGCCGGTGGCCGCCACCGATCCGAGCCACGCGCTGCGTCTCGCCGCGCGGATGGAGGCGGTGCAATGAGCCTGACCCACAGCTTCGAAGTGCGCGTCTACTACGAGGACACCGATCTTGCCGGTCTCGTCTACTACGCGAACTACCTGAAGTTCATCGAGCGCGCCCGCAGCGAGTGGGTCCGCGGTCTCGGGATCGACCAGCGCGCCCTCAAGGACGAGACCGGCCATGTCTTCGCCGTCCGGCGGGTGGAGGCGGACTACCTCTCGCCCGCGCACTACGACGACGTGCTGACAGTGAAGACCACGCCCGAGCGGCTGACCGGCGCGCGCATGGTCCTGCGCCAGATCGTGCTGCGCGGCGACACGGCGCTCTTCGATTGCCGGGTGACGCTGGCCTATCTCGACGCCGCCGGACGCCCGGCGCGCCTGCCGGGACAACTCAAGGCCGCCTTCGACCCGAAACCGGTCCTCTGACACCGCAAGACAGCGGAATAGCGCCCATGTGACCGGCCCGGCGCTTTCATTTGCGCCGCGCACACCGTATTTTCCGGCCAGAAGGGGGCGCAGGACGCCCCACGGGCACGAGAGCAGACGCATGACACCAGACCTGGCCGTGGCGGCGACAGCCTCCGATTTCTCGATGTGGGCGCTGTTCCTTCAGGCCACGCTGACGGTGAAGCTGGTGATGCTGCTTCTGCTGTTCATGTCGGTCTACGCTTGGGCCATCATCATCCAGAAGGCCCTGAACTACCGCAAGGCACGGGCCGAGATCGACGCGTTCGAGGCGGATTTTTGGTCGGCCGAGGCGCTTGACGACCTGTCCGAGCAACTGACGGCGCAGAACCGGCTCGACGGCATGGCCGGCATCTTCGTGGCCGGGATGACCGAATGGCGGCGCTCGCAGCGGGACGACGGGGCGATCATCGCCAACGCCACCAGCCGGATCGAGCGGGTCATGGACCTCGCCATCGCGCGGCAGGTCGAGGCGCATCAGAAGGGGCTCGGGTTCCTCGCCACGACCGGATCGACCGCGCCGTTCATCGGCCTGTTCGGGACGGTCTGGGGCATCATGCACGCCTTCCAGCAAATCGCGCTGTCGCAGAACACCAACCTCGCCGTGGTGGCCCCCGGGATTGCCGAGGCGCTGCTCGCCACCGGCCTGGGCCTGCTGGCCGCCATTCCGGCCGTGGCGTCCTACAACCGCCTGTCGTCCGACTCGGACGCCCTGACCGCCCGCTACGAGGCCTTCGCGGACGAGTTCTCGACCCTGCTCTCGCGGCAGCTGGAGGGCTAGGGCATGGGAGCGCAGCTCCAGAAAGCTCAGCGCAGCGGGTCGCGGCGCGGTCGCCGCCGTGCCCGCAGCCAGCCGATGGGCGAGATCAACGTCACCCCCTTCGTGGACGTGATGCTCGTGCTGCTGATCGTCTTCATGGTCGCGGCGCCGCTGCTGACCGTGGGCGTGCCGGTGGAACTGCCGGATACCGCGGCACAGGCCCTGCCCGACAGCGAGGAAGAACCGCTCGTCGTCACCGTTACGGCCGAGGGCGAGGTGCTGATCCAGACCACGCCAGTCGCCGCCGACGAACTGGTGCCGCGCCTGCGTGCCATCGCGGTCGAGCGGTCGGACAACCGCATCTTCCTGCGCGCCGACGGGGCGATCCCCTACGAGACGGTGATGCAGGTGATGGGGGCGCTGAACGCGGGCGGCTTCCGCAACATCGGCCTCGTCACCGACCCCGGCGGGCCGACGCTCGACGGCGGCGACGCCGCGCAGGACGGCTAGAGAGGGAGGCGTGCGATGCGCACCGGCCTCACGATTTCGGGCACGGGCCATGCGGTCCTGATCGGCTGGATGCTGGTCGGGGGCTTCTTCCTGTCGCGTCCGCCGCCCGAGCTCGAGGTGCCCGAGGTCACGCTGATCACGCTGGAGGAGTTCCGCGCGCTCGGGGCCCGTCCGCCCGAGGTGGGCGAGCCGGTCGAGGCGTTGGCACCGCCGCCAGCACCCGCCGCCGAGCGGCCCGTGGCCCCGGAGGTGGATGTCCCCGAGCCGACCCCGACGGTGCCCGATCCGGTGCCGGATGCGCCCCAGCCCGAGACCCTGCCGGACCTGAGTGCGCTGGAGGCGCCGCTGCGCCCAGACGTGACGCCCGCGCCGCCCTCGCCGCCCGACATTCCGGAAAGCCGCGACAGCGTCGTGATCGCCCCCCCGGACGCGGCACCGGCCCCCGCGCCGCGCGTGGCCCCGACACCGGCACCGGCCCCGCCCGCAGATGCCGCCCCCGATATTACGCCGCAGCTTGCGACCCGGCCCGATGCCGAGGGACCGCAGGCCGAGCAGGCGTCCGAGGCCACCGCGCCGCCGGAGGCCTCGACGCGGATCGTGACCGAAGCCGAGGAGCGCGAGACGACCGCGCCAATCGCCTCGGTCCGTCCGGCGGCGCGCCCCGAGCGGCCCGTCGCCCCGCCCTCTGCGCCGGAAACGACGACCACCGACGCCGCGCCCGCCCGCCCCGCACCGGCGGAGGATCCGCTCGCGGCCGCCATCGCCGAGGCGGTCCAGGAGGCTGTGACCGACAGCGATCCCAGCCCGGCGCCCGCGCCGCTGGGGCCGCCGCTGACCTCGACCGAGCGGGACGGATTGCGGCTCGCCGTCAGCCAGTGCTGGACCGTCGATCCCGGAAACCCTGCATTTGAAGTCGTGGTCGTTGTCGGTATGGAGATGAACCGGGACGGTACCGTCGTGCAGAATTCGATTCGCCTCGTGTCCGCGCGGGGCGGCGATGCCGGCACGCAGGAGATCGCCTACCAGGCCGCCCGGCGCGCGGTGCTGCGCTGCCAGAGTGGCGGCTATTCGCTGCCTGAGGAGAAGTATGACCAATGGCGCGAGATCGAGATGACCTTCAACCCCGAGGAGATGCGCAGAAGATGACCCGCCTGTTCCGAGCCGCGCTTGCCGCGGTCCTGAGCCTCGGGCTGGCGCTCCCCGCGCTGGCCCAATCCGGTGGCCCGCTCCGGATAGAGATTACCCAGGGCGTGATCGAGCCCCTGCCGGTGGCCGTGCCCGATTTCGTGGCCGCCAGCCCGCAGGCCGCCGCCGCCGCGCGCGACATCGCGCAGGTCGTGCGCGACGACCTCGTCAACACCGGCCTCTTCCGGGCGATCCCGTCGTCGGCCTTCATCTCGCAGATCACCAGCTTCTCGTCGCCGGTGCAGTTCTCGGACTGGAAGGCGATCAACGCGCAGGCGCTGGTCACGGGCGAGGTCTCGCTGGCGTCGGACGGGCGGCTCGTCGTGAAGTTCCGCCTGTTCGATGTCTTTGCCGAAGCGCCGCTGGGGCAGGGCCTGCAATTCGCGGCGACCCAGGCCACGTGGCGGCGGATGGGGCACAAGGTGGCCGACGTGGTCTATTCGCGGATCACAGGCGAAAGCGGCTATTTCGACAGCCGCGTGGTCTTTGTCTCGGAGAGCGGTCCGAAGAACGCGCGCCAGAAGCGGCTTGCGATCATGGATTACGACGGCGCGAACGTGCAGTTCCTGACCGATGCCTCGTCCATCGTGCTGGCGCCACGCTTTTCGCCCGATGGCAGCCGGGTGCTCTACACCTCCTATGCCTCGGGCTTCCCGGAGGTTTACCTGCTCGACGTCGGCTCGGTGCGCCAGACCGCGCTCGGCAACGCGGAGGGCGAGATGACGTTCGCGCCGCGCTTCGGGCCGGACGGCAACGTGGCGGTCTATTCCTCGTCCGTGGCGGGCAATACCGACATCTACCTGCGGCGGCTCAACGGCGGGGCGCCCACGCGCCTGACCAGCGCGCCGTCGATCGAGACGGCGCCCAGCTTCTCGCCCGACGGCAGCCAGATCGTGTTCGAGAGCGACCGCTCCGGCACGCAGCAACTCTACGTGATGAGCGCCAGCGGCGGCGAGCCGCGCCGCATCTCGTCGGGACCGGGCCGCTACGGCACGCCGGTCTGGTCGCCGCGCGGCGACTACATCGCCTTCACCAAGCAGAACGAGGGTCGCTTCCACATCGGGGTGATGCGCACCGACGGCTCAGAGGAGAGGTTGCTGACCTCGTCCTTCCTCGACGAGGGGCCGACCTGGTCGCCGAATGGCCGGGTGATCATGTTCACCCGCGAAACGGCGGGCGAGAGCGGCGAGGCCGCGATATACTCGGTCGATATCTCGGGGCGCAACCTGCGCCGGGTGCCGACGCCGGGACCGGCTTCGGACCCCGCGTGGTCGCCGCTCCTGCCGTGACGCGGCGGGACGGTTCCCCAAATCGCCGCGGGCTGGTAGGATCGGCCCCAAGACACAGAAGCGCCGGGGACGAACCCCGGCCTCCGGGCAGCAAAAGGAAACGGACATGCGTGTGACGTCGATGATCGCCGTGGCGGCCCTCGTGGGGCTGACGGCTTGTGCCCAGGACGGGCTCTTTCCGCCGGGCGGCGGCGTGAACGGCCCGGGGGCCGGGGCGGGCGCGGTGGGCGACCCCACCTCGATGGCCTATTTCCAGAGCGCGGTTGGCGACCGGGTGCTCTTCCCGGTGGACCAGTCCACCCTCAGCCCGGAGGCGCAGTCGATCCTGTCGGCGCAGGCCGCGTGGCTGCGCACCAACGCGGCCTACACCGCGATCATCGAGGGCCATGCCGACGAGCAGGGCACGCGCGAGTACAACCTCGCCCTCGGCGCCCGGCGTGCAAATGCCGCCCGCGACTACCTCGTGAGCCAGGGCATCGCGGCGACCCGCCTGCGCACCGTGACCTACGGCAAGGAGCGTCCGCTCGAGATCTGCTCGGCGGAAGCGTGCTATGCCCAGAACCGCCGCGCGGTGACGGTGCTCCAGGCCGGCGCCGGTCTGTGAGGCCCTGAGCGATGCGCGCACTTCTCTTCGGACTGTGCCTGATCCTCGCCACGCCCGCCGTGGCGCAGGACCGGGACCAGACGCTTGCGGACATCCGGCAGGACCTGACCGTGCTCTATGTCGAGATCCAGACCCTGAAACGCGAGCTCTCCACCACGGGCGCGCCGCAGGCTGCGGCGCTTCCGCAGGGGGTGCTCGACCGGGTCAACGCGATCGAGGCGGAGCTGACCCGGCTGACGGCGCAGACCGAAGAGTTGCAACTGCGCGTGGACCGCATCGTGAAGGACGGCACCAACCGGATCGGCGACCTCGAGTTCCGGCTGGTCGAGCTCGAAGGCGGCGACGTCTCGAAGCTCAGCGAGACGACGACCCTCGGCGGCGGCACGCTGCCGGCCGCGGCGGCGCCGATCGCGCCTCCCGCGGGCGGTCCGCAACTGGCGGTGGGCGAGCAGGCCGATTTCGACCGGGCGAAGGCCCTGCTCGACGAGGGCCGGACCGCGGAGGCCGCGACGGCCTTCCGGACCTACACCGACACCTATCCCGGCGGGGCGCTGGCGTCCGACGCGCATTTCCTGCGGGGCGAGGCCGAGTCGCGGCAGGGCAACTGGGCCAACGCCGCGCGCGCCTATCTCGAAAGCTTCTCGGGGGCCCCGAATGGCGGGCGTGCCCCCGAGGCGCTCTACAAGCTCGGCGTGTCGCTGGAACAGATCGGCCAGCGGGACGAGGCCTGCCTGACCCTGGGCGAGGTCGGCGTGCGCTTCCCCGCCAGCCCGGCCGCCACCGATGCCGCCACCGCGCGGACCGAGCTTGGCTGCCGCTGAAACCGGACCCGCCGCCTGGGGCGGCACCGACCTCAACGCGCGGTTCGCCGGGGCGATGGGCCAGTTGCTCGGTCCCGATTTCCCGCGCGACCTTGGCCTTGCGGTTTCCGGCGGCGGCGACTCCATGGCGATGCTGCATCTCGCCCGCGCCTGGGCCCGTCCGATGGGCGTGCAACTCTGGGTGGTGACAGTTGATCACGGCCTGCGCGCCGAGAGTGCCGCGGAGGCCGCGATGGTGGCGCGGGAGTGTGCCGACCTCGGGCTGCCGCACTGCACCCTGCGCTGGCAGGACCGGGACGGGACCGGCAACCTGCAAGCCGCTGCGCGCGAGGCCCGGCTGCGCCTGATTTCGGGCTGGCGGGGCCGGGTCCGCCACGTCTGCTTCGCCCACACCGAGGACGACCAGGCCGAGACCGTCCTGATGCGGCTTGCACGCGGGTCGGGCGTCGAAGGGCTGTCGGGCATGCGTCCGGCGCGCCGCGTCGCCGATGTGCCGAAGGCCCCTGTTCCGGCCGGCGAGGGCGTGCCCCCGCGCGCCGCGACGGGCGATACCGGCTGGACCCTGCTGCGCCCGCTGCTGGGGACCACCCGGGCTGAGTTGCGGCACTATGCGAAGGTCCTGCATATCCCCTTCGTCGATGATCCCAGCAACGACGATCCCGGATACGACCGCGTGAAGGCCCGGCAGGCGCTGGCCTCCCTTGCGCCGCTCGGTCTCGATGCGCGGCGCCTGTCGGCGACGGCCGAGGCGATGGCGCGCGCCCGGCTGGCGCTGGAGGTCCGCGCCCGCGAGGCCGCGCGGGCCATCGTCCGGTACGAAGCGATGCACCTGATCTTCGACCGGGACGGGTTGGCGGCCCTCGACGCGGATACCGCCTTGCGCCTCTTTGCCGCCGCCCTGCAGTGGACCACCGGGGCGGCCTATCGGCCGCGCCTTGCGTCGCTGGAACGCACCCTCGACGAGGCCCTTGCCGGGCGCAGCGCCACCCTGATGGGCTGCCAGGTGACGGTCACCAAGACGCGTCTCCACATCGCCCGCGAGCCACGCGCCGTCGCCGGGTTGGAACAGGACGCCAGTTGCACGGAGCCGCGCTGGGACAACCGGTGGGCCTTTTCCGGGCCGATTCCCGCGGGTGCGACGGTCTGCGCCCTTGGGGCGGAGGGGCTGGCGCAGATCGAGCGGCCCGCCGCCCTGCCGGCCGCGGTCCTGCATGCCATGCCCGCGATCTGGCAGGGAAAAACTGTGATCTCGGTTCCCGGCCTCTGGGGCCTGCCGATCCATGCGGAACCTGTGCCGAAACCGCAGGATTTTCCCTTTGCGGATTAACGGATTGAACCCGGCCCCCCGATCTCTACATTAGAGAGCAAGTATCCGGACGCGCCATCGGACGGGGCGTCCCTCCGTAGGAGTTTTCCTCTTGGGCAATATGCGCAATATCGCGTTCTGGGTCGTGCTGTTCCTGCTGATCCTCGCGCTCTTCAACCTGTTCAGCGGTGGCACCAGCACCACGGCGCAGCGCTCGATCAGTTACTCGGAATTCATCGACCGGGTCGAAGGTGGCGATGTGTCGAGCGTTGTGCTCGACGGGGAGCGCGTGCTGGTGCGCGGCGCGGACGGACAGCAGTACACGACGATCCGCCCGGATGGCGTCGACGTGGCCGACAAGCTGCTGGCCAACGACGTGCCCTTCGAAGCGCGCGCGCAGGAACAGAACGGACTTCTGGCCTACATCGGCACGCTGCTGCCATTCCTGATCCTGATCGGCATCTGGATCTTCTTCATGAACCGGATGCAGGGCGGCGGACGCGGCGGCGCGATGGGCTTCGGCAAGTCCAAGGCCAAGTTGCTGACCGAGAAGCACGGCCGGGTGACCTTCGACGAGGTGGCCGGCATCGACGAGGCCAAGGACGAGCTGGAAGAGATCGTCGAGTTCCTGCGCAACCCGCAGAAGTTCTCGCGCCTCGGCGGCAAGATCCCGAAGGGTGCGCTGCTGGTCGGCCCGCCCGGGACCGGTAAGACCCTGCTGGCGCGCGCCATCGCGGGCGAGGCGGGTGTGCCGTTCTTCACCATCTCGGGCTCGGACTTCGTGGAAATGTTCGTCGGTGTCGGTGCATCCCGCGTGCGCGACATGTTCGAGCAGGCGAAGAAGAACGCGCCCTGCATCGTCTTCATCGACGAGATCGACGCCGTCGGCCGGTCGCGCGGCGCAGGCTACGGTGGCGGCAACGACGAGCGCGAGCAGACGCTGAACCAGCTTCTGGTCGAGATGGACGGTTTCGAGGCCAACGAGGGCATCATCATCGTTGCGGCCACCAACCGGCCGGACGTGCTGGACCCGGCGCTGCTGCGCCCCGGCCGCTTCGACCGCCAGGTGCAGGTGCCGAACCCCGACATCAAGGGCCGGGAAAAGATCCTCGGCGTGCATGCCCGCAAGGTGCCGCTGGGTCCGGACGTCGACCTGCGCATCATCGCGCGCGGCACGCCCGGCTTCTCGGGGGCGGACCTTGCGAACCTGGTGAACGAGTCGGCCCTGATGGCGGCCCGTGTCGGACGGCGCTTCGTGACGATGGAAGACTTCGAGAACGCCAAGGACAAGGTCATGATGGGGGCCGAGCGCCGCAGCATGGTCATGACCGAGGAAGAGAAGGCCCTGACCGCCTACCACGAGGCCGGTCACGCGGTCGTCGGCCTGAACGTTCCGCAGCACGACCCGATCCACAAGGCGACGATCATTCCGCGCGGCCGGGCCCTCGGCCTCGTGATGTCGCTGCCCGAGCGGGATCAGCTGTCGGTGACCTACACCAAGTACAAGTCGAAGATCGCCATGGCGATGGGCGGCAAGGTGGCCGAGGAGCTGAAGTTCGGGAAGGAGAACGTGACCTCCGGGGCGACCTCGGACATCCAGCAGGTGACCCGGATCGCCCGCGCGATGGTGACCCAGTTCGGCTTCGCCGAAGAGCTCGGCCACGTCGACTACGCCAACGAGCAGCAGAGCTACCTCGGCGCCTACGGCGGCGGTACCAACCACAGCCAGGAAACCCAGAAGATCATCGACCAGAAGGTCAAGGAACTGATCGACGAGGGCTACCAGACCGCGAAGCGCATCCTCACCGAGAAGCGCGAGGAGTGGGAGCGTCTGGCACAGGGCCTTCTCGAGTACGAGACCCTGACCGGGCCGGAGATCGTCAAGGTGATGAACGGCGAGGCGCTGAACCGCGGCGACGACTCCGACGCGACGCCGCCGACCGGGAATACCCCGTCGATCACGGCGATCCCGAAGACCAAGCCGCGCCCGAAACCGGGTGACGGCGGGCTGCCCGATCCGGCCTGACCCGCGGTCCAGAACGAGAGACCCCCGGTTCGCATGAACCGGGGGTTTTTCATTGCCGCTTGCCGGGGGCCACCGGGCGTGTCTACGTCGGGACGACCTGTCCGGAGAGACCCTGATGCCCGCGCTCAAGCCGACCGACTTCACCGCGACCGTGACCTGGCTGGGCCGGGTCACCGACCGCGATGCAGCACTCTCGTCCACCCCGCTGGAGGCGGCTGAGCTGACCTTTGCGGGGATCGCGGGCGAGGTGCATGGCGGCGAGACCCGCCCCTCCTGCAGCCGGGTCCTGTCCCAGCACCCGCGCGGCACGACGATCCGGAACGTGCGGCAGCTCTCGGTGCTCTCGGAGGAAGAGCTCGACGCCATCGCCGCAACGATCGGTCTCGACCGGCTCGATCCGGCCCTGGTCGGAGCCTCGCTCGTGCTGCGCGGCTTGCCGGATTTCAGCCATGTGCCCCCGTCGTCGCGGCTGCAGGCCCCGTCCGGGGCGACGCTGGTGATCGACATGCAGAACCGTCCCTGCCACTTGCCCGCGCGTGAGATCGACGCCCTCGCCCCGGGCCACGGCAAGGCCTTCAAGACGGCGGCCGAAGGGCGGCGCGGCGTGACGGCCTGGGTCGAGCGGGAAGGCCGCATCGCGCTTGGCGACGTGCTGCGCCTGCACATTCCCGACCAGCGCGAGTGGCGCCCGCTCGTCTGATCCGGCAGGCGATTTGACCGAACAGCCGAATCGACCGAGGGTGCCGGTTCCGGTGTGACGAGGATCGCCATGTGGGGCTTTGACGACATCGCGGGTGTGGCCGGAATCGGCGGCGTGGCGGTCTATCTCGGGTCCTACGCGGCGTTGCAGGGCGGCCTGCTGCGGGGCAACGGGTATCTCTACGCAAGCCTGAACCTGCTGGCGGCCTCGCTCGTGCTGGCGTCGCTGATGGTCGAGTTCAACCTGTCCTCGGCGATCATCCAGATCTCGTGGATCATCATCTCGGCGGTCGGGATCACCCGGATCTTCCTGCAAAGCCGCGCCCTGCAGTTCAGCGCGGAAGAAGAGGAGGTCCGCCAGCGCCGCTTTCCGATCCTCAGCCGGATCGAGGCGCGTCGCCTGCTGAATGCCGGACAGTGGCGCGAGGGCTCTGCCGGACACGTCCTGACGACCGAGGGGGACCCGGTCCGCGCGCTGTTCTACATCGCCTCCGGCGAGGTGGACGTCCGCGTCAGGGGCCAGACGGTGGCGCAGGTCGGTCCGGGTGCCCTGATCGGCGAAATGGCCTGCCTCGACGAGGGGCCGGCCAGCGCCACGACGCGGCTGGCCACGCCGACGCGATATCTCGAGATTCCCTCGGATGCGCTCACCCGGCAGATCCGGCGCGATCCGGATCTGGCCACGAAGCTCGACTTCGTTTTCGCCGGCTACACCCGGGATACGCTGCGCGCGACCAATACCAAGCTCAGCGAGGCGCTTATCCGCACGCGGGATCCTCTATCCGAAACGCGGGCTGACGAGTCCGTGTGAAATTGCGTCGCTAACGCTCCTGTCAGCGGCCTGCCCGCGCGCTAGGACACGCGCAAGGTCCAGTTGGGAGCATGGGACATGAGATCCGATATCGAAATCGCGCGCGCGGCGAACAAGAAACCGATCCAGGAGATCGGTGCCGGGTTGGGCATTCCGCACGAGCGCCTGCTGCCCTACGGCCATGACAAGGCCAAGGTCGGGCAGGACTTCATCCGCAGCCTCGAAGATCGCCCGAACGGCAAGCTGATCCTAGTCACCGCGATCAACCCGACCCCGGCGGGCGAGGGCAAGACCACCACCACCGTGGGCCTCGGCGACGGGCTGAACCGGATCGGCAAGAAGGCCGTGGTCTGCATTCGCGAAGCCTCGCTCGGCCCGAACTTCGGGATGAAGGGCGGCGCGGCTGGCGGCGGCCTGGCGCAGGTCGTGCCGATGGAGGAGATGAACCTCCACTTCACCGGCGACTTCCACGCCATCACCTCGGCGCACAACCTGCTGTCGGCGATGATCGACAACCACATCTACTGGGGCAACGAACTCCAGATCGACGAGCGCCGCGTCGTGTGGCGTCGCGTGCTGGACATGAACGACCGGGCCCTGCGGGACGTCGTGACGTCGCTCGGCGGCGTCGCGAACGGCTTCCCGCGCCAGACCGGCTTCGACATCACAGTCGCGTCCGAGGTCATGGCGATCCTCTGCCTCGCCAACGACCTCGAGGACCTCCAGCGCCGGCTGGGCGACATGATCGTCGCCTATCGCCGCGACAAGAGCGCGATCACCTGCCGTGACATCAAGGCAGACGGCGCGATGACCGTTCTGCTGAAGGACGCGATGCAGCCGAACCTCGTGCAGACGCTCGAGAACAACCCGGCCTTCGTCCACGGCGGCCCCTTCGCCAACATCGCGCATGGCTGCAACTCGGTCATCGCGACCAAGACCGCTTTGAAACTCGCCGATTACGTGGTGACGGAAGCCGGGTTCGGCGCCGACCTCGGGGCCGAGAAGTTCATGAACATCAAGTGCCGCAAGGCCGGGCTCGCCCCCAGCGCCGTGGTGCTGGTCGCCACCGTGCGCGCGATGAAGATGAACGGCGGCGTCGCCAAGGCCGACCTGAACGCCGAGAACGTCGAGGCGGTCAAGAAGGGCTGTCCGAACCTCGGGCGGCACATCGAGAACGTAAAGTCCTTCGGCGTCCCGGTGGTCGTGGCGATCAACCACTTCGTCAGCGATACCGATGCCGAGGTCGAGGCGGTCAGGGAGTACGTCGCGTCGATGGGATCCGAGGCGATCCTCTGCAAGCACTGGGCCAAGGGCTCGGAAGGGATCGCCGACCTGGCCACCCGCGTGGCCGAGATTGCGGATTCCGGTGTGGCGGAGTTCGCGCCGCTCTACGGCGACGACATGAGCCTGATGGGCAAGATCGAGACCATCGCGAAGCGCATCTATCGCGCCGATGAAGTGCTGGCCGACAAGTCGATCCGCGACCAGCTCAAGGCATGGGAAGAGGCCGGCTACGGCCACCTGCCGATCTGCATGGCGAAGACGCAGTACTCGTTCTCGACCGATCCGAACCTGCGCGGCGCGCCCACGGGCCATTCCGTGCCGGTCCGCGAGGTGCGGCTGAGCGCGGGCGCAGGCTTCGTCGTGGTGATCTGCGGCGAGATCATGACGATGCCGGGCCTGCCGCGTACCCCGGCGGCTGAAACGATTCGCCTGAACGCAGAAGGCCTCGTCGAAGGCCTGTTCTGACCCTCGCCCCGGGGCGGGTCCGCCGGTGGCGGGCCCCCTCCGGTGCGCCTTTCCGATCAAGAAGAAACAGAGCGAGACGCAGGATGCCGGCAGAGATCATCGACGGGAAAGCCTTTGCGGACGAGGTACGCGGACAGATTGCCGGGCACGTCGCCCGGCTGAAGGCCGAGCAGGGCATCACGCCCGGACTGGCCGTCGTCCTCGTGGGTGAAGACCCGGCGAGCGAGGTCTACGTCGCGGCCAAGCATCGCCAGACGGTTGAGGTCGGCATGGCCTCGTTCGAGCACAAGCTGCCCGCCGACACGTCGGAGGCCGAGCTCTTTGCGCTGATCGACCGGCTGAACGCCGATCCGGCCGTCCATGGGATCCTGTGCCAGTTCCCGGTGCCGGACCATCTCGACGAGCGCCGCGTCGTGGCGCGCATCGATCCGGCGAAGGACGTCGACGGTCTGAGCGTGGTCAACGCAGGCCTGCTGGCAAGCGGCGAGAAGGGCCTCGTCTCCTGCACGCCGCTCGGCTGCCTGATGCTGCTGCGCGACCGTCTCGGGGACATGACCGGTCTGAACGCGGTGGTCATCGGGCGCTCCAACCTGTTTGGCAAGCCGATGGCGCAACTCCTGCTGCGCGAGAACTGCACCGTCACCATCGCCCATTCCCGCACCCGGAACCTGCCCGAGGTCTGTGCCCGGGCCGACATCCTCGTCGCCGCGGTGGGGCGCGCGGAAATGGTCAAGGGCGACTGGGTCAAGCCCGGCGCCACGGTGATCGACGTCGGCATCACGCGCCTGCCGCACCCCGACAAGCCGGGCAAGTCCAAGTTGCTGGGCGACGTCGATTTCGCGGAAGCCGCGCAGGTGGCCGCCGCGATCACCCCGGTTCCTGGCGGCGTGGGGCCGATGACCATCGCCTGCCTGCTGGCCAACACGCTGACCGCCTGCTGCCGGGCCCATGGTCTGCCGGAACCCGAGGGCCTGACCGCCTGACCGCTCAGGCGGCGAGATCTTCCAGCGCGCTGTAACAGGCCTCCATCCCGTCGGTCATGCCGGTCGCGAGGGCGGCATCGCGGGCTTCGCGGCTCTCGAAGGTCATGACCATCTCCATCCGCGTGCCCTCGCCCGCGGCCGTGAAGCTGGTAACGATATGGTTGTCGCCCGTAGTGAAGCCCGGCATGTGCATCCGCTCGACATGTTCGATGCGATGGGGCGGATCGAGCGCGATGTACTCCCCCGTGATCTCGAAGGGCGGGAAGGCGTCGCTCGGACTGTCCCATGCCATCCGGAAAGTGCCGCCCGGACGTGCGTCGTGCTGGCATTCCGTCATCCGGCTGTCCCCCGGTCCGGTCATCCAGCGCCGGATCAGCTCCGGCTCGACATGGGCGCGGAACGCGGCGGCGGGCGGGCCGGGCAGGTGCCGGACCAGGACGACCTGACGGTCGCCGCGCAGGGTGACATCAAGGGGCATCGTCGGCCTCCGGTTCGGTGAGAAGCGAGTCGAGACGGGCGTAGTTCTCTTCCATCGCGGCCCGGAACCCGTCGAGCCAGGCGTCGATTTCGGTCAGCCGGTGGGGGGCGAGCCGGAAGATGCGCCGGGTGCCGTCCCGCCGCTGGGTCACGAGGCCCGCGCCGGAGAGCGTCGCCAGATGCCGCGAGACGGCCGGCTGGGACATCGCGAAAGGGCGCGCCAGATCACCGGCACTCGCCTCGCCCTGACGCAACCGGTCGAGGATCGCGCGCCGGGTTGGATCGGCGAGTGCCGTGAAGACCTGGTCGAGTGCGGTTTTCTGCATAACGGTCTGCTTATATAACGAAGCCGTTAAACAAGAAAGCGCTAAACCGGGATCATCGTTCCCTGCATCAGCGCGACCACGCGACGAAGGCCGTCGGCTTCAACCTCGACCCGCGCCGTCACGACCGTCAGGCGGCGTCCCGCCTTCTCGACCGTCCCGGTCGCGATCAGCCTCTGGCCCACCGCGGGGGCGATCAGGTTGATCTTCATCTCGACGGTCATCACCTCGGAGCCCTCCGGCATCCGGGTCAGCGCGGCGTAGCCCGCTGCCGAATCACCGAGCGCGAAGGTGATCCCTGCGTGTCCCGCCCCGTGCTGCTGCGAGACGGCCGGGGTCAGCGGCGCGGAAATGATCACTTGCCCGGCAGCGATGCTGTCGAGCGTGGCACCGAAGGTGGTCATCAGGCCCTGACGGGCGAAACTGGCCCGCAAGGCCTCGCCTGTCAGGGGAGAGATGTCGTCCGAGTCAGATTGTTTCCCGGCCATTCGCGTTCAGGCACTTTTTTTCCGTTGCACAGTAGTGGTAACGAACGGAACTGCCCAGTCCCAGTCGCCCCGGATTACGCGGCGCCGCATGCGGATTGCGAAAGGATAGAGTGTGAGCCCTTTTCTGAGATATGTCTTCAGCCCGATCGCGTTTGGCGCGTTCCTCGCGGCGGGCACCCTGACGACGCTGGCCGGTCCGTTCGGCACCTATGTTTCGCTGTCGTTTCCGCTGCGCGCGGCCTACTGGTACGGCCTCGTCGGCTGCTCTCTGCTGATCGCGCTGACCATCCGCTTCGTCGTGGACAGCACCTTCGCCGGTTGGGGTTTTCCCGCGCGGTCCGTTGCCACCGGGATGACCTTCGCCACCGTCTTCACGCCGGTTGTCCTTGCGGCCAACGCCCTCGTGCTGACCCCATCGGACATTCCCATGCTGGGACCGGTCCAGATCTTCCTCGTCATTCTCAGCGTGCCGCTGATGATCAACCCGATCATCTATTTCATCTACCGCCTGCAGGGCCTCGATCCGAACGCGATCACGACCGTCAGCCCGCCGCGCCCGCGCCTGCTGCGCCGTCTGCCGGATGAACTGGGCAACGATCTCGTGCGGCTCGCGGTCAAGGATCACTACGTCCATGTCGTGACCGAAAAGGGCGCCGAGCGTCTGCTGATGCGCTTCGGGGACGCCATCGAAGAGGTCGACGGCGTCCCGGGCATGCAGGTGCATCGCTCGCACTGGATTGCCTTTGACGCGGTGATCGGCCACCAGACCGACGGAAACCGGCTTATGCTGCGCCTGAGCGACGGCGCATCGGTGCCGGTCAGCCGCAACTTCCGCGCCGATGTCGAAGCGGCGGGCCTGCTCGCAAATGTCTCTAGGCGGCCCCGGCGAAGGCGGGGGCGGCAATCGGCCTGAGGCCGGTCAGGATCGCGGTCGCGTCGTCGGCCATCAATCCGCGCAGGGCCGGGTCGATGTGCCGGAGGCCCCCGGTATAGCGCCCGTAGGCGGGCATGATCAGGCGTGTCGTATCCAGCAGGAACGCCGGCCGCGCCACCTGTCCGACGCGCGTGCGCAGGCTGGCCTTGGGATGGTAGTGGCCCGACACCTCGCCCGGGCGGGCGCCCTGTTGGGCGATGTGGCGAAACACCAGCGGTCCGAGCCGCAGCTGGCCGAGATGCGTCCCCCCGAGCTCGAGCGGGCCCGGATCATGGTTCCCCTCGATCCAGATCCAGCGCCGCCCGGCCATCAGCCGGTCGAGCGTGTCGCGCGCCGCGGCGGGAAGTGAGGTTTGCGCTGGTAGGTCGTCGAAACTGTCCCCGAGGCAGACGACATTGCGGGCCTCGGTCGCGTCGAGGTCGTCGGCAAGGCGCGACAGGGTCTCGATGCTTTCGTAGGGTGGCAGCAGGGTGCGCCCCTGACGGGCCAGCCGGTCCGACTTTCCAAGATGCATGTCCGACACGACGAGCAGCGACTCGGAGGGCCAGAACAGGGATCCGGAAGCCCGAGCCTCCAGCGTGGCCCCATTCAGTGAGATCGTCATACTCGCCATGCGCGCATCGAAACCCAGAGGCAGGGCACTTGGCAAGCCCTCCCTTCGGTGAGGGTCGCGTCAGGCCAGCCCCGCCTCCGCGAGCAACGCCTCGGCCGCCTCCGCCAGCATCCGTTCGCGTCCGGCCCCCGCGACCGGCACCCGCCCGACCTCGAGGAACAGCGGGGCCGCCAGCGGGGTCAGGCGCGTGCACGGGACGTGATCGACCCGGCCTGCCGTGCGGCGAAGCAACTCCTCGATCCGGCCGAAATCGACCAGACCGCGCAGGGCCTCCTCGCGGGTGATCTGCATCAGGACGTGATCGGGATCGTACTTGAGCAGCGTGTCGTAGAGGATATCCGACGAGAAGGTCGCCTGCCGTCCCGACTTGCGCCCGCCGCGCGTGTTGCGCTCGATCAGGCCGGCGATGATCGCGGCCGACCGGAACGTGCGCTTCATCACGGCATTGCCCGCCAGCCAGGTCTCGAAGCTGTCGCGCAACCCGTCACCGGCCACCAGCGCCGCCGGATCGGGGACCGGTTGCAGTCCCCAGATCAGCGTCGCGTAATCCGTCGCGACGAAGCCCAGCGGTTCCAGTCCGGCCGCCTCCATCCGCCCGGTCAGCAGCAGGCCCATTGTCTGTTGTGCGTTCCGCCCCGCGAAGCCGTAGGCGCAGAGATGATGCCGCCCGTCATGCGGAAAGGTCTCGATCAGCAGGCGATCCGCCTCGGGCAGCTTCGAGACCCGGCGTTGCAGGTGCAGCCAGTCGCGGGTGTGGCCGGGCAGGGCGGGCCAGTCGTCGTCCCGGAACATCCGCAGGATGCGGGCGCTCAGCTGCGTCGAGGTCGCGAACTTGGTGCCCATGAAGGTCGCGATCTTCGGCGGCTTGTCGGGTCGGCGGGTGACCTCGACGACCATCTCGCGCAGACCCTCGTAGCGCACGACCTCGCCGCCGATCAGGAAGGTGTCGCCAGGGGTCAGGGTGGCGGCAAAGGATTCCTCGACCTCGCCGAGCGGCGTGCCGCCCATCCGCCCCTTCAGCCGCACCTTCAGCGTTTCGGTGTCGATGATCGTGCCCATGTTCATGCGGATCGCGGCAGCGGTGCGCGGGTCGCGCAACTGCCAGCGCCCGTCATGACGGCGAAGAAGGCGCTGCCAGCGGTCATAGGCCTTCAGCGCATAGCCCCCGGTGGCACAGAACTCGAGGCAGGCATCGAACTGGGCCCGGTCCAACGTGGCGTAGGCGCCCGAGGATGTCACCTCGGCGAAGAGTGCCTCGGCGTCGAAGGGGCCGGCGGCGGCGGTCGCGAGGATGTGCTGGCACAGCACGTCGCGCGGCCCGGGTCCGCGCGGATCGCCGTCGAGATCATGCGCGCGCACGGCTTCGAGGGCAGCCACGCATTCGACGATCTCGAACCGGTTGGCGGGCACCAGCAGCGCCTTCGAGGGCGCGTTGTAGCGGTGGTTCGCCCGGCCGATCCGCTGCACCAGCCGCTTCACGTTCTTCGGCGCGCCGACCTGAATCACGAGGTCCACATCGCCCCAGTCGATCCCGAGATCGAGCGACCCGGTGCAGACGATGGCCCGAAGCTGTCCCGCGACCATCGCGGCTTCGACGCGCTCGCGCTGTTCGCGGGACAGGGACCCGTGGTGGATCCCGATCGGCAGCCCGGCGTCATTGGCGAGCCAGAGATGGTGAAAGAACAGCTCCGCCTGGGCCCGCGTGTTGTGAAAGATCAGCGTGGTCTTGTGCCGCTCGACCTCGCGCAGCACGGCGGGGATCGCGTAGCGCCCGCCACCCCCGGCCCAGGGCGGGGCCTCGTCGGTGCGCAGCATGGCGATATCCGGCTCGGGTCCGGGATCGGCGGTCAGGATCGCGCAGGGCTCGGGGTGCTTCGCCAGGAACCGGGCAATCGCGCCTGGGTCCTCGACCGTCGCGGACAGCCCGACCCGGCGCAGGCCCGGCACCAGCGTCGACAGCCGTGCCAGCGCCAGCATCAGCTGATCGCCGCGCTTGCTCTCGGCCAGGGCATGGATTTCGTCCACCATGACGCGCTTCAGCCCCGCGAAGGTTCGCGCGGCATCCTCGTAGCTCAGCATCAGTGCCAGGCTCTCGGGCGTCGTCAGCAGGATGTGCGGCGGGTCGGCCCGCTGCCGCTTGCGCTGGGTCTGGGTGGTGTCGCCGGTGCGGTCCTCGATCCGGATCGGCAGTCCCATCTCCTCGACCGGGGTGCGCAGGTTGCGCTTGATATCGGCGGCCAGCGCCTTGAGCGGCGAGACATAGAGCGTGTGCAGCCCGGGCCGCGGATCGGCGGCCAGATCGACGAGCGTCGGCAGGAACCCCGCCAGCGTCTTGCCCCCGCCGGTCGGTGCGATCAGCAGCAGCGCCGCGTCCCCGGCGCGCGCCAGCATCTCGGCCTGGTGCGGATACAGCGACCAGCCGCGCGCGGCGAACCAGTCGGCAAAGGGGGCGGGCAGGTCCGGGGTCATGCCCGCTGACCTAGCAAGGTCCGGTCCCGGCGCAAGCGCCTCAGTGCCCGAAGTCCGAATCCTCGACGAAGAGGTTGGCCCAGGCCCGGTCGATCAGTTCCGGCGTCATGTGCGGCGGCTCGTTCTCGTAGGCGTTCATGGCGAGGATCTGGTCGATCAGGAACGGGGCGTGGTAGTTCGCGTAGACGTGGTCGATCTCGGCATAGCGGGTGCGCAGCAGGTGGATCAGCGACTCCTCGTCCAACGGCATGCCCTTCGCCTTGGCGACCAGCGCGAAGACCTGCAGGAACTCGTCCTTGGTCGGTCCGTCGATCTTGATCTTGAAGAAGACCCGCCGCAGGGCCGCGCCGTCGAACAGCTCGTTCGGATGGAAGTTGGTCGAGAAGATCACCAGCGTATCGAAGGGCACGATGAATTTCTCGCCCGATTGCAGCGCGAGGATGTCGTAGCCCGCCTCCATCGGCACGATCCAGCGGTTGATCAGCTTCTGCGGGCTTTCGGCCTGCCGCCCGAGGTCGTCCACGATGAAGACGCCGCCGGTCGCCTTCATCTGGAGCGGGGCCTGGTAGGTGCGGCTGACCGGGTTGTAGGTCAGGTCCAGCATCGACAGTTCCAGCTCGCCCCCGGTGATGACGGCCGGGCGGCGGCACTTCACGTAGCGGGTGTCGAAGCCCTGCGGCCGCCGCAGTGCCGACACCATGCCCTGGTCCGGCTCGGCGACGGCCACGCGCTGATGGACGATCGGGTCATAGACGGTGATGATCTGGCCCGAGTACTCGACCGCGCGGGGCACGAAGACATGATCGCCCAGCGCGTCGCGGATGCCGTTCGAGATCGACGATTTCCCGTTGCCGGGCGGGCCGTAGAGCAGCACCGACCGGCCCGAGGCGATGGCGGGCCCAAGGTCGCGCAGGAAGTTCCGGGGCAGGATCAGGTGCCCCATCGCACCGGACAGGCGCTCGGGCGTGATCCGGACGTTCTTGACCGACTGCCGTTCGGATTGCTGGCGAAAGGCGTCGAGCGGCACCGGCATCGCGCCATAGTACTCGGACTGGGTCAGGGCATCGCGGGCGCGCATGTTGCCCTGTTCGGACAACTGGTAGCGCATTTCCTCCGTGCCGCTGGCGGTCAGCGAGCCCATCGCCTCGATCATCTTGTCCTCGCGGAGCTGGTCCACGAGTTCCTGTGTCAGCGGCACCGGCATCGCGACCGCGCTGGCCATCTCGGAGACCCGTTGCAGCGAGCGGCGGTAGATCGTCTTGAGCAGGATGTCCCGCATCATCGTCGGGTTCAGGCCGAGGTCGGCCAGCGTCCGGGGGCGGGGCGGGGAGAACGGGTTGGCGACGGCTTCGTTCATGGGGGTCTCCGGGCGGGCTGGACGGACCGAGACGCCAGAGGCGCTAGGGCAGGAGCGGGAGAAGGAAGTAGAAGACGAGCGTTCCGCCAAGCGCGAGCCCCATCGGGAAATCGCGTTTCTCGGTCCAGGACGCCCAGTCCGGGGTTGCGGCGCGGACGGCGGGGATGCGCCGCGCGATCCGGTGGGCCGCGAAGGCGCCCAGCAGAACGGCCGCGAACAGCGTCATGACCAGCAGCAGGTCCGGGTAGGCCACGAAGGGCGCCATGGCCGCCGCGAACTTGGCGTCCCCGGCCCCGACCACCCCCGCGCTGGCCATCACGAAGCCGAGCAGCAGGATCGCCCCCAGGTGGGCATAGCGCCACAGGTATTCGTCGAGCGGCAGCGCCACCGGGCCGACCACCGCGAAGACGGCGGCCAGCAGCAGCACCGACTTGTTCGGGATCTTCATGAACTTCATGTCGGTCCACGACACGTAGACGCAGATCGGCAGCACGAAGGGCAGGAACCATAGTGCCGTGGCGGCCGTCGTTTCGGTCACGTCAGGCTCCGTTCTGTTCCAGCGTGCGCAGGGCGCGGACCGCGGCCTCGAAATGCTGCGGGTGGGTCTCGATCGCCTCGCGCAGCAGCGACTTGCCGGTGGTGATGTCGCCCTGCTTGATCGCCGACAGGGCCAGGGTGTGCAGCAGTTGCGCGCGCTCGATCTGCGTCGTCTGGATCGGCGGAAGCTGGTAGTTGCGCTGCGCGCCGCGGGCGAGGATCAGGTTGTTCTTGGCGGTGAAGAGGTTCGGGTCGTAGCCGATCGCCTGGCCGAACAGTTGCTCGGCGCCCCGGAAGTCGCCGCGGGTCAGCTTGGAGTAGCCCCAGTTGTTCAGCACGCTGGCCGGGCGGTTGGTCAGGCCGGAGGCAATCTCGTAGAAGCTGTCGGCCTTGTCCCATTCGCGGTTGCTGTCGGCGACCATCGCTTCCAGCCGGTAGCGCTCGTAGGTCTCGACGGTGGGCGGAATGGTGTCGAGCACCTTCTCGGCCTCGTCCCAGTCGTTCGAGCGGATCAGCGCGTCGGCGAGGTCGATCCGGTCCTGGTCGGTCACCTCCCGGCTGGCCACGACCTGTTTCCAGACCGGCACGGCGCGCGCGGGCTGCCCGGCGCGGATCAGGCTCATGCCGAGGCCGCGCTTCAGGTCGATGCGGTCCGGCTGTTCCGAGGTGGCCCGCTCGAAATAGGAAACGGCCTCCGCCGGATCGGCCACGGTCAGCATGATATCGTTGAGATTGCTCTCGTCGATCACGTTGACGCCGTCGAAGGCCCGCGACACGCCGTTGCCGCCGCCAGGTTTCTGGCAGCCCGCAAGGCTGAGCGCCGCAAGCGCCGCCACGATCACACCCGTCCGCATGAAGCTGCGTCCTTATGCTGCTCGGTTCCGATCAAGGCGCCTCCAGAAGGAGGTAGGCGCTTGCCCCGCGCCGCACCAAGTCGAAGTTATGGTTATCCCCATCAGTATAGGCAGGATTTTCCATTTTTGCGAGGGCCAAGCGCAGGTTGTCCCGGATCGAGGGCGTGGCGGCCCCGTCGAGCGCGAAGGCCGTGCGGAACACGCGCATCGCTTCGCCGGTTTCGCCCTTCTCCATCAGGACGACGCCCAGGTTGTTCCAGGCCGGAACGAACTCGGGGTCTTCCTTGACCGCGTCGCGCAGCAGGGTTTCGGCCTGCCCCAGCCGCCCGAGGCGCAGGTTGGCCGAGCCGAGCGCCGACAGCACGTCCACCGTCAGGCCGGTCTCGCCGGCGGCGCGGCTGTAGGCCTCGAGCGCCAGTTCGTACTCGCCTGACGCCATCAGCCGGTGACCGACGGTCAGGCCATCGACCGCCTCGTCTGCAAACGGTCCGGTGGTCGGGGCTAGGCCCGGGGCATAGGGCCCGTCCTCCAACGGCGCGAGGCGGCCTGCCGTCTGGCAGCCCGCCACCGCGAGAAGCGCGAGGACCAGAACCCCGGCGCGGATCATGGGCTGATCCCCCCGCCCGAAAGCGTTTCGTAGATCGAGTAGATCGACGGTCCGATCAGGATGATCATCAGCGGCGGCACCGTGAACATCATGGTCCCGAGCGTCAGCTTCGTCGGCAGGACGTTCGCCTTTTCCTCGGCCCGCATCACGCGCTTGTCGCGCATCTCGCCGGCGTAGACCCGCAGCGCCTCCGCGATCGAGGTGCCGAACTGCTGCGACTGGATCAGGACTGTCACGAAGCTGGCCACGTCGGCCACGCCGCAGCGGTCGCCCATGTCCTTCAGCACCGTGGCCTTGTCCTTGCCGGCCTTGATCTCCCAGGCGACGATCTCGAATTCCTCGGCCAGCGCCGGGAAGCCCGAGCGGATTTCCTGCGCGACGCGGATGATGGCCTGGTCGAGGCCCTGGCCCGCCTCGACGCAGACCAGCATCAGGTCGAGGCTGTCCGGGAAGCCGTTCTGGATCTCGGCCTGACGCGAGCCGATCCGCTTGTTGATCCAGTAGCGGGGCAGGTAGTAGCCGACGAGGCCCGGCACCAGCGTGGTCAGCGCGGCCTTCGTCGCGTCGGTCTGCTCGCCTGCGGTCAGCAGCGTGTAGATCAGGCCGAGGGCCAGCAGGCCGAGACCCAGCGAGAACTGCGCAAAGTAGAAGGTCCGTACCGCCGAGCGCGACCGGTAGCCGGCCTGGATCATCTGCTCGCGGATCGTCGACATTTCCTCTTCGTTCTGCGGCTCCAAGTAGTCCGCGAACTGTTCGAGCTTGGTGTCGTTCTCGTAGCGCAGGCGCGTCGACGGATCGTCCGTCTCGCGCCGAGCCTGGCCGAGGCGCTCCTTCTTGATCCGCTCCAGCGGGTCGGGCTTCTGGTTCAGCATCATCGGGATCGCGATGAGCAGAAGCAGCAGGCCGAGCACGCCGAGGGCGAACACCGGGCCGAGCGGGCCGAAGTTCTGGATCAGGAAGCTGTTGACGGTGTCCATCATGCTGTGCGGGCCTCAGACCTTGATGTTCACCATCGCCTTCATGAACAGGATGTTCACGATCAGGAAGACGGCGACGACGACGGCGGCGGGAATGAAGAACTGGGTGTCCTTCACGTCGGCATAGTAATCCGGCTCCATCACGTTGATCGCGACCAGCGCTGCCAGTGGGAAGCCCGACAGGAACATGCCGGACCACTTGGCCTCGGCGGTGATCGCCTTGACGCGGCGGAACAGCTTGAAGCGGGCCCGGATCACCTGGGCGAGACCGTAGAGGATCTCGGCGAGGTTGCCGCCCGACTTGGACTGGATCGACACCGCGACCGCGAGGAAGCGCAAGTCCTGCATGTCCATCCGCTCGGCGAGTTCCTTGAGCGAATCGGACACGTCGCGGCCATAGGCGGCCTCGTCCGCGATGATCCCGAACTCGGTGCCGAGCGGGTCGGCGACCTCCTTGGCGACGATGTTGATCGCGCTCGAGAACGGGTGGCCGACGCGCAGGCTGCGCACCATCAGCTCGACCGCGTCGGGCAGCTGCTCCTCGATCATGGCGAGGCGCTTCTTGGCCTTGTTGTTCACCCACATGTAGACGGCGCCGATGCCCATGACGATCGAGACCACGACGCGGATGACCGCCCCGGCGTCGGTGAAGAAGGTCAGGCCGGTGTAGGCCACCATGCACAGCGCGCCCATCACCATCATCAGCGTTCCCGGCGAGAAGGCGATGTTGGCCTTCTGGGCCTTCTCGGCGAGCAGGTTGTAGAGCGGGATCTGCTGGCCCCGCAGGTGCTGCCCCATCTCCTTGCGGAGCTGTTCCAGCACCTGTTCCCGGTCCGCCCCGGCGTCGAGCATCTCGAGCCGCCGGTTGACGCGGCTGTTCAGGCTGATCGCCCGGCCGAAGACCAGCAGATAGATGCCCTCGACGAGCAGCAGCACGCCGACGAAGATGCCGATATAGATCAGCGGTTCGATACCGATGGTCATGCCTCGTGCCCCCGGGTCGGTTCGTAGATGGATGCCGGCAGGTCATAGCCCCACTGGCGGAAGCGTTCGGCATAGGCCGAGCGCACGCCGCAGGCGGTGAAATGGCCGATGATCTTGCCGTCGGGCTGCAGGCCGGTGCGCTGGTAGCGGAAGACCTCCTGCATCGAGATGACGTCGCCTTCCATACCGGTCACCTCGGTGATCGAGACCATCCGGCGCGAGCCGTCCTGCAGGCGGCTGGCCTGCACGATCAGGTTGACGGCGCTGGCGATCTGCGAGCGCAGGGCGCGGATCGGCATTTCGATCCCCGCCATGGCGACCATGTTCTCAAGGCGGCTGATGCCGTCGCGCGCACTGTTGGCGTGGATCGTGGTCATCGAGCCGTCGTGGCCGGTGTTCATGGCCTGCAGCATGTCGATCACTTCCTCGCCGCGCGTTTCGCCGACGATGATGCGGTCGGGACGCATCCGCAGCGCGTTCCTGAGACAGTCGCGCTGGGTCACGGCGCCCTTGCCCTCGACGTTGGCGGGGCGGCTCTCCATGCGGCCCACGTGGATCTGCTGAAGCTGCAGTTCCGCGGTGTCCTCGATGGTCAGGATGCGTTCGGAGTTGTCGATGAAGGACGACAGCGCGTTCAGCGTGGTCGTCTTGCCCGAGCCGGTGCCGCCCGAGACGATGACGTTCAGGCGGCAGGCGACGGCGGCCTGCAGGTAGGCGGCCATCTCCTCGGAGAAGGCACCGAACTTCACCAGGTCGTCGATCCCCAGCTTGTCCTTCTTGAACTTCCGGATCGAGACGAGGCTGCCATCCACGGCGATCGGCCCGACCATCGCGTTGAAGCGCGAGCCGTCCTGAAGACGCGCGTCGACATAGGGGTTCGACTCGTCCACCCGGCGGCCCACGGCCGAGACGATCTTGTCGATGATCCGGAGCAGGTGCTTCTCGTCGCGGAACTTGACGTCCGACAGCTGCAGCTTGCCGTTCCGTTCGATGAAGATGCGGTGCGGCCCGTTGACGAGGATATCCGAGATCGACTCGTCCTTCAGCAGCGGCTCCAGCGGGCCGAGACCGCGCACCTCGTCATAGAGGTCCTGGTTCAGGGTCTGGCGGTCTTCCTTGTTCAGGACGACGCCCATGTCCGACAGCACCTCGGCGCTGATCTGGGCGATCTCTGCGCGCAGGTCCTTCTCCGACGCCTTTTCCAGCGCGGCGAGGTTGAGCTGTTCGAGAAGCTGCTTGTGCAGCTCCACCTTCAGCTCGTTCATCTTCTGCTTGCGGCGCTCCTCGCGGTCCTCGGCCTGCGGGGTCGCGCGCACCGGGGCCAGCGCGGCCGGGCGGCGCATGCTGTCCGGGGCCGGGCGCGGGGCGCTCGGGGCGGCATGGGCCGCCTGTGCGGCCGCCGCCGGCGGCGGGGCTGCCGGGCGCGGTGCGGGGGCGGGTGTGTCCTTGCGATACCGGGAAAACACGGGTGTTTTTCCTTTCGTCAGCGTCTGGCAGCGGCGGCATCCTGCGGCGTCAGGCTCTGGGCCAGCCGCTGGACGTCTTTCCGCAAGGGGGTTTTCGGCGCGCTCTCCGACAGCGGCAGACCCTGGTCGGTCGCTTCGACCACGGCCCGCCCGCCGTCGCTGAGCAGATCTTCGATCTTGATGTCGAGGCTCTCGGCCATCCGCTTGAGCCGCGACCGCCCGGTCAGGTCGGTGAAGCGCGGCGCGCGGTTCAGCACGAAGCGCAGCTTCTCGACGGGCAGGTCCTCGGCCTTGAGCGTCTTGAGGAAGCGCAGGGTGTTCTGCGCCGAGCGCATGTCCAGCTCGACCACGGTCAGGTAACTGTCCGCCTCGGTCAGCACGGTCTCGGTCCACGCGATCAGCGTGCGCGGCATGTCGATCACGACGAAGTCGAAGTTCGCCCGCAACAGCGCGAGGAAGGCGGCGATGTCCTCCTGCGTGATCAGGTCGAGCGGGATCACGTCGGCCGGCGCGGTGAACACCTTCAGCTTGCCGCCGTAGTCCAGCATGGCCTGTGCCAGCGTATCGGCATCCGCGCCGACCATGTCGTTGAGAAACTCGAAGATCGCCTCGCGGCGGGGCAGGTCGAGGTAGGTCGCGACCTCGCCGAACTGCAGGTCGAGGTCCACCAGCGCCACGCGCGGCGGCTCCTTGCGCTGGGTTGCCAGCTCCCACGCCAGGTTCACGGCGAGCGTGGTCGCACCGACCCCGCCGGCAAGACCGTGAATCGCGATGATCTGTCCTGCGGCCGGGCCACCGGCGGCGCGGGGATCGAACGCCGGTTGCGCGACGGCCGGAACGGGACGCGGCATCGGGGTCGGCGGGGCCGTGACGCGGGCAATCGCGTCCTCCAGCCCGCCTTCCGGCACCGGGTAGGG
This sequence comes from Alphaproteobacteria bacterium, assembly GCA_030425185.1. GTDB lineage: Bacteria > Pseudomonadota > Alphaproteobacteria > Rhodobacterales > Rhodobacteraceae > Dinoroseobacter. Next base: position 84,456 of record JAUIAU010000003.1, read on the forward strand.
CAGGAACTCGCGGGCCCCGGCCCGCATCAGCCGGTGCACGTAGACGGGTTCGAGGTCGGCGGCCACGAGGATCACGCCCAGCTCGCGCTCGCGCGCGCTGGTCACAAGCCGTTCGACCGTGTCCATCTCGGCGGCATCGTCGTCGCTGACCGCCACGACAAGGAATTCCAGCCCGGCCGCCTCGGGCTGATCGAGAAAGATAAGGGTGTCATAGAACGACAGGTCGCCCCAGGCCTCGCCCAGAACGGTTTCCATGTCGTCGATCAGAAACTCGAACGCCTGAACGTCGCGCGACACCGTGCAGGCGCGGATCGGCGCTGGTTCTGACGGTCTGATCATCGCACTCATGCTTTGCGGTTCCTCTCAACACATCCGGACACAACCCCCGGGCTACGGCCAAGGGAGAGAGAGGGAGTCTCCGAATCGCGCAGATTTCCCCCTGTCCGGGAAACAATCTCGGGTTCAAAGCGGGCAGTATTGCGGCAACAACGGTTTGAAAGCGGGAAAGCTCTCGGACCCTGCACCTGCCGCGTCCTTAGCCCCCGGCCTGCGCGTTGCCCGGGGCGCGTGTCGCGCTCTGGACATACTCGCGGTAGATGATCTGGGCGTATTTGCCGTCCAGAACCATCGGGTGGTTGGCGACGAAGCCCGAGACCTCGGTGACCGTCCGGCGGTTCCGCAGTTCCGGCTGCTGGGTCAGCACCAGCGGCTGCGTCTCGCCGAAGGAGACGACCGCTTCCAGCCGGGACCGCGAAATGCCTTTGGAGACCAGGTAGTTGACCACGGTATCGGCGCGCCGCTTGCCAAGTCTCTGGTTATAGGCGTCCGCCCCGACGAGGTCGGTGTGGCCATAGACCCGGAAACGCACTTCCGGGAACTGGCGGATCCAGTCGGCCTGCTGGTCGAGCGTGGCCATCGCTGCCGCATCGAGGCGCGACGAGTTGAACGCGAAGTTGACCGTGCTGTCGACTTCCCGCGCGAAGCGCTCGGCCAGGTCGATCCGGACCTCGATCTCGCCGTTCTGAACCCCGGTGTTGTTGGCGGTGGCATTGCCGAAACCGACACCGTCGATCTCCGAGCCGATCGGGCCGCCGCACCCTGCCAGCGCAAGGCCAAGCGACAACAGGACGGGGGGCATCAGGAAAGCGCGCATCGATCAGTCCAGCACATAACCATAGGGAGAGGCGAAGTCCTGCCGCGCGACCTCGCCGGCGGCACCGTTCGTCGGCGCGGGGCGGGTCGATCCGATCATCTGGCCGTTCAGGAAGAATTCGCGTTCGGTCGGGATCGAGATGCGGTCGGTCGGCAGCGCCAGCGCCTCGCCGCTCGTCGGCGTGACGAGATGGGCGGTGACGATGATCACCAGTTCGGACTGCTCGCGGCTGTAGGACGACGAGCGGAACAGCGCGCCCAGCACGGGGATGTCTCCGAGCCACGGCACCTTGCCCTGCAGGCTGGAGAAGTCATCCTGCAACAGTCCCGCGATGGCAAAGCTCTGGCCGTCGCGCAGTTCCACCGTGGTCTGCGTCTCGCGACGGCTGAAGCCGCTGATCGCGAACGACCCGTCCGAAACGGTCACCGATTCGTCGATGCCGCTGACCGAGGCGTTGAGCGCGAGATTTATGATGCCGTCATCCAGCACGGTCGGCGTGAACCCGAGTTCGACACCGAACGGCTTGTAGTCCACCGTCACGCCGCCCTGGCCGTCCGACACCGGCACGGGGTACTCGCCCCCCGCAAGGAACGAGGCTTCCTGCCCAGACAACGCGGTCAGGTTCGGCTCTGCCAGCATCCGGACCACGTTGCGCTGCTCCAGCGCCTCGAGCAGCACATTCAGCTGCACCGACGAGTTGCCGATCCCGATGTTGAGCGCGCCTTGCCGGTTGTTCAGCCCCGACAGGTTGTTGGTCGTCCCGAGGCTGGCGAGGCTTCCCGCGGTCGCAAGCGCCCCAGAGCCGCCGAGCAGCCCGTTCACGCCGCTCGCGGTGGTCGAATCCGCGTTGATCCCGATCGCGGCATTCAGCTGCTTCGAGACGGTGCGCTCCATTTCCGCGAATCGCACCTTCAGCATCACCTGCTGGGTGCCGCCGACGCTCATCAGGTTCGACACCCGGTCCGGCGCATAGCGTTGGGCCAGCTCCAGTGCGCGGTCCAGTTTCGAGATGCTCGACACCGTCCCGGACAGCACGATGCCGTCGTTCGCGGTGCGCACCTCGATGTTCTCGCCCGGCATGATCTGCTGCAGGCGTTCCTTGAATTCGGCGATGTCAGGCGAGACCTGGACCTCGACATTCGTGATCAGCCGCCCGTCTGCGCCAAGCAGGGTGAGGGTCGTGCGACCGGGCGCTTTACCCAACACGTAGATGGTCCGGTCCGACAGGGTCGCAATATCTGCGATGGCCGGGTTGGCGACCGACAGCTCGGCGAAGACCGTGTCGCTCTCGACGACGACGGCCCGGTTCATGGGGACGCTCAGGATGCTGGAGGTCTCGCCCCGCATGACGCGCAGCGTTTCCGACAAGGCCGGTCCGGCAAGCGGAACGGCACAGAGCATGAGGGCCACGAGGCCCCGTCCAAGGAAACGTCGAAATGTCATGTGATCCTGCCTCTATGATCACGTGAATGCGGGATCTTCGCCCCGTTCTTGAACGACCATGCCCCGAAATGGCTTTTCATGCAAGAATCAAGGCTCTCTGGCCCGTTCCTGAATTGAGACGGCCCCGCCGACAGGACAGGGCCGCCTGACCGATCCCCCGGATCAGTTGGTGCAGGGGATCTGCATCGTGACCACTTCCGAGCCCTTGCGGGTGCGGATGGTGCAGACTTCCGGCGCCTGCTCGACCACTTCGACCGGGCGTTCGACCCCCAGAAGCTGGTCCGAGTCGACCTCGACATCCTGCGCCACGGTGTCGTCCGAGACCCCGACCAGCGCCAGCGACAGACGCCCCGTCGCCTGCGCCTGCGCGAGCGATGCGATCTGCTCGGGCTTGGCTTCGACGGTCACGGTGCGCGCGATCGAGGGACGGTTGCGGTCGATATCGTCGTCCTGGTCGATGGCTATGATCTGGACGTTGGCCTGGATCAGCCGTGTCACGTCGCGGCCGTTGCCTTCCCCGGTCCAGTAGACATCGACCCGGTCGCCCGGGCGCAGGAAGCCCGACACGCCGCTGGCGACGTCCACGGTGATCGCGAAGGCGCGCATGCCGCGCCCGAGGCGCGAGGCGACACCGGCGTCCTGGCCCGGCTCGGTCACCTTCACGCGCAGGATCGGCTCGTCGCGCTCCATCACCCGCAGCACGACGCGCGGATTGTCGTCGCCCTCCGGGAAGAGCTCCAGCGCATCGGCAAAGGCGCCGGCGGGGACCGCATTCTCGGGCCAGGCCACCGGGCGCACGTCGGCGCGCGTCAGCGGCTCGCCGTAGCGGATCTGCCGGTTGGCGACGAAGACCTCGGTGGTCGTCACCGCCTCGGCAAGCTTCGCTTGCTGGCTTGCCAGAACGTTCTGGTATTGGGCGATACGGTCCTTGGCCAAGTACATGGCACCGCCGGCGAGGGCGACCCCGAGGACCAGAACCAGTCCGAAAACTACTCGCATTGCTCGTCCTTCCACATTGGCAGCTTTGTTCCGGCCTGTGCGGGAGGGCAGACTCCCGGCCGGTTTCCTGATCTCACCGTCGCGCCCCGGGATGGTCTGGCGAGGACCAAATCGCGGCGGTTTCCGGGAAAATCTGTGTCCGGAATATGACAAGAAGGCCGCGCATGATGCGCGGCCTCCGAGCGGAACGATCCGAAGGGTCGGATTATTCGAACGAGGTCGAGATGGCCTGACCGGTCAGCTGGGTGTCGATGTCCTGGCTCAGGTCCTGGATGCCGCCCGAGACGACGCCGTAGACGGCGATGCCGAGGCCGACGATGGCGGCGGTCAGCACGACCCAGTCAACGGTCACAGCGCCCGACTCGTCGTTGCGGAAGGTGTTTGCAAGCTTGAACAGTTTCATTTCCGTAGTCCCTCTAGACTGATGATACTCTTGTGTGCCGTCCCGGGCTTTCGTTCGGGGGCCCCAACCCTCTGACTTCGGAGCCGTCCGTCGCTCTGGACAGCTTCTGTATCGCGCCGGATCGGGGCGGGATTGTGGAAGGTTGCGGGTCTTGTCGGGACTTTTGCGGTGCGCTTTCGGGGCGCGGGGAGCTGCCCGGTGCAGGGCGTCGCCGCAAAGCAAGAAGGCCGCGCATGATGCGCGGCCTCCGAGCGGAACGATCCGAAGGGTCGGATTATTCGAACGAGGTCGAGATGGCCTGACCGGTCAGCTGGGTGTCGATGTCCTGGCTCAGGTCCTGGATGCCGCCCGAGACGACGCCGTAGACGGCGATGCCGAGGCCGACGATGGCGGCGGTCAGCACGACCCAGTCAACGGTCACAGCGCCCGACTCGTCGTTGCGGAAGGTGTTTGCAAGCTTGAACAGTTTCATTTCCGTAGTCCCTCTAGACTGATGATACTCTTGTGTGCCGTCCCGGGCTTTCGTTCGGGGGCCCCAACCCTCTGACTTCGGAGCCGTCCGTCGCTCTGGACAGCTTCTGTATCGCGCCGGATCGGGGCGGGATTGTGGAAGGTTGCGGGTCTTGTCGGGACTTTTGCGGTGCGCTTTCGGGGCGCGGGGAGCTGCCCGGTGCAGGGCGTCGCCGCAAAGCAAGAAGGCCGCGCATGATGCGCGGCCTCCGAGCGGAACGATCCGAAGGGTCGGATTATTCGAACGAGGTCGAGATGGCCTGACCGGTCAGCTGGGTGTCGATGTCCTGGCTCAGGTCCTGGATGCCGCCCGAGACGACGCCGTAGACGGCGATGCCGAGGCCGACGATGGCGGCGGTCAGCACGACCCAGTCAACGGTCACAGCGCCCGACTCGTCGTTGCGGAAGGTGTTTGCAAGCTTGAACAGTTTCATGGTGGTGTCCCTCTGGAAGACGTTGGTTGATCGATGTTGCTCGTCCGATTTGCCCGTGCCCCGTTTCCCTCTGGAGCATCCGTTCGCCTCGGCATGGAGAGAAATTGCCTGCCGAATCGGGCAACAACTGGGCGCAGGCGGGATCATTTCAGGTCCGGCGGCCCGCGCATCTGGTCTGTAACGCCTGCCCGGGCCGGCCTCCCGGTTCCGGGCGCTGGCCGTCCGGCGCGTCCGCTGCTAGGCTGTGGATAACCGGGAAAACCCGATCCACAGGCAGGAACCCCCACATGCGGCCCGCGATCCTCGCATTGGTGCTGGCACTGGTCCCCGGGGCGGCGGCCGCCGAGGCACCACGTCCCTTCCCGGACTTCACATTCAAGCGGGTCACGCCGCCGCCGCCCGGCACCACGCGCCGGATCACCGTGCAGATCACCCCGCCCGAACCCGAATTGCCCGCGGCGCCGGTATCCGGCGCGACGGCGGCCGCCCCGGCTGTCGCCGATCCGCAGGTCACCGCCTTCTGGTCGGCGGTGGGCACCGGGCTCGCCGAGGCCTCGCCCGCGCGCCTTGCGTTGGCCGAAGAGGCGGTGCGCCGGGCCGGGATCGACGGGCCGAAGCTGCAGGACCTGCAGGCGCTCGCCGCCGCACATGGCCGCCACCTGCTGGAACTGACCATTGGGCGGCGGGTCTCGCCCGCGCTTGCGCTGGCGGTGATCTCGGTCGAATCGTCGGGCCGCCCGGAAGCGGTCAGCCGAGCAGGGGCGGAAGGGCTGATGCAGCTGATGCCCGCCACCGCGACCCGATTCGGGGTCACCGACAGCCTCGACCCTGCCCAGAACATCGACGGCGGGGTCGCCTATCTCGACTGGCTGATGGGCCGGTTCGGCGGTGACCCGGTGCTGGCCCTTGCCGGCTACAACGCGGGCGAGAACGCGGTGATCGGCGCGGGCGGGGTGCCCGAGTATGCCGAGACCCGCGCCTATGTCCCGAAGGTCATCGCGGCATGGGCGGTTGCCAAGGGGCTGTGCCTGACCCCGCCCGACCTTGCGAGCGACGGCTGCGTCTTCGCCTCGATGGCGGCGCGCTGAGGCGCCTCAGACCTGGAAGGCGTCAGCCCATTCCGGGTGCTTGCGCCGCTGTGCGTTCACGAAGGGGCAGAGCGGCACGATCTTGCGCCCCTCCGCCCGGGCATCCGCCACCAGCCGGGCGACGAGGGCCTGCCCGGCCCCCGTGCCCCTGAGGGCGTCGTCCACCTCCGTGTGGTCGGCGATCCACAGCGTCTCGCCCGCGACGGAAAAGGTCAGCTCTGCCGCCGCGCCGTCGTGCGACAGGACGAACCGGCCGTGGCCGCCGTCGATGTGACGGACGATGTCGAAGGGCGCGTCCTCAGACAATCGTCGCCTCGGTGGCGGCGCGGAGCGCCTCCTCGCTGACGCCGTCGGCCAGCTCGACGATCTTCAGGCCGCCCTCGACCACGTCCAGAACGCCGAGGTTGGTGATGATCCGGTCCACCACGCCCTGTCCGGTCAGCGGCAGCGTGCAGGACTTGAGCACCTTCGATTCGCCCGCCTTGTTGGTGTGGTCCATCACCACGACCACCCGGCCGACCCCGGCGACGAGGTCCATCGCCCCGCCCATGCCCTTGATCAGCTTGCCCGGGATCATCCAGTTCGCGAGGTCGCCCTTCTCGTCGACTTCCATGGCGCCGAGGATCGCCATCGCGATCTTGCCGCCGCGGATCATGCCGAAGCTCTGCGCGCTGTCGAAATAGACCGAGTGGGGCAGTTCCGTGATGGTCTGCTTGCCGGCGTTGATGAGGTCGGCGTCTTCCTCGCCCGCGATCGGGAACGGACCCATGCCGAGCATCCCGTTCTCGGACTGCAGCGTGACGTTCACGCCCTCGGGGATGTAGTTCGACACCAGCGTCGGAATCCCGATGCCGAGGTTGACGTACATCCCGTCTTCAAGCTCCTGCGCGGCACGTGCCGCCATCTGGTTGCGGTCCCAGGGCATCTCAATCCTCGTTCTCTCGGGGTTCCGTCGCGACGCCGAGCGCGTGCGACAGCATGTGGGCGGATTCCATGTTCATCATCGCGGCGGCGAGCGTGACCGTGATCATCGGGTCGCGGGACACGGTCGACTCGCCGAAGCGCGCCGTGGCGACGCGATTGGCCTGGTGCAGATACTGAACCATGCGCTTTGCCGCGTGGGGCGGCAGGGCGCGGAGAAGGTCGTTGTCCATCGCTTGCCCTCCCTCAGGCAGCGCGCACGGTGCGCTGTTCGATCCGTTTCTCGTGCTCGCCCTGGATCAGGCGGTGAACGTAGATGCCGGGCAGGTGGATCGCGTCGGGCTCGAGGCTGCCGACCGGCACGATCTCTTCCACTTCCATCACGCAGACCTTCCCGCACATCGCGGCGGGCGGGTTGAAGTTGCGTGCCGTCTTGCGGAACACCGCGTTGCCGGTCTCGTCGGCCTTCCACGCCTTCACGATCGACAGGTCCGCGAAGATCCCGCGTTCGAGGATATAGGTCTGGCCGTCGAAGTCCTTGTGCTCCTTGCCCTCGGCGATGACGGTGCCGACACCGGTTTTGGTGTAGAAGCCCGGGATGCCCGCGCCCCCGGCCCGCATGCGCTCGGCCAGCGTGCCCTGCGGGTTGAACTCGAGCTCCAGCTCGCCCGACAGGTACTGGCGCATGAACTCGGCGTTCTCGCCGACATACGAGGACATCATCTTCTTGATCTGCCGGGTCTGGAGCAGCACGCCCAGCCCGAAGTCGTCGACGCCCGCGTTGTTCGAGGCCACCGTCAGGTCCTTCACGCCCGAGTCGCGGATCGCCGCGATCAGGAGCTCGGGGATGCCGCAGAGGCCGAAGCCCCCCGCGGCGATCAGCATACCGTCGTGCAGAAGCCCGTCGAGCGCCTCGGCGGCACTGCCGTAGATCTTTTTCATGAAGTCCCCTCCGGTATGGAATGTCGCAGCGTTTGTGACGAGGGGGCAGGGGGCTGTCAACGCCGACCGCCGCAGCGCGGCGGCGCGGCGCGCCCGATCACTCGGACGCGGCCCCTTTCGGCTTGGCCGCCGCCTTCTTGGCCGGGGCCTTGGTCGTCGCCTTCGACGCCGCCTTGGTCGCGCTCTTCTTCGCCGCCGGCTTCTTCGCGGCGGCTTTCTTCGGCGCGGCCTTCTTGCCGCCCTTGGCTGCCTTGGCCGCGATCAGCGGCAGCGCCTCGTCCAGCGTCACCGTCTGCGGGTCGCTCTCCTTGGGCAGGGTCGCGTTGACCTTGGCCCATTTCACGTAAGGACCATACCGCCCCTCGAAGACCTCGACCGGCCCGCCTTCCGGGTGCTCGCCCAGCGTGCGCAGCGCCTTTGCGGCGGCGCCACGTCCGCCCCGGGCGGCCTTCTGCGCCAGCACCTCGACCGCGCGGTTCATCCCGATGGTGAAGACCTCGTCCACCTCGGGCAGGTTGGCGTACTTGCCGTTGTGCAGCACGTAGGGCCCGTAGCGCCCGATCCCGGCCTGGATCATCGCGCCGTCGTCCGGATGCGGGCCGACATCGCGCGGCAGGCTCAGCAGCATCAGCGCGCGCTCAAGATCGAGGCTGTCGATTTCCCAGCCCTTCGGCAGCGAGGCCCGCGGCGGCTTCTCGCCCTCGGCCCCCTCGCCGCGCTGGACATAGGGACCGAAACGCCCCTTGCGCAGCGTGACCGGCTCGCCGGTCGCCGGGTCATGCCCCAGCAGCTTGCCGTCCGGTCCCATCTCGTCGTCGCCCTCGCCCGGCGGGCCGAACGGACGCGTGAACCGGCACTCCGGGTAGTTCGAGCAGCCGATGAAGGCTCCGCCCGAGCGCGCGGTCTTGAGGCTCAGCCGCCCCGCGCCGCAGTTCGGGCAGAGGCGCGGATCGGTGCCGTCGCCCTTGTCGGGGAAGATGTGCGGCGCGAGCACTTCGTTGATGGTGTCCAGCACGTCGGTGATGCGCAGTTCGGCGGTATCGTCGATCGCCGCCTTGAAGTCCCGCCAGAACCGGTCGAGCACGTCGAGGTAATCCTTCGCCCCCGCGCTGACCTCGTCGAGCTGGTTCTCCAGGTCGGCGGTGAAGTCGTAGCCCACGTACTTGCGGAAGTAGTTGGTCAGGAACACCGTCACGAGGCGCCCCTTGTCCTCCGGGATCAGGCGGTTCTTGTCCTTGCGGACATAGCCCCGGTCCTGGATCGTCGTGACGATCGAGGCATAGGTCGACGGACGCCCGATCCCGAGCTCCTCCATCCGCTTGACCAGCGTCGCCTCGGTGTAGCGCGGCGGCGGCTGGGTGAAATGCTGCTCGGGCGCGACGCTTTTCTTCGCGGTGGCATCGCCCTGCATCAGCGCGGGCAGGCGCGCCTCGTCGCCGTCGCCCTCCACGTCGTCCAGACCCTCGGTATAGACCGCCATGAACCCGTCGAAGAGCACCACCTGCCCGGTGGCACGCAGGCCGACCTGCCCGTCCTCCGAGGCGATGTCGACCGTGGTGCGCTCCAGCCGGGCGGCCTCCATCTGGCTGGCGAGCGTCCGCTTCCAGATCAGGTCGTAGAGCTTGCGCTGGTCGGCGTCAGTGACCTTCAGCGCATCGGGGGCCAGCGTCATCTCGGTCGGCCGGATGCACTCGTGTGCCTCCTGCGCGTTCTTGGCCTTGTTCTTGTAGATCCGGGGCGAGGCGGGCAGGTATTCCTTGCCGAACCGGTCCGCGATGGCCGCGCGGGCAGCGGTCACTGCCTCCGGGGCCATGTCGATGCCGTCGGTCCGCATGTAGGTGATGTAGCCGGCCTCGTAGAGCCGTTGCGCCGCGCTCATCGTCTGGCGCGCGCCCATCCCGAACTTGCGGCTGGCCTCCTGTTGCAGCGTCGAGGTCATGAACGGGGCCGAGGGGTTCCGCGTGGCCGGCTTCGCCTCGACCGAGGTGACGGCGAGCGCGCGTTTCTCGATCGCGCTGACCGCAAGACCGGCCTGGTCCGCGGTGGCGAGATCGAACTTGTCCAGCCGCTTGCCGCCGTAGCTGACCAGCCGCGCGGTGAAGGTCTGGCCGCGCGGGGTCTCCAGCTCGGCCGACACCGTCCAGTATTCCCGCGCCGTGAACGCCTCGATCTCGGTCTCGCGCTCCACGATCAGCCGCAGGCAGACCGACTGCACCCGCCCGGCCGACTTCGCGCCCGGCAGCTTGCGCCACAGCACCGGCGACAGGTTGAAGCCCACCAGGTAGTCGAGCGCGCGGCGGGCGAGATACGCATGGACCAGCTCCATGTCGACCTGGCGCGGGGCCTTCATCGCCTCGGTCACGGCGGACTTGGTGATCGCGTTGAACACCACCCGGCTGACCGGCGTGTCCTTCTTCAGCGCCTTGCGCTTGGTCAGGGCTTCCTGAAGGTGCCAACTGATTGCCTCGCCCTCGCGGTCGGGGTCGGTCGCGAGAATCAGGTTGGGGTCATCCTTCAGTGCCTCGGCAATCGCGCGAACGTGCTTCTGGCTGTCGCTGGCGATCTCCCAGGTCATCTCGAAGCCGTGGTCGGGATCGACCGAGCCGTCCTTCGGGGGCAGGTCGCGGACATGGCCGTAGGACGCGAGTACCGTGTAATCCCCACCGAGATACTTGTTGATTGTCTTGGCCTTGGCGGGAGACTCGACAACGACGACGGGCATGGGAATCCTTGGTTGCGACGCGATTTGGGCGAATGGGTCGCACCATGGGTAGCGTTGTCGGACAATGTCAATGCCGCCCCGGCAGGGCGTGGGCCAGGGCGCGTCGCGGCTGCGAGGTCCGGCTCGGGTCAGGCGACGCGGCTCAGAAGACCGCCCGGCTGGCGCGCGATCACGCCCGCCAGTTCCAGCTCGGTAAGGTGCGGCGCGAGGTCGCCGGGCGGCATCGCGAGGTCGCGGTGCAGGGCGTCCTCGGGGGCCGGGCTGACCGACAGCCGGTCGAGGATTCGTGCCTGAACGGCGTCGCGGTCCGCAGGCGGCGGGGCGGCCTCGGTCAGGGGGGCTGGGTCACGGAGGGCGTCGGCAGGCGCATCCCCGGCCTTGGCAGGCACCGCCCCGAGCGCCTCCAGCACATCTTCCGGACCGCGCACCAGCGTCGCCCCGTCCCGCAGCAGGTCGAGGCACCCGCCGCCGCGCGGATCGAACGGATGGGCCGGCACCGCCATCACCTCGCGTCCTTGGTCGAGCGCGTCGCGCGCGGTGATCAGGCTGCCCGAGCCGCGCGCCGCCTCGACCACCACCACGGCCCGGGAGAGGCCCGAGATCAGCCGGTTCCGGCGCGGGAAGTGCCGCGCGGCGGGCGCGAGGCCGAAAGGCTGTTCCGAGACCAGCAGCCCCTCGGCCCGGATGCGCTGCGCCAGCGCAAGGTTCTCGGGCGGGTAGGGGCAGTCGAGCCCGCCTGCCAGAACAGCGATCGTGCCGGTCGGCAGGGCGGCCTCGTGGGCGGCGGCGTCGATCCCGCGCGCCAGGCCCGAGATCACCACCAGCCCGGATTTGCCCAGCCCGGTGCCCAGCCGGCGCGCCGTCCGCAGCCCCAGCGCCGAGGCATTGCGCGCGCCGACCAGCGCGACCGCCGGTTTCCGTGCCAGGTCGGGCTGGCCCAGCAACCACAGCAGGGGCGGCGCGTCGGCGATGCCGCTCAGGGCAGCGGGATAGCTGCGCGACCCGAGCGCCACCAGCCGCGCCCCGAGTCGCACACCGGTCTCGTACTCCTGCGCGACACGGTCGGCCGGGCAGGGCGCGTAGTCGTCCACGCCGGCCTCGGCCGCGATCTTTGGCAGCGCCTCCAGTGCCGCGGCGGCACTGCCATGCGCGATCAGCAGCCGTCGGAAGGTGGCCGGGCCGACCCGGCGCGACCGGATCAGGCGGAGCCAGTCGAGCGCCTCGGCCTCGGAAGCGGGCGGGGTCAGGTCAGCCATGCGCGGTCCTCCGGCGGAATGGACCAGGCGGGCGGACCGTAGCCTCGATGTCTGAGGTGGTGCGAGGGTGGGTGGGGATCGACACGGAAGCCTGTGGTCGTCCCGCCCGCCTGATCTGGACCCACACTTGGCCCGGCAGGGTTAACGGCAGGTAAACCGAAACGGGAAAATCCGTGTCGAATGCAGCCGGAGCCTGTGCCTCAGGCCGCCGATCCCCCGACGGTCAGCCCGCCGATCAGCAGCGTCGGCTGCCCCACGCCCACCGGCACCCACTGACCGTTCTTTCCGCAGGTGCCCATGCCGGGATCGAGCGCCATGTCGTTGCCGACCGCGCGGATCTTCTTCATCGCGGCCGGACCGTCGCCGATCAGCGTCGCGCCCTTCACGGGCGCGCCGATCTTCCCGTTCTGCACGCGGTACGCCTCGGTGCAGGAGAAGACGAACTTGCCGTTGGTGATGTCGACCTGCCCGCCGCCGAAGCCGACGGCCCAGATGCCGTCCTTCACCTCGGCGAGGATCTCGTCGCGCGTCGCGGTGCCCCCTAGCATGTAGGTGTTGGTCATCCGCGGCATCGGCAGGTGTGCGTGGCTCTCGCGCCGCCCGTTGCCGGTCGCGGGCACGCCCATCAGCCGGGCGTTCTGGCGGTCCTGCATGTAGCCGACCAGCACCCCGTCCTCGATCAGCACCGTCTTTTCCGAGGGCGTGCCTTCGTCATCCACGGTGATCGAGCCGCGCCGGTCGGGAATCGTGCCGTCATCCAGCACCGTCACCCCCTTGGCCGCGACCTGCTGGCCGATCAGCCCGGCGAAGGCACTGGTGCCCTTGCGGTTGAAGTCGCCCTCCAGCCCGTGGCCCACCGCCTCGTGCAGCAGGATGCCCGGCCAGCCCGAGCCGAGCGCGACGTCGATCTGCCCGGCCGGGGCCGCCACCGCGTCGAGGTTGACCAGCGCGATCCGCAGCGCCTCGCGGGCCACGTCCTCCCAGTGTGCGCGGGGCAGCAGGCTTGCCAGCCCGAAGCGCCCGCCGCTCCCGGCGCTGCCGGATTCCCGGCGACCGTTCTGCTCGACGATGACCGAGACGTTCAGCCGCGTCATGGGCCGCACGTCGCGCACGAGCCCGCCTTCCGGGCGCAGGATCTCGACCTCCTGGATCGAGGCCGCCATCGACGCCGTGACCTGCACCACCCGGGGGTCGAGGGCGCGGGCAAAGGCATCGATCTCGCGCAGCGTGTCGACCTTCACCCCGAACGCCGCGTCGGTCATCGGGTCGGCATCCGTGTAGAGCCGCACGTTCGTCGCGCGCGGCGGATCGGCCATCACGCCGCCGCCGTCGCCCACCGCCAGCCGCGCCGTCGCGGCGGCCCGGCGCAGCGCGGCCTCGCTGATCTCGGTGGAATGGGCATAGCCCACGGTTTCGCCGCGCACGGCCCGCAGCCCAAAGCCCTCCGCCGCGTCGTAGCTGGCGTTGCGGATGCGCCCGTCGTCGAGCACCAGCGATTCGGATCGCCGCCGCTCCAGGAACAGTTCGCCGTCGTCCGCCCCTGCCAGCGCGTCGCGCAGCACCCCGAGCGCTGCGGCCTCGTCCAGGGCGGTCTCGAAGGGGCGAAAGGCAGCATCAGGCATGAGGGCTCGTCCTTGATATGGGTCAAATCGCGACGGAAGACCGCAGCCGATCTTCTTGTCTCCTGCAACCTAATATGGAAAGGACACGGCAGGACACAACGGCACGTCGGCCCTGCGGGTTCCGGCGGCATCGGCGGCTCAGGTCGCCTTTCGGACAGGACAGGACAATGGCTTTGACGAACCGGTTTGCCGGGGCTCTTGCCTCGATCAGCGCGATGATGATGGCCGGGGTCGCCTCGGCGCAGGCGATCGGAGACCTCGAGATCGTCGGTGCGCCGCATGCGGGCGGCATCGGGTTCCAGCCCGCCGCGACCGAGCTGGCGCGCGATCTTCAGCGGCTTGACGGCATGATCCTCGTGATCATCACCGCGATCACCATCTTCGTGACGGCGCTGATCCTCTGGTGCGTCGTTCGCTACAACGCCCGGGTCAACAAGACCCCGGCGCGCTTCACCCACAACTCGCCGATCGAGGTCACCTGGACTGTCGTCCCGATCCTGATCCTCGTCTTCATCGGCGCGTTCTCGCTGCCGGTGCTGTTCAAGCAGCAGGAGATCCCGGAAGGCGACATCGTGATCAAGGCCACCGGCTACCAGTGGTACTGGGGCTACGAATACCCGGCGGAAGAGCTCGCTTTCGAAGCCTTCAAGCTGGAGCGTGACCAGCTCGAGGAGTACGGCTACGCGCAGGAGGACTACCTGCTCGCGACCGACATGGCGATGGTGGTCCCGGTCAACAAGACCATCGTGGTGCAGGTCACCGCGGCAGACGTGATCCACTCGTGGACCATCCCGGCCTTCGGCGTGAAGCAGGACGGCGTGCCCGGCCGCCTCGCCGAACTGTGGTTCAAGCCCGAGCGCGAAGGCGTCTACTTCGGCCAGTGCTCGGAACTCTGCGGCAAGGACCACGCCTACATGCCGATCACCGTGAAGGTCGTCTCGCAGGAGGCCTACGACGCGTGGGTTGCCGAGACCAAGGAACTGTTCGCCGGCGTCGCGCAGCCGCAGACCCTGCAGGTCGCCTCGAACTGATCCCGACGACACCCGGCCGGGCGCCCGTGCTGCGCCCGGCTTCCGTGCAACCCGGCCCCACCGGAGAGACACCATGAGCGACGCCAGCTTCGACGCCCGCCCGCTGACAGGACCCGGCGATGCCGAGTTCGGGGACTATGTCGCGCTGCTGAAGCCGCGCGTGATGTCGCTGGTCGTCTTCACCGCGCTCGTTGGCCTGCTGGTCGCGCCGGTGTCGCTGCACCCGATGGAAGGCTTTGCCGCGATCCTGTTCATCGCGATCGGGGCAGGGGCCTCGGGCGCGCTGAACATGTGGTGGGATGCCGACATCGACCGGGTAATGCGCCGCACCGCGAAGCGCCCGATCCCCGCCGGCAAGGTGACCCCGGACGAGGCGCTGGCGATCGGTCTCGCGCTGTCGGGCATGTCGGTCGTGATGCTGGGCCTCGCGACGAACTGGATCGCCGCCGCGCTGCTGGCGTTCACGATCTTCTTCTACGCCGTCGTCTACACGATGTGGCTCAAGCGCTGGACGCCGCAGAACATCGTCATCGGCGGGGCCGCCGGGGCCTTCCCTCCGATGATCGGCTGGGTGGCTGCGACCGGCAGCGTGTCGGTCGAGGCCCTGCTGATGTTTGGCCTGATCTTCATGTGGACGCCGCCGCATTTCTGGGCGCTCGCGCTGTTCATGAAGTCCGACTATCATGAGGCGAAGGTGCCCATGCTGACCGTGACCCACGGCCGCAAGGTGACCCGGGCGCATATCCTCGCCTACACCGTCCTGCTGGTGCCGGTGGCGCTGGGCCTCGCCCTGACGCCGGTTGCCGGTCCGGCCTACCTGGCGACGGCCGTCGTCCTGAACGCGATCTTCCTGAAGGGCGCGGTCGACATCTGGCGCCGGACCGAGGCGCAGGCCGAGGCCGACAACTACGCCACCGAGAAGCGCGTCTTCCGTTTCTCGCTGCTCTACCTCTTCCTGCACTTCGGTGTGCTGCTGCTCGAAGGGCTTGCGTTCCGCTTCGGGCTCTGGGCCCCGCTGGGAGGCTTCTGATCATGGCCTTCGGCAAGACCCACGACCTGCACACCCGCCGCGCCGGCCGCAACATCGGCGTCGGCCTCAGCCTGATCGCGTTCATCGCGGTGATCTTCGGGCTGACCGTTGCCAAGATCAACACGTCTGGCCCGATCCAGGGCTACGACCACGCGCCCCGACCCGAACTTGCAGACCGTGTCAGGGAGAACTGAACGCATGGCCGACACCAAAGACCGCCAGATGGACCCCAAGCTCGTGACCGCCGGCAAGCTCGTGGGCATCGTGCTCACGATGGGCGCGCTCGCCTGGGCCTCGGTGCCGTTCTACAACTGGTTCTGCCGGGTGACCGGCTACGGCGGCACCACCGCCGTCAGCGACGGGACCACGAAGGAAATCCTCGACCGGACGATCCTCGTGCGCTTCGATGCCAACACCGAGCGCGGGATGCCCTGGACCTTCAAGCCGGTGGACCGCGAGATGACCGTCCGCATCGGCGAGACCGGCCTCGCGTTCTACGAGGCGACCAACCCGACCGACCGCGTCGTGGCCGGATCGGCGGCCTACAACGTCGCGCCCTACACGGCGGGCGGCTACTTCACCAAGATCGACTGCTTCTGCTTCACCGAACAGGTGCTGCAGCCCGGCGAGTCGGTGCTGATGCCGGTGACCTTCTACGTCGATCCCGAGATCGTCGAGGACGAGGACGCCAAGCACCTGAACCACATCACGCTCTCGTACACGTTCTACGAGATCGACGTTCCCGAACGGCAGGCGGCTCTCTCGACCGACGCTCCGCCCGCAACTTCCAGCAACTGACGATCGCCGAGGACCCTGCGCATGGCCCACGCAAAGAACCACGACTACCACATCCTACCGCCCTCGATCTGGCCGTTCATCGGTGCCGTCGGGGCGTTCATCATGCTCTTCGGGGCCGTTCTGTGGATGCACGGCAGCGGTCCGTGGATGTTCCTCGCCGGTCTCGCCGCCGTGCTGGTGACGATGTTCGGCTGGTGGTCGGAAGTCGTCCGCGAGTCGGGCGTGGGCGATCACACCCCGGTCGTCCGCATCGGTCTGCGCTACGGCTTCATCCTGTTCATCATGTCGGAAGTGATGTTCTTCGCGGCGTGGTTCTGGTCCTTCTTCAAGCACGCGCTCTACCCGATGGGCCCGGAAAGCCCGGCGGTCGACGGAGTCTTCCCGCCCGCGGGCGTCGAGCTGTTCGACCCGTGGCACCTGCCGCTGATGAACACCCTGATCCTGCTCTGCTCGGGCGCGGCGGCCACCTGGGCGCACCATGCCCTCGTGCACGAGAACAACCGCAAGGACATGAAGAGCGGCCTGCTGCTGGCGGTGGCGCTCGGCATCCTCTTCACCTTCTTCCAGGGCTACGAGTACCTGCACGCCGGCTTCGGCTTCGCGGGCAACATCTACGGCGCGAACTTCTTCATGGCGACCGGCTTCCACGGCGCGCACGTGATCATCGGGACCATCTTCCTGTTCATCTGCTACCTGCGGGTCCGCGCCGGCCACTTCACCCCGGAAAAGCACGTCGGCTTCGAGGCCGCGGCCTGGTACTGGCACTTCGTCGACGTGGTCTGGCTGTTCCTCTTCGCCTCGATCTACATCTGGGGCAGCGCGGGCGCTCTCTGAGCCCCGGCACGCGGCACGCGGGGGGCTTGCCCCCGCCGCCCATCTCTGAAAAGCCACCGGGGCGCGGGCATTGTCCGCGCCCCTCGTCTGTCGGAAGGTTGCTGATGCGTCCCGTCCTGGTCCCGCTCGTCACCGGAGTCCTCGGCCTGATCCTGCTCCTCAGTCTCGGCGTCTGGCAGGTGCAGCGGCTCCAGTGGAAAGAGGGTGTCCTCGCCCGGATCGACGCCCGGATCGACGGAACGCCGCAGCCGCTGCCCGAGACCCCGACCGAGGAGAACGACGAATACCTCTCCGTCCGGGTCGAGGGCCGCTTCACCGGCGAAGGCGTGGACGTGCTGACCTCGATCAAGGAACGCGGCCCGGGCTTCCGCCTCGTGTCGGTCTTCGAGACCGCCACCGGGCGCCGCATCCTCGTCGATCGCGGCTACATCCCCGAGACCGCCAAGGACGACCCGCGCCCCGAGACCGAGGCGAACGTCGTCGGCAACCTCCTCTGGCCGGACGAGGTGGACGGCTTCACGCCCGACCCCGACTTCGGGCGGAACATCTGGTTCGCCCGCGACCTGCCCGCGATGGCGGCGGCGCTGAACACCGAGCCGGTGCTGGTCGTCCTGCGCGAGACGTCGGAAACGCGCCCGGCCGCGACGCCCCTGCCGGTAGACAGCGCCGGGGTTCCCAACGATCACCTGCAATACGCGATCACGTGGTTCTCCCTCGCCGCGATCTGGGTGCTGATGACCGGCACCTACATCCGGCGGGTCCGGCGGACCTCCACCGGAAAGGCCTGAGCCATGCGCTATGTCTCCACCCGCGGGACTGCTCCCGTCCTGCCGTTCCACGAGGCGATGCTGACCGGCCTCGCCCGCGACGGCGGCCTCTATGTCCCCGAGCATATCCCGACCTTCTCGCTTGGCGAGATCCGCGCACTGGCGGGCCTGCCCTACGAAGAGGTCGCCCGCCGCGTCATGCTGCCCTTCCTCGGCGACAGCTTCACCGAGGACGAGCTGGCCGAGGACATCGCGCGCGCCTACGCGGGCTTCGCCCATCCGGCCCGCGCGCCGCTGAAGCAGCTCGACGCGAACCACTTCCTGCTGGAGCTGTTCCACGGGCCGACGCTGGCGTTCAAGGACTTCGCGATGCAGCTGATCGGCCAGCTCTTCCAGCGCGAACTGACCCGCCGCGGGTCCCGGGTGACCATCGTCGGCGCCACCTCGGGCGACACCGGCTCGGCGGCGATCGAGGCGTTCCGCGGTCTCGAAAACGTGGACGTCTTCATCCTCTACCCGCATGGCCGGGTGTCCGAGGTGCAGCGCCGCCAGATGACCACGCCGGCCGAGGACAACGTCCACGCGCTCGCCCTCGATGGCCATTTCGACGACTGCCAGGCCCGCGTGAAGGACATGTTCAACGACTTCGGGTTCCGCGATGCCGTGGGCCTCGCCGGGGTGAACTCGATCAACTGGGCGCGGGTGCTGGCGCAGGTGGTCTATTACTTCACCGCCGCCACCGCGCTGGGCGCCCCGGACCGCGGCGTCGACTTCACCGTGCCGACGGGCAACTTCGGTGACATCTTCGCGGGCGACATCGCCCGGCGCATGGGCCTGCCCATCGGGCGGCTGGTGATCGCGACGAACCAGAACGACATCCTGCACCGCTGCCTGACGACCGGTGTCTACGAGACGCACGAGGTGATCCCCTCGATCAGCCCGTCGATGGACATCCAGGTCAGCTCCAACTTCGAGCGCGCGCTGTTCCATGCCTATGGCGGCGACGGCGCGGCGGTCGCGCAGCTGATGGACGAACTCAAGACCACGGGTCGGTTCACGGTCAGCCAGGGCGCGCTGGAGGCGCTGCGCGAGATCTTCGCCTCGGGCCGCGTGTCCGAGGACGAGACCGCCGCCACCATCACCCGCACCTGGGCCGCCACCCGCGAACTGCTCTGCCCGCATTCGGCAGTCGGCGTCGCGGTGGCCGAGGCGCATCTCGACCCGGCCCGCCCGATGGTCACGCTCGCCACCGCGCATCCGGCGAAATTCCCCGCCGCGGTCGAGGCTGCGACGGGCCTGCACCCGCCCCTTCCCCCGCACATGGAAACGCTCTATGAGCGCCCGGAACGGGTGACCGAAGTGCCCAACGACCTCGCGGCGCTCGAAACCCTGATCCAGGAAAGGCGCCACGCTTGACCCCAGCACCCCCGACCCTGAACTTCGACACCCTTCCGAACGGCTTTCGCGTCGTGTCCGAGGCGATGCCCGGCATGGGATCTGTCGCGGTCGGCATCTGGGTGCTGGCCGGCGGTCGGCACGAGACCGAAGCGCAGAACGGTATCGCGCATTTCCTCGAACACATGGCCTTCAAGGGCACGAAGCGCCGCTCGGCGCTCCAGATCGCCGAGGAGATCGAGGATGTCGGCGGCTACATCAACGCCTACACCTCGCGCGAGGTGACGGCCTATTACGTCCGCGTCCTGCCCGAGGACCTCGCCCTCGCAGTGGACGTGGTGGGCGACATCCTGCTCGAGCCGACTTTCGACGAGGCCGAGATCGAGACCGAGCGCGGCGTGATCCTGCAGGAGATCGGGCAGGCGCTCGACACGCCGGACGACGTGATCTTCGACTGGCTCCAGGAACGCGCCTACGCCGACCAGCCGCTCGGGCGCACCATCCTCGGGGCCGCCGAACGGGTGCGCGCCTTCTCGCGCGCAGACCTCTTCGACTTCGTGGGCGCGCATTACGGGCCGGGCCAGATGATCCTCGCGGCCGCCGGGGCCGTCGATCACGACGCGCTGATGAAACTGGCCGAGCGCCAGTTCGGCCACCTCGCCGAAAGCCCGCGGACGACCGCGACGCCCGCCACCTTCACCGGCGGCGAACGGCGCGAGATCAAGGGGCTGGAGCAGGTGCATTTCGCGCTGGCCATGCCCTCGCCCGGTTACACCGCGCCCGACGTCTACGTCAGCCAGGTCTTCGCCACGGCCCTCGGGGGCGGCATGTCCTCGCGGCTGTTCCAGGAGCTGCGCGAGAAGCGCGGCCTCTGCTACACGATCTTCGCGCAGGCCGCCGCCTATGCCGAGACCGGGCTGACCACGCTCTACGCCGGCACCTCGGCCGACCAGATCGACGACCTCGCAACGCTGACCGTGACCGAGATGAAGAAGGCCGCCGAGGAAATGACCGAGGCCGAGATCGCCCGCGCCCGCGCCCAGCTCAAGGCCGGGCTGGTCATGGGTCTCGAAAGCCCCTCGGCCCGCGCCGAACGGCTGGCGCGCATGGTCGGCGTCTGGAACCGCGTGCCGCCGGTCACCGAGACCGTCGCCCGCATCGACGCGGTGACGCGGGCCGACGTGCTGGCCTTCGGGCAGGCGCTCTGCACCGGCGGTCAGGCGGCGATGGCGCTCTACGGACCTGCGGAACGGGCCCCGGCGCTGGCGGCGCTGCAGGACCGCATGGCGGCCTGACCATGTTCGGGGCGCGTCGTACCGTCCGGATCGAGACCGAGCGCATGACGCTTCGCCCGCCGACCCACGCGGATTTTCGCGGCTGGGCCGCGCTGCGCGAGGCGTCGGCGGACTTCCTGATCCCGTGGGAGCCGCTCTGGGCCCGGGACCACCTGAGCCGCCGCAGCTTCACCAACCGCGTCTACTGGGCCGGCCGGTCGATCCGCGAGGGCTCGGCGGTGCCGCTCTTCCTCGTCCGCTGCGCCGACCAGAGCCTGCTGGGCGCGATCACGCTGGACAACATCCGCCGGGGCCCCGCCCAGTCCGGCACGCTCGGGTACTGGATCGGCGCGCCCTTCGCGCGGCAGGGGTACATGCGCGAGGCCATCGTCGCGCTGACCCACCACGCCTTCTCGGCGATGGATCTCAGCCGGATTGAGGCCGCCTGCCTGCCCGAGAACAACGCCTCGCGCGGCGTGCTGGAAAAGGCCGGGTTCAAGTACGAGGGCGTCGCCCAGAGCTATCTCCAGATCAACGGGCGCTGGCGAAATCATGTGCTCTATGCCGCCTTGCGCAGCGATCGGCGCGGACGGGTGCAGTCCGAACAGTCCTACGGCTGACACGACTGCTGACCTGGAGTCGGCCCGCGCTATCCTCCCCGTCAGGAGGTGCCGCTCATGATGACCCGTCTCGCTCTCGCCGCTGCCCTGACCCTCGGCCTTGCCGCGCCGCTTATAGCGCAGGACCGCCGCCCGTCGCACTGCATCGCGCTCGCCGACGCCACGCCCGGCATCGGCTATGTCCGGCAGGCCGGACTGCCCGCCGCCGCCCGCGACCGGCTGGCCCGCGACACAGGCCCCGCAACGCCCGCGATCTACGGCGCGCCCCTCGACGCGAACACCGTCCGGCTGAACTACGTCGCGCATGCCACCTTCCTGATCGAGGTGCCGGACGGCACCACCATCGCGACCGACTACACCGGCTTTCTCGGCACCGCCGACCTGATCCCGACCGTGGTCACCATGAACAAGGCCCACGGCACCCATTTCACCGACGACCCGGACCCCCGCATCCCCCATGTCCTGCGCGGCTGGAACCCTGACGGCACCGGTCCCGCCGACCATTACATCGAGATCGGCGAGACCCGCGTGCGCAACGTGACCACCGACCTGCGTCCCGGGTTCGGCGACGTGGGCGAGCCGGACGGCAACTCGATCTTCGTGTTCGAGGTCGCGGGCCTCTGCATCGCCCATCTCGGCCACCTGCACCACGAGCCGACCGAGGCGCAGTATGCCGCCCTCGGCCGGATGGACGTGGTGATGGCCCCGGTCGACGGCGGCTACACGCTCGACCTGCCGACGATGCTGCGCGTGCTGAAGCGCGCCCGCGCCTCGGTCGTGATCCCGATGCACTGGTTCTCCGACCGCGCGCTCGGCGCCTTCCTTGACGGGATGGACGAGGCCTTCCTGATCGAGACGGTGCCCGAGGGATATACCGAGGTCGGCCTGCGCAGCCTGCCGTCGCAGCCCACCGTGCGTGTCCTGCAACCGCGCTGGCTGCGCGACGCCCCAAGCCCCTGAGCCGCTTGCACTTGCCGCGCGTCCCGCGCACATGATGCGGCCATGACCGCGCTCGCTCCCGCCGACTCCGCCTTCCGCGCCCGCCTCGCCGGGCGGTTGCCGCCTGCCGCCTTCCCCGAGCTGTCGCCGCGCTACCTCGAAGAGCCGCGCGGGCGCTACACCGCCTCGGGCGGGCTCCTGGTGGCGCCCGGCTCCACCGCCGAGGTCGCCGCCGTCATGCGCGCCGCGCACGAGGCCCGCGTCCCGGTGATCCCCTATTCGGGCGGCACCGGCCTCGTCGGCGGCCAGATCGCGCAGAACCTGCCCGATCCTGTGATCCTCTCGCTGGAGCGCATGCGCGCCCTGCGCGAGGTGCTGCCCGCCGAGAACGTGCTGGTGGCCGAGGCGGGCGCGATCCTCGCCGACATCCAGTCCGCGGCCGAGGGGGTGGACCGCCTCTTCCCGCTGTCGCTGGCCTCCGAGGGCTCGGCCCGGATCGGCGGCCTTCTGGGCACCAACGCGGGCGGCGTGAACGTTCTGCGCTATGGCAACGCGCGCGACCTCTGCCTCGGGATCGAGGCCGTGCTGCCGGACGGGACCGTGCTGGATACGCTGACCCGGCTGCGCAAGAACAACACCGGCTACGACCTGCGCCATTTGCTGATCGGGGCCGAGGGCACGCTGGGCGTCATCACCGCCGCAGCGCTGCGCCTCTTCCCGCGCCCCCGCCGCAGCGGCGCGGCGCTGCTGTCGGTCGCCAGCCCCCGGGCCGCGCTCGACCTGCTCGCGCTCGCGAACGAGGTCGCGGGCGGGGCCGTCTCGGCCTTCGAGCTGATGCACCGCACCGGCTTCGACTTCCTGCGCATGAAGCTCCCCGACCTGCGCCAGCCCTTCGACACGCCCTGGGAATGGACCGTGCTCGTCGATCTGGCGGGGCCGGAGGGCTTCGATCCCGACGCGGCGCTCGTCACGCTGTTCGAGCGCGCGCATGACACGGGCCTGGTGGACGATGGCCTGATCGCCCAGTCGCAGCGCGAGGTCCAGGACTTCTGGACCCTGCGCGAGACCATCCCGGAGGCGAACCGCCGGATCGGGGCGGTCTCGTCGCATGACATCTCGGTGCCGCTGTCGGCGATCCCGGACTTCATCGCGCAGGGCAACGCCGCCATCGCCGCGCTCGGGCCATTCCGCGTGAACTGCTTCGGCCATGTCGGCGACGGCAACCTGCACTTCAACGTCTTCCCGCCCGAGGGGCAGACCCGCGCCGACCACGAGGCCGCCCGCCCCGCGATCAAGCGCGCGCTGCATGACCTCGTCCACGCGATGGGCGGCTCGGTCAGCGCCGAGCATGGCATCGGACGGCTGAAGGTGGACGATCTCGAACGCTACGGCGATCCGGGCAAGCTGGCCGCGATGCGGGCGATCAAGGCGGCCCTCGACCCGCATGGCATCGCCAATCCCGGCGCCGTCCTGCGCGCGACCTGAGGTGATGCGCCTGATCCTCGCCGGGCTGGGCGTCAGCCAGATCCTCGGCTACGGGGTCCTCTACTACGCCTTCCCGCTCTTCGTGCCGCATGTCGCGGCCAGCTTCGGCACCACGCCGCCCGTGCTCTTCGGCATCTTCTCGGCCGGGCTGCTCTTGGGCGGGCTGGTCGCGCCGCGCGCCGGGGCGCTGATGGACCGGCACGGCGCGCCGCGCCTGATGACGCTGGGCAGCCTCGCGGCGGCGGTCGGTCTCGTGGTGGCGGGCCTCGCGCCGACCCTCTGGATCTGGGGCGCGGCGATCCTGTGGCTGGAACTGGTGGGGGTGATCGTCCTCTACGACGCCGCCTTCGCCACGCTGGCGCAACTGACCGGCCCCGCCGCACGGCGGGCGATCACCCGGCTGACCCTCATCGCGGGCTTCGCCTCGACCCTGTTCTGGCCGCTGACCGACGCGCTGATCGGGGCGCTGGGCTGGCGCGGCACGCTGCTCTGCTATGCCGTGCTGCACCTCACGGTCGGCACCGGCATCCATTTCTGGCTGTCTCGGCTCAGCCCGTCGGCCCTGCCCGCGCCCCGGCGTCCGGCCCCGCCGCCTGTGGTCTTCGCCCCGGTACCGCCCGCGCTGGAACGGACCGCAATGCGGGCCGTCGGGCTGAGCTTCGCGGTGTCGGGGATGCTGATCGCGGCCATCGGCATGCAGATGGTCGCGGTGCTCGACGCCGCGGGCCTCGGCGCGATGGCGGTCGGCTTCGCCATGCTGATGGGCCCCGCGCAGGTCGGTGCCCGCATCATCGACGCGGTGTTCTGGGGCAGCTGGCATCCGTTGTCGGCCGCGATCCTCTCGACGCTCGCCCTGCCGGTCTCGCTGGCCGGGCTCCTGCTGGGGGCGCCGCCGCTGCTGGCGGCGGGCGGCTTCGCGATCCTCTTCGGGGCGGGGCAGGGCCTGGCGTCCATCGTGCGCGGGTCGGTGCCGCTCGCGCTGTTCGGACCGGCGGGATACGGCGCGCGCCTCGGCCGCCTCGCGCGGCTCCGCACGCTGCTGTCGGCCTTCGCGCCTGTGGCCTTCGCCACGCTGATGGCCGGTCCGGGCCTGGTCCCGGCGCTCTGGATCTCCGCCGTGCTGGGGATCGCCGCGGCCGTGCCGCTGATCCGGCTGCGCCTCGCGCTCGGTCCCCTGCGCCCCGAGACCGCGTGAGCCCGCAAAGGGAGACGCCCTGCTGGTGAGGCAGGGCGTCGGGGGGGGGGTGATGCCGGACGAGCGAGGGGGTGAAGGGTCCGGCGAGTGAGGGGTCTTGCAAGCAAACATCCACGTTCTGCGGATGTCCCCATCTAGCGCGACTCGCCTTTCCAAAAGGTTACGCGGAAACCCGCCTTTGATCCGGAACAAGCCCGATCCGCCGAATGCGGCGCATTTTAGCGGGCTGTCAGGCGCCCTCGAAGGCGGTCAGCGCATGCACGTCCATCCCCATCCCCTCCAGCAGCTTGCGGCCGCCGAGGTCCGGCAGGTCGATGACGAAGGCGCAGCCGACCACCTCGGCCCCGAGCCGCTCGATCAGGCGGATCCCGGCTTCCGCGGTGCCGCCGGTGGCCAGCAGGTCATCCACCAGCAGCACCCGCTCGCCCGGTTGCAGGCTGTCGTCGTGGATCTCCACCGTCGCCTCGCCGTACTCCAGCTTGTAGTCCTGCGCGATCGTGCGGCCCGGCAGCTTGCCCTTCTTGCGCACCGGCACGAAGCCCACCGACAACTGGTGCGCCACCGCGCCGCCGAGGATGAAGCCGCGCGCCTCCAGCCCCGCCACCTTGTCGATCCGTGTCCCCACGTAGGGGGCCAGCAACTGGTCGACGGCCATCCGGAAGCCGCGCGGATCGCCGAACAGCGTGGTGACGTCCCGGAACAGGATGCCCTCGTGGGGAAAATCCGGAATGGTGCGGATGTAGTCGCGGACGGTCTTCTGCGGGGTCATGGCGATCCTCTCTCCGGGCCGGCCTCAGCGGCTGGCCGAGCTTTGCGGCACGGCGGGCGCGGGATAGTGCCGCCGCACCGCCTCCGCGTCCTGCCCGTCGAGCCGGGTGACGGTGTTGCTGTCCTCGTCGAAAATGCTCGTGCGCAGGTAGGCCGGGCCGCGCACGTCGGTGGCCAGCCCCAGCGCCTGCACCAGTTCCTCCAGCAGGACCGAGCGGATGGTGCGGCGCGGCAGGTCGCGGCTCAGCGCGATCCCGGCGCGCTCGATCCGGCCCTCGCGCGCCCAGAAGGTCATCAGCCCGCCCGCGATCACCTGCCCGTCGAGGCCGGGAAAGCCGGTGCGCAGCAGGGTCTCTCCATGTGCCGCGCCACTCAGGAACACGGTGATGTCCGCCGCCGCCCCGTCGGCCAGCCGCACCAGCGGCACCGCCGCCCCTGTGCCCGCGATCTGCCCGATGGCATCGTCGAGGGCCGCGCTCGCATCGCCGAGGCGGTAGCCCGGGAACCCCGGATCGGGCGCGGCCAGCGCCACGGTGATCGCCTCGTCGGCGGCCCGCACCCAGCGCGCCATCGGTTTCACGCAGCCCTCGCCCGGCGGCGCGCCGCAGGCGACCAGCCGGTAGAAGGCCTCGTCCGACAGCCGGTCCGGCGCGGTGACGAAATCGTCGGGCTCCGCCCGCGCCGCGCCCGCCGCGACCAGCGCCAGAAGAAGGACCGCCGCCCGTCTCACCGCCGCGTCCCGTAATGCATCCGCAGCGCCGTCCGGTCCTGCCCGCTCAGCCGCCGCACGAGGTTGCTGTCCTCGTCGAAGATCGAGCGTCCGCGATAGGCCGGGTCGCGGATGTCCCAGCGCAGCCCCATCGACTGCACCAGCTCCTCGAGCAGCACCGAATGCGCCTCCTCGGCGCGCAGGTCGCGGCTGATCAGGATCACGCCGCGCCGGATCTCCCGGTCGAGGGTCCAGTTCAGCGAGAACCGCGCGATCTGCAGCGGCGTGCCGTCGAGCGCCGATAGCCCGGTGCCGGTGATCGTCCCGCCATAGGGGATGTCGCGCAGGTAGATCCGGATATCGGCGTCGCTGCCCGCGGGCACCAGCCGCAGCCGCAGGTCCGCGCCGGCGCCGTTGATCTCCTGCACCGCGTGGATCACCGCGCCCGCCACGACCCGCCCGAGCCAGGCGGGAAACCCCGCGTCGCGGCCCTCCAGCGCCACCCGCAGGTTCCGGCGCTCCGGCGCGGGCCATGCGATCGGGCGCGACTGGCACGCGCCGCCGGGCGGCGCCCCGCAGGACACGAGGCGGTAGAAATCGGCATCGTTCAGTGGACCGGTGCCCGCCACGTAATCCACCGCCCCCGCGCCCGTGCCAAGCCCGAGCGCCAGTCCGAGCCCGAGGGCCAGCCGCCGCAGCATCGCGCGCATCTCCCCTCAGAGGCCCAGCGCGCGGCCCGCGACCGCGTCGAGTTTCGACATCAGGTCCGGGTCGCGCCGGTCGGGCGCGGTCAGCAGCGCATGGTCGAGCGCCCGGTCGCAGCCGTGATGGCACAGCCTGCGGGTCTCGCCCAGCAGGCCCGGCAGCCGCCCCACGAGGGCGCGCGCCTTGTCGGCGTTGCCGGTCAGGGTGCGGATGATGTCGGTGATCTCGACCGCGCCGTGCTCCGGGTGCCAGCTGTCATAGTCGGTGATCATCGCGACGCTCGCGTAGCACAGCTCCGCCTCGCGGGCGAGCTTGGCCTCCGGCATGTTGGTCATTCCGATCACGTCGCAGCCCCAGACCTCGCGGTAGAGCCGCGACTCGGCCATCGACGAGAACTGCGGTCCCTCCATTGCCAGGTAGGTGCCACCGTCATGCACGGTGATCCCGGCCGCCTCGGCCGCCTCCGCGCAGGCCGCGCCGAGACGCCCGCAGGTCGGATGCGCGACGCTGACATGGGCGACACAGCCGGTGCCGAAAAACGACTTCTCCCGCGCGAAGGTGCGGTCGATGAACTGGTCCACGATGACGAAATCGCCCGGGGCCATCTCCTGCCGGAACGACCCGCAGGCGCTGACGCTGATGACGTCGGTCACCCCCAGCCGCTTCAGCGCGTCGATGTTGGCGCGGTAGGGCACCGTGGTCGGCGAGTGGATGTGGCCGCGCCCGTGCCGGGGCAGGAACGCCATCTTCACGCCTCCGAGCCGCCCGGTCAGGATCGCGTCGGAGGGCGTGCCCCAGGGGCTGGCGACCTCGGTCCAGACGGCGTCTTCCAGCCCGTCGATGTCATAGACCCCCGATCCGCCGATGACCCCGATCACCGTCTCCATGCCGTCGCTCCCCTGCCTGTCCGAGCCCCGCGCGCGGCCCGTTCCGGACCGTCTCGCGCAGTCTCGCACCTCGTGCCGCGATTGCAAAGGCCCCGCGCTGCGCCGCCGCCCGGGGGCACGATCCCGCCGGGACCGCTGCGCCCAGCCATGCACCCCGCGCATGGCGGCATCCCGCCTGCAGGGGTTCTCTCTGCGCCGCGGCGATGCGAGACACCGACAACCCCTCGCCCCTTCCGGCCGTGCCGCGCGCCCGTTCGCGCCCCGGTCCCCCCTTGCGCCCCGGACCCCCGATGACCCGTCTCCTGATGGCCGCCCTGGCCGACCGCCTGCCGCAGGCCCCGACCCTCGACGCCGCCCGCCTCCGGACCGAGGTCCTGTCGGGCCTGACCGTCGCGCTCGCGCTGGTTCCCGAAGCGGTCGCCTTCGCCTTCGTCGCGGGCGTGCATCCGCTGGTCGGCCTCTACGCCGCCGTGATCGTCGGCCTGATCACCGCTCTGATCGGCGGGCGGCCCGGCATGATCTCGGGCGCCACCGGCGCGCTCGCCGTGGTCATGGTCAGCCTCGTTGCGCAGCACGGGGTGGAATATCTCTTCGCCGCCGTGGTGCTGATGGGCCTGATCCAGATCGCGGCCGGCATCTTCCGGCTGGGCAAGTTCATCCGGCTGGTGCCGCACCCGGTGATGCTGGGCTTCGTCAACGGCCTCGCCATCGTGATCTTCCTCGCCCAGCTCAGCCAGTTCCGCGTGCCGGGCACCGCCGAGGCGACCGGCCATGGGCTCGGCGGCGGCGAATGGCTCTCGGGCCTGCCGCTCGTCCTGATGCTGGGCCTCGTCGCGCTGACGATGGCGGTGATCTGGGCGACCCCGAAGCTGACCCGCGTCATCCCCGCGCCGCTGGCCGGGATCAGCCTGACCGCGGCGCTGGTGATCGGCTTCGGCCTCGACGTCCCGCGCGTCGGCGACATGGCCTCGATCGAGGGCGGCTGGCCCGCCTTCCACCTGCCCGCGGTGCCGCTGACGCTGGAGACGCTCCAGATCATCCTGCCCTACGCGCTGATCCTCGCCGCCATCGGCCTGATCGAGAGCCTTCTGACCCTGAACCTCGTGGGCGAGATCACCGGCCGGCGCGGCGGCGCCTCGAAGGAATGCGTCGCGCAGGGCGTCGCGAACACCGTGACCGGCGTCTTCGGCGGGATGGGCGGCTGCGCGATGATCGGCCAGTCGATGATCAACGTGAACTCCGGCGCCCGCACCCGCATCTCGGGCGTGGTGGCGGCCCTGTTCCTGATGAGCTTCATCCTCGTCGGCGCGCCGCTGATCGAACAGATCCCGCTCGCCGCGCTGGTCGGGGTGATGTTCATGGTGGTGATCGGCACCTTCGCCTGGAACTCGCTGACCATCCTGCGCCGCGTGCCGCCCACCGATGCCGTGGTCATCGTGCTGGTGACCGCCGTCACCGTCGCAACCGACCTCGCCACCGCCGTCGTGGTGGGGGTCATCGTCTCTGCGCTGGCCTATGCCTGGCAGAACGCCACCCGCATCCGCGCCACCACCCGGATCACGCCCGAGGGCGCGAAGGTCTACCAGATCAGCGGCCCGCTCTTCTTCGGCTCGGCGGCAGGCTTCTCGGAACTCTTCGCGCCCGAGACTGACCCCGCCCTGGTGGTCGCGGATTTCGCCGACAGCCGCGTCGCCGACCAGTCCGCCCTGCAGGCGATCGAGGCGATGGCCCTGCGCTACGAGGCCGCCGGCAAGACCCTGCAACTGCGCCACCTGTCGCGCGACTGCCACCGCCTGCTGTCCCGCGCCGGGCACCTGATGATCGACAGCGACGACGACCCCGACTACCAGATCGCCGCCGACTACGACGTCCGGACCGGCATTCTCGGCGGGCACTGAGGGCAGGGGGCAGGCACGAAAGTGCTTGCCTCAAGACAGGTCTCATCTTTCCCTGGGATGCATGAGCAAGCTTGTCCTCATGCATAAGGCGGACTCGATCTACGAGGACGAACCGGATGTCGTCTATGACTTCCCGAAGAGCTATCTCAAGGCGGTCTCGGAAGGTGTCGGCGACTGGGTCGTCTACTACGAGCCGGTCAAGGCCGGCGCGCGCGGTTACTTCGCCGTTGCGAAGATCCAGCGGGTCATCCCAAAACCTGGGGAAACCGGCCGGTTCCTGGCACTCATAGAGCCCGGCAGTTACCTTCCGTTCGACAGGAACGTTCCGCATCGGATTGACGGTCGTCCGCTGGAAGCGGCGCTGACAGACGCCGACGGAAATCCCTTGCGCGGCGGAGCCGTTCAGCTTGCCGTGAGACGATTGCCAGAGAGTGACTTTGCCCGGATTGTCTCGCTTGGCTTGCCGGCTGATCTCGAACACCGGGAAGCTACGCGCTACGATCCGGCGATCCCGGAACTCGCGGATGCGCCGGTCCCTTTCGAGAGGCCCATCCTCGAGCGTCTGACGCGCCGCCCGTACCGAGACGTCGCGTTCCGGCGCCGGGTGCGCGAGGCGTATGACTACAGATGTGCCATGTCGGGTCTCCGCCTCCGCAACGGCGGTGGTCGTCCGGAGGTGCAAGCCGCGCATATCCGCCCGGTTGAGCATCAGGGCAACGACTCCGTGCGAAACGGTCTTGCCCTGTCGGGAACTCTTCACTGGATGTTTGACCGGGGTCTCGTTTCGGTCGCGGAAGACCGGCGCACGATCCTCGTTTCACGCAACAAGGTGCCGGGTGAAGTCATTGCACGGCTCATCGCGCCCGATATGCAATTGCTTCCCCCTTTGGACCCGCGCGACGCGCCCCACCCAGAAAACCTGAAGTGGCACCGCGAGCATGTGTTCGGGGCATCGGCTCTGGACGAGCCCGCCCCTTGGGACTGACCCCCCCTTCTTCTTGGCAGAAATACTCACATCCCGCCCGTGTCACTCGCCCGGACGCTTGAGGGAGAACACCTCGCGCACCACCGTGTAGTCGCGGTAGCCGAGCCGGGCGAGGGGCTGGTAGCGGGTCACGTCGAAGACCCCGTCCACCACCACGTCGTCGCGCAGGTGAATGCCGGTGACCTCGCCGAAGACCGCGAAGTTCGACACCCCTTCCAGCGCCACGATCTGCGTCAGGCGGCATTCGAGGCTGGCGGGGGCGGTGGCGACGCGGGAACAGGCGATGGTTTCGCAGGCGGCGCGCGCGAGGCCCGCCTTGGCGAACTCGTCCTCGTCCTTCGCCCAGGGGCCCGAGGTCAGGTTCATCGCGTCCCGCATCGCGTATTCGACGATGTTGACGCAGAACACCCCGGTCTCGCGGATGTTGGCGACGCTGTCCTTGGTGTCGCCCCGGTCCGGCTTGGCGCTGGTCGAGGCGAACATCACCTGCGGCGGCACGTAGGCGACGGCGTTGAAGAAGGAGTAGGGCGCGAGGTTCTCGGACCCGTCCGCGCCGCGCGTCGAGATCCAGCCGATCGGGCGCGGCGTGACGATGGCGTTGAACGGGTTGTGCGGCAGACCGTGGCCGTCTTCGGGGCGATAGAACATGGGGGCGCGGACCTCCGGCAGGGCAGGTAACGGGACTCGTTTGCGCGCCACCTAGGGCCATGTTACCCCGCCTTCCAGCGGCAATTCACCCCCGAGGCCCCGGCGCGTGCTTCTGACCCTCGAACAGCCCGACGACCGGTGGGAGGTCGAAGCGCTCTACGATCTCTGCTTCGCGCCCGGCCGCGAGGCGCTCTCGTCCTATCGCCTGCGCGATGACGTGCCGCCGGTGCGCGGGCTCTGCCTCGTGGCGCGGGACGATCTCGGGATCCTCGGCGGCGCGATCCGGGTCTGGCCGGTGCGCGTCGGCGGCACGCCGGCGCTGCTGCTCGGTCCGGTGGCGGTTCACCCGACCCGCCAGGGCGAAGGGCTGGGCGGGCGGCTGATCCGCCAGGTGCTGTCGCGGGCCGAGGACGGCGGCTGGGACCGCGTCCTGCTGGTGGGCGATGCGCCCTATTACCGGCGGTTCGGCTTCGAGAAGCTGACCGGGGTCGAGATGCCGCCGCCCACCAACCCTGACCGCGTCCTCGGCATCGCCCTGACCGACGGGGCGTGGAAGGGCGTCGGCGGGCGCGTCACCCGCTGGACCCCGACCGAGCCCGCCTGACCTTGCGGGGCAGGCCGGGCGGCCCCACCTGCAAGGGCACTGTCCGACCGAAAGGCCCGCCGATGACCCTGCCCGCCCCCGTGCCCGTTCCCGCCCCGGTCGACCGCGATGCCGTGCTCGACGGGCTGGCGATCCGCTACCGCGCCGCGAACGGGCTGGGCATGCAGGTGCTGGGGCTGCTCGGCGGACAGGCCGAGAGCCTGCTCGACCGGCTGCCCGCGCCGGTGAAGGGCCAGATGGACACGCTCACCCAGCGCGCGCTCGAGGCGGCCTTCGCCGCCGCCGCCCGTTCGCGCCGCGCGCTGCCCGACCAGAAGGACTGGCTGAACGCCGCCGTCACGATGGGGACCGGGGCGGCGGGCGGGTTCGCCGGCCTGCCGGGCGCCGTGGCGGAACTGCCGGTGACTACCACCGTGATCCTGCGCGCGGTGCAGGGCATCGCCGCGGAACACGGCTTCGATCCCGCCGACGAGGCGACCCGTCTCGACTGCCTCCGCGTCTTCGCGGCCGCCGGGCCGCTGTCCGAGGATGACGGGCTGGAAACCTCGTTCCTGACCCTGCGCCTCGGCGTGACCGGGGCCACGGTGCAGGGGGTGCTGGTCAAGGTCGCGCCGCGCCTCGCGACGGTTCTCGGCCAGAAGCTGGCGGCGCAGACCGTGCCGGTGCTCGGCGCGGTGACCGGGGCCGCGATCAACTACGCCTTCACCAGCTACTACCAGGACATGGCGCGGATCACCTTGGGCCTGCGCCTGCTGTCCGAGGCCACCGGCGAGGACCGCGCCGCCCTGACCGAGGCGTTCCGCGCCCGCGTCGCCGCCCGCCGCAGGCTGGGCCGGGGCTGACCCTTCGGCGGTCTGGCCATGCCCGGCGCGGGGGACTAGCCTGTCGGTCCCGACACCCTCACCGGAGCCACCCGATGCGCCTGACCCTCGCCCTTGCGACCCTCGCCCTGCTCGCCGCCTGCCAGACCACGACCCGGTCGCCGGCGCCCGCCGCCGCGCCGCAGGCGCTGCCCCCGATCGAGGTCGCCGGCTGAAACGATGGCAGGGCCGTCAACAGACTGTCCACGGCTCGTGGCTTGATCGGCGGGCAACGGCGGCGCATGACTGGACCAAACGCCGTCCAGTGACCGGAGTCCCAGCCATGCGCCCCCTTCTTCTTGCCGCCCTCGCCGCCGCCACCCTCGGGGCGACCGCCGCGAGCGCCCAGCAGACCTCCAGCTTCGTCTTCCGCAATCCCTGCGAGCGCGGTCCGGTCCCGACCTGGGAACTGATCAACAGCTCGCGCGCCGAGTTCGCGGATTTCCTGCAGCACGTGCGCCCCGCGATGCCGCGCGACGTGGCCGAGTACATCGCTGCCGAGCTCTGCGACGACATCTCGATCGTCGGCAACAGCGACGCGCTGACCCGCCGCACGCGCCTGCTGATCCAGCAGTCGGGCTACTGAGCCCCGCCCCGGCAGGGCGCCCGCTCAGCCCTGCCGCTTCAGCCACTCCATCAGCGCCGGGCGTACCGTCATCGCGCCCATCTCGCGCGCCTCGGTGATCACGGCGCGCACCTCGCGCAGGTCCGAGCGCCGCAGCAGGTGCTTGACCGGCCCGATCGAGGCCGGACGCATCGACAGGGCCCGCAGGCCCATCGCCGTCAGCGCCAGTGCCTCGATCGGCCGGCCGGCATCCTCGCCGCAGAAGGACAGCGGCGTGTCCGTCTCGGCGCAGCGCCCCACGATCTGTTCGATGAAGCTCAGGAACGAGATGTTCAGCGTGTCATAGCGCCGCCGCACCCGCTCGTTCTCGCGGTCGGCGGCGAAGAAGAACTGCTTCAGGTCGTTGCCGCCGATCGAGATGAAATCCGCCAGCTCGAAGAAATGGCGGGGCGCGAAGGCCAGCGACGGCGTCTCCAGCATCGCGCCGACTTCCACCGTCTCGGGCAGAACGCGGCCCAGCGCCGCCTCGCGGTCCAGCTCGCGCATCAGGTGGTCGCGCGCCTGGGTGAATTCCTCGAGCTGCGCGATG
Source organism: Alphaproteobacteria bacterium (assembly GCA_030425185.1). Classification (GTDB taxonomy): domain Bacteria; phylum Pseudomonadota; class Alphaproteobacteria; order Rhodobacterales; family Rhodobacteraceae; genus Dinoroseobacter. The sequence continues at coordinate 118,535 of JAUIAU010000003.1, forward strand.
AACGGGAACATCACCGTCAGCGGCCGCCCGTTCGCGGCACGGATCAGCGCCTGGAGCTGCATCCGCATCACGCCCGGCTTGTCGAGCCCGACCCGGATCGCCCGCCAGCCCAGCGCCGGGTTCGGCTCCTCGGTCGGCTTCATGTAGGGCAGCACCTTGTCCGACCCGATGTCGAGCGTGCGGAACGCCACCCGCCGCCCCTCGGCGGCATCCATCACCCGCGCATAGAGCGCCGCCAGCTCGCCCCGGCGCGGCACCTTCGAGCGGACGAGGAACTGCAGCTCGGTGCGGAACAGGCCCACGCCCGAGGCACCCGAGCCCTTGAGCGACGGCAGGTCGGCCATCAGCCCCGCGTTCATGTCCAGCCGCACGACCGTGCCGCACAGCGCCTCGGCGGGCAGGTCGCGCAGCGAGGCATAGCGCTCCTGCGCCTTGGCCTGCATCGCCATCTTGTCCCGGAAGGCGGCCTGCACCGTGTCGTCGGGGCGCAGGTGCACCACGCCCTGCTCGCCGTCCACGAGGATCGTGTCGCCGTTCAGCGCCTCGGTGGTGATCCGGCGCGCGTTGATGACCAGCGGGATCGCCAGCGCGCGCGCCACCACGGTCGCGTGGCTGCCGACCGAGCCTTCCTCCAGCACGATGCCCTTCAGCTTGCGGCCGTAGTCCAGCAACTCGGCCGGGCCGATGTTGCGCGCGATCAGGATCGGGTTCTCGGGCAGGGTCGCGCCGGTCTCGGTGCCCTGGCCGGTCAGCAGTCGCAGCAGCCGGTTCGACAGGTCGTCGAGATCGTGCAGCCGCTCGCGCAGGTAGGCATCGCCGACCTGGCTCATCCGGGCGCGGGCGGCGGATTGCTCCTTCTCGACGGCGGCCTCGGCCGAGAGGCCCCGGTCGATGTCCTCCTCCATCCGGCGCATCCAGCCCTTCGAGTTGGCGAACATCCGGTAGGCTTCCAGCACCTCCATCTGCTCGCCGTCATGGGCGGGCGTCATCCGCAGCATCTCGTCCACCGACAGCCGCAGCCGGTCCACCGCCGCGTGCAGGCGCTTGCGCTCGGCCTCGGGGTCGTCCGCGACCGGACGCGCGATCACCACGCGCGGCTCGTGCAGCCAGACCTGCCCGGCGGCGACGCCCTCCTGCGCCACCCCGCCGCGCAGCATGACCTGGTTCTTGTGCGGTGCGCGCAGCGCCTCGCCCTCGCCGATGAAGGCGCCCAGCTCGGCCATCTCGGCCAGCACCATCGCGACGACTTCCAGCGCGTAGAGCTCGTCCTCGGAATACTCGCGGGCCTGCTTCGACTGCACGACGAGCACGCCCTTGACCTCGCCCAGGCGCTGCACCGGCACCCCGAGGAAGGACGAGAACACCTCCTCGCCGGTCTCCGGCATGAAGCGGAAGCCGCGTGTGCCGGGCGCGTCGGCGGTGTTGATCGGCCGCCCGCTGCGCGCCACGCGCCCCACCAGACCCTCGCCGACCCGCATCCGCGTGACGTGGACGGCGGCCTTGTTCAGACCCTCGGTCGCGCAAAGCTCCAGCGTGTCGGCATCCCGGAACAGGTAGATCGAGCAGACCTCGGTCCCCATGCTGTCCGCGATCAGGTGGGTGATCTTGTCGAGCCGCTCCTGCCCGGCTCCCGCATCGGCCAGCGTGGCCTGCAAGCGCCGGAGCAGCTTGCGCGACTCCGATTCCGTCCTGTGCGGCATGTGCCTCGTTCCCTGTCGGACCGGGGCTCTTCCCGGCCCTGTCCCCGGGACAAAGGGATAGCGGTCCGCGTCCGCTCACGCAACGCTGCCGGTGCGGCGGTGGCCGGACCCCGCCCGCCCCGGCGCACAGCACGTCCAAACCGGCGGCACGTCCCCCGCCCCGGCGCGCGATTTCCGGGCAGCGCGGTGCGCGCGCGGTCTCAGCCCAGTGCGGCCCGCCCCGCCGTCCAGACCAGCCACAGCCCCAAAAGGACGCCGCCCTCGCGGCGGGTGATCCGCGCGCCGCTGGCCGCGACCCACAGCATCAGCCCGGTCGCCGCCGCCATCGCCCACAGGTCGATCCGCAGGATGTCGTCGGGCACCGGTACGGGGGCGACCAGCGCCGTGGCCCCGAGGATGCCGAGCAGGTTGAACACGTTCGAGCCGAAGACATTGCCCAGCGCCAGCGCGGACTGGCCGCGCCGCGCCGCCACGACCGAGGTGACCAGTTCCGGCAGCGAGGTGCCGACCGCCACCACCGTGACGCCGATCAGCGTCTCCGACACGCCCCAGCCGCGTGCCAGCCCGACGCCGCCGCGCACCAGCAGGTCCGCGCCCGCCAGCACCGGAACCAGCCCGCCGAGCGCCAGCGCGACATTGGGCCAGACACCCGGGCGGGGGGCGGCGTCCTCCGGCGGGGCCGCGTGCGCCCCGCGCAGCGACGCGGCAAGGTAGACCGCGAACCCCGCCAGCAGCACGGCCGCCGCCCCGGACCCGAGGTTGCCGGTCATCAGCACCGCGCCGCCCAGCAGCGTCGCCAGCGCGACGGCGAGGCCCTCGCGGCGCAGCACGCCCTGCGCCACCGGGATCGGGGCCAGCGCGGCGGCGAGGCCGAGGATCAGCAGGATATTGGCGATGTTCGAGCCGACGACATTGCCGACGGCAAGACCCGGTGCGCCGGACCATGCGGCGCCCAGCGAGGTGACCAGTTCCGGCAGCGAGGTGCCGAAGCCCACCACCACGACGCCGATCAGCATCGGCGACAGCCGCAGCGCCTGCGCCAGGTTGGCCGCGCCGCGCACGAACAGCTCGCCGCCGCCCAGCAACAGGGCGAGGCCGGCGGCCACAAACAGGATGTCCAAGGGACGTGTCTCCGCGGCCCGGCCCCCCATGGGCCCGGCCGTCGCAGCGCAGGTGGGAGGGGGCAGCGCGGCGCGCCAGAGGCACGCGAAAATAATCAGGCGGCGGGACGGATCGTTACGATCGGGTTACGCCGGCGCACGGCCGCACCGACGTGATACCGACGCTGTGCCGACGCGATACCGACGCCGTCGGTGCGGTCCGGAGGCCCTCAGGCGCCCTTTTCCAGTTCGAACGCGTCGTGCAGCGCCTGCACCGCCAGTTCCATGTACTTGCGGTCGATCAGCACCGAGATCTTAATCTCCGACGTGGTGATCACCTTGATGTTGATGTTCTCGTCCTTCAGGGCTTTGAACATCTTCGCCGCAACCCCGGCATGGCTGCGCATCCCGATGCCGACGACGCTGACCTTGGCCACGTTCTTGTCCGCCACCAGCGCTTCGTAGGAAATATCGCCCTTCGCCTGCGCATCCTGCATCGCCTTTTCCGCCCGCAGCACCTGGTCGGTGGGGCAGGAGAAGGTCATGTCCGTGAATCCCTCGTCCGAGATGTTCTGCACGATCATGTCCACGTTGACCCCGGCATCGGCCAGCGGCCCGAAGATCGCCGCGGCGATGCCCGGCCGGTCCTCGACGCCGGTCAGCGTCATCTTGGCTTCGTCGCGCGAGTAGGCGACCCCGGAAACGGCGTTCAGTTCCATGATTTCCTCCTCATCGCAGACGAGAGTCCCGGCCTCGTCAGAGGGTTCCTCGAAGCTCGACAGCACCCGCAGCTTGACCTTGTAGCGCATCGCCAGCTCGACCGAGCGGGTCTGCAGCACCTTCGCGCCGAGGCTGGCCAGTTCCAGCATTTCCTCGAAGGCGATCCGGTCCAGCTTGCGCGCCTTGTCCGAGATCCGCGGGTCGGTGGTATAGACCCCGTCCACGTCGGTGTAGATGTCGCAGCGCACCGCGTCGAAGGCGGCGGCAAAGGCCACGGCGGTGGTGTCCGACCCGCCCCGGCCCAGCGTCGTGATCCGGCCCTCGGGGCTGATCCCCTGGAAGCCCGCGACCACCGCGACCTTCATGCCCTCGGCGAACTTGGCGGTGATGTTCTCGGTCGGGATCTCGACGATCCGCGCGGCCGAATGCGCGCCGTTGGTCTTCAGCGGCACCTGCCAGCCCTGCCAGCTGCGCGCCGGGATATCCATTTCCTGCAGCGTCAGCGCCATCAGCCCGGCGGTGACGTTCTCGCCCGACGACACCACCGCGTCATACTCGCGGGCGTCGAACAGGGGCGAGGTTTCGTTGACCCAGCCGACCAGTTCGTTGGTCTTCCCGGCCATGGCCGAGACGATCACGATCACGTCGTGACCCTTGGCGACCTCGAGCCCGACGCGCTTCGCGGCCCGCCGGATGCGGTCCAGATTGGCGACGGACGTGCCGCCGAATTTCATCACGAGGACGGACATGACCTCTCCCGTGTCCCTGACTGCGCGGCCCTTAGGCCAAAGGGCCGGGCGCGGCAAGGGGCGGGTTGGCGCAGGCGGCTCAGTTCACCCGGCCGGAGATGCGGATGATGCCGGTGCCGCCCCGGTCGGTGCCCTGCACCTGCGGCGCGGGCGGGTCCGGCGGGGCCGGGAAGGCGGTCTGGATGATCCCGTCGCCTTCCATCGTGGTCGAGATGCCGTCGGCGGCGTTCTCGATCCCGCCCGAGACGATCCCCATGACGGCCAGCCCCAGCGCCACCGTCGCCGCCATCAGCGGCACCATGTCCACGGTGACGGCCCCAGAGTCGTCGGCGAGGAAGCGGCGAACGGACGGAAAACGGTACGGCATGGACGGTCCCCTCGAGGTTTCCGCCCCGCATCGCAGGACAATCGGGCAAGACCGTGCCGCTCGCGTGATGCTTTGTGGCCGGGGCGCGGGAGGCGCGGCCCTCAGATCGGGTGATCGCGCCTGTCCCAGGTGCGGAAGCAGCCGGTCGAGGCAAGGTCCAGTTCCCCGAACCGCGCCGCGAGGCCCGAGGCGCTTTCGTCGACGTCGATCTCGGCCGCGCCGCCGCCCATGTCGGTGCGGACCCATCCCGGGTGATAGACACCGACCGCGATCCCGAGGTCGCGCAGGTCGGTCGCCAGGTTGCGCCCGAGGTTCACCGCCGCGGCCTTGCTGGCCCGGTAGATGTAGCTGCCGCCGGGCGCGCGCTGGGTCGAGCCCATCTGGCTGGAGATGATCGCGACCCTCGCCAGCCCGGTCGCGTTCGCCGCGTGTTGAAGATGCGGCAACAGCGTCTGCACGCACAGGAAGACGCCGGTCACGTTGACCGCGAAGCTCCGGGCCCAGAGATCGGGCGCATAGCCGTCCGACAACCCCTCGTGCCGGTCGAGGTAGACACCCGCGTTGCACACCAGCAGGTCGACCGGTTGCCCGTCGAGCGCCCGGCCCAGTCCCGCCACGCTCTCCGCGTCGGTCACGTCGAGCGGGATCTGACCCGGCCCCGGCACCCGCGCGCAGCCGCGCACGGTCTGCCCGCCGCGCGCCAGTTCCGCGATGAGCGCGGCCCCGATGCCGCGATTCGCGCCGGTGACCACCGTGACCATGCTCAGTTCGCCTTCTCGCGCGGAAGGAAGGGCAGGGGCATCACCGGCACGCCGTCCTCGATCAGCGCGCGCGCCTCGTCGGGCCGCGCCTCGCCGTGGATCGCCCGCTGCGGGGTCTCGCCCTCGTGCATCTTGCGCGCCTCGGTCGCGAAGCTCGCGCCGACATAGGTGCTGTCGCGCTCGACCTTCGCGCGCAGCTCGGCCAGCGCCTTTTCCAGCGGCGATTGCGGCGCGGACAGCACCGGCACCGGGGCTTCGGTCGGGGCGGGCACCGGGGCGGCGTCCTCGGCCGGGCGCACGCGCGGGGCCATCAGCGCCTTTTCCACATCCGCGCTGCCGCAGACCGGGCAGGCGACCATGCCGCGCGCGGCCAGCGTGTCGTAGGCGCTTGCCGACTGGAACCAACTGTCGGCGGTATGTCCCGCCGTGCATTTCAGCGTGTACTTGATCATCCGGGGTTCCGGCCCCTGCGGGCCTCCTTGCCATCAGGGCGCAAAGCTAACCATCGGGCGGACCATTTCAATCCCGCTGATGCGCACAGGGCTCAGGCCGGGTCGAACCGGACCAGCAACTGCGCAAGGTCGGCCTCGTCCACCATCCGGGCGGCCTTCTTCGGCGAGACCCACTTGCGCGTGCGTTCCCCGGCCTCGGGCCACTCCTTGGCCAGTTCCTGCACCCGGAGCGCGAAGACCACCACGACCACCGGCAGGTTCACCCCGGTGTCGAGTTCCTTTGTGTAGCTGTAGATGCCGATGGCGTCCTGGCGCATCCGGCCGCGGACGCCGGCCTCTTCCCAGGCCTCGATCGCGGCGCATTCCGACGGCGTCTTGCCGTCGATCGGCCAGCCCTTCGGCAGGATCCAGCGCCCGGTATCGCGGCTCGAGATCAGCAGGATCTTGGGACCCTTGCGCCCGGTCCGGTAGCACAGCGCGGCGAATTGCGTGCGGACATCCCGCTTGCTGCGGGTGCCGAGCACCAGCGGAAGCTGACCGTGACGAGGAACAACCTCGCCGGGGGGAAGGACGGGCAACGCCATGCCGGATCTGTCCTGTTCTGCCGGGGTCCCGGCACTCTGCTCTCGGGCGCGCCGCGTTTTGCACGACGCAATTCATACAAGTATACACGGGTTTCGGTGGCACCAAAAGACCCACCGATGAGGGGCACGCAATGGTGAGGTCCGCCCGCTTGAACCCTGGCGCGGGGCCGCTACCCTCCGGCCACGATGATTGCAGACCCCGGAGGACCCCGATGCCGCGCCGTCTCGCCGCCCTTGCCGCTGCCCTCGTGATGATCGGCAGCGCCGCCCTTGCCGGACCTTTCCGCTTCGACTCGATCGACGGCGGGACGCTTGACCTCGACGCATACCGCGGCAAGCCGGTCCTGGTGGTCAACACGGCCTCGCAATGCGGCTTCACCCCGCAGTACGAAGGGCTCCAGGCGCTCTATGAGACCTATCGCGACCGGGGCCTCGTGGTGCTGGCGGTGCCGTCCGACGACTTCAACCAGGAGCTGGCCACCGACGCGGCGGTCAAGGATTTCTGCGCGGTCAACTTCGGCCTGACCCTGCCGATGACCACGATCACCCATGTCCGCGGCGCGCAGGCGCACCCGTTCTACGCCTGGCTCGCCAGCGAGCACGGCATCGCGCCGACCTGGAACTTCAACAAGGTCCTGCTCGACGCCGAGGGTCAGCCGGTCGCCTATTTCCCGTCCTCGACGCGGCCCGGCTCGGCCCCGATGCGGCGCGCCATCGAAGCGGCGCTCGGCGGGTGACCGGACCGGCCCCGACGCCGCTTCTGCTCGGGCACGAGATCTACCGCGCCTCCTCCTACGGTGGCTGGCACCCGCTGCGCATCCCGCGCGTCTCGACGGTGATGGACCTGACCCGCGCGCTGGGCTGGGTGGCCCCCGGGCAGTACCGCCGGTCGCCGCGCGCCAAGCCCGTCGCCGTGACCCTGTTCCATGACCCCGACTACATCGCCGCGCTGGTCGCAGCCGAAGCGGCACAGGCCGTCAGCGAGACCGTGCGCCAGCGCCACGGGCTGGGCACCACGGCCTGCCCGGTCTTCCCCGAGATGTGGCGGCGCCCCGCGACCAGCGCGGGCGGATCGCTTCTGGCGGGCGAGCTTCTGCGGACCCCGGGCGTGATCCACCACCCCGCCGGCGGCACGCACCACGCCTTCCGCGACCGGGCGGCAGGCTTCTGCTACCTCAACGATCCCGTGCTGGCGATGCTGGCCATGCGCCGCGCCGGGGTGCGCCGCATCGTCTACGTGGATATCGACGCACACCATGCCGACGGGGTCGAAAGCGCTTTCGCGGGCAATCCCGACATCCGGATGATCTCGGTGCACGAGGAACGCCGCTGGCCCTTCACCGGCGCGCTCGACGACACCGGCGGCGGGTCGGCGATCAACCTGCCGGTGCCGAAGGGCTTCAACGATACCGAGTTCGCCTTCGTCCTGAACGAGCTGATCCTGCCCGCCACCGCCGCCTTCCGCCCGGACGCCATCGTGCTGCAATGCGGGGCCGACGCTGTCGAGGAAGACCCGCTGTCCCGGCTGGCGCTGTCGAACGGGGCGCACTGGTCGGCCGTCGCGGCGCTGCGCGCGCTGACCGACCGTTTCCTCGTGCTGGGCGGCGGCGGCTACAACCCATGGTCGGTCGGGCGCCTCTGGACCGGGGTCTGGGGGGTGCTGAACGGGCACGAGATCCCCGATCGCCTGCCGTCCGAGGCCGAGTCCATCCTGCGCGCCCTGCGCTGGGACAACCGCCGCGCCGGACGCGCGCCGCCCACGCACTGGTTCACCACGCTCGCGGACCGCCCGCGTCCGGGACCCCTGCGGGGCGAACTGCGCGCGCGGGTCGCCACGCTGCGCCGCCGGGTCGGGACGGAAACGGTCCTCGCGGGCTAAAGGCGAGCTGTCCGTGGGGATTTCGGGTATGGAATGCCCGACTTTGACACTCGTCAATTTAGGCTACAGTAGAAGTATGGTCGCCCCGGCACCGGTTCTCCTGAGCCTGACGCCGGGGACGACCCACCCGGTTTCGGGCTGTGTGCTGGTACAAGTGTTTGTGATCTCCCGTCGTTCGATCCGGTACAGAGGAGGTCCCATCCATGAGTCGCCCGTTTCTTGTTCGCGCCGGTTCCGTGATCGATTGCCTTGCGGGGGAGCGCGGCCCCGCCACCCTCGATGACATCCAGCGCCGCACCGGCATCCAGCGCAACTCGCTGATCAAGCTGCTCGCCGTCCTGCAGGACCAGGGCTGGGTCGACCGCGACCGCGACCGCTTCGTGGTCGGGCGCAAGCTCGTCGGCTGGGGCCTGTCGGTCGCCAGCCTCGACCGCCTGCCCGAGGAGGCCGATGCCACCATGCGCTGCGTGTCGGGCCGCACCGGCCTGAACGTCACGCTGTCGATCCTCAGCGTGCCGCATGTCGTCTTCGTCAAGACCGTGGGGCCGACACCCGAGAATGACCGCGCGCCGCGCCTCGGCGGGGTGATGAAGCTCTACCAGGCCAGTGCCGGCCTCGCCTGCCTCGCGGCCGGGACGCAGGGCATGCGCGGCGATTACTGGTCCCTGCTCGCAGGACAGGGCTGCGACCCCTACCGGATCGAGGAGGCCCGCACCCAGGTCGAAGCCGCCCGGCGCGACGGCATCGCCCGCACCGTGACCCCGGCCCGGGGGACCGTCTGCGAGGAACTGTCCAAGGCGGTGATCGGCCTCGGCGGCGACCCGCTCGGGGCGATCACGCTCTGGCGCTGCCGCGCGCTGGGCGAGGACGCGCCCGCCCTCGACGAGGCGGTGCCGGTCCTGCACAAGTGCATCGACAAGCTCTCGGCGCGCATGGGCTACATTCGCGACGTCGCCGCCTGACCCGGACCTTCGGTCGCGCTTGCCGTCCCGCGCCGCCGCCTTAGCTGGCCGCGTGCCGGGAACAGGGTCCCGGTGCCGCCGCGAGCCCGCCGCCGATGCCCGTCCCCGCCGATCCCGCGCCCACCGAGACCGCACCCCGTGTCACCGTCTGGTTCGACGGGGCCTGCCCGCTCTGCACCCGCGAAATCACGCTGATGCGGCGGCTGGACCGGCGCGGCGCGATCCGCTTCCTCGACGCGCAGGACCCGGAGACCGAGTGTCCGCTCGACCGGGCCGACCTGCTCGCCCGCTTCCACGCCCGCGAGGGCGACCGCCTGCTCTCCGGCGCCGCCGCCTTCGCCGCGATGTGGCGCGCGATCCCGCTCCTGCGCCCGCTCGGCCATCTGGTCCGTCTGCCCGGGATCGACCGCCTGTTCGAACTTGCCTACCGCGGTTTCCTGCGGGTCCGGCCGCGCCTGCAACGGATGCTGGCATGACCGACCGCGCCCGCCCGGTGCCGCAGGCCCGCGCCGCCCGGCTGGCCGCTTTCGGCACGATGGCCGGCGGGGTGGCGGCCGGGGCGGTGGGCGAAGGGATGCGCCGCCTCGCGCGCGGGGAACGCCCGGCGCTGGGCGACCTGCTGCTGACCCCGGGCAACGCCCGGCGCGTGACAGACCAGCTGTCGCGCCTGCGCGGCGCGGCGATGAAGCTCGGACAGATGCTGTCGCTCGACGCGGGCGACCTGCTGCCCGCCGAGTTGACCGAGATCCTCGCCCGCCTGCGCGAGGCCGGCCACACCATGCCGCCCGCCCAGCTGGACCGGGTGCTCGCGACGGCCTGGGGGCCGGACTGGCGGCGGCACTTCGCGCGCTTCGACGCCCGCCCGCTGGCCGCGGCCTCGATCGGGCAGGTGCACCGCGCGGTGCGCAAGTCCGGGCAGACCGTGGCGATCAAGGTCCAGTATCCCGGCGTTGCCGCCAGCATCGACGCCGACATCGACAACGTCGCGACGCTGCTGCGCCTGTCGGGCCTGCTGCCCGCCGGGCTCGACATCGCGCCGCTGCTGGCCGAGGCCAAGCGCCAGTTGCACGAGGAGGCCGATTACCTCCGCGAGGCGGCCCAGATGCGCCGCTTCGCCGACCTGCTGGCCGACGACCCCCGCTTCGCCGTCCCGCGCCCGCACGACGACCTGCTGCACCCGACCGTGCTGCCGATGGACTTCCTGCCCGGTGCCCCGGTCGAGACCCTGGCCGACACCGCCCCCGACACCCGCGCCGCCGCGCTGACGGCGCTGTTCGAGCTGACCCTGCGGGAACTCTTCGACTTCGGCCTGATGCAGACCGACCCGAACTTCGCCAACTACCGCTGGCAGGCCAATACCGGCCGCCTCGTCCTGCTCGACTTCGGCGCCGCCCGCCCCGTCCCGCCCGGCGTAGCCGCGCAGTATCGCCGCCTGCTGCGCGCGGGGCTCGACGGCGATGCGCCCGCCCTGCGCGAGGGGTTGCTGGAGGCCGGGCTGATCGGCCGGCCGCTGCTCGACCGCCACGGCGCGACGGTGGACGCGCTGATCGCGCTCGGTCTCGACCACGTCATGGCCAGCCGCGACGGCCTCTACGACTTCGCCGACCGCACCCTGACCGAGGCTCTCCGCACCCGCGCCGCCCCGATCCTGACCGACCGGGCCAGCTGGCACCTGCCGCCCACCGAGACGCTGTTTCTCCAGCGCAAACTCGGCGGCATCGCCCTGCTCGCCACCCGCCTGGAGGCGCGCCTGCCCCTCGTGGCACTGGCCGCGCGGTATGCCTGAGATCGGGGGAAATTTGGAGGCGAGTACCGGAATCGAACCGGTCTACACGGATTTGCAATCCGCTGCGTAACCTCTCCGCCAACTCGCCGCCGAAGGTCCCCGCTACCTAGGTCCTCGCGCGGGGGAGGTCAAGCGGGGACGGCGGCGCGGACGGCCTCGGCGAAGGCCTGCACGGCGGGCGGCGGGGTGGTCTCGGCCCGCGTGGCGATGCCGACCGAGCCCAGAGTCGTCGCGGTGTCCACCGGCAGTTCGCGGAAGCTGCCGTCGGCCAGCCGGTCCGCCACCACGCCGCGCGAGATCACCCAGATCGCCCGGTGCTGCGCGGTGAAGGCGCGCCCGAAACTGTCCGAGACGGTCTCGATCGCGTCGCGCGGCACCGGCAGGCCCTGCTCGATGAACAGCCGTTCGGCGAAGGGCCGGATGATCGAGCCGGGGCCGGGCATCAGCATCGGGTAGTCGAGCACGTCCTCGGGCCGCAGCGTCTCCGCCCCGGCCAGCGGGTGGTCGGCGGCCACCACCAGCGTGACCCGGTCGCGGAAGAGCGGCTCGAAGGTCAGGCCCAGCATCAGTTCCGGCGCGGGCAGGCGGCCCACCACGAGGTCGAGCGCCCCGTCCCGCAGGTCCGCGAACAGCACCCGGTTCTCGCCCGTGGTCACCGCCAGCCGGGCCAGCACCCCCGCCGCGCGGAACCGGGCCACCGCCTCGGGGATCAGCGTGGTCGAGACGGTCGGCAGTGCGCCCAGCCGCACCGGCGGCGCGTCGGGCTGGGCGAGGCCGCTCAGCGTCTCGACCCCGGCGCGGGCGGCGGCCAGCGCGGCGCCGGCGTGCGGCAGGAGCATCTCGCCGAAGGGCGTCAGCCGGATGCCGCGCCCGGCACGCTCCAGCAGCGGTTTCTGCACCACGGCTTCCAGTTCGCGCAGGGTGCGGCTGACGGCGGGCTGGGTCAGCGCCAGCGCCGCTGCGGCCCGCCCGACCGAGCGCAACCGGGCGACCTCGACGAAGACCTCGAGGTGCCGAAGCTTCAGCCGGTCGGACAGTTTCATATCGCAGCCGCTATCAGTCAGGCCAATTTCCTTATTTTACATCGTCAAAGCGCAATGGCAATTTGCAATGCAACAGGGAGGATCGGCATGACCATGATCGACCGCCACGCGCAGGGCATGGCCACGCGCCGCAGCGTGCTCGGCGACGCGCACGTGGACCGGGCCGAGGCCGCGAAGACCGCGCTCGACACCGATTTCCAGCGCCTCATCACCGAGGCTGCCTGGGGCCATGTCTGGTCCCGCGACACCTGGACCAAGCGCGAACGTTCCATCGTGACGCTGGCGCTGCTGGCCGCGCTCGGCCACTGGGAAGAGGTCGCGATGCACCTGCGCGCCACCGCCAACACCGGCGCCACCCGCGCCGACATCGAGGAGGCGTTCCTGCACGTCGCGATCTATGCCGGCGTGCCGGCGGCCAACCATGCCTTCAAGATCGCCCGAACCGTTTTCGCGGAGATGGACGCCGCAAGGGAAGGAGAAAACCCGTGATTCCGAACCGACCGCCCGTCGGCGGGGCCTATTACCCCCGCGATCTGCTGGTGCATCCGCCGGCCTATGCGCCGACCTACAAGACCTCGATCCTGCGCTCGCCCCAGAAGGCGCGGATCGGGATCGACGGCTCGCTGTCCGAGACGACCGGCCCGGTGTTCGGGCACAACATCCTCGGCGAACTCGACAACGACATGGTGCTGAACTACGCCGCCCCCGGCGAGAGCGCCATCGGCGAGCGCACCATCGTCTATGGCCGGGTCATGGACCAGGACGGCCGCCCGGTGCCGAACGTGCTGGTCGAGGCCTGGCAGGCCAACGCGGGCGGGCGCTACCGTCACAAGAAGGACGGCTACTTCGCGCCGCTCGACCCGAACTTCGGAGGCTGCGGGCGCACCATCACCCGCGAGGACGGCAGCTACGAGTTCCGCACCGTGCGGCCCGGGGCCTATCCCTGGCCCAACGGCGTGAACGACTGGCGCCCGGCGCATATCCATTTCTCGGTCTTCGGCGACGGCTTCGCGCAGCGCCTGATCACCCAGATGTATTTCGAGGGCGATCCGCTGATCCCGCTCTGCCCGATCGCGCAGACGATCCCCGACAAGGACGCGCTCGACCGCCTGATCGCGCGCTACGATCCCGCCCGGACGATCCCGATGGACGCCCGCGCCTATCACTTCGACATCGTGCTGCGCGGCCGCCGCGCGACGTTCTTCGAGAACCGGAAGGAGGGCCTCTGATGCCGGTCACCCGTCTGAAGGAAACCGCGTCGCAGACCGCCGGTCCCTATGTCCACATCGGCTGCGTGCCCAGCTTTGCCGGGCTCAAGGGCATGTACGGCGGGCAGGACCTCGGGGCCGTGATGCTGACCGAGGCGACGCAGGGCGAGCGCATCGCGATCGAGGGCTGCGTCTACGACGGCATTGGGGTGCCGCTGACCGACGCCATGCTCGAGATCTGGCAGGCCGACGCGCAGGGCCTCTACAACGCGCGCAACGAAACGCGTGGCACCGCCGATCCTTCCTTCACCGGCTGGGGCCGCCAGCCCACCGCCGCCGACGGCGGGCTGTTCCGCTTCGAGACGATTAGGCCGGGCCGGGTGCCGTGGCCGGACGGCCGCCTGCAGGCGCCGCACATCACCGTCTGGGTGGTGGCGCGCGGCATCAACCTCGGGCTCGCGACCCGGATCTATTTCGAGGACGAGGCCGAAGCCAACGCCACCGATCCCGTGCTCAGCCGGATCGAGCACAAGGCGCGCATCCCGACCCTGATCGCCAAGCGCAGCGGCGACACCTATCGGTTCGACATTCACCTGCAGGGCCCCCATGAAACCATCTTCTTCGACATCTGAGGCGGCAGGCGGGGCAGGGGTCGCGGGGCAACCCTGCATCCTCTGCTGCGCGATCACCGGCAGCCTGCCCACCAAGGCCAACAACCCGGCGGTGCCGATCACCGTGTCGGAACAGGTCGAATCGAGCCACGCCGCGGTCGAGGCCGGGGCGACCATCATCCACGCCCATGTGCGCAACGACGACGAAACGCCCAGTTCCGACCCGGAGAAGTTCGCGCTCCTGAAGGAGGGGCTGGAAAAGCACTGCCCCGGCGTGATCGTGCAGTTCTCGACCGGCGGGCGCTCGGGGGCGGGCAAGGCGCGCGGCGGGATGCTGCCGCTCGGGCCGGACATGGCCTCGCTCTCGGTCGGCTCGAACAACTTCCCGACCCGGGTCTACGAGAACCCGCCGGACCTCGTGGAATGGCTCGCGGGCGAGATGCGCACCTACGACATCATGCCCGAGGTCGAGGCCTTCGACCTCAGCCACATCCTGAAGGCCATCGAGATGCACGCGCAGGGCAAGATCCCGCGTGGCCTCTACGTGCAGTTCGTGATGGGCGTGAGGAACGCGATGCCCGCCGACAAGGCGGTGTTCGACTTCTACGTCGAGACCATGCGCACCCGTGCTCCCGGCGCGCCGTGGTGCGCGGCGGGGATCGGCGCGGCCCAGATCGTCGTCAACGAATGGGCCATCGCGGCGGGCGGGCACACCCGTGCCGGGCTCGAGGACAACGTGCGCCTCGACCGCGACACGCTCGCGCCCTCGAACGCCGCGCTGATCCGGCGGGCGGCCGACCTCTGCGCGAAGTACGAGCGTCCGGTTGCCACGGTGGCCGAGGCCCGCGCCATCCTCGGGCTGCGTCCCGTCGCGGCGTGAGCGTCAGCGCCCATCCCTGGCTCGGCACGCTCCTGGGCGATGCCGAGACCGCCGCGCCGCTGGGCGCGGAAGCGCAACTGACCGACCTTCTCAAGGTCGAAGCCGCCTATGCCCGCGCGCTGGGGGACGCGGGCCGCGTGTCGCCCGAGACGGCCGAGGCCGCGGCGCAGGCCATCCTCGCCGCCCCCCTCGAACCGGACCGCCTGCGCGCCCGCACCGCGCAGGACGGCGTCGTGGTGCCCGGTCTCGTCGCGCAACTGAAGGCCCACCTGCCCGGGGCGCTGCACCCCGCGCTGCACAGTGGCCTGACCTCGCAGGACGTCATCGACACCGCGCTGGTGCTGGGGCTGCGCCGGGTCAACGACCTGCTGGCGCTGCGCCTCGCCGCGCTGTCGCAGGCGCTGCACGACCTGCGCCGCGACCACGGCACAGCACCCCTGATGGGGGTCACCCGGATGCAGGACGCGCTGCCGATCACCGCGGCCGACCGCATCGACGCCTGGGCGCTGCCGCTGGCCGATCATGCCGCCCGGCTGACGGCCCTGCGCCCGCGCCTCGAACGGCTGTCCTTCGGCGGCCCGGTCGGCGTGTTGCCCGAAGCCGACCGCCCGGTGGCCGAGGCGCTGGCCCGCCACCTCGGCTTGCCGCACCCGGGCAAGGCGTGGCACGCCATGCGCGACGGCATCGCCGAGTATGGCGGCTGGCTGTCGCTGGTGACCGGTACGCTGGGCAAGATGGGGCAGGATCTCGCGCTGATGGCCCAGACCGGGCAGGTGGCGCTCGCGGGCGGGGGGGGCTCGTCGGCGATGCCGCACAAGCAGAACCCGGTCGCTGCCGAAACCCTCGTCACGCTGGCCCGGTTCAACGCCACGCTGCTGTCGGGCCTGCACCAGGCGCTGGTCCACGAGCAGGAACGCTCCGGCGCGGCCTGGGCGCTGGAATGGCTCCTCTTGCCGCAGATGACCGAGGCGACCGGCACCGCCCTGCGCACCGCCGCCGATCTGGCCCGCGCGGTGCGCCGCCTCGGACCGGCCTGAGCCGACCCGTCGCAGCCCTGCGCGTTGCGGCGCTGCCGCAACTGTGGCAAACGATCCCCGACCCCGTCTTTCAGGAACGACGCCATGACCGATTTTGCCGCGCGCCGCCGCATGATGGTAGACACCCAGGTCCGGCCCTCGGACGTGACCAAGTATCCGATCATCGACGCGCTGCTGACCGTCCGCCGCGAGGTCTTCGTGCCCGACGCCCTGCGCGAGATCGCCTATGCCGGCGAGAACATCGCGCTCGAGGCGGACCGCGTCCTGCTGGAGCCGCGCACGCTGGCCAAGATGCTCGACGCGCTCGACATCCAGCCGACCGAGCTCGTCCTCGATATCGGCGCGGCCCTCGGCTACTCCGCCGCCGTCATCGGCCGCCTCGCCGAGGCCGTCGTCGCCGTCGAGGAGGACGAGACCTGGGCGGGCGAGGCCGAGAGCCTGCTTGCCGCCGAAGGGGCCGACAACGTCGCCGTCGTCGCCGCCCCCCTGGCGGTCGGTGCGCCCAAGCACGGCCCGTATGACGTGATCACCGTTCAGGGCGGGATCGAGGTGCTGCCGGCCGCCATCGAGGACCAGCTGAAGGAAGGCGGGCGCATCGCCGCGCTCTTCACCGACGACCAGCTCGGCACCGTCAGACTGGGCATCAAGCGCAATGGCCGCATTTCGTGGCGCTTTGCCTTCAATGCCAGCGCACCGGTGCTTCCGGGTTACACCCGCACGGCTTCCTTCGCCCTCTGAGCCGTCGCGCACAGTCCTCTGCCTTGTGAAGACCTCCCCCCCGGTGGTAGAGGAGCACAAGGCAGCAGGACAGGCACAATGTCACAAATCGTACACGGTTTTCGCAGCGCTTTCAGACATCTGCTGATCGGACTCGCGGTCACGGCAGGGGTTGCCGCCGCCGCCGTTCCGCTGCGGGCCGAAACGCTGGGCGACGCCCTCGTGGGGGCCTACCGCTCGTCGAACCTGCTCGAACAGAACCGTGCGCTGCTGCGCGCCGCCGACGAGAACGTCGCCAGCGCCGTCTCGGCCCTGCGTCCGGTCGTGAACTTCGTCGCCAGCCAGTCCCGCACCGATACCGGCGGCATCGTCACCCATTCCGGCAGCCTCGCGCTGCAGGCCTCGATGACGCTCTACGATTTCGGGCGCAACGGGCTGGGCGTGGACGTGCAGAAGGAAACCGTGCTCGCGACCCGCGCCGCGCTGGTGAACATCGAGCAGACCGTGCTCGAGAATGCCGTCATCGCCTTCACCTCGGTCCGCAGTGCCGCCCAGACCGTCGCGCTGCGCCAGAACAACGTCCGCGTCATCACCGAGCAGCTGCGCGCCGCGCAGGACCGCTTCGAGGTCGGCGAGGTCACCCGCACCGACGTCGCGCTCGCCGAGGCCCGGCTGGCCGAGGCGCGCTCGAACCTCGTCGCGGCACAGGGCGCGCTGGCCAGCGCCCGCGAACTCTACAAGCTGGTGGTCGGCCGCTATCCGGACCAGCTCCTGCCGCCGCCCGCCGGTCCGCAGACCGCCGCCACGCTGGAGGAAGCCCGCGCCATCGCCGTGCGCCGCCACCCTACCATCGAGCAGGCCCAGCACATCGTCGCCGCCCGCGACCTCGCCGCCGAAGCCGCCAAGCGGGGTGTCCTGCCGACGATCACCGGCGGCGCCTCCGCCAGCCACTCGCTCACGACCGGGACCAACTCGAACCAGCTCTCGATCACCCTGACCCAGCCGCTCTATGCCGGGGGCCGCATCTCGGCCGGGTACCGGGCCGCCGTCGCCAACGCCGAGGCCGCGCGCGCCGACCTGCGCCAGCAGGTCCTGCTCGTCGAGCAGGCCGTGGCGAACGCCTGGGTCGATATCCAGGTGGCCCGCTCCAGCCTCGAATCGAGCGACCGCCAGATCCGCTCGGCCCGTGTCGCCTTCGACAGCGTGTCCGAGGAAGCGGCCCTCGGGGCCCGGACCACCCTCGACGTGCTCGACGCCGAACAGGACCTGCTCAACGCCCAGAGCGCCCGCATCAACGCCGAGGCGCAGCTGACCAACTCGGTCTACGGGCTGCTGTCGGCGATGGGCCTGCTGACGGTCGAGCACCTGAACCTCGGGATCCCGACCTACGACCCGTCGGTCTATTACAACGCGGTGCAGAATGCGCCCGCGACCTCGACCCAGGGCCGCCGTCTCGACCGCGTGCTGAACAGCATCGGGCGCAACTGATCGCGGCAACGCGCCCCGGTTCCGCCACGGTCTCGCCTTCCGAGCGCCCCTGCGCTGGCCTTGTTTGACGACTGGGGCGAGTCTAGACTGCCCTTTCTGACGGTATCGGATGATCCATGAGCAAGGCCGCACGCACAGATACAAGCATGGAGGACGTCCTCGCCTCGATCCGACGCCTGGTGGCCGAGGAGAGCGACCGTGCCCCGGCTGCGCGTGCGCCCGAGCCCGAGCCTGACCCGGCCCCCGAGGCCGCGCCGCAAGTGGCCGAGGCCCCCGCCGATCCCGTCCGTCGCGTCCTGCCGCGCCGCCCCACCGTCAGCGACAGCCTGCTGCCGACCCGCAAGGATGTCGGCCGCGCCGCGCGCGCCAAGCTGCTCCTGACCGACGATTTCCGTGTCGAGGACCTGCGCCGCTGGTCCGACACGTCGCCGTCCGACGAGGTCGCCCCGGACCCGGCTCCGACCGGCGAGACCGACGACACCGCTGACGCGCCACCCGCGCCGCCGCAGGGCCGCAGCCCGGCGAACCGCTCGCGCACGCTCTACGCCGACGAGACGCAGTCGCGCCTTGCGGAGGACATCGACGCCTTCCTCGGCGACGACGCCCCGGCCGGGACGCCCGAGCCTGCCCCGCCCGTCGCGGACGAGGTTGCGGAGGAGGCGCCCCCGCTGCGCCGCCGCCCGCGCCGCGCGCCCCCGGCCGACAGCCCGGTGCCCGAAGCGCCGCCTGCCGCCGAGACGGACGCCGCCGTCCTTGCCGTCCTGAAGGCCACGGAGGAGGCGGTGACGCCCCCCCGCGCGCCCGAACCCCCGGCGGCGGCGGCCCCGGTCCGCGCGCCCGAGAAGCCGCAGGTGCCTCTCGACCGCATCGAGGAGGCCGTCCGCGCCAGCCTCGAGGCGCTGCGCGCCGAAGGGGCGCTTGACGCGCCGCCCGAGCCCTCCCCGGGCGAGTTGATGATCGACGAGGAAAGCCTGCGCGAGATCGTCTCCGATATCGTCCGCAAGGAACTCCAGGGCTCGCTCGGCGAGCGCATCACGCGCAACGTCCGCAAGCTGGTCCGGCGCGAGATCTACCGCGCTCTCGAAGCCCGCGACCTCGGCTGACCCGCTTTCATAAGCTGTGCCCCTGACGCGAAAACGCGCCCCGTGGGGCGCGTTTCTGCAAGGCTCCGGCGCCGCGCGCCGGAGACAGCGATCAGGCGGCTTCGGCCTGCTGGGCGTTGCGGCGCTCGCTCTCCTCGCGCGACAGCGCGACCGAGGTGCGCACACCCTGCGCCACGAACTGCATCAGGCCCGCGACAACCCGCTCGTTCGGGTCGATGCCCGCGCAGGACAGCACTTCACGGCCATCCCGCGACCGCGCCCAGCGGGCGATCTGGTCCGGGCCGTTGCCGTATTTCTTGTCATCCGCGATGGCGTCGTCGAGGGCAGCCAGAACGACGGCGGCAAACAGCTTGCGCGCGCGCTGGCCTTGTTCGAAGTTGAACGCGGAGGCGTCCACGAATTCCGACATGGGTCGTCCTTGTTATTGCTCTTGCGTTTTCGGCGTGCGGCGCAATATGGCGGTTTCGCTCCGATTCGATATTGCGTTCTGGGAATGGCAGTTATGCACTCCCTGCATATCGGGTCGGCGGGGACCCCAAGTCCTGTTGGTCGTGCCGCGTCTCAACCCCAGTATCTAGGTGATCGCCGCAGCCGATCAAGATATCGCCACAGTTTCGGGCAGATCGCGGCGGAGCTTCGCCGCCCCGCGGCATCATGTGTCGGCCACCTCGATCCCGGCCGCCCCCGCGCGCAGGTCGGGACCGATCCGGTCGAAGCGCAGATAGGCCAGCGCGGCATCGCCCGCGACCGTCCCCAGCCACCCCGCGGGCTTGTCGCCCGCCAGGATCTCCGTCCCCGGCGCGGCCTCGCCCGACAGCCGCACCCGGCGCAGTCCCTTGCGCAACTCGGTCTTGTGATGCATCCGCGCCGTGACTTCCTGCCCGACGTAGCATCCCTTGCGGAAGTCGACGCCGTGCAGCCGCTCGAACCCCATCTCGAGGATGTAGCTGTCGTCCGGGATCAGTTCACGCCCGGCTTCCGGCACCCCGAGGCGCACGCGCAGCGCGTCCCAGTCCACCCCGGCCGGCGGGGCGTCCAGCGTCTCGGCATAGAGCCGCCAGCCCAGCCCCGCGTCGCGCGGATCGGTCACCGCGCCCTCCGGCTGCGGCCCGAGACCGCGCCAGACCTTCAGCGCCGTCGCCTCGACCGTGACCTTGGCGCGCAGCTTGTAGAGCGTCAGCCGCCGCATCAAGTCGTCGGCCTGGGCCTCGGCCACGTCCACCAGCACCCGCTCGCCGTCCGGCACCAGCAGGAAGTCGGACAGGTACTTGCCCTGCGCCGTCAGCAGCGCCGCGTAGACCGGCCCATCGGACAGCCGCCGGACGTCATTGGTCACCAGTCCTTGCAGGAAGTGCACGCGGTCGGGGCCGGAGACGGCCAGAACGCGGCGGTCGGAACAGGGATCGGCCTGCATTTTTTCTCCCCTCGGGTGTCTGCTTTTCATATAGGGGGGCGGAAATCACAGGAACACCCCGCCGATGTCCGCGCCGCTCAGCCTGATCCTGCCGACCCGCGATGCCGCCCGGCATCTGCCCGCCGCGCTCGATTCGCTGCTGGAGGGCGTGTGGGAGGGGCTGGTGCGCGAACTGATCGTGGCGGACGGCGGCTCGACGGATGATACCTTCGACATCGCCGAGGCGGCCGGGGCCATCTGGCTGCCGGGTCCGGCCTCGCGCCCCGAGCGCGTCGCTGCCGCCGTCGCCGCCGCCCGCGCGCCGTGGCTCCTGTTCCTCGAACCCGAAGCGCGCCTCGCCCCCGGCTGGACCGGGGCCGTCAAGGCCGCGCTCGCCCGCCCGCAGTCCGCGCATCACTTCCGGCTGCGCTTCGACACCGACGCCCGCGGCCCGGCGCTGATCGCCCGCTTCGCCAACTGGCGCGGCCGCACGCTGGGCCTGCCGTTCCCGGACCAGGGCCTCCTGGTGCGCCGCGCCCTCTTGGGAACCGCCGACCTGGCGCTGGACGATCTCGCGCTGACCCGCGCGCTGTCGGGCCGCCACCGCCAGGCCGAGGCCGAGGTGATCCTGCCCGTCGCCCCCTATCGCGCGCGCGGCTGGGTGCGGCAGGGCGCGCGCAACCTGCGCCACACCGCCCGCCTGCTGGCCGCGCCCCGTCCGGCCGAAGCCCGCCGCTGACGGGGCTCAGCCTTCGTCGCGGAACTGCAGCGCGTGCAGCCGGGCATAGGCCCCGCCCGCCGCGATCAGGTCGGCATGGGTGCCCTGCTCGACGACCGTGCCCCGGTCCATCACAACGATCCGGTCGGCGGCGCGAATGGTGGCCAGCCGGTGCGCGATCACCAGCGTGGTGCGGCCCTCCGCCAGCTCCTCCAGGGCCGCCTGCACCGCGGCCTCGCTTTCGGCGTCGAGCGCGCTCGTGGCCTCGTCGAGCAGCAGGATCGGCGCGTCGCGCAGGATTGCCCGCGCGATCGCGATCCGTTGCCGCTGGCCGCCCGACAGCGCCGAGCCGCGCGGTCCCGCGCGCAGCTCGAGCCCGCCCTCGGTCCCGGCCAGCCAGCCCGACAGGTGCGCAGCCTCCAGCGCCTGCGCCAGCCGCGCCTCGCTGACCCCCTCGGCATCGAGCAGGATGTTCTCGCGCAGCGTCTCGTCGAAGAGCAGCGCGTCCTGCGTCACGACGCTCATCCGGCCGCGCAGGTCCTCGAGCGCCAGCGCGCCCACCGGCACGCCGCCCAGCGTGATCTGCCCTGACGTAGGGTTCACCAGCCGCGTCAGCGCGTTGAAGACGGTGCTCTTGCCCGCGCCCGACGCGCCCACCAGCGCCGTGGTCTGCCCGGGCTCCGCCACGAAGCTGAGGCCGCGCAGCACCGGCGTCTCGCCGTAGCTCAGGTGGACGTCCTCGAACACGATCCGCGTGCTCTCGGGCAGCGGGGCAGGGACGGCGGGCGAGACGATCCGCACCGGCGCGTCCAGCAGCGCATAGAGCCGCTCCAGCGCGGCCGCGACCGCCTGCCAGTGGCCGTTGACCGTGCCGAGACGGCGCAGCGGCTCGAACATTAGCGCCATCGCGGTGAAGAAGGACATGAACTCGCCCACGGTCTTCTCGCCCGCGATGATCTCGCGCCCGCCGAAGTAGAGCACGCCGAGAAAGCCGATGCCGGTCATCACGTCGATCAAGCCGGGGATCAGCGCCTTTCCCAGCGCCGCCTGCGTCTCGACCCCGATCCGGCGGTCCAGAAGCCGCCGGTAGCGCGCCGACTGGTGCGCCTCCAGCCGGTTCAGCTTGACCTGCGTCAGGCCGTGGAAGATCTCGTCCAGCCGCGTGGACATCGCGCCGGCGACCTCGCGCGCGTCGCGCGCGCGCTCGCGGGTGAAGCGCTGCGCCAGCGCCGAGGGCGCGACGAGCAGCGGCACCCCGATCAGCGCGACCAGCGTCCAGACCGGATCGACCCAGATCGCCACGCCCAGCAGCGACACCACCCCGATGATGTCGCGCCCGAGGCCGGTCAGGATCGCGATGCCCGCCTCCTTGGTCGTCATCACGTCGCCCTGCACCCGCTCGATCAGCGCGCCCGGCGGATGGGCCTGGTGGAACGCCCCGTCGAGGCGCATGACATGCCCCAGCACCCGGTGCTGCAAGCCCGCCGCCCCGGTCTCGACGATCCGGGCCAGCAGCACCTTCTGGCCCACGCTGGCCCCGCCGCGCACGACGAAAAGGACAAGGATCGACAGGCCCACGACCCACAGCGCCGACATCCGGCCCGCGACGAACACCTCGTCGAACATCGGTTTCAGCAGGTAGGACAGCGCGCCGAGCATCCCGCCCTCGATCGCCATCAGCACGAAGGCGACGATCAGCAGGCCGCGTTGCGAGGACAGCGCGTCGCGCCAGACACGGGCCGCGAGGCCGGGCCGGGCGGCCTCGCCGCTCACGGGGTCCGGCCCCGCTTGCGCGCGAACGAGGCCGCCAGTTCCTCCGGGTCGTACTCGGTGGCGATCCACTCCTCGATCCCGATCGGGCTTTGCGCCGCCCGCGCGGCGTAGACGTCGAGCAGGTGATCGCAGATCCCGGTCTTGGACCATTTCAGGTGGACGTAACGCACCCCGAGGTGACGGCGCGCCGCCTCCACCCCGTCGCCCATGATCACCATCCGGTAGAGCGCCGAGGCGAGGCCCGCCCGGTCTGCCCCGGACTTGCAATGCATCAGGAAGGGCTTCTCGATGGTGCGGAAGGCGTCGAACAGCTCCAGCAGCCGGGCGCGCGCGACCGGCTTGCGGGCCTCCAGCGGCACCGTGACCATGGTCAGCCCGTGCGCGGCGCAGGCTTCCTCGGCGAAGAGGTAATGCGAATGCGGGCTGACCCCGCGGAGGTTCAGGATCGTCCGGATGCCGCGGTCCGCCAGCGCCTTGTAACGCGCCGGGTCCGGCTGGTTCGAGCGGTAGACGCCCGGCGCCACCTCGTCGAAATTGGTCCAGACCGTGCGCAGGATGGCGTGATCGAAGACGTGGAAGTCCAGCATCGCGCGGCGCCGCATCGCGGGCGTCGTGATGTCGTTGCCGAAGGACGACCGCAGGGCAACCTCCCAGGCTTTCAGCTTGCGGTCGATCAGGGCTTTCATGCGGCTGGGTCTGTCCCTTGAAACGGTCGCGGCGTCCTAGCCCGGATGCCGGTCCGGGGCAAGCCGACGCCGCCGCGCGGGCTCCCGGCAGGTCAGGCGTATTGACCCTCTCCGCCCCGGGGACTACCTCGGACGGGCCGCTTTCCGCAGGACTTCGCCCCATGACCGCCCCTGACCGCCCCAGCCTCGCCCACGGCCGTTCCGTGCTCGCCATCCCCGGCCCCTCGATCATGCCGGACCGCGTCCTGAACGCCATGCACCGCGCCGCGCCGAACATCTACACCGGCGAGTTGCACGACCTGACCCGCTCGCTGATCCCCGATCTCAAGGCCGTTGCCCGTACCGCGGGACATGCCGCGATCTACATCGGCAACGGCCATGCCGCCTGGGAGGCTTCGCTCGCCAACGTGCTGGGCGCGGGCGACAAGGCGCTGGTGCTCGCCACCGGGCGTTTCGGTCTCGGCTGGGGCGAACAGGCCGCGCGGCTGGGCGTCGAGGTCGAGGTCATCGACTTCGGCAAGCAGTCCCCGATCGACCCCGCCCGGGCCGAGGCTGCCCTGCGCGCCGACACCGAGGGTCGGATCAAGGCCGTCCTGATCGTGCAGGTCGACACCTCGTCCTCGGCCAAGTCCGACGTCGCCGCGATCCGCGCCGCGATGGACGCCGCCGGGCATGACGCGCTGCTGATGGTCGACTGCATCGCCTCGCTCGGCTGCGACGTGTTCGAGATGGATGCCTGGGGTGCCGACGTCATGGTCGCGGGCTGCCAGAAGGGCCTGATGACGCCGCCCGGCCTCGGCTTCGTCTTCTTCAACGACAGGGCCGATGCCGTGCGCGCCGCGATGCCCGCCGTCTCGTCCTACTGGGACTGGGTGCCGCGCACCCGCCCGACCGAGTACTATCAGTATTTCTGCGGCACCGCGCCGACGCATCACCTCTACGGCCTGCGCACCGCGCTCGACATGATCCTGCACGAGGAAGGGCTGGAGAACGTCTGGGCCCGGCACGAGATCCTCGCCCGCGCCCTCTGGGCCGCCGTCGAGACCTGGTCGGTCCCCGGCGGCATCGCGCTGAACATGGCCGACCCGGCGACGCGCGGCCACTCGGTGACCGCCCTGCGCCTGCCCAGCCCGAAGGCGACCGAGCTGCGGACCTGGGCCGAGCGCGAGGCGGGCGTCACCCTCGGCATCGGCCTCGGCATGGCCCCGCCCGGATCGGAGGCCTCGCACGGGTTCTTCCGCATCGGGCACATGGGCCACATCAACGCGCACGGGCTGATGGGCGTGCTGGGCGTGATCGAGGCGGGCCTGCGCGCGCTCGACATCCCGCACGAGGCGGGCGGTCTCTCGGCCGCGGCGGCGGTTCTGGCCGGGCGTTAACGCGCCCGCGCCGCGCGCCGCATCACGCGGTCGCCGAGAAAGGCGGCCGCCAGCGCGGCAGGATAGCCGAGCATCGCCCAGAGCGCGATCAGGAGCATGAAGACGAGCATGCCGAAGCTGACGAGAAACGCGTCGGTATAGTCCTCGACCCGGCCCAGCCCCTTGTAATCGTGCATCGCGTTGCCTCCGCCTGCGCCCATCCTGCGGCAAACGGTAGCAAATCGAAAGATTATTTCACGACGAATTTTCGTGAACGCGCAGCGCGGCCCGGTACCGGGGCGTCGCCGCCCCGCGGCACCCGCCGCTCAGCCACCGGCCACGCGCGCGGCAGCGGTCGCCAGCGCCCCCGGCAGCGCCGCCTCGAAGGCCGCCATGTCCTCCGGTCGCCCCGCCGACACGCGGATGCAGCGATCCTGCGGCGCCACGAACGGCATCCGCACGAAGATCCCCGCCTCGGCTAGCGCGCCGACCAGAGCGCGCGCGAAGGTCCCGTCCCGCCCGGCGTCCATCGTCACGAAATTGGTGCCCGAGGGCAGCGCCGTCATCCCGTGCCGTGCCGCGATCCGGCCAAGCTCCTCCCGTGCGGCGGCGACCTGCGCCACCACGTGCGCCAGCCACGCCTGGTCCCGCACGGCGGCCAGCGCCCCGGCCTGGCTGATCCGGCTCATCCCGAAATGGTTGCGCACCTTGTTGAAATCCTGCGCCAGCGGCCGGGCGCAAAGCGCGTAGCCGACCCGTGCCCCCGCCAGCCCGTGCGCCTTCGAGAAGGTGCGGAACCGGATCACGCGCGGGTCCTCGGGGTCGATCGCGGGGGCGGTGCCGGGCGGCGCTGTGTCGATATAGGCCTCGTCGAGCACCAGCAGCGTGCCCTCGGGCAGCGCGGCCACCATCGCCTCGATCCGGGCGGCCGGATGCACGCTGCCTGTCGGGTTGTCCGGGTTGGCGAGGTAGACCAGCTTCGCGCCGGTCTCGGCCGCCTTCGCCACCAGCGCCTCGGGGTCCTCGGCGTCGTCGCGGTAGGGCACCTTGTGCAGCACGCCGCCGAAGCCCGCGACATGGAAGTTGAACGTCGGATAGGCCCCGTCCGAGGTCACCACCGCGTCGCCCGGCGCGACCAGCAGCCGGACGAGATACCCGAGCAGCCCGTCGATGCCCTCGCCCACGACCACGTGCGCGGGGTCTACCCCGTGATGGGCGGCGAGCGCCTGCTTCAGGTCATGGCTCTCCGGGTCGCCGTACATCCACGCCTCGGCGGCCGCGCGGGCCATCGCCTCGATCGCGCGGGGCGAGGGGCCGAAGACGCTCTCGTTGGCGCCCAGCCGGGCGGTGAACACCCGCCCGGAGGCGCGCTCCTGCGTTTCCGGTCCCACGAAGGGCACGGTCGAGGGCAGGGCGGCGGCAAGGGGCGTCAGGCGCGGTGCTTTTTCCATGAGCGCCGGAATACGCCACGCGGCGCGGGTCTGTCCATCGGGCGCAGGTCAGATCAGCGCCGACAGCCAGCCGACGAAGGGCTCGGCCAGCGGGTGCCGGGGACCGTTCGGCAGCACCGCGTGATAGACCACGTTCAGGGTCTTCGGCAGCGGCAGCGCCACCACCTCGCCCGCGTCGATCTCGGTCTGGGCGATCCGCGCGTTGAACAGCGCCACACCGAGGCCCTGCCGCACCGCCTCGGCCTGCAGGTTGGGACTGCCGATCCGCACTTGCCGCAACTCGGCCACCGGCAGCCCCGCCTCGGCCATCAGCTCCAGCTTCACGTGCATGTCTTCCTCGTGCCACAGCCACGGCAGCCGCGTCAGGTCGGTGCCCTCGCGCGCCACGAGGTCGGGCGCGGCAATCGCCACGGCGGGCACCGTCGCGATGACCCGGCTGGTGCAGCCGGGCAGGTCCGGCACCGTCCCCGCGTTGGCCGAGGGAATCGCCAGGTCGAAGCTGCCCGGGGCCAGCCCGCCGATCTCGCGCCGCGGCAGGATCGAGATCTCGGTGCCCGGATGCCGTTTCCAGAACTGCGCGAGGTTCGGCATGATGACCCGGTCCACGAGGAACGGCCGCGCCACGATCCGCAACGGCCGCGTGGCCCCCTCGGTGCGCGCGGCCTCGATCCCGCCCGCGATGGCCGTGAACCCCTCCGCCAGCGCCGCCGCCAGCCGCTGCCCGGCCTCGGTCAGCCGCACGGTGCGCCCGTCCCGCACGGCGAGGGCGACGCCCAGCTCCGCCTCCAGCCCGCGCACCTGCTGGGCGACCGCGGCATGGGTCACGTTCAGCGCCCGCGCCGCCCCCGCGTAGCCGCCGTGCCGCGCGGTCGCGTCGAACGCCCGCAGCGCGGTGAGCGAGGGCAGGGCCTTCCAGTCCGGCGATATCATAGCTGAGCTTTCATCCGGTCAGTATTGCTGATTCGGTGCGATCCGTCCGCCATGGTAGACAGGGGCAGGCTCATCAGACCCGCAGGGAGGTCCGACCATGCAGATCCAGACCGCGACCACCGCCACGCCCATGCCCGCCGCGCCCGCCGTGCCGCCCGGCGTCACCCGCCGCGCCGCCGCGGAGTTCGGGGCGAAACCGGGCTTCCTCATCGACCGCATCGACGATCCCGCGGCCTTCCCGCAGGCCGAGGCCGAGACGCTGCTGGTCGAGTATGCGCAGATGATGCACGGCCGGGTCACCGGCGCCGGGGGGCCGGACTTCGACTGGCGGCCCCATGTCGCCGGGTTCTTCGCCGGTCTCGACGGGGTCCTGCCCCCCAACGGCAGCTATCTTCTGGTGCGCGACGCCACCGGGCGGCCGGTCGGCACCGGGGCGCTGCGGCGGGTGTCGGAGGACACCGGCGAGATGAAGCACCTCTACGTCCGCCCCGAGGCGCGCCGCACCGGGCTCGGCCGGGCGCTGGTGCTGGCCCGCATGGCCGAGGCGCGCGCCATGGGCCTGCGCTGGCTGATCGCGGACACCTTCAAGGTGAATCCGGAACTGCCCTCGCTCTATGACCAGCTCGGCTTTGCCGTGGTCGCGCCCTCGGCCGACAGCAAGAGCATTGCGATCTCGCCCGAGGTCCGGGACTGGATGCACTTCTACCGCTGCGACCTGGCCGCGCAGCCCTGAGCCGGCCCCGCCCCCGCGGGCGGGACCGCTCCGATCTCAGCCCAGTTCCGCCAGGCGGGCGCGGGCGGCTTCCAGGCGGCCCGCTTCCTCTTCCTTCGCGGCCAGCTGGGCGCGGGTCTCCTCGACGATGTCCTCGGGCGCGCTCTCGACGAACTTCGGATTGCCGAGCCGCCCGCGCAGGCCGCCCAGTTCCTTGCCGAGCTTCTCCAGCGCCTTTTCCAGGCGGGCCTTCTCGGCGTCGATGTCGATGATGCCCTCCAGCGGCAGACCCAGCGTCGCGCCCTCGACGGCGATGGTCACCGCGCCCTTCGGCATCGCGTCGGCCTTGGTCAGGCTGTCGATCCGTGCCAGCCGCTGGATCAGCGCCGCGTTGCGCGTCCAGTAGGCCCGCCCGGCGTCGCTCAGGTCCACCTCGACCAGCGGCACCTTCAGCCCGACCGGCACGCGCATCTCGCCGCGGGCCGAGCGGACCGCCTCGATCAGCCCGATCACCCAGCCCATCTCGGCGCTCGCCTCGGCATCGACCAGCTCGCCCGGCGCGTAGTCCGGCCAGTCGCCGTGCACCAGCATCTTCGGCCGCGCGCCCAGCGTGCCCCAGAGTTCTTCGGTCACGAAGGGCATGAACGGGTGCAGCAGCAGCAGGCACTGGTCGATCACCCAGGCCATCACGGCACGGGTCTCGGCCTTTTCCGCCTCGCTGCCGTCCATCAGCAGCGGCTTCGACAGTTCCACGTACCAGTCGCAGACCATCCCCCAGACAAAGCCATAGAGCGTGCTGGCCGCGTCGTTGAAGCGATAGGCCGCCAGCGCCTCGTCCACGGCGGCTCGGGTGCGGGCGGTTTCGCCGATGATCCAGCGGTTGACGGCGGCCTCGGGCATCGGCTTGCCGGGGGCCCAGATCGCGTCGCCCACCGCGCCCGCGACAGCCTCGTTCATCTCGGCGAAGCGCGCGGCGTTCCACAGCTTGGTGCCGAAGTTGCGATAGCCCGCGATGCGCTCTTCCGACAGCTTCAGCACGCCCCCGATCGAGGCCATCGCGGCATTGGTGAACCGCAGCGCATCCGCGCCGTACTCGTCCACGATCTGCAACGGGTCGATCACGTTGCCGGTGGTCTTGGACATCTTCCGGCCCTTCTCGTCGCGGACGAGCTGGTGCAGGTAGACGGTGTGGAACGGGATCTTCCCGGTCACCGCCAGCTGCATCATCATCATCCGCGCCACCCAGAAGAACAGGATGTCGAACCCGGTGATCAGGACATCGGTCGGGAAGTAGGTCTTGTACTCGTCGGTCTCCTCCGGCCACCCGAGCGTGCCGATGGGCCAGAGACCGGACGAGAACCAGGTGTCCAGCACGTCCGGGTCGCGCCAGACCGGGTACACCAGCTGCGTCGGATCCTGATCCATCGCATAGGCGGCAAGGCTTTCCGCCATCATATGCGCGGCAGCGGTGCGGTCCGCGACCTCGACCGCGCGGGCATGGTTCAGGGGCGTCGGCAGTGCGGCCAGAACGGTGTTGAACTGCGCGCTGACCGCGTCGAAATCGGCAGCGGCGTGGTGGCGTTCGTCGCCTTTCAGCAAGGTTTGCGCTGACAGCAAGCGGCCCAATTCGACCTCGTCCAGCGCGCCGTCGCCTTCGTCATCCTTGAAGCCATGGCGCGCCAGATCGAACCCGTACCACACCGGGATCTGGTGCCCCCACCAGAGCTGGCGCGAGATGCACCACGGCTCGATGTTCTCCAGCCAGTGGTAATAGGTCTTCTCGCCCGACTCCGGCATGATCTTCACCGTGCCGTCGCGCACCGCTTCCAGCGCCGGACCGACGATCTTCTCGGCATCGACGAACCACTGGTCGGTCAGCATCGGCTCGATGACGACCTTCGAGCGGTCGCCGAACGGCTGCATGATCGGCTTCGCTTCGACCAGCGGGACCGGGGCCGCCGGGTCCTCGTCCTCGGCCAGCTTGCGCCCGAGGCGCGGATCGTCGGCGCGCGTCATCACCGCCAGACCCTCGGCGGTGATCTCCTCGACCACGCGCTTGCGCGCCTCGAACCGGTCGAGCCCCCGCAGGTGATCGGGCACGAGGTTCAGCGCGTCCACTTCCGCCTCGGTCAGTGTCCGCTTGCCCTGCGCCACCTCCTGCGCAATCGCGGCGGCCTCGGCATAGGGCGCGCCGTCGGCGCGCATCGCGGCGCGGGTGTCCATCAGGCGATAGCAGGGAATGCCGCCGCGCTTGGCCACGCCGTAGTCGTTGAAGTCATGCGCGCCGGTGATCTTCACCGCGCCCGAGCCGAAATTCGGGTCCGGGTACTCGTCGGTGATGATCGGGATCAGGCGGCGGTGCTCCTTCGGCCCCACCGGAATCTCGCAGAGCATGCCGACAATCGGCGCATAGCGCGCGTCCAACGGATGCACGGCCACCGCGCCGTCGCCCAGCATCGTCTCGGGCCGCGTCGTGGCGATGGAGATGTAATCCCGCGTCTCGCGCAGGGTGACGGTGCCGTCCTCGTCCTTTTCGACGTATTCATAGGTCGCCCCCCCGGCCAGCGGGTACTTGAAGTGCCACATGTGGCCCGCAACCTCGGTGTTCTCGACCTCCAGGTCGGAAATCGCCGTCTCGAAATGCGGGTCCCAGTTGGTCAGGCGCTTGCCGCGGTAGATGTAGCCCTTCTCGTACATGTCCACGAAGACCTTGATGACGGCATCGTGGAAGTTGGGCGAGTTCTCGTGCCCGGTGCGCGGGTCGCCCGGCGCGCCCGCCATGGTAAAGGCGTTGCGGTCCCAGTCGCA
>JAUIAU010000133.1 GCA_030425185.1 Alphaproteobacteria bacterium
TCGACGCTGGAGGGGTCGATGCGGATCTCGAGGCTTGGGGCGATCTGCTTGGCGAGGCCAATCGGGAAGAAGCCGACATGGACCAGCGGGCGGTCCGGCGCATGGACGCCGAGGATGCGCGCCGACCCTGTCGCCGGCCGTTCGTCCACCGTCCAGAGGTCGCGGTCGCGCATCTCCACGTCGAGTTCCGGCGCCGCGACGCCCTCCGGTCCGGCGACGAAGCGGATGTCCACGGGACCGGCGTCGAGGCGGCCGTCGCCCACCACCTCCCAGCCGTCGAGTGCCGGCATCGCCGCGAGCGCCGCAGCGACCTGCGAGCCGGTCGCGTCGGTGGGCAGCGGGTCGGAGGGGGCGCCGTTGAGCGCGATGCGGAACGCGCCCTGCTCCGCGTCTGGCGAGAGCGACACGCGCAGGAACGGGCGCTGCGGGATCAGCCGGACCATCGCTACGGGGCCGCCGACGCCGATCAACTCGCTCTCGTCGGCCAGCCGCTCAAGCACCACGGCGTCGAACGGGCTCGTGATCCTACGAGCGCTCGCAAGCTCCTGTCGGGCGCTGCGGATCTGCGCAGCGATCTCTTCGACTGTCTCCTGCTCGGCGCGGATCAGGCTCTGGAAGCCGCGCTCAGACTGCTGCTCCTCGATGTCGATCCGCGTCAGCTCGGCGCGGGCATTCTGTATCTCGCGGATCAGCTGGAGCTCCTCCTCGACGGCGCTGATCTCGGAGAGTCGCGTCTCGCTGATCTGAAGCTCGACGCGAGCCGCCTCGATGGCCAAGGAGGTGACGGCAGCCAGAGCGCTGAGGCGCGCGCCGTTGTTGACGAGCCCGCGCTCGGCGAGGCTCGCGACGCCGTCCATGCGCTCCTGCTGCTCGCCGCGCTGGCGCTCCAACAGTCCCTCGATCCTCGCGAGCTTGTCCCGCCGGTCGGCCAGCGCGATCTCGCGTTGGTCGACCGAGGTGCGCCGAAGGTCCTCAAGCGAGGCGAGCTGCTCCTCGATCTCACCGCGGCGCTCGTCTGAGAACGCCTTCTCGAGCTCGCGGGCCCGCGTGGCCAGCGCGATCTGGCGATTGGCGTAGGCGCGGCGGATGTCGAACTGGGCGTTCAGCCGGTCCAGCTCGCGTTCGATGGCGGGCTGCGAGAGCGCGGCCACGGCCTCGCCCGCGGCGATCCGGTCACCCGGCGCGATGAGGATGTTGGTGATCCGCCCCTCGGCCGAGGCTTGCAGTTGGGTCACGAAGCCCGGCCGCATTAGGATCCCCTGTCCGTCCACCTTCACCGGGATACGCGCCGTCACGCTCCATATCAGCGCGACAGCCAGCACACCCGCTAGCGCCAGCACTGCCAGAACCGATCTCGGCGTGACGACCACGAGCAGCTGGTCGAGGGCATCGGGCTCGGACTGCCGCTCAAGGATCTTCCGGCGGAACATGGCGCGCGGCTCCTAGGTCAGACCGCGGCGGCGGCCGTGAGTTGCGCGACGCGGGCGGCCTTGGCCGCCTCAAGCTGCTCCTTCTGCCCGACGCGCGAGAACACGCTGCGCCGGTAGGCGAGGCTCGGCTCGTGTGCAGTGGGCGGCAGGGCGAGGGAGAGCAACTTGCCGTCGAGATCTATGGCGAGCCCGGCCTCCAGATAGTCGCGCGCCAGCGCCTCGGCGCGCTCGGGCGCGACCCCTGCTTCGGCCGCCGCTGGGCCGAACCGGGCGCGGGGCAGCGGGTCGTCCATCAGCCGGTAGACCGCCGCCTCCTCAGCGTCGAGACGCCAGGCGGCCGAGCGCGTCCTGCGGGTGTCAAGAATCTCGATCCTGCCGCCCTCGATGTCGCGCGCCTCGAGCTTCGGCACGCGCGGGCGCTCGCGCCAAGCGTCGATCCAGTGCCAGATCGCGGCGACGAGGGGCGCGCGGGCGGTTTCTGTCGTCACGTTCCGCCACTCTGCGTCGAAGTAGTAGGCGACCTTGTCGAGATCGACCGCGCCATCCGGGAAAAGGCCTCGATACCAGGCCTGCGGCGTGAAGCTGTCGACGAACTCCTCGGCGCGGAAGTGATAGGGGCTGAAGCGATGGAGCTCCACAAGCCGCGGGCCGCTGAAGGGCGGATGCAGATGCATCAGCTTCGGGATGAGCGCGGCCATATCCGTGTAGTCCTCGGCGCGCTCGCCGGGGATGCGCATCAGCATACCCCAGCCGGGCATGATCCCGTACTCCGCGAAGAGCTTCAGCGCGTAGACGTTGTGGAGTGCCGTCACGCCCTTGTCGATCGCGCGGAGAATGTTGGTCGAGAGGTTCTCGATGCCGGGGACAATCAGGGTGACGCCGGCCTCCGCTAGCAACTTAATCTTGTCGCGGGCGACGTTGGTCTTGATCTCGTACCAGATCTCCAGTTGCCCGCTGTAGGGCCCTTCGCGCAGGACCGGCAGCACCTCGTCGTAGTAGTTTTGAGGAAGAATGTTGTCCACGGCGAGCAGCCGCGGCACGCCCCAGCGCTCGACCGTGCTTTCGATGATCTCGACGGCGCGCTCCGGGCTTTTCGCGCGGTAGTTCATGCCAAGCGGGTTCAGGCCGCAGAAGGTGCAGTGCTTCTTCTGGCCCCACCAGCAGCCGCGCGAGGTCTCGTAGGGCACGAAGATGCGGTCGGCGACGGAGGGGTCGGCGAGGAAGCCGGCACGGTCCATGGCGCGGAAGTAGTTCTCGTAGTCAGGGATCGGCAGCCGGTCGAGCAGCGCGGCGTCCGCCGGCGCCGACGGAGCGCCCTCGCGAATCGCGCCGCCGGGCACGGCCCGCCAGAGCACGTCGCCGAGATCGGCCGGCGCACGGCCTTCGGCCAGAGCGCGGAACAGCGCCGGCCCGTCGCGGTCAGCCTCGCCGATCGACATCGCGTCGATGAAGGGCAGGGCGCGCATGTATTCGCGGCCCATCGCCTCATGCATCGACGGCCCGCCGAACACGATCTTCACCTCGGGGCGCCGCTCGCGGATGCGGCGGGCGAGTGCGATCGAAGGCAGGGTCTGGAAGAACAGGCAGGAGAAGCCGACAACCTTCAGGTCGTCGATCCGGCAAAGCGCATCGGTCGCCATTTCGAGAAACTGGGGCACGAAAGTCCGGCGGATATCGAGAATGCGGGGGATCGGGTCGCCGACGAATTCGCGCAGCGCCTCGGTCTCGGTCTCTGCGATCTCGAGGAAGGCGGCCTCGTCGAGCGCCGTCGGCTGGTCCCACGCTTCAGCGGCGAACAGCCATTCTCCGAGCTGGACGTCGACGCCGCGGCGCTTGGCTATCATCTCATAGGCGAGTAAGCCGAAGCGCGCCGCGAACTCGACGTTCAGATACATGCTGAAGGCGTTCTGGCC
>JAUIAU010000134.1 GCA_030425185.1 Alphaproteobacteria bacterium
ATCCCATCCCCCGGCTTCTCCCCAGTAGTCCAGCGTCTGTGCGGGAACGGCTCCGGTCCCGGCCAGCAACGCGGCCAGAACCAGCGGCAACCCGTATCGGGTCTGCATCTCGGTCTCCATGGAAAAAGGCGCGGCCTCCTCAGACCGCGCCCCCAGTTTACGCCCCCGGCCGGGGGCCTGTCCATCGCGCCGCGCGGCTACTCCCGCGCCCGCAACACCTGTGCCGGACGGGCCGCCAGCGGCCGCCAGGCGAAGCCCAGCCCCGCGATCAGCGTGGCCAGCGCCCCGCCCGCGACGATGGTGATCGCCGAGACCGGCTCGAACACGTAGTCCACCTCCATCACGAAGGTCATCACGCTCCACCCCGCGAGGCCCCCCGCGAGGATCGCGACGACGCCCGCTGCCGCGCCGAGCAGGGCCGAGCGCAGCGCGAAGCTGGCCAGGATGCGCCCGCGGGCGGCGCCCACGGTCTTGAGCACCGCTGCCTCGAACACCCGCGCCCGCTCGCCCGCTGCCGCCGCGCCGATCAGCACGACGAAGCCGGTGGCCAGCGTTGCCAGCGCCGCGTAGCGGGTCGCGGCGGCCAGCGTGGTCAGCCCCTCGGTGATCTGGTCGATGGCGTCGCGGATGCGGATTGCGGTGATGTTGGGCGCGGCCCCGGCGACGTCGCGCAGGATGGCGGCCTCGGCCGATTCCTCGGCATAGACGGTCGAGATGAAGGTATGCGGCGCGCCCGCCAGCGCGGCCGGGTTCATCGTCAGCACGAAGCCGATACCGGCGGTCGAGAAGTCCACTTCGCGGAAGCTGGTGATCTCGCCCTCGATATCGCGCCCGAGGATGTTGACCGTCAGCCGGTCGCCCAGCTTCAGCCCGATCTCGGCGGCCTCCTCGGCGGCGAAGCTGATCTGCGGCGGCCCGTCATAGCCCTCGGGCCACCACGTGCCCTCGGTGATCGTCGTGTCCTCGGACGGGCGCTCGGCATAGGTCACGCCCCGGTCGCCGCGCAGCACCCAGTGGTTGCCGCCGACCTCGCGCGCGGGCTGGCCGTTGATCCGGGTGATCACGCCGCGCAGCATCGGCGCCGTCTCGACCTTCGACACCGCCGGATCGTTCTCCACCCAGTCGAGGAAGCCCTGCAACTGGTCCGGCTGGATATCGACGAAGAAGTAGCTTGGGGCATAGTCCGGCAGGTCGTTCGAGATCGCGTTGCGGAGGTTCCAGTCGATCTGCCCGACGCTCGCCAGCACCGCGAGGCCGAGGCCCAGCGACAGCACGACGCTCGTCGTCTCGCCGCCCGGACCGCCCACGGATCCCAGCGCCAGCCGCAGCGCTGTCCGTCCGCGCACCGCCCGGCTGCGGGCCAGCCGCCGCGCCAGCCGCCGTACCCCCGCCGCCGCGAGCGCCAGCAGGATCAGCGACCCCGTCACCCCCGCCGCCGCGCCGAGCGCCAGTTCCCAGACTTCCGACAGGGCCACCGCCGTGCCGACGAGCGCGCCCGCCACCAGCGCGATGGCCACTAGGTAGCCCAAGCCCGGCCAGCCCCGCACCGGCCCGGAGGCATCGCGGAACAACGCCGCCGCCCGCACCTGCTCGGTCCGCGCCAGCGGCCACAGCGTGAACAGGAGCGCCGTCAGCGCGCCATAGGTCCCCGCTTCGGCCAGCGGCGCGAGTTGCACCCCGAATTCGGCCGGGATCGGCAGTTGCGCGGCGATCAGCGGCGCAAAGGCCAGCGGCAGCACCGCGCCCAGCACCAGCCCTGCCGCGACACCGACCACCGTCAGGGCACCGATCTGCAGGAAGTAGGTCAGGAAGATCACCCGCCCGGTCGCGCCCAGCGTCTTGAGCGTGGCGATCACGCCGGTCTTGCCGTCGAGATAGGCGCGCACCGCCGCCGACACGCCGACGCCGCCCACCGCCAGCCCCGCGAGGCCCACGAGCACGAGGAACGAGCCGATCCGGTCCACGAATTCCGAGATCCCCGGCGCCCCCCGGCGCGAGTCGCGCCAGCGCATGCCCGAGTCGCGGAACTTCGCCTCGGCCCGGTTCTCCAGCGCCTCGAGGTCGCTGCCCTCGGGCAGGGCCAGCCGGTACTCCGTCTCGTAGAGCGATCCCGGTCCCAGCAGGCCTGAGTCCGCCAGGTCGGCCGTCCGCACCATCGTCCGCGGCCCGAGACCGAAGCCCGCGGAGGCCCCGTCCGGCTCGCGCACCACGGCGGCCGTCAGCACGAAGGTCTGGGTGCCCAGCCGGAACGTGTCGCCGATCTGAAGACCCATCCGATCGATCAGAACCTGTTGCATCACGCCGCCCGGCAGCCCGTCGCGGCCCGCCAGCGCCTCGGCCAGCGGCATCGCGGGGTCCAGCACCATCTCGCCCTTCAGCGGATAAGCGGCATCGACCGATTTCACCTGGGTCAGCCCGCGCTCGGTCTGGCCGTTCACCTCGGCCGTGGCCATCGACCGGAAGTCGGCGATCTCCGACACCTCGGTGGCGATCTCGGCCATGAAGGCGCGCTCGTCGTCGCTGGCGAAGCGGTAGGTGAAGCGCATCAGCCCGTCGCCGCCCAGCAGGACCGCGCCCTCGCGCGCGATCCCGTCCTGGATCGCCACCCGGACCGAGCCGACGGCGGCAATCGCCGCCACGCCCAGCGTCAGGCACAGCAGGAACACGCGGAATCCGGCCAGCCCGCCGCGCAGCTCGCGCCGGGCGAAACGCGCCGATTGTCCCAGGTCGGACCAGAGGCTCATTCGGCCGCCTCCGCCCGGGCGTCGCTGCGCGTCTCGCCGTCGATCCGGCCATCCTTCAGGCGGATCACCCGGTCGCAGCGCGCGGCGAGTTCCGGCGCATGGGTCACCAGCACCAGCGTCGCGCCGTGCCGGTCGCGCAGCCCGAAGAGCAGGTCCATGATCGCTTCGCCGTTCACCCCGTCGAGGTTCCCGGTCGGCTCATCCGCCAGAAGGATCTCCGGACGCGGCGCGGCCGCCCGGGCCAGGGCCACGCGCTGCTGCTCGCCGCCCGACATCTGCGCCGGGTAATGTTCCAGCCGGTCGCCGAGTCCAACCGCCCGCAATTCGGCCTCCGCGCGCTCGAACGCGTCCTTCGCGCCCGCCAGTTCCAGCGGCGTCGCGACGTTTTCGAGCGCGGTCATCGTCGGAATCAGGTGGAAGGACTGGAAGACGACGCCCATATGCCCTCTGCGGAACCGGGCAAACTGGTCCTCGTTCATCGTCGTCAGGTCCCGCCCCAGCGCGGTGACGCTGCCGCCGGTGGCGCGCTCCAGCCCGCCCATCAGCATCAGGAGAGACGACTTGCCAGACCCCGAAGGCCCGATCAGACCG
>JAUIAU010000038.1 GCA_030425185.1 Alphaproteobacteria bacterium
ATGAGCCTTGAAACGATCGCCCGCGTGACCGACAATCCCACCGTCAGGCTGCCCGCCGTGGCCACCTGATCAAGCCCTGACCTCTCCGAGGGTCGGCGCTCCTACACCACGCCGTGGGACACTATCATCGAACTCGATGACGCTATTGCCAAGATCCGCACGCAGATCGCGACAGCCGATCTGGCCCGGCAGCGGGGTCATAAGCCTATCGATCCTGACTGGTTTCACCGGGCGCGCACGGCGCTGCGGCATCTGAGCCGTGAACGGGCAGAACTTCTGGCCCAAGGCACTGGCCGTCGCCGCCGCGAGAAGCTCAAGGACGCGCTAATTGGCGTTTTGCGCGAGCGCCATGACCCTGAGGCCTGGGCCGACATTCTGGCTGAGGCACAGGCCCGCAGTGAACGGGAGGGTTTGTGATGGCCGAGCTAACTCAAGCCCCCACGCCGACGCTGACAGCGATTTATGCCGATTATGAGGCTCGCCAGGGTGATGGGTTCCGCGACCACCTCGGCGCCTCGATCATCGGCAAGTCCTGTGCCCGTGCCCTCTGGTACGATTTCCGCTGGGTCACGCCTTCGCGCCATTCCGGCCGCCTGCTGCGCCTCTTCGAGACCGGCCGGCTTGAGGAGGATCGCCTCGTGCGCAACTTGCGCGCCACTGGCGCAACGGTGCTCGAGGTCGATCCCGAAACCGGCCGTCAGTTCCGCGTCGAGGCCCATGGCGGGCATTTTGGCGGGTCGCTTGATGGCGTCGCCATCGGCATCCTCGAGGCTCCCAAAACCTGGCATGTGCTGGAGTTCAAGACCCATGGGGTCAAGAGCTTCACCGAGTTGACCGCCAAAGGCGTCGTGCTGGCCAAGCCCCAGCACGCCGCGCAGATGCAGATCTACATGCATCTGACGGGGATCACGCGTGCCCTGTATATCGCGGTCTGCAAGGACACCGACGCGCTGCATATCGAACGCATCGAGGCGGATCGCGCCATGGCCGATCGTCTTCTGGACAAAGCCGGGCGCGTCATCTTCGCCCAGCATCCGCCCGCGCGGATCAGCGAGGACCCCGCCTGGTTCGAATGCCGGTTCTGCGATCACCATGCTGCTTGCCACGAAGGCGGCGGTGCTGTCGTGACCTGCCGGTCCTGCCTGCACGCGACGCCGATCGAAGGCGGATGGCACTGCGCCCGACACGACCGGATGCTGGCACCCGCTGAGCAGCGAGCGGCATGCAACCGCCATCTCTTCATCCCCGATCTCGTTCCTGGCGAGGTCATCGACGCGGGCGACGATATCGTCACCTACCGCATGGCCGATGGCACGACCTGGGCAAACGACGCCCGCACAACGGAGGCCGCGCCATGCTGACCCTGCGCCCCTATCAACAGGCCGCGATCACATCGATCTACGACTATTTCCAATCCCACAAGGGCAACCCGCTGGTGGTGATCCCGACCGCCGGAGGCAAGAGCTTGGTAATGGCCGCCTTCATTGAGGGCGTGCTGAAGGCATGGCCCGACCAGCGCATCTTGATCGTGACCCATGTGCGCGAGCTGATCGCCCAGAACCATGCCGAGATGATCGGCCTCTGGCCCGATGCGCCAGCGGGCATTTATTCGGCGGGCCTCGGCAAGCGCGAGGCACGGGCGCAGATCCTCTTTGCAGGCATCCAGTCGATCCACCGCCGCGCGCAAGAAATCGGCCACACGGATCTCGTGCTGATCGACGAGGCCCATCTCATCCCTGGCAATTCGAGCACGATGTATCGGCGTTTCCTTGATGGCCTCACCCGCATCAATCCGGCACTCAAGGTGATTGGGTTAACGGCTACGCCGTTCCGGGTCGACAGCGGCATGTTGCACGAGGGCAAGAACGCGCTCTTCACCGACATCGCCTATGAGGCCCCGGTCCGCGATCTGATCGACGCTGGCTATCTGAGCCCGCTCGTGTCGAAACAGCCTGCCACGCGGCTCGATGTCTCGAAGGTCGGCACCCGCGCCGGCGACTTCATCCAGCGCGATCTGGCGGCTGCGGTAGACAAGGAGGGCATCACGCGGGCCGCAGTCACCGAGATCATCGCGCATAGCCGCGACCGGAAATCCTGGCTGGCTTTCTGTTCGGGCGTCGAGCACGCGCGCCATGTCGCTGAAGAGTTCGGACGCCAAGGCATCACCTGCCGCACGATCTTCGGGGACACGCCGAAGGACGAACGTGACGCCATCATCGCCGCCTTCAAGCGCGGGGAAATCCGGGCACTGGCCTCGATGGGTGTGCTGACCACCGGGTTCAATGCGCCGGGCGTCGATCTGATCGCACTCCTGCGCCCCACCAAGTCTGCCGGGCTCTATGTGCAGATGGTGGGCCGTGGGACGCGTCTCGCACCGGACAAAGAAAACTGCCTCGTACTCGATTTTGCCGGCAATGTCCGCCGCCACGGGCCGATCGATCTGGTGCGGCCCCGGCGACCCGGTGAGCCCGGTAGCGGCGAGTCCCCGACCAAGCTCTGCCCGGAATGCGACAGCATCATTGCACTGTCGGCTACGGAATGCCCGGACTGCGGTTACGTCTTTCCGGCCCGGGAGGTCAAAATCGCCCCCACGGCGGCCACACTTCCCGTCCTGTCGCCAAAGGTCCAATGGCTGCCGGTCCACGGTGTGTCCTATAGCCGCCACGACAAGCTGGGCGGGCAGCCCTCGTTGAAGGTCACCTATAGCTGCGGGCTGAAATCCTACAGCGAATGGGTCTGCATCGAGCATCAGGGCTATGCACGCCAGAAGGCGTCGGAATGGTGGCGCAAGCGCGCGCCCGGCTGTCCGGTGCCGCTCAGCGTGGATGAGGCCATTTTGCAGGCCCAAGAGCTTATGCGCCCCAGTGCGATCTCGGTCCGCCCCGCGGGCCGTTATGTCGAGGTTTCCGGCTACAGGTTTGACCCATGCGCCAAAGTTCCCCCGGCCTCTGCGCCGTTTGCCACCGGCAACCTCGTGGGTTTGGCTGGTTCAACCCACACTATCGGCTCGCCGACCCGCGGCGCGACACCAGCCGCAAGCACCTCTGCAGTCGCACCTGCCAAGACATCTGTCACAGGAGGACGGGCATGATCGATCCCACCCCGAATGAGATGCAGGCGATGACCGTCGGCGGCCAGATGGGCGGCGAGTATCTCGAAAGCATCGGCAAATCGGATCTCGCCACCCTGACCGAGACCGAGTGGGACCGCTTCATCGACGCGGTTGTCACCGGATATTGCGACCACTTGCGCGAGCTGGCGGGCCAGGACCGCACGCGTCTCGACGCCATGACCCCCGAGGTGCCTTTCTGATGACCAACACATCCTTCATGGCGCGCTTCGGCGCGCGGCTTGTGACCAATGGCTATGCCATCCTGCCGATCGGCCCGGGCACGAAGAAGCCTGGCCGCTTCCAGCGCGGGGCTTGGGCGGACTATCCGGAATGGAACCGCCATGCTGAGCGTGGCACTACCGAGGTCGAGGTGGCCACTTGGTCGTCTTGGCCCGATTGCGGCATCGGGATCGTGGGCGGTGCTGTCGCGGCGGTCGATATCGACATCAAAGACGATGCTGATTTGGCGCTGCGGATCGAGCAACTGGCGCGCTCCCGCCTCGGCGATACGCCCGCCCTGCGCATCGGCCGGCCCCCGAAACGGATGTTGGTCTATCGCACGGCGGAGCCATTCCGGGGCATCAAGCGCCATCCGCTGGAGGTGCTTTGTCTTGGGCAACAGTTCGTTGCCTATGCCATCCACCCCGACACTGGCGCGCCCTATGCCTGGCCTGAGGAGGGGCTGGCGGACCTCGACATCACCGACTTGCCCGAAATTACTGCGGAAGCTGCCACCGCTTTTCTCGACGAGGCTTACGCTTTGCTGCCAGAAGTGCTGCGCCAGCGTGGACTCTCTGCCGTTGCAGCTGCGGGGGATGTCGAGCGCATCCACAGTCAGATCGGAACCTTACCCGCGATAGAGGCCGCGCTCGCATGGCTGCCAAACGCGGAGCTGGACTACGACAGCTGGATGCGTGTCGGCATGGCCCTGAAAGGTGCGCTTGGCGAGGCCGGGGCTGATCTCTTTGCTGACTGGTCAGCGCAGGCGGCCAAGGATGTGCCCGCGACCACGATGAAGGCCTGGGCCAGCTTCAAGCCCGACCGGATCGGGGCTGGCACGATCTACCATCTCGCCATTGAACGCGGCTGGCAGCCTGAACCTGATCTCCGCTTGGACGGCAGTCTGCCCGATGGTGGAGACCATCCGGCGGCCGGTTTGCTGGCGAGGTTGGATGTTGCTGCGGCTGCCACCGCAGTCTCTGCGCCCACACCTGCGTATGCGCTGGCCATCCCCGATGGTCTCGTCGGCGATCTCACGGATTACATGCTGTCCACTGCTCGGCGCCCGCAGCCGCTCCTGTCGCTTGGCGCGAGCCTTTGCGCCATCGGTGCTCTGATGGGTCGGAACTACCGCACCGAAAGCAATCTGCGCTCGAACCTCTATGTTGTTGGCATCGCGGACAGCGGCTCAGGCAAGAACCACGCCCGAGAAATCATCAACGAGACCTTCTTCGAGGCGGGGCTCGCGCACCACCTCGGCGGCAACAAGATCGCCTCCGGCGCCGGGCTTCTAACCGCGCTGCACCGTCAGCCCGCGATCCTCTTCCAGATCGACGAGTTTGGCATGTTCCTGTCGGCCGCCGCCGACCGTAAGCGCAGCCCGCGCCACATTACCGAGATCCTCGACAATATGACCGAGCTCTACACCTCGGCCGGTGGGATCTTCCTCGGGGCAGAATATGCCAACCGGGACGGCACGAACGAGCGACGCGACATCAACCAGCCCTGCCTTTGCGTCTATGGCACCACGACGCCCTTGCACTTCTGGGGGGCACTCCAAGGGGCAAACGTGGTGGATGGCTCGCTCGCCCGTTTCCTGATCCTGCCAAGCGACGAGGACTACCCGGATGAAAACATCGCCGTGGGCATCCGGCAGGCCTCGCCTGAGCTGATCAACGGGCTGCAGCTCATTGCATCGGGTGGAGGCGCCCCAAAGGGCAATCTTGCGGGCAAGACGGCGGATCAGAACACTGCCGTGAACCCGATGATCGTGCCCATGACCGAGGACGCGCGCGCCCGGTTCCGCCAGCTCAGCATCGAGCTGACCGAGGAATTGCGCGCCGCCGCTGGCACGGCCTTCACGGCCATCCTCGCCCGCATCGGTGAAAACGCCCTGAAGCTTGCCCTCATCGTGGCGGTTGGGCGTGATCCGGTCCGTCCCGAGATCGAGATCTCGGCGGCGGAGTGGGCCATCGGTTTCGTGCGGCACTACGCGCAGCGCACGATGGAGGCGGTCGAGCGGCATGTCGCGGACACCGAGACCGAGGCACATCTGAAGCGGCTGAAGGAGATCATCCGAGGCTCGGGTGCCAAGGGCATCACCAAGTCCGAGATCACCCGGGCCTCACAGTGGCTGAAATCCCGTGACCGCGATGAGATCCTGCTGACCCTGATCGAGAGCGGGGACATCACAACTGGCATGCGGGACACCGGCGGGCGGAGGGCCATGATTTACCGGCTTCTGGCGTGATCCGGGGGCTTCCTTCAAACCGGGGGTTTCTTCAATTGAAATAAGTTTGGGTCCAAGTGCCTGTAAAAACGGGTATTTTGACTTCCTTCACTTCTTTCAATCTTTCAAGGGGATACCTGTATATGTGTATCCTCGCGCGCGCGGTTAAAATAAGGATGAGGTACCTCATGAAATAATTGAAATATTGAAAGAAGTTATATTATATATAGGGATCAACACCTTAGGGGCCAACTTCTTTCAAAAGCCCCCGTTGAAGGAATTGAAAGAAGTCCCGGGCGACCTGCTCGTCCCGTGATAGACATGACCAGACCACCCTTCGGGGCTTGGCGAGACCGCAGCCTTCACCGGCCAGCCCTCTCGCCACGCTCGCCAAAGCGAAGAGGAGGTCTTGATGACCCAATCCAACGAACACCTGCGCTGCATTCTGGCGCTCGATCTCGGCACGACCACCGGCTGGGCCATCCGTGGCTATGACGGTTTGATCACGACCGGCACCGCCAGTTTCCGACCCGGACGCTATGACGGCGGCGGTATGCGCTACCTGCGCTTCACCAACTGGCTGACGGAACTCGACCGGTTGTCAGGGCCAATTTCGGCGATCTGGTTTGAGGAGGTGCGCCGTCACGCCGGGACCGATGCGGCCCATGTCTACGGCGGGCTGATGGCGTCACTGACAAGCTGGGGCGAATTGCGCGGCATTCCATACGAGGGCGTGCCGGTGGGCACCATCAAGCGCCATGCCACGGGCCACGGTAATGCGCCCAAACAGGCCATGATCGCGGCGGCCAGAACCCGTGGCTACAGCCCGGCGGACGACAACGAAGCTGATGCCATTGCTATCCTTCACTGGGCTCTCGAGACCCAAGGCGGTGTGGCATGAGGCTCTACCCCAAGGGCTACGGCGGCCAGCGCCGCGATCCCGAACAGGTCAAACGGGACGGCTGGCACGAGCAGCGCATGCTCGCCGTGTCCCTTGATGACCCGCGTCTGACCTGGCCCGAGCGTGAACTCGTCCGCCAACTGGGGGACAAGCTCTACGGGCCGCTGCCCGCGGTGAGGGAGGTGCGCCATGGCTGATCGCACCTGGACCGCCGACGACGTCGCCGATCATTTCGAGGAAGCGTTCCGCACCCTGCGCAAGCTGCCGCCGGTAAAGGTGCAGGGCTACTTCAACGCCTGGCCGCAGATCGTGCGGTCGGAAAAGGAGATCCTCGCGATGGAGCCGCAGCCGATGCGAGTCTGGCCTTCGACCGCCGCGATCACCCGGCTCGAGCAGACCTTCGACTGGGTGCTGTGGATCGGCGAGGACGAACGTCGCCTGATCTGGTGGCGGGCGGCTCGTCGCCCATGGAAGGAGATCAGTGGCGAGTTAGGGGTGGATCGTACCACTGCGTGGCGGAGGTGGCAGGTGTCGTTGGCCAAGATCGCGGACCGACTGAATCATCAGTGACTCCAACGGCTTGCAACATTTTTCTTCTCGACATTTGCAACAAATCTGTGCTATCTGAAAGGCATGATGGGGAGAGTGCGTCGGAAAGACGTCTCTCCCCGTTTTCGTTCTGGACATGGGTGGTTCGAGGTAGTGCAACCGGTGAGTGGCTTTCCAAGGAAACCGTCTCCGTCGC
This sequence comes from Alphaproteobacteria bacterium, assembly GCA_030425185.1. Classification (GTDB taxonomy): domain Bacteria; phylum Pseudomonadota; class Alphaproteobacteria; order Rhodobacterales; family Rhodobacteraceae; genus Dinoroseobacter. The sequence goes on from JAUIAU010000038.1 coordinate 7,208, forward strand.
AAACGCCGTGGCTCGCAACCCATTGAAATTGAACGGGTCCCTCCTGTTCGTGACCGTATTCGGGGGGGCGAGGCCCGAGGGTTTCCCAGTGACACCGCTGAAAACACCCGTTTCGTTTCGGTTTGCGCCCAACCCCAAGAAAATAAAGGCCTGACGGCCTGACAAAACCTGCCTGAACCGAAACCGGGATCTGACCCCATTTCGCTTCGCGGACCTCCGGTTCGTTTTGTAGGCTTCCCAAGGACATCATCATGGACGTCGTCGACCTGCCGCTCGAGCAGATCATTCCCTATGCGCGCAACCCGCGCCGCAACGAGCAGGCGATTGCGACGGTGGCGGCGTCGATCCAAGAATTTGGCTGGCGCCAACCCATCGTCGTGGATGAGGCGATGGTGGTTCTCGCCGAGCACACCCGGCTGGAAGCGGCGCGCAAGCTCGGCGACAACACCTGATCCAAAGCATCAGACTTGGACCTGACGGTCCAAGGCGGCCAGTCACCCGCCAGCTACATGGAGAGCGCGGCTGACTGGCCGCCGCCCATCACACGCGTCCCGCGCAAACCCAAAGTGGCCCAGTTTTGCGCCGCCCCATGGCCCAATTTTACTCCGCCGTTGACAGTTGAAGAGGCCCCCTGCGCTCATCTGGTGTCCCTTGTGTGCCGTCGTATGCCTGCACTGTTAGCGACACGCGGTCAGGTTGTAAAACCTCTCCGCAGGCCGCGGTCGGTGTGTCGCGGTCTGGCGGAGCAGGGGCCTCAGGCCCTGCTTTGCTGTCGGCGTATCTCCTGGGGGGGTGCGCCGAACTCGATCCGGAAGCGCCGGGTCATCGCCGAGGCGTCGGCGTAGCCCACGCGACCGGCGATCTCGGTGACCGACAGCGGGCTGTCCTGCACCAGCCGCCACGCCTCGGACATGCGGATGGCCGTGTAGACGCCTTGCGGCGACCGCCCCGCCGCCGCGCGGCAGCGCATCTCGAGGCCCCGCTGGCTGATGCCCAGACGGCGGGCAAGCTCGGGGATCGGCAGGGGTTGCTCGAGGTGCCGCCGCATCAGCGCGGCCGCGGCGCGCAACACCCGGTCCCGCGTCAGCCCCGGCAGGTGAGGCCCCGCCTCGGGGCGTTCGCCATGCATGAAGAGCGCCGAGACATCCAGGCTCAGCTTCGGTCCGTGATGCCGCGCGATCAGCTCCAGCATCAGCTCCAGCGTGGTGGTCGCCCCGCCGCAGCTCAGCCGGTCGCGGTCGATGACGGTGCGGTCGCGCAGCACCTGAACCTCGGGGAAACCCTCTTCGAACTCGGTCAGGACGTCCCAGTGCGAGGTCGCGGCATACCCATCCAGAAGCCCCGCCGCGGCCAGCAGCAGGCTGCCGGTATCCAGCCCCGCCACCGCGTGACAGCGCCGCGCCGCCGAGCGCAGCGCGCGCAGCGTATCGGGCGTGGCAAGCTCCCGGTGCCCGTAGCTGGGCATGACCAGCAGGTAATCGGCGCTTGGCAGCTCCGACAGCCGCAATTCGGGCGTGACCGGAAGCCCGCTCGACGAATGCAGCGGCCCGCCGTCCATCCCGACGAACTGCCACCGATACAGCGGCTTGCGCGACAGCGTGTTGGCCCCGCGCAAGGGCTCTACCGCGTTGGCGAGGCAGAGGTTCGAGAAACTCGGGAAGAGCAGGACGGCGACGTCGATCATGCGCGCAATTTTCAAATTCAGCAGGGTTTTAATCCAAGTCTGCATGATGCCGCGCCGCGCGTGTTCCTAGCAATGAGAAAGATGCAGGGAGGGCGTCATGGATTTCGGATTGTCACCGGAACAGGAGATGATCGTCACCACGGTCCGCGACTTCGTCGAGGCCGAGATCTACCCCCATGAGGCCGAGGTCGAGCGCACGGGCGAGGTGCCGCCGGAGCTGGCCGCCGATATCCGGCGCAAGGTCATCGAGATGGGCTTCTGGGCCTGCAACTTTCCGCAGGAGGTTGGGGGCGGCGGCCTGAACCACCTCGAGTTCACTCTGGTCGAGCGGGAACTGGGCCGCGGCTCCATGGCGCTGACGCATTTCTTCGGTCGGCCGCAGAACATCCTGATGGCCTGCGAGGGCGAGCAGCGCGACCGCTACCTTCTGCCCGCCGTGCGGGGCGAGCGGATGGACGCGCTTGCCATGACCGAACCCGATGCCGGGTCCGACGTGCGGGGAATGAAATGCACCGCGCTGCGCGATGGCGGCGACTGGGTGGTAAATGGGACCAAGCATTTCATCTCTGGCGCGGATCACGCCGATTTCTTCATCGTCTTCGTCGCCACCGGCGTCGATGACACGCCCCACGGGCCGAAGAAGCGGATCACCTGTTTCCTTGTCGACCGCGGGCATCCGGGCTTCACCGTGCGCGACGGCTACAGCTCGGTCAGCCACCGCGGCTACAAGAACTGCATTCTGGAATTCGACGACTGCCGCCTGCCGGATGCGCAGGTTCTGGGCGAAGTCGACGGCGGGTTCGAGGTGATGAATACCTGGCTCTATGCCACCCGCCTGACCGTCGCCGCCTTCTCCGTCGGCCGCGCGAGGCGCTGTTTCGACATGGCCGTCGACTGGGCCGCAGAGCGGCGGCAGTTCGGGCAACAGATCGCCAAGTTCCAGGGCGTCAGTTTCCAGGTCGCCGACATGGTGACCGAGATCGACGCCGCCGACTGGCTGACGCTGGCCGCCGCCTGGCGGCTGGACCAAGGCCTTCCCGCCAACCGCGAGATCGCCTCGGCCAAGCTCTATGCCTCCGAGATGCTGGCGTGGGTGACGGATACGACGCTTCAGATCCACGGCGGCATGGGGCTGATGGACGATCTGCCGATCGAACGCTTCTGGCGCGATGCCCGTGTCGAACGGATCTGGGACGGCACCTCCGAGATCCAGCGCCACATCATCGGGCGCGAGATCTTCCGCCCGAAAGGTGCCTGAGATGCAGCCGCTCTCGCGCCTGATGCGCCCGCGCTCCATCGCCGTGGTGGGCGGTGGGACATGGTGCGCCGCGGTGGTGGCGGGGTGCCGCAAGATCGGCTTCGCCGGGCCGGTCTGGCCGGTGCATCCGGTCAAGACCGAGGTCGCGGGCCTGCCCGCCTTCGCTTCGGTCGCCGATCTGCCGGAAGCCCCCGACGCGGTCTTCATCGGCGTGAACCGCGAGGCCAGCATCGAGGTCTTGCGCGCGCTCTCGGCCATGGGGGCGGGCGGGGCGGTCTGCTTCGCCTCGGGCTTCCGCGAGTCGGTCTCGGAAACCGGCGACGGCGCGGCGCTCCAGGCGGCACTGGTCGAAGCGGCGGGCCCGATGCGCATTCTCGGGCCGAATTGCTACGGCTTCCTCAACCTTCTCGACGGCGCGGCGCTCTGGCCCGACCAGCACGGTGCGGAGCGGGTGGAGATGGGTGTAGCAATCGTAACTCAATCCTCCAACCTCGCCCTGAACCTGACGATGCAGGCCCGCGCGCTGCCGCTGGCCTATGTCGTCACGGTGGGCAACCAGGCCCAATCGGGCCTGCCCGAGATCGCCGAAAGCCTGCTGGAGGATCGCCGCGTCACGGCCCTTGGCCTGCATGTCGAAGGGGTGGGCAACCTTGCGGCCTTCGCCGCCATGGCCGCCCGTGCGCAAAGCTTGGGAAAGCCCGTCGTCATCCTGAAATCCGGCTCCTCCGAAGGCGCGCGCGCCGCGGCACTGTCGCACACGGGCTCGCTGGCGGGCAGCGACGCGGGGGCGGGGGCGCTGTTCGAGCGGCTGGGCCTCGCGCGGGTCCGCACGCCCGCCGAGATGGTCGAGGCACTGAAACTGCTCCATGCGGTCGGGCCGCTGCCCTCCCGCGATATCGGCGTGCTGTCCAGTTCCGGCGGCGAGGCGGGGATCATCGCCGACATGGTGGAGGGGCGCGCGCTGATCTGCCCGCCTCTGACCGAGGCGCAGCGCGGCGGGTTGCGCGCGGCGCTCGGCCCCAAGGTGGCGCTGGCCAACCCGTTGGATTATCACACTTATATCTGGGGCGACCGTGCCGCGCTGGCGCGCGTCTTCACCGCGATGTGCGCGCCCCATGTCGCCATCGGCGTGGCGATCCTCGACTTCCCGCGCCCCGACCGCTGCGACGCGAGCGCCTGGGAGATCGTGATCGACGCCTGCGCGGATGCGACAGCCGCCACCGGCGTGCCCATGGCGATCCTCTCGAGCCTGGCCGAGACCATGCCCGAGGCGACCGCGCGGGCGATGCTGGCGCGCGGCGTGGTGCCCTTGGCGGGCTTTGCCGAGGGGCTGGCCGCGCTGGAAGCCGCGGCGCGGCTGGGGCAGGGGGTGGCTGGCAGCGCCCCGCTGGTGCCGGGGCCTGCCCCGGCTGCGCCGCGCCTGATGACCGAGGCCGAGGGCAAGGCGCTGCTGGCCACCCATGGCGTGCCGGTGCCGCGCCGGGCCGTGGCGTCCACTCCTGCCGAGGCCTACACCCGCGCCGTGGAGATCGGTTTTCCGGTGGTGCTGAAGGCACTGGGCGTCGCCCACAAGACCGAGGCGGGGGCGGTGGCGCTTGGCCTGTCCGACGCCAAGGCGGTCGAGGCCGCGGCCTTGTCCATGGGCGGCACGGCGTTTCTTGTAGAAGAAATGGTCACGGGCGGCGTCGCCGAGATCCTCGTCGGCATCCTGCGCGATCCCGCGCATGGCTTCGTGATGACGCTGGGGGCGGGCGGTGTCCTGACCGAGGTTCTGGGCGATACCGCCTCGCTCCTCCTGCCCGCCGACGCAGCGCAGATCGAGGTGGCGCTCGACCGGCTTCGCATCGCGCCGCTGCTCGGCGGCTACCGCGGCAAGCCCGCCGCGGACCGCGCCGCGCTGGTCGCAAGCATCCTTGCCGTGCAGGAGTGCGCCATCGCCCATGCCGCGACCCTGATCGAGCTGGAAATCAACCCGCTCATCGTCACGCCCGGCCGCGCCGTCGCGGTCGATTCCCTGATCCAACTGGGAGAGATGCCATGACCGACACCCCCATCCGCACCACCCGCCGCGGCGCGGTGCTGGAAGTCACGCTGGACCGGCCCAAGGCCAATGCCATCGACGCCGCCACCAGCCGCATCATGGGCGATGTTTTCACCGCGTTCCGCGACGACCCCGAGTTGCGCGTCGCCATCCTGACCGGGGCGGGCGAGAAGTTTTTCTGCCCCGGCTGGGACCTCAAGGCCGCCGCCGAAGGCGAGGCACCCGACAGCGACTACGGCGTCGGCGGTTTCGGCGGGTTGCAGGAGTTGCGGGGTCTCAACAAGCCCGTCATCGCCGCGGTGAACGGCATCGCCTGCGGCGGCGGGCTGGAGCTGGCGCTTTGCGCCGACATCATCTTTGCCGCCGACCACGCGACATTCGCCCTGCCGGAAATCCGATCGGGAACGGTGGCCGATGCGGCCTCGATCAAGCTGCCCAAGCGCATTCCCTACCATATCGCCATGGAGCTTCTGTTCACCGGGCGCTGGTTCGACGCCGAGGAGGCGGCGCATTGGGGGCTCGTGAACCGGGTGCTGCCCGCCGCCGACCTGATGGACGCCGCGCGCGCCATGGCCGATGATCTGGCCAATGGGCCACCGCTCGTCTTCGCCGCGATCAAGGATATCGTGCGCGAGGCCGAGGCGATGGCCTTTACCGATGCGCTGAACCGGATCACGCGCAGCCAGTTCGAGACGGTGGAACGCCTCTACCGCTCCGAGGACCAGAAGGAAGGCGCGCGCGCCTTCGCCGAGAAACGCGATCCTGTGTGGAAAGGGAGATAACCGATGCCGCTGACCATGAGCCGAGAGGTCTTCATCACCTGCGCCGTAACCGGATCGGGCGGCACGCAGGACCGCAGCCCCCATGTGCCGCGCAGCCCGAAAGAGATCGCCGACAGCGCCATCGAGGCCGCCAAGGCGGGGGCGGCCATCGTCCATTGCCATGTCCGCGACCCCGAGACGGGCGCGCCCTCGCGCCGGCTGGAGCTTTACCGCGAGGTGACGGACCGCATCCGCGAGGCCGAGGTCGACGTGGTGCTGAACCTGACGGCCGGGATGGGCGGTGACATCACCTTCGGCCCGACCGAGCGGCCCCTGCCGCTGAACGAGGCCGGGACCGACATGGCAGGCGCCGCCGAGCGCGTGGAACACGTGGCGCAATGCCTGCCCGAGATCTGCACGCTCGACTGCGGCACGATGAATTTCGCCGAGGCCGATTACGTCATGACCAACACGCCCGGCATGCTGCGCGCCATGGGGCGGATGATGACCGAGCTGGGCGTGAAACCCGAGATCGAGGCCTTCGACACCGGCCACCTGTGGTTCGCCAAGGAACTGGTGAAAGAGGGCGTGCTGGACGGCCCCGCGCTGGTGCAGCTGTGCATGGGCGTGCCCTGGGGCGCGCCGGATGACCTCAACACCTTCATGGCGATGGTCAACAACGTGCCCGAAGACTGGACCTTCTCGGCCTTCTCGCTGGGCCGCAACCAGATGGCCTATGCCGCCGCCGCGGTGCTGGCGGGCGGGCATGTGCGGGTGGGGCTGGAGGACAACCTGTGGCTCGAGAAGGGCGTGCTGGCGACCAACGCGCAGCTGGTCGAGCGCGCCGTGGGCATCGTCGAGCGCATGGGCGCGCGGGTGATGACCCCGGCCGAGGTGCGCGAGAAGCTGGGGCTGGTGAAGCGGGCCCCCGCCGCATGAACAGGCGGGTCGTCATCACCGGCGGCGCCTCGGGGCTTGGCCTTGCCATGGCGCAAGCCTTCATGGGGCAGGGGGACCGGGTCGCCGTCTGCGACGCCGACCCCGCGGCGGTGGCCGCTGTCCCCGAAGGCCTGCGCGCCGAGGTGGCGGATGTGACCGACGCGGGTGCGATGGACGGCTTTCTTGCCGGGGTCGAGGCCGATTGGGGCGGGGCTGACGTGGTCATTTCCAACGCCGGGATCGGCGGACCGGCGGGGCCGCTCGAGACGCTGGATTACGCCGACTGGCAACGCTGCCTCTCGGTCAATCTCGACGGGGCCTTCCTGACCTGCCGCTGGGCGGCGCGGGTGTTGAAGGCGCAGGGCACCGGGCTGATCCTGCTGACCAGCTCGGTCTCGGGCCTCTTCGGCTTTCCGGGCCGCACGCCCTACGTGGCGGCGAAATGGGGGATCGTGGGGCTGACCAAGGCGCTGGCCTCGGAACTGGGGCCGCACGGGGTGCGGGTCAACGCGATCTGCCCCGGCGCGGTCGAGGGGCCGCGGATGGAGCGGGTCATCGCCATGGAGGCCGCGGGCCGCGGCATCCCCGAGGGTTCGGTGCGCGCGGGCTTTACCGAGGGCGTGGCGCTGCGCCGTTTCGTGACCGCCGAGGAGGTCGCGGCGATGGCGCTTTTCCTCGCCTCGCCGGGGGCGGCGGCGATAACCGGGCAGGCGCTCGCGGTGGATGGACATACCGAAAGGACGACATGATGGGACGGAAGGCGGCGATCATCGGGGGGGGCGTGATCGGCGGCGGCTGGGCCGCGCGGTTCCTGCTCAACGGCTGGGACGTGGCGGTCTTCGACCCCGACCCAGAGGCGGAGCGGAAGATATCCGAGGTGCTGGCCAACGCCCGCCGGTCCCTGCCGGGCCTTTACGAGCGCGCGTTGCCGCCCGAGGGGGCCTTGCGCTACCACGCCGACCTGTCCGAGGCGGTGGCGGGTGCGGATTGGGTGCAGGAAAGCGTGCCGGAACGGCTGGACCTCAAGCACAAGGTGCTGGCGCAGGTGATGGAGGCCGCGTCGGCGGATACGGTGATCGGCAGCTCCACCTCGGGCTTCAAGCCTTCCGAGCTGAACGCGCAAGGCGCGCGCGCCATCGTGGCGCATCCGTTCAACCCGGTCTACCTCTTGCCGCTGGTCGAGCTGGTGGGGGCAAGCGACCAGACCGCGAAAGCCGCCGACATCCTGCGCGGGATCGGCATGTTCCCCCTGACCGTCCGCAAGGAAATCGACGCCCATATCGCCGACCGCTTCCTCGAGGCCGTCTGGCGCGAGGCGCTGTGGCTGGTGAAGGACGGCATCGCCACCACCGAGGAGATCGACGAGGCGATCCGCATGGGTTTCGGCCTCAGATGGGCTCAGATGGGCCTTTTCGAGACCTATCGCATCGCGGGCGGCGAGGCGGGGATGCGCCATTTCCTTGCGCAGTTCGGGCCCTGCTTGAGCTGGCCTTGGACCAAGCTGATGGACGTGCCCGAGTTCAATGACGAGCTCGTGGACCTGATCGCGGGCCAGTCCGACGCGCAATCGGGGCACCGCTCGATCCGCGAGCTGGAGCGGCTGCGCGACGAGAACCTCGTCGCCATGATGCGCGCGCTCAAGCGCACCGGGTCGGGCGCGGGCGGCGTGATCCGCGCGCATGAGGAACGCCTGCCTCAAGGCGGCACCGGTCCGGACGGGCTGCCGGTGACGCTCGAGATCCAGGTTCCGACCAGTTTCGTCGACTACAACGGCCACATGAACGAGGCGCGTTACATGGAAGTCGCCTCGCGTGCGTCGGACCGGTTCATGGCGATGATCGGCGCCGACGACGCCTATATCGCGGGCGGCTTCAGCTACTTCACCGCCGAGAACCACATCCGCTATTTCGCCGAGATCGACATCGGCGACCGGGTCACGCTGACGACCCAGGCGCTGGGTGGCGACGGGCGCAAGCTGCACCTGCTCAACCGGTTCTGGACGGGGGGCGACACCCCCGCCGCAACGGTCGAGACGCTGCTTCTGCATGTCGACCTGTCCACGCGCCGCGTCGTCGCGCCCGAAGGCCCAGTGGCCGAGAGGACGGCGGCCTTTGTCGCCGAACACGCTGCGCACCCGCGGCCCGACAGGCTGGTTCTGAACCAGCCGCGCGGGTGATCCGTCAGCGGGCGCGCCCGGCGGTCTACGGTCGGGCGTGCGTCACCGGCGGGATTGCGTATTTGGGGAAAGATGAAGGCAGAAGGGCGCGCGCCTGATCCGGAGTGGGGTCAGGCGGTTGCCGGTGTCTGCCCGGCCTCGCGCGCGGCGAGCAGGCGGGTGAGCCAGTCGGGGTCCATCTCGGGGACGGAGGAGAGCAGCAGCTCGGTATAGGGCTCGTGCGGGGGCGCGAACATCTCGGCCTTGGGGCCCTGTTCCACCACGCGGCCCTGCTGCATCACCACCACGTCATCGGCGATGGCGCGCACGGTCGCTAGGTCATGGGTGATGAACATGTAGGCCAGCCCGAACTCGCCCTGCAGCCGGTCGAGAAGCTTCAGGATGCCCTCCTGCACGATCTGGTCGAGCGCCGATGTGACCTCGTCGCAGATGATCAGTTTCGGCTCTGCGGCCAGCGCCCGGGCGATGCCGATGCGCTGTTTCTGGCCGCCCGACAGCTCGCCCGGCAGGCGGTCGATATAGGTGTCGGGGTCCAGCTCGATCAGGTGCAGCAGGTCGCGCACCCGCTCGGTCAGCGCGCCGCCCTGCAGCCCGAGATACATCTGCGCGGGCCGCCCGATCAGCTCGCGCAAGCGCAGCTTGGGGTTCAGCGCGGTGTCGGCCATCTGGTAGATCATCTGGACTTGGCGCAGCTGCTCGCGCGTGCGACCCTTGAGGGCCGGGGGCAGGGGGCTGCCCTCGAACAGGACCTCGCCCCGTTTGGGCGGCAGAAGCCCTGTGATCACGCGGGCGGTCGTGGATTTGCCCGAGCCGCTTTCGCCCACCACGGCCACGGTGCGGCCCGCGTGGATGTCGAAGCTGACATCCTCCAGCACGTTTACCGTGCCATAGGCGGCGGTGACATCCCTGACCGACAGGATCGGCGTGCCGGTCGGCGCGGGCTGTTCGGGGCGGGCGAAGCTGCGCACGGCCCAGAGCGACTTGGTGTACTCCTCGCGTGGCGCGTCGAGCATCTGGCGCGTCTCGGCCTCTTCCACCTCTTCGCCGCGCAGGAGCACCTTGATCCGGTCGGCGGCCTGCGCCACCACGGCGAGGTCATGGGTGATGTAGATCGCCGCCGTGTCGAACTGCCGGACGATGTCGCGGATCGCGGCCAGAACCTCGATCTGGGTCGTCACGTCGAGCGCGGTGGTGGGCTCGTCGAAGATGATCAGGTCGGGGCGGCAGGACATGGCCATCGCCGTCATCGCGCGCTGCAACTGGCCGCCCGAGACCTGGTGCGGGTAGCGAAAGCCGATCCCGTCGGGGTCGGGCAGCTGCATCCGGCGATAGAGGTCGATGGCGTCGCGCTCGGCTTCGTCGCGGGACATCACGTCATGGACGACGGGCGCCTCGCAATACTGGTCGATGAGCTTGTGGGCGGGGTTGAAGCTGGCCGCCGCCGATTGCGCCACATAGGCGATGCGTGCGCCGCGCAGGTCGCGTTTCACCGCTTCTGACGCTTTGCGCAGGTCGATCCCGTCGAAGTCGATGGTACCGCCGGTGATCCGGCAGCCGTCGCGCGCGAAGCCCATGGCGGCAAGGCCCACGGTGGATTTGCCCGCGCCAGACTCGCCGATCAGGCCCAGCACCTCGCCCTTGTGCAGCGTCAGGTCCACGCCCTTGACGATCTCGGTCCAGTCGTCGCCCGAGCGGCCCTCGATCCTGAGGCCTTCGATCGTCAGAAGCACGTCGCGGCTCATGATCAGGACTCCTTCAGGCCAGAGGCGCGGTGCAGCTGCCAGTCCACCACGAAGTTCACCGCCACCGTCAGCAGCGCGATGCAGCCCGCGGGCAGAAGCGGGGTCACGTCGCCGAAGGTGATCAGCGTGGCGTTGTCGCGCACCATGCTGCCCCAGTCGGCGGTGGGCGGCTTGATGCCGAGGCCGAGGAAGCTGAGCGAAGAAATCGTCAGGAAGACGAAGCAGAAGCGCAGGCCGAACTCGGCCACGAGGGGGGCCATCGCGTTGGGCAAGATCTCGCGCCGGATCAGGAACCACGCGCCTTCACCGCGCAGCTTCGCGGCCTCGATATAGTCCATCACGACGATGCCTTGGGCCACCGCGCGGGCTAGGCGGAAGACGCGGGTCGCATCCACCGCCGCGATGACGAGGATCAGCGTCAGCACCGAGGTGCCGAAGATCGTCAGCAGCAGAAGCGAGAAGATCAGCGCCGGGATCGACATCAGTGCATCGACGAAGCGCGACAGCACCTGGTCGAGCCAGCCGCCGGTCAGCGCGGCCCAAAGCCCAAGGATCGAGCCCACGACAAAGGCCAGCGCCGTGGTGGCGAAGGCGATGCCCACGGTGTTGCGCGCGCCGTAGATCAGGCGCGAGAGTATATCGCGCCCGATCCGGTCGGTGCCGAGGACGTGTTCGGAGGACCACGCCTCGAACTGGGTGCCGACGATCTCGCGCTCGGGGAAGGGTGCAAGCGCGGGGGCGGCGATGGCGACCGCTGCGTAGATGGCGATGACCAGCAGGCCGAAGGCGGCGGTCAGGGGCATGTCGAGCGCGATGCTGCGGGACTGGCCCGTGAGAATGGACCGCGCGCCTGCGCGCAGCACCCATGCCAGTGCGAAAAGGCCCGCAAGCCCGAGGAGGACGGAGGTGGCGAAACCCATGGCGCTACCTCCGGTGCATCAGGCGCGGGTTCGTGATCGTCGAGAGCACGTCCGCGATGAGGTTGAGGGCGACGTAGGCCCCGGCGAAGATCAGGGCCACCGCCTGCACCACCGCGATATCGCGGTTCGACACGGCGTCGACCATCAGCTGCCCGAGGCCGGGATAGACGAAGACCACCTCGACCACGACCACCCCGGTGATGAGATAGGCGAGGTTCAGCGCGATCACGTTGATGATCGGCGCCAGCGCATTGGGCAGCGCGTGGCGCAGCACGATGCGGAGCGGCGACAGGCCCTTGAGACGCGCCATCTCGATATAGGGGGAGGCCATGAGGTTGATGATCGCGGCCCGCGTCATGCGCATCATGTGGGCCGTGACGACCAGCGTCAGCGTCAGCGCGGGCAGGAAGGTCATGTAGATCCGGTCACCGAAGGTGGTCGCCGGGTTGATCCGCACCATCGAGGGGAAGAGCCCGGTCTGCGCCAGCCACAAGACGAGGATGTAGGCGACGAAGAATTCCGGGAAGGAAATCGCGGTCAGCGCGCCCGCATTGGCGGCGCGGTCGAAGATCGAGTTGCGCCAGAGCGCGGCAAGGATGCCGAGGACCAGCGAGATCGGCACGGCAAGGGCCGCGGCATAGAGCGCGAGGAAAACGGTGTTGCCCAGCCGCGCGCCGATCAGCTCGGAAATCGGGCGTCCGTTGGAGAGCGACACGCCGAAATCGCCGGTCAGCGCGCCCGAAAGCCAGTTCCAGTAGCGCACCGGGGCGGGGTCGTTCAGGCCAAGTTGTTCGCGGAGCGCGGCCAGCGTCTCGGGCGTGGCGCCCTGGCCGAGGATCTGTTGCGCCAGGTCGCCGGGCAGAAGCTCCGTGGCGCCGAAGATGATCAGCGACACGATGAAGAGCAGTCCGATCCCCAGCGCAAAGCGCAGGGCGATCATGCGGATCACGTTGGGCAGGGGTCCGTCCTCCCTCGCGGGTCAGAAAGACCCCCGGCGCGGGTCGCGCGCCGGGGGCGAGGGGTCAGGTCAGGCCATCCACCAGCGCTCGACGCAGCGGAAGCCGTCGAAGTTCCAGTTGGCCGAGATCTGCTCGGGCGTGGCGACGTCGTTTGCCACGGCCATCACGTAGTTGTTGTACATCGGGATGATCGTGGAACCCTCGAAGGACACGATCTGCTGCATCTCCATGTACATCTCGCGGCGCAGCTCCTCGTTCACCTCCGAGCGGGCGGCGATCAGAAGCTCGTTGAACCGCTCGTTGTTCCAGTGGCCCTCGTTCCAGTCCGCACCGGCGGCATAGGCGGTGGTGAACATGTGGTCCTCTACCGCGCGGCCGCCCCAGTAGGTGGCGCAGAAGGGCGTGTCGCCGTTGGGGTTCAGCCAGACGTTCGACCAGTAGCCGTCGTTCGGCACGCGGTTGACCTCGAGGTTGATGCCAGCCGCACGCGCGGTTTCCGAGAACATCGCGCCCGCATCGACCGCGCCCGAGAAGGCCGCGTCGGCCACTGCTATGGTGACATCGAGGCTGTCGAGCCCGGCCTCGCGCAGGTGGAAGCGCGCGCGGTCGGGGTCGTAGGTCTTCATCTCCATCTCGGTGTTGAAGTAGCGGTTCGCAGGCCCGATCGGATTGTCGTTCGACACCGCGCCATGGCCGCCGAGGATGACGTCGACCATCGCCTCGCGGTCGAGCGCGTATTTCAGCGCGAGACGCACGTTGTTGTCGTCATAGGGCGCCTGCCGGCTGTCCATCGGGAAGCCGTAATGCGCGTTGCCGGGGATCGACAGGATGCGCGCGACGCCGCGGCTTTCCAGCATGCCGATGGTGGCCGGATCGACCTGGTCGATCAGGTGCACCTCGCCGGTGATCAGCGCGTTCAGACGCGCCGCCGGGTCGAGGATCGAGACCAGTTCGACACGGTCGAACCACGCACGGTCCGACTTCCAGTAGTTGGGGTTGCGGTTCACGGTCGACTGCACGCCATGCTCGAAGCTTTCGACAATGTAACCGCCGCAGCCGTCGGTCGAGGCCGGATCGATGCGCCCGTCCATGCCCGGCATGATCGGGATGTGGTAGTCGGTCATCAGGTAGGGCAGGTCGGCGTTCGGCGCTTCCAGCGTCACGACGACGGTGTTGCCGTCGGCCTGAACGTCCGTGATGGCCGCCAGCAGCGGCTTTACGACCGAGGTCGAGTCATCGCCGCGGTGATGGTTGATCGAGGCGACCACGTCCTCGGCGGTCACGTCCTTGCCCGAGTGGAAGGTCACGCCCTGCCGGATCGTGAAGACCCAGGTGGAGCCGTCCGTGGTGTCCCAGCTCTCGGCGATCTCGGGCACCAGCTGCCCGTCCGAGCCGACCTCGATCAGGTAGTTGTGGCGGCAGGCCGCGAAGGTCTGCACATACAGGTTTTCCCACAGGCCCGGATCGAGGCTGTCGGTGGTCGAGCCGTGGCCGATACCCACGCGGAACGTGCCGCCGCGCGTCTGGGCGCGGGCCGGCATGGACGTGTGGGGCAGGATCAGGCCCGCCGCGGTGACGGCGGCGGCGCTTTTCATGACGCCGCGACGCGTCATCGGCATGGCGGGGATTCTGGGTGTCTTCATGGTCGGTCTTCCTCCCGTTATCTGCCCGTTTCGCGATGGTGCGCGGGCATGGTTCTTCCGGTTTTCCGGTTGGACCCCGGTGGCAGCGCGGGCATGGCCCTGCGCGGTCCGGATCGTGATGGTGCGATCATACATACCGGGACCGTGTGACAAAGCCTTGATTTGCCCCGACGCTCGGGTTTTTCGGCTCCTTTCGCTATTCCGTGGGCGTTGTTGCAAAAGTCTGACGACCAAGGATTCACTTCGCGAATCCATGGCGTTAGACGCGGTGCATGAGCAAGCCATCTCCCGCCCGCTATCGCACGACGAACTGGTCCAGCTACAACGCGTCGCTCAGGAAGCGGGGGTCTCTGCTGATCTGGGTCGACAAGGACATGACCTGGCGCGCGCCGCGTGACGGTCGCCCCGGACGTCCGGCGGTGTTTTCCGATGCGGCCATACAGTTCTGCTTATCGATCAAAGTCCTGTTCAAGTTGCCGTTGCGCCAGACCGCCGGGATGGTGGCCAGCCTGCTGCGACTGGCCGGCCTGGACTGGCCCGTGCCGGACTTTTCCACGCTGTGCCGCAGGCAAAAGACCTTGGCCGTTCAGGTCCCTTATCGCCGCGCAGATGGTCCGCTGAACCTGCTGGTCGACAGCACCGGGATCAAGTTCCTCGGCGATGGCGAATGGCAGGCCCGCAAGCACGGAGTGCAGGGCCGACGCCAATGGCGCAAGGTCCATCTGGCCATGGACCCGGCCACCTCCGACATCCGGGCCGTGGAATTCACCCCCAGCCGCGACGGCGACAGCCCCGTGCTGCCCGACCTGCTCGGCCAGATCCCCGAGGAAGAGCAGATCGGCACGGTCACCGCCGACGGTGCCTACGACACACGCCGCTGCCACAAGGCCATCATCGAACGCGATGCCGTTCCGATCATCCCGATCCGAAAGAACGGACGTCTTTGGAAAGAAGACTGCCCGGCTGCACGCGCCCGCAACGACACCCTGCGCGCGACGCGATACTACGGGCGGGCGTTCTGGAAACGCTGGACCGGATACCACGCCCGCAGCCGGATCGAGGCGAAGATGCGCTGTCTGAAATCCTTCGGCGAGCGTATCATGGCACGAGACCCCGACCGACAGACCGCCGAAATCCACATCCGCATCGCCCTCATGAACCGCTTCAACGCCCTCGGCACCGCCGAGATCATCCGCGTGGCATGACGTCAGTGGGGTAAGGGGCAGTCACGCCTCAGGCGAGGGTAATGCAACAACGCC
>JAUIAU010000135.1 GCA_030425185.1 Alphaproteobacteria bacterium
AGCCGCGGCGGCGGCGGTCATCAGCAGGGAACGGCGGGTCAGGCGCATGGTCGGTCGGTCCTCGTCCGGCAGGTCGGGTGTGACAGTCTCAGCGGGGCCATGCCTGACATATGCGAGCCATTCGCAAGAAGTCAACGCAATTGCGACTTAGTCGCAAAAGAAACCACGGTCGCTCAGACGAGCAGCCCCTGCTCCAGCCGCAGGACCCGGTCCATGCGCGCGGCCAGCGCGTGGTTGTGCGTCGCGATCAGCGCCGCCAGACCTGTCTCGCGCACCAGCCGCATCAGCGCCTCGAACACCCGGTCGCTGGTTTCGGGGTCGAGGTTGCCGGTCGGCTCGTCCGCCAGAAGCAGGCGCGGCGCGTTCGCCAGCGCCCGGGCAATCGCCACCCGCTGCTGCTCGCCGCCCGACAGCGCGGCCGGGCGATGCCCCGCGCGCGAGGCCAGTCCCATCTGGTCCAGCAACTCCGTCGCCCGCGCCTCCGCGGCGCGGCGGGACACGCCATCGGCGAGTTGCGGAAGGACCAGGTTCTCGGTCGCGCTGAACTCGGGCAGCAGGTGGTGGAACTGGTAGACGAAGCCCACCTCGCGCCGTCGCGCAGTCGTCCGTGTCCGGTCGTCGAGCCCGGTCATCCTGCGCCCGTTCAGCGCCACCTCGCCCGTGTCGGGGGTGTCGAGCAGGCCCGCGATGTGCAGCAGCGTCGACTTGCCCGCCCCGGAGGGCGCGACGAGGGCCACGACCTCGCCCGGCTGAAGGGTCAGGTCCACCCCGCGCAGCACCGCGATCTCGCCCTTGCGATAACTTTTCCGGATGCCCGACAGGTGCAGGACGGCCTCACTCATAGCGGAGCGCCTCCACAGGGTTCATCCGGGCCGCGCGCCGGGCCGGGAAGATGGTCACGAGGAACGACAGCCCCAGCGACAGCGACACCGCCGACAGCACGTCGGTCAGTTCCAGCCGCGCCGGCAGGTCGTAGATGCCCCGGATCGAGGGGTCCCAGACGCCCCCGCCCGCAACCCAGTTCACGAAGGAGAAGATCGGGTCGATGTAGAGCGCAAAGAGGCAGCCCAGCGCCGTGCCCGCCGCGGTGCCGATCAGGCCGGTGAAGGCCCCGCAGATGAAGAAAACCCGCAGGATCGAGCCCTCGCTCAGCCCGATGGTGCGCAGGATGCCGACGTCCCGGCCCTTGTTCTTGACCAGCATGATCAGGCCCGAGACGATGTTCATCGCCGCGATCAGCACCAGGATGGACAGGATGATGAACATCACGTTGTCCTCGATGTCGAGCGCCCGCAGGAACGCGCCCGAGGCATCGCGCCAGGTCCAGATCAGCGTGTCGTCGCCCGAGGCCCGCATCAGGTCGAGGGCGTAGTCGTCCACCCGTTCCGGCTGGTCCACCATCACCTCGATCTCGTCAGCGGCCCCGGTGCGGTTGAAATAGGCCTGTGCCTCGGCGAACGGCATGTAGATGCGGGTGCGGTCGATGTCGTAGCGCCCGACCGAGAAGATGTGCACCACCTCGTAGGTCTTGACCCGGGGGCTGGTTCCGAAGGCGGTCCGCACCCCGTCCGGCGAGATCAGCTTGATCCGGTCGCCGACGGTGGCGTTCAGCACCTGCGCCACGCCCGCGCCGATCGACACCCCCTCGGCGAAGCGGTCGAGGCTGCCGTATTCCTGCTCGGGGTTGGCGATGCGCGGGATCGAGCGCAGGTCCGCCTCGGCGATGCCGAAGACCTCGACCCCGGCATTGCGGCTGCGCAGCGTCGCCATCACCTGCCCCCGCACCAGCGGCGCGGCCCGGGTCACGAACGGCAGCGCGGCGATGCGGGCGGCGCGGTCCTCGTAATCCTCCATCGCGCGGGTGGTCTGGCCGGTCTCGGTCACCCGCAGGGTGGTATAGATCGTGGCATGGGCGTTGGCGCCGAGGATCGTGTCCACGAACTCGTAGCGGAAGCCCGAGCGCACGGCGAGCGTGGCGATCAGCGCGAACACCGCGAGCGTGATGCCGATCAGCGAGATCCAGGTCATCACGCTGACCCCGCCCTCGGCCCGGCGGGCCCGGAGATAGCGCCAGGCGATCATCCATTCGAAGGGCGCGAAGGGCGCGGGGGTCTTGCTCATGCGTCACCGGAGTTCAGGTCGCCGGGACCGTGGGCGAGGGTCCCGGGAAGGTCAAGCCACGAGGATGGGAGCGCCGCGTCAGTGCGGCCCGGTACAGCCGTCGTGATCGGCCAGCGCGTCGAGCACCCCGCACTCGGCCGCCGGATGCCCGCCGTCGCAGGCCGCCACGATGCGCTGCAACTCGCCCTCGAGCCGCCGCAACCGGGCGACACGGGCCTGCACGTCCCGCAACTGCGCCATGGCGAGCGCGTTGGCCTCGGCGCAGAACCGGTCGGGATGCGCGGCGAGGTCCAGCAGCGACCGGATCGCCTCCAGCCCGAAGCCCAGGTCGCGGGCATGCCGGATGAACCTCAGCCGGGCCACGTCGTCCGCACCGTAGCGGCGCTGGCCGCCCGCGCTGCGTCCCGGCGGCGCGAGCAGGCCGATCTCCTCGTAGTAGCGGATCGTCGGCACCTTGACCCCGGTGCGCTGCGACAGTGTGCCGATGGCCAGCATGGGACACCCCCTTGAACCTCTAGTCCCTAGAGGAATTAGGTCTCGATCTCCCGAGTCGAAAGGAGACCCGATGCCACACGACCACCACGACCACGACCTGAGCTTCGACGGGGTCAGCCCGGCCTACCGCCGCGCCCTCTGGGCGGTGATCGTCCTGAACGGCGGCATGTTCCTCGTCGAGATGACGGCAGGCGCGCTGGCCGGCAGCCGCGCGTTGCAGGCCGACGCCCTCGACTTCGGCGCGGATGCCGCGACCTATGCCCTGAGCCTCGCCGTGATCGGGCAGGCGCTGGCGACCCGGGCGACGGTGGCCTTGCTGAAGGGGCTGAGCCTTGCCGCCATGGGGCTCTGGGTGCTCGGCGCGACGGCCTGGGGCGTGCTCGTCCAGGGCGTGCCCGATGCCCCGGTGATGGGGGTGATCGGCCTGCTGGCGCTGACGGCGAACGTGGCCTCGGTGCTGCTGCTGATGCGCTGGCGCGACGGCGATGCCAACGTGCGCTCGGTCTGGCTCTGCTCGCGCAACGATGCGATCGGCAACGTGGCGGTCATGCTCGCGGCAGTCGGTGTCTGGGGATCCGGCACCGGCTGGCCGGACCTGATCGTGGCGGCGCTGATGGCGGGCCTCTTCCTGTCCAGCTCGACCCAGATCATCCGCCGGGCGCTGGCCGAACGGCGCGAAGCGCGGACGGCCTAA
>JAUIAU010000136.1 GCA_030425185.1 Alphaproteobacteria bacterium
CCATGTTGTAGCGCATCGCGGCGTCCCGGCGCTGGCAGTGGCGCGTCGCCTCGGTGTTGCTGGCGTCGTAGCGGAACGCCCCCGCCGGACAGAAATCGGGCAGCAGCGCCCCGTCCACCCCGGTGTTCAGCGGCGACAGGTAATAGCGCACCATGTTGCCGAACCCGATGTCGTTGCCGCCGATCGACAGCAGCACCCGGTCCGGGACGCGCAGCCCGTCACCGGGACAGACGAGGAAGCCCCCGCGCGGGGCGGTGTCGTCCTGCCAGTACCGGCGCAGGGTGTCGTCGAACTCGTCGAACAGGCGCAGGAAACTGTCCGGCCCCATCCGGCCGAACGGGGGGCGCGGCACGTGCAGGCCGCCGCGCCGGTGCAGGGCCCACAGGTTCTGGCCGCCGATCACCTGCGGCGTGGCGCTCTCGTAGGTCAGGCGCGGCGCGCGGCAAAGGTCCAGCACCGCCGCGTTGATCTGGCTGTAGCGGTTGGCCACCTCGGCCTCGCCCTTGCCGCGCACGCGCCCCGGCGCGATCTGCGGCAGGAGCACCCCGTCGAACATCTCCGCCCCGGTGCAGGCATAGTGCAGGTAGCTGACCAGCCGGTGCCGGTCCGCCGAGGCGATGCGGAACGCGGTCAGGGTCTGGTGCGAGAAGAAGCTGCGGTGGCAGCGCTCGTCGAGCCAGCGTGCCTCGCGGTCGATCACCAGCGGGTTCATCCGGGCGAGCCAGGTCGTCCGCCCGACCGCGCCATCGGCCACGTAATCCCAGTCCGCGTCCCAGAGCGCGGGCAGGTCCGGATTGCCCTCGCCCGAGCCGAAGCTGTCGCCGAGCGCCACGATCACCTCGTGCGTCGGGACCAGCCGCAGCGTGACGCCGCCGAGGCCGCCGTCGAAGCGCAGCGACACGGTGGACCCGGCCAGCGCGATGTCGCGGCGGTGCGGCCGGGTGCAGTCGGCGACCCGGGTCGGCGCGCCGTCCACGGTCCAGATGCACGGGCCCTCGTGGGGATAGGCCAGCCGGACCGCGATCCGGTAGGCGGGATCGGTCTCGCGGCGGACGGCCTCGGTGACGGTGCGGCTTGCGCGCTGGCCTGTGGCATCCCACGGCAGGCGGTCGCGGCGGTTCGCGGCCAGCGCCGCGGCATAGGGCGAGGCGAACCCGTCCCCGTCCCGGGTCCAGAGCCGCCGGTGCCAGTCGGAGGCACTCTCGCCCGGGCGGAAGGCATAGGCGGCAAAGGTGCCCTCCGGGTCGTCGAGCCCGGCGAAGGGCATGAAGCGCTGGACGATCTCCCAGTCCACCGCCGCCGCGTCCGGCAGCGCGAAAGGATCGCTTGTCTGCGCCGTCGCCGTCCCGGCAATCAGCGCAAGGACGGCGGCAAGGGCCGCGCGGCGGAACGGAAACAGGGCCATGAAATCACCTCGGGCAAGGGCTGGAACAAGGCCCGCAGGGTCCGACCGGCGGGCAAGTCCTGTCAAGTCAGGCCCTCAGTCCCGGAAATTGCGGCTGTCCTTGATCTGGTCCCAGGCCCAAACCACCTCCTGCAGCCGCTCCTCGTCCGAGCGGTCGCCGCCGTTCATGTCGGGGTGCAGCACCTTGATGAGGGCCTTGTAGGCCTTGCGCACCTCGGTCTTGGTGGCGGTGTCGCGCACGTCGAGGATCTCGATCGCCTTGCGCTCGGTCGGCGGCAGCTTGCGGGTGCCGGTGGTCGCGCGCCCCGGGTTGCGGGTGGCGTTCTGGCCCAGCACCTCGTGCGCGTCGCTGATCCCCAGCCGCGCCCAGGCCTGTTCCTCGACCGAGCGGCGGAACGGCTTGGTGTCGCGGTTCCACACCTTGTCCGAGGCCATCTGCGCGGCGAGGTCCTGCTCGGCTGCGGCGGCGAAGGCGTTCCAGTTCAGGTTGTAGGCGCGGACGTGCTCCATGCAGAACCAGTAGTACTGGTCCATGCGGTCCGGCGACTTCGGCGCGCGGTACTTGCCCGGCTTGTCGCAGCCCTCGTGCTCGCAGACGCGCGTCGACGTCTCGACGGCGCCCGACATGCCCCGCCGGCCGCGCGTCTTGCGCTTCTTGTCGGACGACACGCGCATGTCGAAATCGAACGGGGACCGGTCTGCCATGCTCTCTTCCTTTTCGACTCGGACGGCAGAGTTTAAGCGTCGGACTGTGAAGCGAAAGGGGGCCGGAGGTAAAAATGAGTCTGAGAGCCGAGATTGAGACGCGCCTTAAGGAGGCCTTCGCGCCGCGCGCGCTGTCCGTGGTGGACGACAGCGAGAGCCACAGGGGCCATGGCGGGTGGCGCGAGGGCGGCGAGACGCACTTCAACGTCGAGATCACCGCCGACGCGTTCGCGGGGCTGAGCCGGGTGGCGGCGCACCGGGCGGTGCACGAAGCGCTGGGCAAGGACCTCGTGGGGCGGATCCACGCGCTGGGGCTGAAGATCGGGACGTGAGCCTATTCGGCGGCGACACCGCTGTAGGTGGTGGTGCCGTCGTCGCGCATCAGCTTGCGGGCGCGGAGGACGCCGAGGATGCCGGCCTGCTCGGAGGGCGCTGGAATCGCTAGGATTTCCGCGTCCTGCGCGGGCAGGTGCCGGGGCTGGGCCGGGCGGGCCAGGTCGGCCTGCGGGCGGCGGAAGACGAGGATGTTCTGGTAGGTCATGGTCTTGCCGGTGAGGCCGACGCGCTCTTCGCAGGGCAGCGTGTCGGAGCGGACGTACTCCCAGCCCTCGGCCCCGAGCTCGTTCATCAACCCCATCAATTCATTGGCGAATTTCGCCTCTGTCCCCTTGATGCCCTTGCCCGGGCGGCCCTTCTTCGGGGCGGGAACGACCTTGTATTCATAGTTCATCGCGGAAGCCTCGCACGCCAGCATCCCTAATGATGTGGAGAATAGACAAGCCTGTGCGACAAGTCCAAGGAATCCTTGAGACTCCCCGGCTTTGTCAACAGTTCGGCAACAGTGTTTTCCACAGGGGAAACCGGACCGGCCCCGGCCGCTGCGGCCCCCTGCAGGCGCTGTCAAGGGGCACCGTACGGTACGTCGGTATCACGTCGGTATGACGTCGGTATCGCGTCGGTGCGGTGTCGGTGGGGGTGTGGGGGTTGCCCGAAGGTCTTCCTGTCCGCCATCGCGCTCGCCGCCGCCGTCATCTTCTGGCTTTGACCCTCAATGAGTCTGGACCCTAGGGTCAGGACCCATTGATCAAGCCCTAACCTTCTGATTCACTGCCCGAAAAGCGAGCGGTGACATGAGCAATCTTTTCTGGCTGACGGACGCGCAGATGGCGCGCATCGAGCCTTACTTCCCGA
>JAUIAU010000004.1 GCA_030425185.1 Alphaproteobacteria bacterium
CGGCGAGGGCATGGACCAGCCGACCTTCGACGAGATCGAGGCGGCCGCCCGCGCGGCGGGCCTGCAGGCGCGCTACCTGCCGATCACCCAGGGCAAGGTCACCGATGAGGATGCCGCCGCCTTCGGGACCATGATGCAGGAACTGCCGAAACCCGTTCTGGCGTTCTGCCGCTCGGGCATGCGCTCGGCGACGCTGTGGTCGCTGTCGGTGGCCAAGGAGAAATCGGTGGCCGACATCCTCGCCGCGACCAAGGCGGCAGGCTACGACATGGGCGGCGTGGTGCGCCGGATCGCCAACGGCGGCAAGACGCCCACCGACCGCGCCGACGCCAGCTACCAGGTGGTGATCGTCGGCGCCGGGGCGGCCGGGATCTCGGTCGCGGCCTCGCTGAAGGCCCGCAAGCCCGAGGTCGAGATCGCCATCATCGATCCCGCCGACATCCACTACTACCAGCCCGGCTGGACCATGGTCGGCGGCGGCGTCTTCGAGGCCGCCAGCACTGCCCGCACGATGGGCTCGCTGATCCCGGCGGGCGTGCACTGGATCAAGGCCGCCGTCGCCGCCTTCGAGCCGGAGAACAACGCGGTGATCCTCGACGGCTGCCGGGTGGTGAAATACGACCGGCTGATCGTCTGCCCGGGCCTGAAGCTCGACTGGCACAAGGTCGAAGGGCTGGTGGACACGCTGGGCAAGAACGGCGTGACCTCCAACTACCGCTACGACCTGGCGCCCTACACCTGGAAGCTGGTGTCGGAGATGAAGGAGGGCCGCGCGCTCTTCACCCAGCCGCCGATGCCGATCAAGTGCGCGGGCGCACCGCAGAAGGCGATGTACCTGTCGGGCGACCACTGGACCCGGACCGGGGTGCTGAAGAACATCGACATCCAGTTCCACAACGCGGGCGGGGTGCTGTTCGGGGTGAAGGACTACGTGCCCGCGCTGATGAAATACATCGAGCGCTACAACGCCCACCTGAACTTCTTCTCGAACCTCGTCGCCGTCGATGGCGAGGCAAAGACGGCCTATTTCGAGGTCAAGACGCCCGAAGAGCCGGTCCGCCAGGTCGCCGTCGAGTTCGACATGATGCACGTGACGCCGCCTCAGACTGCGCCGGACTTCATCCGGGTCTCGCCGCTGGCGGATGCCGCGGGCTGGGTCGACGTCGACCAGGCCACGCTGCGCCACAAGCGCTATGACAACGTCTGGAGCCTCGGCGACGTGATGAACGCGCCGAATGCCAAGACCGCCGCCGCCGCGCGGATGCAGGCCCCGGTGGTGGCCGAGAACGTGGCCGCCGACATCGACGGCCTGTCGGCCCACGCGATCTACAACGGCTACGGGTCCTGCCCGCTGACCGTCGAGCGCGGCAAGATCGTGCTGGCGGAGTTCGGCTACGGCGGGGCGCTGCTGCCGAGCTTCCCGAAATGGGTGATCGACGGCACCAAGCCCAGCCGCGCCGCGTGGCTGCTGAAGGAGCAGGTGCTGCCGCCGGTTTACTGGCGGGCGATGCTCAAGGGCAAGGAATGGATGGTGAAACCGGAGACGGTCGCCGCCTCCTGACACCGGGCCAGACCATCGGCCGGACCCCGGACGCCGTTCCGGGGTCCGTGCCGTCAAGACGAACAGGACAAGAAGGGCCGGGCAGATGAACGGACTGAAACGCTATTTCCCCATCCTCGAATGGGGCGCCACCTACTCGAAAGACACGCTGACCAGCGACCTCGTGGCCGCTATCATCGTCACCATCATGCTGATCCCGCAGTCGCTGGCCTACGCGCTGCTGGCCGGTCTGCCGCCCGAGATGGGCCTCTATGCCTCGATCGCGCCGCTCTTCGCCTACGCGATCTTCGGCACCTCGCGCGCGCTGGCGGTCGGGCCTGTGGCGGTCGTCTCGCTGATGACGGCCGCAGCGGTCGGCAACCTCGCGCTGTCGGGCACCGCCGAATACATCGCGGCGGCCATCACGCTCGCCTTCCTGTCGGGCCTGATGCTGACCCTGATGGGCCTGCTGCGCCTCGGCTTTCTCGCCAACTTCCTGTCGCACCCGGTGATCGCCGGGTTCATCACCGCTTCCGGCATCCTGATCGCTGTCAGCCAGCTGAAGCACATCCTCGGCGTCCCGGCCTCCGGGCACACGCTGGTCGAGCTGCTCGAAAGCCTCGTGACGCATCTGCCGGAAACCAACCCGATCACCGCCGTCATCGGCGTCGGCACGGTCGCCTTCCTGTTCTGGGTCCGCAAGGGGCTGAAACCCCTGCTTCTGAAGGCAGGGCTGAAGCCGCGCATGGCCGACATCGTGGCGAAGGCCGGGCCGGTGGCCGCGGTCGCGGTGACCACGCTGCTGACCTGGGCGCTGGGGCTCGCGGACCAGGGCGTCCGGATCGTCGGCAGCGTCCCGCAGGGCCTGCCGCCGCTGTCGCTGCCGAGCTTCAACCCGGACCTTTGGCTGCAACTGGCCGGACCCGCGCTGCTGATCTCGGTCATCGGCTTCGTCGAGTCCGTGTCCGTCGCGCAGACCCTCGCCGCCAAGCGGCGTCAGCGCATCGTGCCGGACCAGGAGCTCGTCGGCCTCGGCACCTCGAACATCGCGGCGGCCCTGTCGGGCGGCTACCCGGTCACCGGCGGTTTCGCGCGCTCGGTCGTGAACTTCGACGCCGGGGCCGAAACGCCGGCCGCCGGGGCCTTTACCGCCGTCGGCATCCTGATCGCCGCGCTGCTGCTGACCCCGCTGCTCTACTTCCTCCCCAATGCCACGCTGGCGGCCACGATCATCGTCGCGGTGCTCAGCCTCGTGGACCTGTCGATCCTGAAGAAGACATGGGGCTATGCCGGGGCCGACTTCGCCGCCGTCGCCGCCACCATCCTGCTGACGCTCGGCCTGGGGGTCGAGGTCGGTGTCTCGACCGGGGTCGCGGTCTCGATCGTGCTCTATCTCTACAAGACGTCGCGGCCGCACATCGCCGAGGTCGGCATCGTCCCCGGCACCCAGCACTTCCGCAACGTGCTGCGCCACAAGGTCCGGACCACCCCGGGCGTCGTGACGGTCCGGATCGACGAGAGCCTCTACTTCGCCAACGCGCGGTACCTCGAGGATTACCTGCTCGACCGTGTGGTTGCCGACCCGAGCCTGCGCCATGTCGTCCTGATGTGCCCGGCGGTCAACGAGATCGACATGAGCGCGCTCGAAAGCCTCGAGGCCATCAACCTGCGGTTCAAGGACATGGGCATCAAGCTGCACCTGTCCGAGGTCAAGGGCCCGGTGATGGACCGCCTGCAGCGCACGCATTTCCTCGACGAGCTGACCGGAGAGGTCTTCCTGTCGCAGTGGGACGCGATCGAGGCGCTCAAGCAGAGCCCGGCCCGCGCCGCGGAGTGACCGCTCCGACCGGCCGAACGACGGGGGCGGCGTCCACGCCGCCCCCGTGTCGTTCGCGCCTCAGCAGGCCCGGACGCCGAGCCGGATCAGGTCGCTGCCGCGCACCTGGCTCATCCCCACGATCACGTAGCGGGCCTCGCGCAGGAACCAGCCGCGGATCGGGCTGGGGTAGTGGTCGGCCATGACCCGCGACCAGCGTTCGAACTCGGCCGGGGCCAGCCCGACGCCGTAGATCTGGCTGGACGGTCCGTGAAACCCGAAGACCGTGGTCGGCGCGACGCAGGCGTTCGGCAACCCGAGATACATCGTGCAGGCCGAGTTGCAGTAGGCCCCGGTGATGCGCACCGAGGTTCCGGT
This sequence comes from Alphaproteobacteria bacterium, assembly GCA_030425185.1. Classification (GTDB taxonomy): domain Bacteria; phylum Pseudomonadota; class Alphaproteobacteria; order Rhodobacterales; family Rhodobacteraceae; genus Dinoroseobacter. The sequence continues at coordinate 3,735 of JAUIAU010000004.1, forward strand.
GGCCCGCAGGCGACGGATCAGCTCGACCCGCCGGTCGAGGCGTCCGCCTTGGTCGTTGCCGACGATCAACGTGTCCGCCTGCGCCGGGGCGGGCCCGGGCCGGGGCTGCGGATCGAAGGGCGCGGCAAGCAGCAGGGCCGCTGCCAGCGCCGCGATGGCTGCGGCGTGTCCGATCTTTCGGGCGGGTCTGGCCCGAACGGTTCTGAATAGACGGTCCCCGAAGCCGCAGGGCGCAGTCCGCCCCGCCAGCTTCAGACCGATGGTCTGAAACGGTTTCATTGTCCCCTCGCTCCACCTCGATACAGTGGCCGGACGCGTTCACCCCGTGCCCGGTGCGCCCAGTAGACGCCCGGCGGGTTAACGCGCCCTTTCGCAGCCGGGGCGGTGCGGCGGGCAAGATGTGGTGAGGCTGTGGCGAACGCGGCGGGTTTGAGGAAGATTGTCGGTCACTCTCGCAGCGTCGGGGGAGGGGGGTGGTACGAGTTGAAAAGGGCGACTTGGGGGACTACCCCGTCGTCCGAGCGGAAGCCCTGCCTTCTGCGGTCGAGGCCTGAGCACGGCGCCATATCGGGTTGGTTCGTAGTCCGGTCGCGAGGAATCCATGGATGTCCCGACTGCCGCGGGCCTGATGACACCCTGTCCCTGGACCCAGACAGCGAGGTGCGGCGGCTTCCGGCGTCCCGGTGCCACGGGTGCCATGCCGCAACACCCGGGGTCGGCGGACGGGTCCACTGGGCCGCGCGGGAGGCTGCCGACGCCACGGACCTCCCCTGTCCCTCCGCCGCGCTTCTTCGGGGGCGGGCGCAAACCCACTGTTTCGAGACTGGTGCAGGCTGGCGGGGCGTTCCCAACCTCGCACCGGCGAGCCGGGCATTCACGACCTCGCTGATCCGGGAAGGCGGTTTGCGTTCCGCAACTTCACTAGCCTTCGGCGGCCGCCGCGTTGCACCCGGCGACAGCTCTGAAACTGCCGCCCCCAAATGGAGCCAATCTCAAAAGAACTCGATCCCTGTCTCCTGTGGCGGTCGCTCCTCGCTCAGAAGCCGCGTGCGCAGGGTCTCCAGTGGCACGGCCCGGATCCCGGCGATCAGCCCGGCGTCCCCGGGTTCGCGTGCCAGCAGACCCAGCACCGCGCCCAGTGCCTCCAGCGTCTGGCGCAGCATGTCCAGTTCCTGCAGTTCCTGCACCAGCTTTCTCGGGGTCTCGTTGGGCTTGTCGATGACATCGCCCAGCGCGGTTTCGATCCGCACGATTGCCTGCGCCAGCGTCAGGACCTCCTCGGCGCAGAGCCCGGCCAGCACGGACGCCACACCCGGGGCCGTCGCGGGCGCCTGCGCCGGATCGGTCACAGCCGCCCGACCACGGCTTCGAGGCAGGCCCTGAGATCCTGCGCCGCGAAGGGCTTGGCGAGATAGTTGTTCAGCCCCAGTGACTTGCCCTTCGCGATCAGGTCCCGATCCGCGCGCCCGGTGATCAGGATGAAGCCGATTGCCCGCATCGCGGGGGTCGCCCGGACGCGTGCCAGCAGATCGAGGCCCGACATGCCCGGCATGTTGTAGTCCGACAGCACGAGGTGCACCGGGGCGCGTTGCAGGACGGTCAGCGCCTCCTCCCCCGACTCGGCCGTCTCGACATGCGCGAGGCCGAAGCCCTCGAGCGCCTGGACGATCAGGCCCCGGCTGGTCGACATGTCGTCGACGACGAGCAATCTCAGCTTGTCACGCAGGGACATCCGGACCTCCGCCACCGTTGGGCGCGGCACCCGGGGCGGGGGTGTCCGTGCGTTGATAAAGCGTCGTGCCCGCCTGCCGGAAGCAGCCGAGCATCGGGCCGACGATGCGTTCGGAATGACCGAGAAACAGCCAGCCGCCGGGCCGGATCGCGGCGGCGAACCTGGGCCAGAGCGACAGGCGCAAGCTGTCGTCGAAGTAGATGACGACATTCCGGCAGAAGACCACGTCGAACGGGTGCCGCATCGGCCAGGGTTCGAGCAGGTTGTGGACATTGAAGATCACACGGCGGCGCAGCGCGCTCCGCACCGTGACGTGATCCGCCTGCTCCGTCTCGAGCAGCGCCGCGCGGCGATCGGGCGGCATGCCCTTGACCCGGCCCGCGTCGTAGCGCCCGGCCCGCGCGGCGGCGATCATCTCGGCATCGATGTCGGTCGCAAGGATACGCGCCCGGGTCGCGGCGGCCTCGCTCCAGGCGATGTCCAGTTCGGCGGCCAGCGTATAGGGTTCCATGCCGTCCGAGCACCCGGCGGACCAGAAGCGGACGGGCGCGCTTCGGTCGCGCCCGGCGGCCAGTGTCGGCAGGATCGTTTGGCGCAGGACCTCGAAATGGTGGGGTTCGCGGTAGAAGGAAGTGATGTTCGTAGTCAGCGCCCCGACAACGATCCGCAGGTCCTCGGGGTCCGGGCCCGCGTCGAGGCGCGCGAGGAAGCTGCGCAGGTCCGGGAGGCCCAGCGCCCTGGCCTGCTTGCGCAGCCGCGATTCGACCATCGGGCGCTTGATCGGGCTCAGCGACAGACCGGCCGCGTCCCGCACCAGACCGGCGATCCGGGCAAAGTCGTCCGGGCCGAGCGTGCCGGCGTCGGCAGTGCCACCGGTCAGGGGCCGGGTCTGGGGCAGGGCACCCATGATCAGATCAGCGCCGATGTCCGGGGCGGCAGGACGGCGGAGAGGTCCAGCACCCGCGTCAGGCAGTCGCCGTGCAGTGCGATCGACGAGAGAAAGCGTGCCCCGTCCTCGCCGGTCAGGTCCGGTGGCGCGTCGAGCGCGTCGGACGGGACGGTCAGGATGTCGGAGACCGCGCTGACCAGCAGCCCGATGCTGCGCCCCTCGGCCTCGATTACAATAATGACGTCGCGCCCCGAGGCCTCGCGCCGGCCGAGCCCCAGCCGTTCCGAGAGGTCCATGATGGGCAACACGGTGCCGCGCAGGTTGATCACGCCGCGGAGGTAGCCCGGCGCGTGCGGCAGTGGTGTCGGCTTGCTCCAGCCCCGGATCTCGCGGACGGACATGATGTCGACCGAGTATTCCTGTCCGCCCAAGTGGAAGGCCAGTAACTCGATCTGGCGATCCTCCGGGAGAGGCGGCGCCTCCGGGACGGGCGCAGCGCCGGGATCGGGGACGGCTTGGGTCATGGCATGGTCTCCGCAAGCGGGCGGCGGGCCCCGGGGGCGTGTTCGCGCAACTCGATCGGGTCGAGGATCAGGGCAACCTGCCCGTCGCCGAGGATGGTGGCCGCGGCGATCCCGGGGATCGGACCGTAGCTGTCCCCGAGGCCTTTGATGACGACCTGCCGCTGATCGGCGATGCGGTCCACGGTCAGGGCATAGCGGCTGCCGCCCTCGGCCTGGACGATCAGGGCGACGCAGCCGGCGAGGTCGTCGCGGCGTGGGTGGTGCCCGAGCACCTCGCCGAGATCGAGGAGGGGCAGCATGCGCCCGCGCACCCGCAGCACACGGCTTTCGGGGGTCAGCGCATCCATGTCCGCGCCGGTCACGGTCTGGGTTTCGAGAACCGCGCCGAGCGGCATCACCATGGTTTCGCCCCCGGCCTCGACCACCATGCCGTCGAGAATGGCCAGCGTCAGCGGCAGCGAGATGCTGAAGGTCGTGCCCTGGCCGGGCTCGGTGGTGATGGCGATCCGCCCGCCGAGGGTCTGGATCGCGCGCTTGACGACATCCATGCCCACGCCGCGGCCGGACAGGTCCGACACCGTATCGACGGTCGAGAATCCGGGCTGGAAGAGCAGGGCATCGAGGTCCGAGGGGGTCGGGTCGGCCTCCTCGGACAGCAGTCCCCGTTCGATGGCGCGGGCCCGGATCCGCGCCCGGTCGAGGCCGCCGCCGTCATCGCTGACGTCGATGATGACCCGGCCGGAGCGGTGGTGCGCGGCGAGGTGGACGGTGCCCTCGTCCGGTTTCCCGGCGATGCGGCGGACCTCGGTCGATTCCAGTCCGTGATCGACCGCGTTTCGGATCATGTGCGTCAGGGGATCGGTCAGCTTGTCGAGCACCGTCTTGTCGATCTCGGTGCCTTCGCCGCTGGTCTCGAGCCGCACGGCCTTGCCGGTCCGGGACGCGGCCTCGCGCACGATCCGCCCCATGCGCTGGAAGAGCGGCTTGATCGGTTGCGCCCGGATCATCATCACGCTGTCCTGGATGTCGCGCGTGAGTTGCAGGAACTCGTCGAGACCCGCCATCACCGGCGAATTCGGCGGAAGGCTGCCCTGTCGCACCGATTGCGACAGCATCGCCTGGTTGATGACCAGTTCGCCGACGAGGTTCACGAGGCGGTCCACGCGGTCGAGATCGACGCGAACGGTCGGGGTTTGCGTCGTCGCGGCCGAGGCGGAGGACGCGGCCGGGGGCGGCGCGGCAGGGCCCGCGCCGGGCAGGTTCTTGTCCGGCGGCGGCGGGTCGGCGGGGACCGGGACCGCTGCGGGTACGGGATCCTCGTCGGCTGTCACCTCCAGGTCGCAGAGCCCTGCCGCGAATTCGAACGCGGCCTCGATATCGGCTGTGGTCACGCCCGGGGCGCAACGCACGGTCCAGTGCAGGTAGCTCGATTCAGGGTTGAGCGTGGCGAGATCGGGCAGCGCCTCGGCATGGCAGGTCACCTCGGTCGGGCCGAGCCGGGACAGGGCCGCGAGGATGTGGCGCGGATCGTTGCCGGACAGGTAGAGTTCCTCGTGCGGACGGAAGCTGAGCCGCAGCGGCGCGGGCGCGTCCGCGGGGGTGTCGTCATCGAGGGGAATCGCCAGCATGGCGGGCGCGAAGTCGAGGTCTTCCTCCCGCTCCTCCGGCAGGGTGCCGAGCAGCCCGTCGAGATCGGCCAGAACGCTGTCCTCCGCCCCGGCATCGGTCGGCAGGCCGTCACGGCTGGCGCGCACGAGATCGCCCAGCAGGTCGGCCGCCCGCAGGAAGAGTTGCAGCGCGCCCGCGTCGGCCTCGATCCGCCCGGTGCGCAGGGCGTCGAGGCCGCTTTCGAAGCGATGGGCAAAGGTCACCAGCCGGTCCAGTCCGAACGCCCCGGCGCCGCCCTTGATCGAGTGGACGGCGCGGAACACGGAATGGACCGTGTCGGTGTCGCCGCTCCCGGTCGAGAGGGCGTCCAGCCCTTCCAGCAGTGCCTCCAGCAGGTCCTCGCATTCCAGGAAGAAGGTCTTGCGGATCGCGTCCATTGGATCGGGACCAGCCATGGGTCAGCCCGCCACGCGGTCGAGCGCCTGCAGCAGGCGGTCGGGGTCGAAGGGCTTGACGATCCAGCCGGTCGCGCCTGCATCGCGCGCCTGCGCCTTGAGGGTCTGAGCGCTTTCGGTCGACAGGACGAGGATCGGCACCAGCCGAGTCGCTGGGCGCTGGCGCAGTGCGCGGATCAGCCCGATCCCGTCGAGGCGGGGCATGTTGATGTCGGTGATGACCAGATCGGGGCGCGGCAGGCCGTCGGGCAGCCCGTCGTCGAGAATCCGGAGCGCATGTTCGCCGTCTTCCGCCACGATGGTGCGATGCCCGGCCCCGTCGAGGGTCAGGCGGACCATGTCGCGGATGGTGCGCGAGTCGTCCACGGCAAGAACGGACAGGGTCACGCGGTGCCCTCCGGTGTCACGTCGAGTCCGGTGTCCGGCAGGCCGTAGTCGGCCAGCGCCGCCGTCAGGGCGAGGGACGGGTCGCGCAGCCGCACCGGGGTGCCGGTGTCGCGGCAGGATCGGGCGAAGGACAACAGGACCTGCAGGCAGAGACCGCCAAGGTGCACCACCGCCTGGCCGTCGAGGATCAGGGGCTGGCCGAGATGCGCGCGCAGGATGTCTGCAAGCCCCGCGGCGACGGCGCTGTCCATGCGGGCGGGCAGGGGAAGCACGGCACTCATCGTCCGTCGTGCCCGGGAACCGACCGCCGACCGTGAGCCATGACACACCTCTCCAACGCGCGCCCGGACGATCGGGCCCCGTCAGACTGGACGGCGAGGTGCTAAGAAATCCTGAACGCCTGCGGGACCACCCGCTCAGCGGGACAGCAGATCGCGCAGGTGCGCGGCCATGCCCGACAGGGCTGCGAAATCATCCTCGACGAGGTGCACCGGGAAGGCGTCCATGAACTCGCTGAACCGGCCCTTGTCGCGGAACGCTTCGTGGAAGCCGAGCGCCGCGAGATGCGGCCCGAAGGCCCGCGCGACCCCGCCGACAAGGTAGATGCCCCGGAACGGCAGGTGGATCAGCGCGAGGTTGCCGACGACGGTTCCGAGGCATTTGACGAAGATCCGCCCGGTCTCGGTCGCGCGGGCTTCGCCCTCTTCGAGCGCTGCCATGATCTCGGCCGCCGCGCGCCGCGGCTTGTCGGCGCCGCCAAGAAAGGCATCGACGGCCTCGATGCCGCGCCCGGAGAGAACATCCTCGATTGCCGGGAAGCCGTGGGACGCCTCGACGAAGCGGTTGAGTGCGAGGTCGTCCTCGGTGCGGACGGGCAGGTTGGCGTGGCCGCATTCGGAGGCCGCGACCAGCGCGCCGCCGTTGCGGTGATGGACGGGCGCGGCGTTGAACCCGGTGCCGACGCCGATCACCAGCGAGGGATCGCTCTCGACGCTGTCGCGCCCGCTGCGCACGGTCACGACCTTCGCGGGGTCGAGGCAGGCGAGGCCGTGTCCCTGCGCCTCGAGATCGTTGATGACCCGGGCCACGCCGGCCCCGGTCGCCCGGGCGAGCGTGGTCTCGTCCATGTCCCAGTCGAGGTTGGTCAGCGTTCCGACGCCGTTCCGCACCGGGCCCGCGACCGCGACGCAGGCGGCGTTGCAGGGCGCGTCGGTGGTGTCCGACAGGTAGCGGCGCAGGATCGGCTCCAGACCGCGTTCCTCGGCGTTGCGGAACTTCCGGATCGTGTCGGTCAGAAGGGCCCCGTCCCGGGCGAGCGCGACGCGGGTGTTGGTCCCGCCGATGTCGGCGACGAGCGAAACGGGCGATGGGCTGGACATGGCAGCGGCCTGTGGTTCGGGTCAGTCGTTTGCGGCACGCCCTAGCGCATCGACGAGCGCATGGTAAGAGGCCTTGGGCGTTCGGGTGAGCGTGTCGAAATCCACGTGCACCAGTCCGAAGCGCTTTTCATAGCCCAGCGCCCACTCGTAGTTGTCCATCAGCGACCAGATGAAATAGCCCGCGACGGGCACGCCCTCGTCGATCGCGCGCTTCACCTGCGCGATGTGGTCGGCGAGATAGGCGATGCGCTGCGGGTCCTCGACCCGGTCGCCGATCAGGGCGTCGGCGCTCGACATCCCGTTCTCGGTCACGATCAGCGGCAGGCCCTTCGTGTAGTCGCGGTGCACCATGGTCAGGAAATGGTGCAGGCCCTGCGGGAAGATCTCCCAGCCCATCGAGGTCTTCGGCAGCGGGCCCGAGACCTCCTTGAGGGCGGGCCAGGGCCCGTCGTCGGCGGCGATGTTCTTGCGCGTGTAGTAGTTCAGCCCGACCCAGTCGAGCGGCTGGGTGATCAGGGCGAAGTCGTCTTCCCAGCCCTCGGGCAGGTGCGGGCCGAGTCCTTCCATCGCGAGGTCCGGATACCGGCCGTGGAACAGCCCGGACAGGAAGAACTGGTTGTAGGTCGCGTCGTAGCGGGCGGCGGCGGCCTGCGCCTCGGCGCTTCCGTCGGCGGGGTTGGGATATTCGAAGTTGCAGACCGCGCCGAGGTTGGTCATGCCCAGCCCCCGCATCGCCTCGATCGCGGTGCCGTGCGCCTTCAGGACATGGTGCATCGCGCGGGCGGTGGCGCGCAGGTCGCGCAGGCCGGGCGCATGGTGGCCGAGGAAGTGGCTGAGCCAGCCGACGCACCACGGCTCGTTGATCGGCGCCACGGAATACATCCGGTCTCCGATCCGCGACATGATCGTGTGGGTGAACTCGGCGAACCAGTAGGGCAGGTCCGGGTTGCGCCAGCCGCCGAGATCGGCCAGCGGCGACGGCAGTTCCCAGTGATAGAGCGTCGCGCAGGGCTTCAGGCCGCGCGCCAGCAAGCCGTCGGCGAGCCGGTCGTAGAAGTCGAGACCCTCGGGATTGGGCGCGCCGCGCCCCTCCGGCATCACCCGCGCCCAGCTCGTGGAGAAGCGGTAGCAGTCGACGTTCAGGTCGCGGATCAGGTCCAGGTCCTCGTCCATCCGGTGATAGTGGTCGCAGGCGACATCGCCGTTCTCGGCGCGGACCACGTTGCCCGGCGTTGCGGCGAAGTCGTCCCAATGCGTGCGTCCGGCTCCGCCGAAGCTGTGCCCTTCGATCTGGTAGGACGAGGTGGCGGTGCCGAAGAGGAAGCTCTCCGGAAAGTCGGCGCGGGTAAACCCGAGGGGCATCATGGTCTCCGTCAGCGTTCGGTGTCGAGCAGGTGGGGGGCACGGGCCGTGGACCGGCCGAGCATCAGTTCGCTTTCCCAGAGCTCCCGTGTCGGGGTCTGGTCCCCGGTGGCGATCTTTTCAAGCAGGATCTCGGCGCAGCGCTCTCCGGCCTTGCGGACCGAGGAGCGGAGCGCGGTAAAGAGCGGCAGCGCGTCGCCGTTACGCAGGTAGGACAGCATGTCGTCGTGAATGACGATCGAGACGTCCCGGCCCATCCGCAGACCGGCATCGTCAAGCGCCCGGCGGGCCCCGATGGCCTGCAGCATCGAGGCACAGAGCACCGCGGTCGGCGGGTCGGGCCGGTCGAGCATCCGCCGCAGGCCGAGATAGCCATGCGTCTCGGTCATCTCGCCCGAGCCCAGCAGGCCGGTGTCGACGGGAATGCCGGCCGCGTCCAGCGCGCTTTCGTACCCGGCCCGGCGGCGCAGGGCGAAGTCGAGGTTCTCCAGCCCGTTCAGCAGGGCGATCCGGCGGTGGCCCAGCTCGATCAGGAATTCGGTGCCGCGCCGGAAGGCGCGCCGGTTGTTGATGTCGAGCCACGAGTAGGGGCCGTCATAGCCCGGCACCCGGCCATGCACCACGAAGGGCAGGCGGATGCGGTCGAGCAGCTCGGGCCGGGGATCGCCGACGCGCGGGCCATGCACGATGATCCCGTCCACGCTGCGGCGGCTGGCCATGTCCTGGTAGGCGTCGAGCTCTTCCTCGGCGCGCACGACGGACAGGATCATCTCGTAGCCCGCCCCGGCATAGACCGATCCCGCGCCCGCGATGAAGTCGCCGAAGATCGGGTTCATCATCTCGTGGCTGGTGTCGAGCGTGATGACATGCCCGATCGCCCGCGCCCGCCCGGTGGCAAGGCTCTGCGCCCGGGTGTTCGGGCGGTAATTGTAGCGCTCCGCTGCCTCCAGCACGCGCTTGCGGGTCCGCTCGGACACCTCCGGAAAGCCGTTCAGCGCGCGGCTGACGGTCGTCTGGGACAGGCCCAGCTTCTCGGAGAGTTCCCGCAGATTCATCCGCGATCCTTCAAAGCGCTTTGAGTCGAACCACGTTAGACCGACAACTTCCGAAACGTCAAAAGCATTCAATCGAGGCATCTGCAACGCAGGACACCCTCGCCCTGAACAGATTTTAGGCGTCCCGGGTCTCCGACTCTGTTGACAGGCGCTAACAGACGAAAGAGTGTCAAACCGTCCAAAGCGCTTTGGGGTTGAGTCCCGGCGCGGGTCCTGCCGCATGACGGCACGGGGCCGCGTCTCAGGTCACCCCGGAGCGGGCTGGGAGAAAACTCTGGAGCGCAGGCCGCGTTCCGACGGGAGGAAAACATGAGAAAGACGCTTTTGGCGGGCGCTGGTGTGCTCGCGCTTTCGGCTGGCATGGCAAGCGCCGCCAGCCACATGAACCTGGACGGCCAGCAGCTGACCGTGTTCGGCCCGTGGCTCGGCCCGGACCAGGAAGTCGTCGAGCAGGTGCTCGGCGCCTTCGCCGAGCAGACCGGCGCGGACGTGCGCTACGTCGGCTCCGACAGCTTCGAACAGCAGATCATGGTCGACGCGGAAGCCGGTTCGGCACCGAACGTGGCCGTGTTCCCGCAGCCCGGCCTCGCCGCCGACATGGCGCGCCGGGGCTTCCTGACGCCGCTGGCCGACGGCACCGGCGACTGGGTCCGCGACAACTACGCGGCCGGCCAGTCCTGGGTCGATCTCGGCACCTATGCCGGGGCTGACGGGGCGGACCACCTCTACGGCTTCTTCTACAAGGTCGATGTGAAGTCGCTGGTGTGGTACAGCCCGGAGAACTTCGAGGACGCGGGCTACGAAGTCCCGACCACCATGGAAGAGCTGAAGGCCCTGACCGACCAGATCGTCGCGGACGGCGGCACGCCGTGGTGCATCGGTCTGGGCTCGGGCGGCGCAACCGGCTGGCCGGCAACCGACTGGGTCGAGGACCTGCTGCTGCGCACGCAGACCCCGGACGTCTATGACGGCTGGGTCACCAACGAGATCCCGTTCAACGATCCGCGCATCGTCGCGGCCATCGATGAGTTCGGCTATTTCGCGCGCAACGACGCCTATGTCGCCGGTGGCGCCGGGGCCGTGGCCTCGACCGACTTCCGCGACAGCCCGAAGGGCCTCTTCTCGTCGCCGCCCCAGTGCTACATGCACCGCCAGGCGTCGTTCATCCCGGCCTTCTTCCCGGAAGGCACCGTGGTGGGCGAGGACGCGGACTTCTTCTACTTCCCGTCCTACGCGGACAAGGACCTCGGCAACCCGGTTCTCGGCGCGGGCACCCTCTGGGCGATCACCAACGACAGCCCGGCGGCCCACGCGCTGATCGAGTTCCTGAAGACCCCGGAAGCGCATGAGATCTGGATGGCGCGCGGCGGCTTCCTGACCCCGCTTAAGTCCGTCGACAGCTCGAAGTTCTCGGACGAAGCGACCGCGAAGATGAACGACATCCTTCTCGGCGCGACCACCTTCCGCTTCGACGGCTCGGACCTGATGCCCGGCGGCGTCGGTGCCGGCAGCTTCTGGACCGGCATGGTGGACTATGCGGGCGGCGCCCCGGCCACCGAAGTGGCGGACGAGATCCAGCAGAGCTGGGACGCCCTGAAGTAAGGGTCTTTCCGACCAGAAGATCGGGATGCGCCGCCCGGCGCGGCGCATCCCCCCATCGGGCCGGACAGGCACGGGCGGCGACACGCCCGGCAGTCCGCCGATCCAGCTGAACAGGGGGGAAGCGCGCCATGAATCCGGCGATACAGGGTCTGATCACCATCGTTCTCGGCGTGGGCGGATGCATCGCCTACTTCTACCTGTCCAATCAGTTCCTGGACAAAGTCCTCTTCCCAGCGCGCGGTGCGAATGCCGGCCGGAACATCAACCGGGCCAACATGATCCGGCCCTGGCTGTTCCTGTTCCCGGCGCTGTTCGCGCTCGGCCTCTACCTCGCCTATCCGGTCGTCGAGACGCTGCGCCTCTCGCTGACCGACCGCGATCAGGGCGGTGCCTTCGTCGGGCTCGCCAACTACCAGCAGATGTTCTCGGAAACCAAGTTCTGGGAAGCGATGCGCAACAACATGCTCTGGCTGATCGTGGTGCCCGCGCTCTCGACCGCCTTCGGCCTGCTGGCTGCCCAGCTGACCGACCGGATCCGCTGGGGCAACCTCGCCAAGTCGCTGATCTTCATGCCGATGGCGATCTCCTTCGTCGGTGCCGCGGTGATCTTCAAGCTGATCTACGACGCGCGCCCGATCGACCAGGAGCAGATCGGCATCCTGAACGCGATCTACCTCGGCCTCGGCGGGACCGAGCCGCAGCAGTGGCTGACCATCCCGTTCTGGAACAACTTCTTCCTGATGATCGTGCTCATCTGGATTCAGACCGGCTTTGCCATGGTCATCCTGTCCGCCGCCCTGCGCGGCATCCCCGAGGAGACGATCGAGGCCGCCATCGTGGACGGCGCAAACCCGTTCCAGATCTTCTTCAAGATCAAGGTGCCGCAGATAATGGGTACCATCGTTGTGGTCTGGACCACGATCACGCTCGTCGTGCTCAAGATCTTCGACATCGTCTTCGCCATGACCAACGGCCAGTGGGAGACGCAGGTTCTGGCCAATTACATGTACGACAAGCTGTTCCGCGCCAGCGACTGGGGCGTGGGCTCGGCGAGTGCCATCGTGATCATGCTGCTGGTGACGCCGATCCTCGTCTGGAACGTCTACAACGCCCGCAAGGAAATGCGCTGAGAGAGGACTGAGACATGGACAATATTGCAGGAAAGAAGTCCGGCCTCACCTGGGCGGTGCACCTGGCGACGCTGCTGCTCGTGCTGTTGTGGCTGTTCCCGACCGTGGGCCTTCTGGTGTCGTCCTTCCGGACCGCTGACCAGATCTCGAGCTCGGGCTGGTGGGCCTCGCTGTTCCCGACCGAGCGCAACGTGGTGATGCGCGCGGCCGACCCGGACGACTTCCGGGTAGCTGACGACGACCTCTTCGTGGTGAGCGGCAACCTCTTCGACGAGGACCCGACGGTGTCGGTGGCAACGATCTCGGTCTGGGGCACGTCCTCGCGCGAGATCTCGCAGTATACCGCCGGCGAGACGGCCGACCTCGGCGACGGCGCGACGATCACGGTGCAGGCCAACGGCGACTACGAGTGGCGCGGACCGGACGGCGAGATCAGCGGTCGCGGCCAGCGGGTGTTCGCCACCATCGAGGCCGCCCCCGAGTTCACGCTGGCGAACTACGAGCAGGTCCTGCTGTCGGGCAACTCGACCGACTCGATGGCGAAGGCCTTCTTCAACACCCTGACCGTGACCATCCCGGCGACGATCATCCCGATCGTGGTCGCGGCATTCGCGGCCTATGCGCTGGCCTGGATGGAGTTCCCGGGCCGGGCGCTGCTGATCGCCGCCGTGGTCGGCCTGCTCGTCGTGCCGCTGCAACTGGCGCTGATCCCGCTGCTGAAACTGCATCTCGGGATCGGGATCGGGAAGGGCTACCTCGGGGTCTGGCTGGCCCATACCGGCTTCGGTCTGCCGCTCGCGATCTACCTGTTGCGCAACTACATGGTGGGCCTGCCGCGCGACATCATCGAATGCGCCAAGGTGGACGGGGCGACCGACTTCCAGATCTTCACCAAGATCATCCTGCCGCTGAGCTTCCCGGCGCTGGCCTCCTTCGCGATCTTCCAGTTCCTGTGGACCTGGAACGACCTGCTGGTCGCCAAGGTGTTCCTGATCGATGCCACCGGCGAGACCACGGTGATGACGAACCAGATCGTCGAGCTGCTGGGCACCCGCGGCGGCAACTGGGAGATCCTCGCCACCGCCGCCTTCGTCAGTATTGCGGTGCCGCTGGTGGTGTTCTTCGCCATGCAACGGTATCTGGTGCGCGGCCTGCTCGCCGGGTCCGTCAAGTAATCCCTCCCTCACATCGCTCCCCAGCGCCCTGACCCGGGCGCCGGGGCTTCACGAAAGACCTCTCTGCATGTCCGCAGTCCTGACCAAAGACCATCCCGTAACCGCCCCGACCGAGGCCCGCAGCTGGTGGCGCGGCGGCGTGATCTACCAGATCTATCCGCGCAGCTATCAGGACAGCAACGGCGACGGGATCGGCGACCTGCTGGGCATCGTCCAGCGCCTGCCTTACATCGCCTCGCTCGGCGTGGACGGGATCTGGATCTCGCCGTTCTTCACCTCGCCGATGAAGGACTTCGGCTATGACGTCAGCGACTATTGCGACGTCGATCCGATGTTCGGCTCGCTGGCCGACTTCGACTGCGTGATCGAGACCGCCCACAAGCTGGGCCTGAAGGTGATGATCGACCTCGTGCTCAGCCACACCTCGGACCAGCATCCGTGGTTCGTGGAAAGCCGGGCCAGCCGCGACAACCCCAAGGCCGACTGGTATGTCTGGGCCGATCCCAAGCCGGACGGCACGCCGCCCAACAACTGGCTGTCGATCTTCGGCGGCTCGGCGTGGCAGTGGGACCCGAAGCGGCTGCAGTACTACCTGCACAACTTCCTCACCTCGCAGCCCGACCTGAACCTGCACTGCATGGCGGTGCAGGACGCGCTGCTCGACGTGACCCGGTTCTGGCTCGAGCGCGGGGTGGACGGCTTCCGCCTCGACACGATCAATTTCTATTTCGCGGACAAGGAGTTGCGCGACAACCCGCCGCTGCCGCCCGAGTTGCGCAACGCCTCGATCGCCCCGGCGGTGAACCCCTACAACTACCAGGAACACCTTTATTCAAAGAACCAGCCCGAGAACATCGACTTCCTGAAGCGGTTCCGGGCGCTGCTCGACGAGTTTCCCGACCGTGCAAGCGTCGGCGAGGTGGGCGACGCCCAGTACGGGCTCGAGATCCTCGGCGAATACACCCGCGGCGATGACCGCATTCACATGTGCTACGCGTTCGAGTTTCTCGCCGCCGACTTCCCGACCGCCCAGCGCGTGGTCGAGGTGATGGACAAGGTGGCGCGGGTGGCCGACGACGGCTGGGCCTGCTGGGCCTTCTCGAACCATGACGTGATGCGCCATGCGTCGCGCTGGAACCTGTCGCCGGCGGCCCAGCGCGGCATGACCACGCTGCTCATGTGCCTGCGCGGCTCGGCCTGCATCTACCAGGGCGAGGAGCTGGGTCTGCACGAGGCGGACGTCGCGTTCGAGGACCTGCAGGACCCCTACGGCATCCAGTTCTGGCCCGAGTTCAAGGGGCGCGACGGCTGCCGCACGCCGATGGTCTGGACCTCCGACAACCTGAACGGCGGGTTCTCTGGCGCCCGGCCGTGGCTGCCGGTCTCGTCCGAGCAGCTCCGCAACGCCGTGGGCGAGCAGGAAAAGCATCCCGACGCGCTGCTGCACCACTACCGGCGCGCCATCGCCTTCCGGCACGCGCACCCGGCGCTGGCCTCGGGCACGCTCGAGGACCTGCGGGCCGAGGGCGACGTGGTCAGCTTCGTGCGGCGGGGCGACGGCGAGACGATCTATGTCGCGCTGAACCTCAGCGACCAGCCGAGCACCGTGGCCACCCCCGATCCGGAGGGCTGGCACCACATCGGAACCGAATTGAACAGCGCGGCGCTTGCGCCGTCCGGACAGACAACACTGGGGCCCTGGCAGCCCTGCATTGCGCTCAGGAAAACCTGAGCCACCGCGCGTCCACGGGAGGAGGGACCACATGGCGAACCTGAAACTGAAGGATGTCGAGAAAACCTACGGCGGCACGGTCAACGTGCTGAACAACATCAATCTCGACATCGAGCAGGGCGAACTCATCGTGTTCGTCGGCCCGTCGGGCTGCGGCAAGTCCACGCTGCTGCGGATGATCGCGGGGCTCGAGAAGATCACCGGCGGCACGCTGGAGATCGACGGGCAGGTCGTCAACGACGTCCCGCCCGCCCAGCGCGGCATCGCCATGGTGTTCCAGTCCTATGCGCTCTATCCGCACATGACCGTGCGCGAGAACATGTCCTTCGCGCTGAAGATCGCCAAGAAGAGCCAGGACGAGATCGACGCCGCGGTGAACCGGGCCGCCAAGATGCTGCAACTCGATCCCTATCTCGACCGCCTGCCCAAGGCGCTGTCGGGCGGCCAGCGCCAGCGGGTCGCGATCGGCCGGTCGATCGTGCGCGACCCGAAGGTCTACCTCTTCGACGAGCCGCTCTCGAACCTCGATGCCGCGCTGCGGGTGGCGACGCGGATCGAGATCGCCCAGCTCAAGGAGCAGATGCCCGAGCGCACGATGATCTACGTCACCCATGACCAGGTCGAGGCGATGACGCTGGCGACCCGGATCGTGGTGCTGGCCAACAAGGGGATCGCGCAGGTCGGCACGCCGCTCGAACTTTACGAGCGGCCGAACAGCGAATTCGTGGCGCAGTTCATCGGCTCGCCAGCGATGAACCTCTTCCCGGGCGAAGTCGTCGCCACCGGGGCCGAGACGAAGGTCAAGCTGGCGGGCGGGGGCGAGGCCATCTCGGCCATTCCGACCGAGGCCTCCGACATGGGCCGCAAGGTCAACGTCGGCATCCGGCCCGAAGACCTGATCGCGACCACGGGCACCCCGGCCTTTACCGGGACCGTGGACTTCACCGAGGCGCTCGGCGAGGTTACGCTTCTGTACTTCGAGACCGCGGGCGAAAACGCGCCCGTCATCGCGAAGCTGCCCGGCATCCACGCCGACCTGCGGCACAAGGACGTGAAACTCGCAGCCGATCCGTCCAAGGTGCATCTCTTCGCGAACGGGGTCTCGCTGCTTTACCGCTAAGGCGCCATCGCCGTGCCCGGACCGGTCGGGTCCGGGCCGGTTCCCGATTGCCTTGCCGCGCGGGTCTGCCTAAGCCTCCGGGCAGGACCACGCTTCGGGAGGGCAGGGAATGAACCGGATCAAGGCACGGCTCGCCGCGCAGGAAACGCAACTCGGGCTGTGGCTGGCGCTGTCGTCGCCCGCCGTCACCGAGATGGCGGCCGCCGCCGGGTATGACTGGCTGCTGATCGACGGCGAGCACGGGCCGAACCTGGTGCCGCAGATGATCGAACAGCTCCGGATCATCGAGGGGTCGGGCACTGACGCCCTTGTGCGCGTCCCGGTCAACGAGGAGTGGGTGATCAAGATGGCGCTCGACATCGGGGCGACCACGCTGATGGTCCCGATGATCCACACGCCGGAAGACGCCCGCCGTGCCGTCGCCGCGATGAAATACCCGCCCGAGGGGATCCGGGGCATGGGCGCGTCGCTCGCGCGGGCCAGCGGCTACGGGCGCAACGCCGATTACGTGCGCACGGCGAACGAGACCACCTGCCTGATCGCCCAGATCGAAAGCCGCCAGGCGCTGGAGAACCTTGAAGCGATTGCCACCACCCCCGGCGTGGACGCGATCTTCATCGGGCCCGCGGACCTGTCCGCGGACATGGGTTACCCGGGCAATCCGGGCGCGGACGAGGTGCAGACCGCGATCGCCGGGGCCTATGCCACCTGCAAGCGTCTTGGCGTGGCCTCCGGCACCGTCACCTTCGCGCTGGAGGATGTTCCGGGCCTGAGCGCGATGGGCGCCAGCTTCATCGGTGTCGGCGGGGACACCACCCTGATGCAGCGGGCGATGCAGGGCCACGTGGCTGCGGCACGGGGTGCCCTTGCAAATGGCAATGATTGACGGCATCAACTGACAAGTCCTCGCCGGAGATCGCCATGTTCCCGAAGCCTGTCCCGCTGTTCAGCCGCACCCCCCCGGCCATATTCCCGCCGATCATGGGGGCATTCGGCCTCGGGATCGCGTGGCGACGGGCGGGCGAGGTGTTCGGCCTGCCGTCCGCCATCGGCGACCTGCTGCTCGGCGCGGTGACGCTGCTGTTCGTCTTTGCCGCCGTGGCCTATCTCGCCAAGGTGGTGCGACGTCCCGGTGTCGTGCCCGAGGATCTGCGTATCCTGCCGGGGCGGGCCGGGCTGTCGGCCGGATCGTTGTCGGTCGCGCTGCTGGCGGCGGCGCTGGTCCCGGTCGCCCCCGAGGCGGCCCGGATCGCCATGATGGTGGCCGGGGGCCTGCATCTGACCCTCGCGGCGCTCGTCGTCTACGTCCTGCTCAGCGGCCCGAAGGAACAGCGCGGCGTCACGCCGATCTGGCATCTCAGCTTCGTGGGCTTCATCCTGCTGCCGTTGTCGGCCGCACCGCTGGGCTATACCGCGCTCTCGACCGGGATCCTCTACGGCACGGCCCTGATGGCGCTGGGGATCTACGCGGTCAGCCTCGGCCAGATGATCCGCCGCGACCCGCCGCCGCCGCTGCGTCCGCTGCTGGCGATCCACCTCGCCCCGGCCTCGCTGATCGGGACGGTGTCGGCCCTGCTGGGGGACCAGGCGCTGGCGCTGAGTGCCGCCGCGATCGCCGTTCTGATCGCCGCCGCGCTGATCGTGAAGGCCCGCTACCTGACCGAGTCGGGCTTCTCGCCGCTCTACGGGGCGTTCACCTTTCCGAGTGCGGCCTTCGCCGGCATGCTGATGCTTCTGTCGATCCTCGGTTGGGGGCCGGCCAACGGCGCCGCCGCCGGGGCGCTCGGGGCCTTCGTTCTCGTGCTGGCGAGCGCCATCGTGCCGGTGATCCTCGTGAAGGTCCTGCAACTCTGGGCGCGGGGGCAACTCTCGGTAAAGACCAACGCCGCGGCCGCCTGACCCTTGCCTTTCCGGCGTTCGCGTGAAACAGGGAAGCGCCAAAGGGACACCAGCCCGGAGGCCTTCCCCATGTCCATCCGCGAAGCACTCACCTTCGACGACGTCCTTCTCGTTCCCGGACCGAGCACGGTCCTGCCGAGCCAGGCGGACGTGCGCACGCGGCTGACGAAGACGGTCTCGCTGAACATCCCGCTGCTGTCCTCCGCGATGGACACGGTCACCGAGGGCCGGATGGCCATTGCCATGGCGCAGGCCGGCGGGATGGGCGTGATCCATCGCAATCTCGACGTCGAGCAGCAGGCGCGCGAAGTGCGGCGCGTGAAGCGGTTCGAGTCGGGGATCGTCTACAACCCGGTGACCCTGACCCCGGACCAGACCCTGGCCGACGCCCGGGCACTGACCGAGCGCTATGGCTTCACCGGCTTCCCCGTGGTGGACGAGCGGCGCCGGGTCCTCGGCATCGTCACCAACCGCGACATGCGCTTTGCGCAGGATGACGCTACGCCGGTCAAGGCGATGATGACGCAGGACAATCTCGCCATCCTGCGCGAGCCCGCCGACCGCGCCGAGGCGATCAGCCTGATGAAGGCCCGCCGGATCGAGAAGCTGCTGGTGACCGATGCCGATGGCAAGCTGACCGGTCTTCTGACCCTGAAGGACACCGAGCGCGCGGTGCTCAACCCGAGCGCCTGCAAGGACGATCTCGGCCGCCTGCGCGTGGCGGCGGCCACGACCGTGGGCGATGCGGGCTTCGAACGCTCCGAGGCGCTGATCGACGCGGGCTGCGACGTGATCGTCATCGACACCGCGCACGGCCACTCCGCCTCGGTCGCCGAGGCCGTCCGCCGCGTGAAGCGGCTGTCGAACGCGGTGCAGGTGGTGGCCGGGAACGTGGCAACCGCCGAGGCGACGCGGGCGCTGATCGACGCGGGCGCGGATTCGATCAAGGTCGGGATCGGCCCGGGCTCGATATGCACCACCCGGATCGTCGCCGGGGTGGGCGTGCCCCAGCTGACGGCGATCATGGATTGCGCGACGGCCGCGCGCGAAAGCGGCGTCCCGGTCATCGCGGACGGCGGCATCAAGTATTCGGGCGATTTCGCCAAGGCGATTGCGGCCGGGGCCAGCGTTGCGATGGTCGGCAGCATGATCGCAGGCACCGACGAAAGCCCGGGCGAGGTCATTCTCTACCAGGGCCGCAGCTTCAAGGGCTATCGCGGCATGGGCTCGCTCGGCGCGATGGCGCGCGGCTCGGCGGACCGCTACTTCCAGAAGGACGCCGCCAGCGACAAGCTGGTTCCCGAGGGGATCGAGGGGCAGGTGCCCTACAAGGGCCCGGCGGGCACCGTGATCCACCAGCTGGTCGGCGGCCTCCGCGCTGCGATGGGCTATGTCGGCGCGGCGACCGTTCCCGAGATGCAGGAAAAGTCGCAGTTCGTCCGGATCACCGGCGCGGGGCTGAAGGAAAGCCACGTGCATGACGTGCAGATCACGCGCGAGAGCCCGAACTACCGGCTGAGCTGACGATGACGCCCGGCGCACGTCTGGCGGCGGCCATCGGGATTCTCGACCGGATTCTGGACGGGGAGGGGGCCGAACCCGCCCTGATCCGCTGGGCGCGGCAGAACCGCTATGCGGGATCGGGCGACCGGGCGGCGATCCGGGACATCGTGTTCGACGGCTTGCGCCGCAAGCGCTCCGCCGCGGCCCGGGGCGGCGCGATGTCGGGACGCGGCATCGTCCTCGGCCTCGTGCTGCAGCAGGGGCAGGACCCCGATACGCTGTTCACCGGCACGGGCTACGCGCCGCCCGTCCTGTCCGGGGCCGAGCGGGAGGTGATCGAGCGGCCAGACGGCGCGTCCGCGGACCTTGAACACGACGTGCAGGATTGGGTCTGGGAGATTCTGCGCGCCGATCATGGCGATGCCGCCCCGGGAATCGCGCAGGCGCTGCGGGACCGGGCCGAGGTCCACCTGCGGGTCAATCTTGCACAGGCAGACCGGGATACGGCACGGCTCCGTCTGTCCGAGGAGGGGGTCGAAACCGTGCCGCACCCTTTGGCGGACACGGCCCTCCGCGTGATCGGTCCCGACCGCAAGCTGCGCCAGAGCGCGGCGTTCCAGACCGGCCTCATCGAGTTTCAGGATGCAGCCAGCCAGCATGCCGTCGCCGCACTTGGACCGCTCAACGGTCTGACAGTATTGGACTATTGCGCGGGTGGTGGCGGAAAGTCCCTGGCGATGGCCGCCGCCGGGGCGCAGGTGACCGCCCATGATGCCGCGCCTGACCGGATGTCCGATCTGGCCGACCGGGCGGCGCGGGCCGGGGCCCGGATCGAGGTGTGTCCGCCAGCCCGCCTCGACGCCGGGCGGCGGTTCGACCTCGTGCTGGTGGATGCGCCCTGTTCCGGGTCGGGAGCGTGGCGGCGGAGCCCAGACGCGAAATGGCGCCTGACGCCGGAGGACCTGTCGGCTCATGTCGCCCTGCAATGGCGAATCCTGAACAAGGCCGTTCAGTATTGCTGTAAGGGCGGACGCCTGGCCTATGCGACCTGCTCGCTGTTTCGGGCCGAGAATGCCGCGCAGGCCGCGCGGGCGTCCTCGGAGTTGCCGTTGCGCCTGCTCCATGACCGGCAACTCACCCCCCTCGACGGGGGCGACGGGTTCTACATATCCGTGTTCGAGGTGGTATAAGGCAACCAAGGGTTGCAATCGCCCGCGAATTAGGAAAGCGTTAAGGCGGGGAGCCTAGGACGGACGGGACGGATGAGGGATCGCCGTGACCGACGTGCAGACCAACGACGCGCAGACCGGCCCGGTGCCTGACATGGTCCGGATCGTGGACCATGTCCCGGTCGAGGAGCTCGACGACGAAACGCTGGCCGACATCGTCGTCTCGGCGCTTGCGCAGCGCATCCCCTGGATCCTGACGCTCGCCGCCGGGCTGGCCCTCGGGGCATCGGTGATCGGATCCCGTACCGGCGCGCTGGTCCTGATCGCGTTTTCGCTGACCTTCCTGTTCCTTGCCGCGCTGTTGCGCCTGATGGCGGCCCCGCCGCGGGTCCGGCAGATGGAGGACCTGCGCCGCCTGCTGCGGTTCCTGGAAGGGGAAAGCGCCCCGTCGCTGTTGTTTTCCGCCGACCAGTCGATCCTGTGGCTCAACATCGCCGCGCGCCAGATGCTGCCGGAGGTGCCCCTGAAGGGGCTCGTCGCCGGGCTGAAACCGCTCTTGTCCGACCCCGGCGCGACCGTGCGGCGCCTGCGCACACGCCTGTCGGACCGGGAACGCATCGACGAGGATATCGCGGTCCGGCGCGGCACGGCCCGCGCGGTCCTGCGGCGCCTCCCCGGCGAGCTGTTCCTGCTGCGGTTCGAGAACATCACCGACCGTCCTGCGGACCAGGTGGCGGGCGTCAACCTTCCGGTGATGATCGTCAGCGCCAAGGGCACGATCCTGACCATGAACGAACCGCTGCGCCTGCTGGCCGGGGCCCGGATGCGCACGATAGGCCAGATGTTCGAACGGCCCAACGTGGCCTCGGGGCAGCTCTGCGACCTGCACCGCGCGGATGGCGAGAGGGTGCCGGTGCGCCTCTACCGCACCGCGCTGACCGGCGACCGGCAGGAAATCGCGGTGCTCCCCGAGATGCCGGATCTGGCGGAGGACCGCGGCGGCACCGCGCTGTCTCTCGACACGCTTCCGGTCGCGCTGGCCGAGCTTGGCCGGGGCGGGCGTGTCCTGCGGACGAACCTCGCCGCCCGGCGCCTGCTCGGGGTGACCGCAAGCGACCTGCCGGCCGATTTTGCCGACCTCGTGACCGGGCTCGGGCGCGATGTCTCGGACTGGATCGACGGCAGCCTCGACGCGCCGGGCCCCCTGAAACCCGAGGTTCTGCGGGTGCGCCGCAGCTCCGAGGAGGTGTTCCTGCAGGTCAGCCTCGCGCACCCGCGGGAAGGGCAGGGGGACCGGGTGCTGGCCGTGCTGCACGACGCGACAGAGCTGAAGACGCTCGAAGCCCAGTTCGTGCAAAGCCAGAAGATGCAGGCCATCGGCCAGCTCGCGGGCGGGGTGGCGCATGACTTCAACAATCTACTGACCGCGATTTCAGGGCATTGCGACCTGATGTTGCTGCGCCACGACCCGGGCGACGGGGACTATGCCGACCTCGTGCAGATCGCGCAGAACGCCAACCGGGCGGCGGCGCTGGTGGGCCAGCTGCTCGCGTTCTCGCGCAAGCAGACACTGTTGCCCGAGGTGCTGGACGTGCGCGACGCGCTGGCCGACCTGACCCACCTGCTGAACCGGTTGGTGGGGGAGACGATCACCCTGTCCCTGCTGCATGACCCGGACCTGCCCACGATCCGCGCCGACCGGCGGCAACTGGAACAGGTGATCATGAACCTCGTGGTGAACGCCCGCGACGCGATGCCCGATGGCGGCGATATCGTGGTCGAGACGCGGCGCACCGTGCTGAGCGAACCGCTGACTCGGGGGCGCGCCGTCGTGCCGCCCGGCGAATACGCGACGATTGCCGTCAGCGACCATGGCGTGGGAATCCCGCCGGAGGTGCTCGGCAAGATCTTCGAGCCCTTCTTCACCACCAAGCGCACCGGCGAAGGCACGGGTCTGGGCCTCTCCACGGCCTATGGAATCATCAAGCAGTCGGGCGGCTTCATCTTCGCCGACAGCCATGTCGGCAAGGGGTCCGAGTTCACGATTTTCCTGCCCGCGAACACCACCGCGGCGGCCCCCGAGCCGCCTGCGCTGCCGGTCAGCGTGCCGGCCGAGACCTCGGGCGAGGGCGTGATCCTGCTGGTCGAGGACGAGGCGCCGGTCCGGGCCTTCGCCGCCCGCGCGCTGCGCCTGCGGGGCTACACGGTGCTGGAGGCCGCGACCGCGGAGGAGGCGCTCGACATGCTCGACCGGGATGCGCTGGAGGTGGACCTCTTCGTGTCGGACGTGATCATGCCGGGCATGGACGGCCCGACGTGGGTGCGCAAGGCGCGCGAAAAGCGCCCGGACGTCAAGGCCGTGTTCGTGTCCGGCTATGCCGAGGACCTGCTGAGCGGCCAGCAGGCCGGGCTGGAACAGGCCGTGTTCCTGCCGAAGCCGTTCTCGCTGGCCCAGCTGACCGAAACGGTGCAGCGGCAACTGTCCTGACCGGTAACCGTCACGCTCCCGGATCCGCCTAAAGACTTTGTTTACCCTCGGCGGGGTAGGATGAGTATCGCGAATTGGACTTGATTTGTTCTCTTTTTGATCCGATAAGGATGGAACAAGGCAAGAACGACGCAGTGATTGCCGCCCCACCGGCGGTGTGCAACAAGGGGCCTGTTTCCATGTCCATCACGAGTCTCCTCGACGTGAAAGAAAAAGCCAACGACAAGCGGTCCGCCGAGAAGCAGAAGGCGCTCGACAGCGCTCTGGCGCAGATCGAACGCCAGTTCGGCAAGGGGTCGATCATGCGCCTCGGCGCCGACAACCCCGTGGCCGAGATCGAAGCGACCTCGACCGGATCGCTCGGGCTCGACATCGCGCTCGGGATCGGCGGCCTGCCGAAGGGCCGCATCATCGAGATCTACGGCCCCGAAAGCTCGGGCAAGACGACGCTGACGCTGCATTGCATCGCGGAAGAGCAGAAGAAGGGCGGTGTTTGCGCCTTCGTCGACGCCGAGCACGCGCTCGATCCGCTCTACGCCAAGAAGCTGGGCGTCAACCTCGACGAGTTGCTGATCAGCCAGCCGGACACCGGCGAGCAGGCGCTGGAAATCACCGACACGCTGGTGCGTTCGGGCGCGGTCAGCCTGGTGGTGGTCGACTCGGTCGCCGCCCTGACGCCCAAGTCCGAACTGGAAGGCGACATGGGCGACAGCTCGGTCGGCGTCCATGCCCGCCTGATGAGCCAGGCAATGCGCAAGCTGACCGGTTCGATCGCGCGGTCGAACTGCATGGTCATCTTCATCAACCAGATCCGGATGAAGATCGGCGTGATGTTCGGCAGCCCCGAAACCACGACCGGCGGCAACGCGCTGAAGTTCTACGCGTCGGTGCGCCTCGACATCCGCCGGATCGGTGCGATCAAGGACCGGGACGAGGTCGTCGGCAACGCGACCCGCGTCAAGGTCGTCAAGAACAAGGTGGCGCCGCCGTTCAAGCAGGTCGAGTTCGACATCATGTACGGCGAGGGCATCTCGAAGATGGGCGAGCTGATTGACCTCGGCGTGAAGGCCGGCGTGGTCGAGAAGTCGGGAAGCTGGTTCTCCTACGGGGACGAGCGGATCGGGCAGGGGCGCGAGAACGCCAAGCAGTTCCTCCGCGACAACCCCAAGACCGCCTACGAGATCGAGGACAAGATCCGCGCCTCGCACGGGCTCGATTTCCACATGCCCGCCGACAGCGACGATCCGCTGACCGAGGATTGAGGCCGGGTCCGCCCGGCGACACGAAAAGCCTACGCAAGGCCCCGCTTCGGCGGGGCTTTTTGCATCCTGCTCCCGCGGTCCGTGTGGACACTCTGCGCGCGCATCGCTACATCGGCGGAACGCACGTCCGAGACAGCCAGAGTGCCGCACACATGCCCAGCCTGAACGAGATCCGCACCACCTTCCTCGATTACTTCGAGAAGAACGGCCACGCCGTCATCGACAGCTCGCCCCTGGTGCCGCGCAATGACCCGACGCTGATGTTCACCAACGCGGGCATGGTGCAGTTCAAGAACGTCTTCACCGGGCTCGAGCACCGCGACTACAGCCGTGCCGCCACCAGCCAGAAATGCGTGCGCGCGGGCGGCAAGCACAACGACCTCGACAATGTCGGCTATACCGCGCGCCATCACACCTTCTTCGAGATGCTCGGGAACTTCTCGTTTGGCGACTATTTCAAGGACGACGCGATCCCCTTCGCCTGGAACCTGATCACCAAGGAATTCGGGATTCCGAAAGACCGCCTGCTGGTCACGGTCTACCACACCGATGACGAGGCGGCGGAGATCTGGAAGAAGGCCGCCGGCCTGCCGGACGAGCGCATCATCCGCATTCCGACGAACGACAACTTCTGGATGATGGGTCCGACCGGTCCCTGCGGCCCCTGCACGGAAATCTTCTACGATCACGGCGATCATATCTGGGGCGGGCCGCCCGGCAGCGCCGACGAGGACGGCGACCGGTTCATCGAGATCTGGAACCTCGTCTTCATGCAGTTCGAGCAGTTCGAGGACGGCACCCGCGAGCCGCTTCCGAAACCCTCGATCGACACCGGCATGGGGCTGGAGCGGATCGGCGCGCTCTTGCAGGGCAAGCACGACAACTACGACACCGACCTGATGCGGGCGCTGATCGAGGCCTCGGCCCACGTCACCTCGACCGATCCGGACGGTCCCGGACGCATCCACCACCGGGTGATCGCGGACCACCTGCGCTCGACCTCGTTCCTGATCGCGGATGGCGTGACGCCCTCGAACGAGGGGCGCGGCTACGTCCTGCGCCGGATCATGCGGCGTGCCATGCGCCATGCGCACCAGCTGGGCGCCAAGGACCCGGTGATGCACAAGCTCGTGGCGTCGCTCGTCGCGCAGATGGGCCAGCATTTCCCCGAGCTTGGCCGCGCCCGCGCCCTGATCGAAGAGACGCTGCGGCTGGAGGAAACCCGCTTCAAGCAGACGCTGGAGCGCGGACTGCGGCTGCTCGATGACGAACTGGCAGCGCTGCCCGAGGATGCGCCGCTGCCCGGCGAGGCGGCGTTCAAGCTTTATGATACTTACGGCTTCCCGCTCGACCTGACGCAGGACGCCCTGCGCGAGAAGAAGCGCAGCGTCGACGTGTCCGGCTTCGACGCAGCGATGGCGGAACAGAAGGCCAAGGCGCGCGCCGCCTGGTCCGGCTCGGGCGAGACCGCCGATGCCGCGATCTGGTTCGACATCGCCGAGAAGCACGGCGCGACCGAGTTCCTTGGGTACGACACCGAGACGGCGGAGGGGCAGATCCTCGCCCTCGTCATCGACGGGGCCGAGCACGCCGGTGCGACCGAAGGCGACACGGTGCAGATCGTTCTGAACCAGACCCCGTTCTATGCCGAGGCCGGTGGCCAGGTCGGCGATACCGGACGGCTGAAGACCGAGACCGGCGTGGCCGAGATCACCGATACGAAGAAAGCGGAAGGCGTTTCGATCCACTTCGCGCGCGTGACCGAGGGCAGCATCGCCCGGGGTCAGGGGGCCGAACTGATCGTCGACCACGGGCGCCGCAGCGCGATCCGCGCTAACCATTCCGCCACGCACCTGCTGCACGAGGCGCTGCGCCAGGCGCTCGGCGAGCATGTCGCGCAGAAGGGGTCGCTCAACGCGCCCGACCGGCTGCGCTTCGACTTCAGCCACGCCAAGGCGCTGTCCGACGAGGAACTTGCCCGCGTCGAGGCCGAGGTGAACGCCTATATCCGCCAGAACACGCCGGTCGAGACCGTCATCATGACCCCGGACGAGGCCCGTGCCCTGGGCGCGCAGGCACTCTTCGGCGAGAAATACGGCGACGAGGTGCGCGTGGTGTCGATGGGCACGCAGGCCGGGTCCGGCAAGGGCCGGGCGGGCGCGACCTACTCGCTGGAACTCTGCGGCGGCACCCATGTCCGCCGGACCGGCGACATCGGCGCCTTCGTGTCCCTCGGGGACAGTGCCTCCAGCGCGGGTGTGCGCCGGATCGAGGCGCTGACCGGCGAGGCGGCGCTGCGCTATCTTGCGGGACAGGACAAGCGGCTCATGCAGGTGGCCTCGGTGCTGAAGGCCCAGCCGGCCGAGGTCGTGGAGCGTGTGCAGGCGCTGATGGACGAACGCCGTGCCCTGCAGAACGAGGTGGCGACGCTGCGCCGTGACCTCGCGATGGCGGGCGGCGGCGGTGGCGCGGCCCCGGAGACGCGGACCGTCGGCGGCGTACCGCTGATCGCGCAGGTCATGCAGGGCGTGTCCGGCAAGGACCTGCCCGCGCTGATCGACGCGATGAAGGACAAGCTCGGCTCGGGCGCGGTGCTGCTGATCGCGGACGCGGACGGCAAGGCCGCCGTGGCCGCCGGTGTGACCGCCGACCTGACCGGGCGTGTCTCGGCCGTCGACATGGTGCGCGCGGCCGTGGCCGAACTGGGCGGCAAGGGCGGCGGCGGCCGTCCCGACATGGCGCAGGGCGGTGGCAAGGATGTCGCCAACGCGCCCGCCGCGATTGCTGCCGTCGAAGCCCTGCTGGAAGGATAAGCCGATGCCCGGAGCCTATTGGATCGCCCATGTGACCGTCACCGACGACGAGGCCTATGCGAAATACGCCAAGCTCGCCTCCGAGGCGATCGCGGCCCACGGCGGCACGTTTCTGGCCCGCGGCGGCAAGGCGATCCAGAAGGAGGGGCGTGCCCATCCGCGCAACGTGGTGACGTACTTCCCCAGCCTTGAAGCGGCGAACGCCTGCTACGAGAGCGCGACCTACCAGGAGGCGCTGAACCATGCGCAGGGCGCCTCGGAACGCGATCTCGTGCTGGTCGAGGCGCTCGACTAACCCGCGCCACGGCCGCGCCACAACTGGCGCAGGCCTTCGCGGAACAGGGCCCAGCGCAGGGCGACGCTGTGTTTCTGCGCCTCCAGTTGGCGCAGGGTCAGGCGGCGCTGGCGGACCACGATCCGGGCGACACGGAATTCGAACCGGTGCTTGCGCCGCAAGAGGTCCTCGGACAGGCCCCGCCGCAGCATCGCCCAGAGCAGCCCGAGGTTAAAGAAGGCGACGGTGCGGAAGACCATCTTCGACACCGTCGAGGTCAGCGACTTGCCGAGCGTGGTGCCCACGGCGATCAGCCAGAACGGCAGCTTGACCGAGAACAGCACCAGCCACAGTCCGAGTGAACTGACCGACAGCGCGAAGGTGCCGATCAGCACGATCAGGGCGGCGACAATCCGTTCCGCCAAGCCCAGGCCGCCATACCAAGCCATCATCGCGGTATAGCGCGCGCCGATCTCGGCCTTGGCGGCGAGGATCACCCCTTCGAGACGCCGCCGCAGCGCCGAGCCCATCAAGAGCGGCAGCAGGGTCGTCATCACCCATTTCTTGAGCAGTTCGATCCGGAAGAACAGGACAGCCTGCGCCTTGAGCCAAGCGAGGATCGCCGGAAGCTCCAGCGACACCAGCTTCTTCCCGATGATCTGGATCTGCAGCAGGATCAGGCCCAGCGCGATCAGGACCTTCTCGCCCAGCGCATAGGTCAGCGCCAGCGAGGCCGCGGTGACAAGGGCCAGCAGGAGAAGGGCGCGCAGCAGCATGGCCCTTTGTCGGGGCAGCGGCCCCGCGGCGCAAGCGGCTCAGGTGCCGATGTAGCGATCCTTGCGGTGATTGATCGCGATCACGAGGTTCACCACGACGGCGCCCACCAGCGAGATGCCCACCATCTGCCAGTCCAGCACGACGAGGGCCGCGAGGAACAGCAGCAGGTCAAAGGCTAGCTGCACCCAGCCCGCGCGCCAGCCCAGCCGGTCCTGCAGGTAGAGCGCGAGGATCCCGATCCCGCCGAGGCTCGCGCCATGCCGGAACAGGGCCAGCAACCCGCCCCCCGCGAGGCAGCCGAAGAGGATCGAGCCCAGCAGCGGATCGACCTCGCCGAAAGACAGAAGCCCCGGGATCAGCAGGCTGAAGCTCGACAGAAGGCCGACGGCCGCGAAGGTCTTCAGCGTGAAGGGCAGGCCCATCCGGCGGAAGGCCAGCCAGTAGAACGGCAGGTTCACCACGAAGAAGACCACCCCAAAGCTCCAGCCCGTCGCGTAGGAAATCAGCACCGCCAGCCCGGCGGTCTGCCCGGTCATCAGCCCGAGATGGGTCAGCAGCACCATCGCCACGGCAGCCATGAAGCTGCCGTAGAGCAGGCCTTGCGCGTCCTCGATGGGCGTGTGGCGGGCGGGCGAGGGGGTATCGGTCATGATCAGCCCATGCCGCAGCGCGGCGGGACTGTCCAGAGGACCGCGCCGAGACGCGGGACGGAAAAGGCGCGCTGCCCAAATCCTGGGCAGCGCGCCTGAGCCTTGGGGATCGCGTCCCGTGTGCCGGGCCGCGACCGGATCGTCGATCAGCCGATGATGGCGTTCAGCGTGGCCGACGGGCGCATCACCTTGGCCAGCTTGGCCGGGTCCGCCTTGTAGTAGCCGCCGATATCGACCGGCTGGCCACGCCCGGCGCCCAGTTCGGCCACGATCTGCGCCTCACCGTCGGCCAGCGCCTTGGCGATCGGGGCGAAATGCGCCGCGAGATCCGCGTCCTCGGTCTGGGTGGCGAGCGCCTCGGCCCAGTACCGGGCGAACCAGTAGTGGCTGTCGCGGTTGTCCGGCTCGCCGGCCTTGCGGCCCGGGCTGCGGTCGTTGTCGAGGATGCCCTGCGTGGCCGCGTCGACGGCCTTGCCCAGCACCACGGCCTTGGCGTTCCCGCGCGAGCTGCCGAGGAAGGTGAAGCTCTCGCCCAGCGCGCAGAACTCGCCGAGGCTGTCCCAGCGCAGGTGGTTCTCCTCGACCAGCTGCTGGACGTGCTTCGGGGCCGAGCCGCCCGCGCCGGTCTCGAACAGGCCGCCGCCCTGCATCAGCTTCACGATCGACAGCATCTTGGCCGAAGTGCCCAGTTCGAGGATCGGGAACAGGTCGGTCAGGTAGTCGCGCAGCACGTTGCCGGTGATCGCGATGCTGTCCTCGCCCTTGCGGATCGTCTCCAGCGTCAGGCTGGTGGCTTCGCGCGGGGCGAGGATCAGGAACTTGTCCGCGACGCCCTTGGCTTCGAGGATCGGCTTGACCATCGCGATCAGCTGCGCGTCGTGGCCGCGGTTTTCGTCCAGCCAGAAGATCGCCTGGCAGCCCATCGCGGCCTGGCGGTCGATGGCGAGTTGCACCCAGTCCTCGATCGGCGCCTTCTTGGCGCTCGACGAGCGCCAGATGTCGCCGGCCTCGACCGCATGCGCGTGCAGCACGTCCCCGTTGGCGGCGATCATCCGCACGGTGCCGTCGGCGGGGATCTCGAAGGTGGTCGGGTGGCTGCCGTATTCCTCGGCCTTCTGCGCCATCAGGCCGACGTTCTGCACGGTCCCGGCGGTGGTGACGTCGAGAGCGCCGGTTTCCTTGAAGTAGCGGATCGTCTCGTCATAGACCGGCGCGTAGCAGCGGTCGGGGATAACGCACTTGGTGTCGGCCTCGTTGCCGTCGGGACCCCAGCCCTTGCCGCCCGCGCGGATCACGGCGGGCATCGAGGCGTCGATGATGACGTCCGAGGGCACGTGCAGGTTGGTGATGCCCTTGTCCGAGTTCACCATGTACATCGGCGGCTGCGCGGCCATCGCGGCCTTGAGGTCCGCTTCCAGTTCGGCGTTGCCCTTGATCCGGGCCTCGATGTCGCCGATGCCCGAGTTCGGGTTGACGCCGAGCGCCGCGAGGGCGGCGCCGTGCTTGGCGAAGAACTCCTCGAGGTAGACCGACACGGCATGGCCGAAGATGATCGGGTCCGAGACCTTCATCATGGTGGCCTTGAGGTGCAGCGAGAACAGCACGCCGGGCTCGGTGGCGGCGATCTCGTCCTTCAGGAAGGAACGCAGGGCCTTGGCCGACAGGAAGGTGGCGTCGACCACGGTGCCCGCGTCGAGCTTCACGCCGTCCTTCAGCACGGTTTCGGTGCCGTCGGTCGCGGTCAGCACGATCTTCGCGGGACCGGCCTGCGCCGCCGAGACGGTCACCGAGGTTTCGTTGGCGTAGAAATCGTTGCCGGGCATCGAGGCGACATGCGTCTTGCTGTCGGCCGACCACTTGCCCATGCGATGCGGGTTCGCCTTGGCATAGTTCTTCACGGCGGCGGCGGCGCGGCGGTCCGAGTTGCCCTCGCGCAGAACCGGGTTCACGGCCGAGCCCTTGATCGCGTCGTAGCGGGCGCGGATCTCGCGCTCGGCGTCGGTGGCCGGCTCCTCCGGGTAGTTCGGCAGGGCATAGCCCTTGGCCTGAAGCTCGGTGATCGCGGCGACGAGTTGCGGCACCGAGGCCGAGATGTTCGGCAGCTTGATGACGTTGGCTTCCGGCGTCTTCACCCAGTCGCCCATCGCGGCGAGGTCGTCGGACTGGCGCTGTGCCTCGGTCAGGTGCTCGGGAAACGCGGCGATGATCCGCCCGGCGAGGGAGATGTCGCGCGTCTCGACCGAAACACCGGCGGCCTTGGCGAAGCTCCGCACGATCGGCAGCAGCGAGGCGCTGGCCAGCTCGGGGGCCTCATCGACGGTGGTATAGACAATGTCGGTTCCGTTGGAGTTTGACATGGAATCGCCCTTTCCCGCTTGGCGTGACTCGTCGAGCGGGGGATAGCCGATCCGGCCGGGCACCGGAAGTCCCGTATGCCGTTGTATACCGATTTGCCGCAGGGCAGGCCGGGATCAGCCCCGGCGCTTGCTCTCGATCAGGCTCTGCGCCCGCTTGTGCGCGCGCCGCACCCGGATCGCGGTCATGTAGGCTTCCTGCAGCGTCTGCGACGAGACGCCGATCACCTTCGAGACCTCGAGCGCGAGACCGTCATCCTCGTCGGTCTCGGCCTCCAGCACCTGCCGCGCCAGATCGTCGGCCAGATCCTCGAGAACGCCCATCGGTCAGCGCGTCGTCTCGGTCAGACGCCGCCGCACGTAGCCCTCGACCGAGTCGAGCAGGGTCTGCATGTGCGGGTCCTCGAAGAAGTGTCCGGCGCCCGGCACCTGTTCGTGGGTGATGGTGATGCCCTTCTGCTCGTGCAGCTTCTTGACCAGCGACACGGTGTCGGCGGGCGGGGCCACGCGGTCGGCGAGACCGTTGATGATCAGGCCGGACGAGGGGCAGGGCGCGAGGAAGGAGAAGTCGTACATGTTGGCGGGCGGCGCGACCGAGATGAACCCGGTGATCTCGGGCCGCCGCATCAGCAGTTGCATCCCGATCCACGCCCCGAACGAGAACCCTGCCACCCAGCAGTGCTTGGCGTTCGGGTTCAGCGCCTGAAGGTAGTCGAGGGCCGAGGCCGCGTCGCTGAGTTCCCCGATGCCCTGGTCGTACTCGCCCTGGCTGCGCCCGACGCCCCGGAAGTTGAAGCGCAGGACCGTGAAGCCCATCTTGTGGAATAGATAGTGTAGGTTGTGGACGAGCTTGTTGTTCATCGTCCCGCCGAATTGCGGGTGCGGATGAAGCACGATGGCGATGGGCGCATCACGGTTGGGCTGCGGATGGTAACGTCCTTCCAGCCGGCCTTCCGGTCCGGGGAAAATCACTTCGGGCATTGCGCGGTCCGTCCCTCTGTCCAGAAGCCCCCCGGCTTGACGGGGCGGGAGGGCGCTTCTAGAACCACTTCACATTTTGCGGAAAAACTCCACAGTGCCTAGCACGTAAGTTGCGCGGGGCCGCGCGTCAACGGCGTTCCCGGCGCTCACGCGGGGCTTGTCATGAAACTCTCCACCAAGGGCCGCTACGCGATGGTCGCGCTGGTCGATCTCGCCAGCGCACCGGCCGGAAGCCTCGTTACACTGTCCGAGATTTCCGAGCGGCAGGACATCTCGGTCACCTATCTCGAGCAGCTCTTCGTCAAGCTGCGGCGCGCGGGGCTGGTGGACTCGGTCCGCGGTCCGGGCGGCGGGTACCGGCTGGCGCGCTCGGCCGATGCGATCCGCGTGTCCGAGGTGTTCGAGGCCGTGGACGAAACCGTTTCCGCCATGCACACCGGGGCAGGGGCCTCGGGCGCGGTGTCGGGCACCCGGGCGCAGTCGATGACCAACCGGCTGTGGGAATCGCTGTCGGCCCATGTCTATGTCTTCCTGCACCAGACGCGGCTTTCGGACGTCGCCCGCAACGGCCTGACCCCCTGTCCGGCGGTGCCGACGCTGTTCACCGTGGTGGACGAGGCATGACGCGCCCGCGCGTCTATCTCGACCACAACGCGACCATGCCGCTCCGCCCCGAGGCCCGCGCGGCGATGGCCGCGGCGATGGATGTCTGCGGCAACCCGTCGTCCGTCCATGCCGAGGGCCGCGCCGCCAAGGCGCTGATCGAGACCGCCCGCGCGCAGGTGGCCGAGGCGGTTGGGGCCCTCGACGCCGATATCGTCTTCACGTCCGGTGCCACCGAGGCCGCCGCGCTGGCGCTGGCCGGGCGCGGGCTGCACGGCGCGGCCATCGAGCACGACGCGGTCGGGGCCTGGGTGGACGACAGCCTGCCGGTCGATGCGCACGGGCAGGTGACGGTGACCGATCCCGCGCGCAGCACGCTGCAACTGGCCAACTCCGAGACCGGGATCCTCCAGGCCCTGCCGCGGGGGCTTGCGGTCAGCGACATGACGCAGGCAATCGGCAAGATCCCGGTGGCCTTTTCCTGGAGCGGCGTCGACATGGCGCTGATCTCGGCCCACAAGTTCGGCGGCCCGAAAGGGGTGGGCGCATTGATCCTTCGGCGCGGTCTCGATGTAGACCCCCGTATCAAGGGCGGCGGGCAGGAGATGGGGCGCCGCTCGGGCACCGAGAACATCCTCGGCATCGCCGGAATGGGGGCTGCGATAGCCGCCGCGATGCGCGATCTGGAGGCCGGGGTCTGGGAGCGGGTCGCAGAAATTAGAAATATTCTAGAAATAACTCTTTCCTCCGACGCCAGTTCGACTATTTTTGTCGGGAAAGAGGCCGAGCGCCTTCCGAACACCTCCTGCATCGTGACGCCCGGCTGGAAGGGCGAGACGCAGGTGATGCAGATGGACCTTGCCGGTGTCGCGATTTCCGCGGGATCGGCCTGTTCCAGCGGGAAGGTGCGCGCCAGCCGGGTTTTGCGGGCCATGGGCCTCGACGAGACGGCGGCGGCCTCGGCGATCCGGGTTTCTCTGGGGCCCGAGACGCGCGAAGACGATGTGCTGCGGTTCGCGGAGGCGTGGACGAAGGCACGGCAACGGGTTCTGGCGAAGGCGGGCTGAGCGCGCTGCCGCGGCCCGCAATGACACCAAGGCCCTCAGCGGGCAGCGACTGACAGGAGCCGAGCGAATGACTGCTCTCGACACCGATATCCGCGAAGGCGTGGACCGTGAAACCGTCGAGACCGTCCAGGCGATGGGCGGCAAGTACAAGTACGGCTGGGAAACCGAGATCGAGATGGACTACGCGCCGAAGGGCGTGAACGAGGACATCGTCCGGCTGATCTCGGCCAAGAACAACGAGCCCGAGTGGATGACGGACTGGCGCCTGCAGGCCTTCCGGCGCTGGCAGCAGATGGAAGAGCCGTCCTGGGCGATGGTGGATTACCCGGCCATCGACTACCAGGAGCAGTATTACTACGCCAAGCCCAAGTCGATGCTGGAGAAGCCGAAGTCGCTGGACGAGGTGGACCCCAAGCTGCTGGCAACCTACGAGAAACTCGGCATTCCGCTGAAGGAGCAGATGATCCTCGCGGGCGTCGAGGGGGCCGAGGACGCGCCCGCCGAGGGCCGCAAGGTCGCCGTCGATGCCGTCTTCGACAGCGTCTCGGTCGGCACGACCTTCCAGAAGGAACTGGAGAAGGCCGGGGTCATCTTCTGTTCGATCTCCGAGGCGATCCAGAAGCATCCGGAGCTGGTGAAGAAGTATCTCGGCTCGGTCGTCCCGCAGTCCGACAACTATTTCGCGACGCTGAACTCGGCCGTCTTCTCGGACGGCTCGTTCGTCTACGTGCCGCCGGGCGTGCGCTGCCCGATGGAACTGTCAACCTACTTCCGCATCAATGCCGAGAACACCGGCCAGTTCGAGCGGACGCTGATCATCGCAGACAAGGGCGCCTATGTCAGCTATCTCGAAGGCTGCACGGCGCCGAAGCGCGACACGGCGCAGCTGCACGCGGCGGTGGTCGAGCTGGTGCTGCTGGACGATGCCGAGATCAAGTATTCGACCGTCCAGAACTGGTATCCGGGCGACGAAGAGGGGCGCGGCGGCATCTACAACTTCGTGACCAAGCGCGCCGATTGCCGGGGCGACCGCTCCAAGGTGATGTGGACTCAGGTCGAGACCGGATCGGCGATCACCTGGAAGTATCCGTCCTGCATCCTGCGCGGAGACGAGAGCCAGGGCGAGTTCTACTCGATCGCCATCGCGAACAACATGCAGCAGGCCGATACCGGCACCAAGATGATCCACCTGGGCAAGAATACCCGCAGCCGGATCGTCTCGAAGGGCATCTCGGCCGGCAAGGCCCAGAACACCTATCGCGGCCTCGTGTCGATGCACCCGAAGGCGACGAACAGCCGGAACTATACCCAGTGCGACTCGCTCTTGATCGGCGACAAGTGCGGGGCGCACACGGTTCCCTACATCGAGGTGAAGAACAACTCGTCGCGCGTCGAGCACGAGGCGACGACCTCGAAAGTCGACGAGGACCAGCTGTTCTACTGCCGTTCGCGCGGCATGAACGAGGAGGCGGCGGTCGCCCTCGTCGTGAACGGGTTCTGCAAGGACGTGCTCCAGGCGCTGCCGATGGAGTTCGCCATGGAGGCGCAACAGCTCGTCGCGATTTCTCTTGAAGGGTCAGTGGGCTGAGGCCCGGACCTGCGGAACCGTGACGATGCGTGCTTTTTTCGTACAGACGTGGAATTCCCCGCGCCGGGCTGGCCCCGGACCGGCACGGGGTCACAGCGGTCGGACAACGGGTCCGCCGTACAACAGGAGGGGCCACCCATGACCTTGATACGACTTGGATACTTTGCCGCGATCGCGGCCGTCGGGCTGATCTGTGCCTACGCGCCGCATCTCTTCTTCATCACCGCCGACAACTTCGCGCCGCTGAAACTCTTCGTGGCGCTCGGCGGTTTCATCGGAATGTTCTGGCTGCTGCACGAGGTTCATGCGCAGGGCCAGCGTGAACAGAAGGCCCGCCGGACGCAATGATCCTGACCACCACCCCCACCGTCGAGGGTTACCAGATCGCCACCTACCACGGCATCGTCGTGGGCGAGGCGATCCTCGGGGCCAACATCTTCCGGGACGTCTTCGCCGGGATCACCGACATCATCGGCGGCCGGTCCGGTGCCTATGAACAGTCGCTGGGCGAGGCGCGGACGACGGCTTTGGCGGAACTCGAAGACCGTGCGCGGGCCCTTGGCGCGAACGCGGTGGTGGGGGTGGATCTCGACTACGAGGTCATCAACAACATGCTGATGGTGTCCGCCTCGGGCACCGCGGTCACTCTGGGCTAGGAGCAGGCACGATGCTGGAAATCAGGAACCTTCACGTCAAGCTCGAGGAAGAGGACAAGCAGATCCTCAAGGGCGTCGATCTGACCATCGAGCCGGGCACCGTGCATGCGATCATGGGGCCGAACGGGTCGGGCAAGTCCACGCTGTCCTACGTCCTGTCGGGCCGCGACGGCTACGAGGTCACCGAGGGCAGCGCGTCCCTCGAAGAGCAGGACCTTCTGTCGATGGAGCCGGAAGAGCGCGCCGCGGCGGGCCTGTTCCTGGCGTTCCAGTACCCGGTCGAGATCCCGGGCGTCGGCAACATGACCTTCCTGCGGACCGCGGTGAACGCCCAGCGCGTGGCCCGCGGCCAGGACGAGATGAGCGCCGCCGACTTCCTGAAGCTGGTCCGCGAAAAGGCGAAGGACCTGAAGATCGACGCCGACATGCTGAAGCGTCCGGTCAACGTCGGCTTCTCGGGCGGCGAGAAAAAACGCAACGAGATCCTCCAGATGGCGATGCTGGAGCCGAAGATGTGCATCCTCGACGAGACCGACTCGGGCCTCGACGTGGACGCGATGAAGCTGGTCTCGGACGGTGTGAACGCGCTGCGCGACGCCGGGCGCTCGTTCCTCGTGATCACCCACTACCAGCGCCTGCTCGACCACATCCGCCCCGACATCGTGCACATCATGGCGAACGGCCGGATCATCCGGACCGGCGGGCCGGACCTCGCGCTCGAGGTAGAGACGAACGGCTACGGCGACCTGCTGGCGGAGGTGGGCTGATGGCCCTGCCTGCTGCGAAACAGGGTGCGCTCGAGGGGCGGCTCGCCACGCTGAGCCTGCCCGAGGCGGGCGCCTGGGGCACCGAGGCGCGCCGCGACGCCCTCGGCCGGCTCGAGGCGATGGGGCTGCCGGGCCGGCGCGACGAATACTGGCGCTTCACCGATCCGGGCCTGCTGAACGCGGCCGAGCCCGCCGCCGCCGCAGCCTTCGAGAACGACGAAGCACCGCTTTTCTCGGCGGTGGATCGGCTGAAGCTGGTCTTCGTCGATGGCGTGTTCGCGCCGGAAAAATCCGATGATATCGCCCTCGAAGGGCTTGAGATCGAACGGCTTTCCGAATCCATGTCGCGCGACATCCATTGGGTGCGCGAGGTCTACGGCGTGCTGGAGGCCGGGGCGCACAGCCCGGTTCCGCGCCCCCATGCGGCGCTGAACACCGCCTTCGCAAGCGACGGGATCTGCATCCGGGCGACCGGCAGGGTGTCAAAGCCCGTCAGCCTCGTCTACCTGCACGAGGACGCGGGCTCGGACGCGATCCTGCACCACGTGATCCGGGTCGAGCCGGGCGCCGAGATGACCCTGCTGGAGAACGGCCCGGCCGCCGCGCGCTTCAACAAGTGCCTCGAGGTGGACGTCGCCGATACCGGCCGGTTCAACCATGTCCGGGCGCAGGGCCGCGACCACGAACGCGTGGCGGTGACCCATGTCTTTGCCCAGCTCGGCGCCGAGAGCACGTTCAAGTCCTTTACCATGACGGTGAACGGCGTGATGACCCGGAACGAGGCGGTAATCGACCTGACCGGACCGGACGCCACCGCGCATATCGCGGGCGCCTGCCTGGGCGACGGGGCCAAGGCCGCCTTCCATCACGACGATACCGTCTTCGTCCGGCACCGGGCCGAGAACTGCGAAAGCCGCCAGGTCTTCAAGAAGGTGCTGCGGAACGGCGCGACCGGCGTGTTCCAGGGCAAGATCCTCGTCGACCAGGGCGCGCAGAAGACGGATGGATACCAGATCAGCCAGTCACTGCTGCTGGACGGGGACAGCCAGTTCCTCGCGAAGCCGGAACTGGAGATCTACGCCGACGACGTGAAGTGCTCGCATGGCTCGACCTCGGGCGCGATCGACGAGACGGGCCTCTTTTACCTTCGCTCGCGCGGCATTCCGGAGGGCGAGGCCACCGACCTGATGGTGATTGCCTTTCTCGCCGAGGCCATCGACGAGATCGAGGACCGGGTGCTGGCCGAGGATGTCATCGAGCGTCTGAAGGGCTGGCTCGCCCGGCGGCGGCGGTCCTGATCCGCCCGTCATGCCGCTCTCGACAGACATCGTTGCCAGTTACCGCGGTCCGCGCACAGTGGTCCGCCGCCACCTGTCGGGACCGGCGCAGGAAGGGCGGGCGCTGGCCTTCCTGATGATCGCCTGTGCGGTGCTCTTCATCGCGCAATGGCCGCGCCTGTTGCGGGAAGCCACGCTCGACCCCTCGGTTCCGTTCGAGGGCCGGGTGGCCGGGGCGCTGTTCGGCATCGTGCTGGTCCTGCCGTTGCTGGCCTATCTCGTGGCGCTGGTGGCGCATGGCCTCGCGCGCCTCGCGGGCGGGAAGGGCAGCGCCTACGGTTCGCGCGTCGCGCTGTTCTGGGGGCTGCTCGCCGCCAGCCCGCTGGCGCTGTTCGACGGCCTCGTCGCCGGGTTCATCGGGGACGGGCCGCAGCGGGCCCTGTCCGGGGCCTTGTTTCTGGGGGCGTTCTTCTACATCTGGGGGGCAGGGTTGATCGAGACACATCGACCGCCCACAGGCAAGAGCAGGGCCCCGGAATGAACCTCACCACGTCATCGCTGCTGTCGCTGGTCGTCGAGACCCTGCGCAACCCGCGCGAAGGGGCGTCCGCGATCCTGTCGATGACCCCGCCGCGCGCGGTGCTCTGGCAAGCGCTGGCCCTCGTCGTGGTCATCTCGGTGCTGATGTCCCACGGGGTCGAGGCGCTGTTTCCCCCGGTGGCGGGCGAGCTGGCCGGCCCCTTCAGCCTGTCGCCCTTCGCGCTGGTGATGGTGCAGGGCGGTCTGCTGCTGGTGATGGTTTTCGCGACGCTCTGGATCGGGCGCGCGCTCGGCGGCACCGGCTCGCTGGAGGAAACGCTGTTCCTCGTGACCTGGCTTCAGTTCATCATGATCTGCATCCAGGTCCTGCAGGTGGTGGCGCTGATCGTCATGCCGGTGTTCGCCGGGATCGTCGGCATCGCGGCATTGGCCCTGTTCCTGTGGCTGTTCGTGAACTTCGTGTCCGTGCTGCATGGCTTTCCCTCTCTCCTGCTGGTCTTCGTCGGGATCGTGGTCTCGGCCTTCGCCGTGGTCTTCGGCCTGTCGCTGATCCTGGCGCTGATCGGCGTCACTGTTCCCGGAGCCTTCGATGTATGACGTTCAGGCGGTCCGCCGCGACTTCCCGATTCTCGCACGCGAGGTGAACGGCAAGCCGCTGGTCTATCTCGACAATGGCGCCTCCGCGCAGAAGCCGCGCGCCGTGATCGACGCCGTGACGCGCACCTATGAAATGGAATATGCGAATGTTCACAGGGGCTTGCACTTCCTGTCGAACCTTGCGACCGAAAAGTACGAGGCCGTGCGCGGGATCGTGGCCCGCTTCCTCGGGGCGCCGGATCCTGACACCATTGTCCTGAATTCGGGCACCACCGAGGGACTCAACATGGTGGCCTATGGCTGGGCCATGCCCCGGTTCCAGGCGGGCGACGAGGTGCTGCTGTCGGTGATGGAGCACCACGCCAATATCGTGCCCTGGCATTTCCTGCGCGAGAGGCAGGGCGCCGTGCTGCGCTGGGTCGAGCCGGACGCCCAGGGTGTGCTGGATGCGCAACGGGTCATCGACGCGATGACCACGCGTACAAAATTGGTCGCCATCACCCATCTTTCCAACGTCTTGGGCAGCGTCGTTGACGTCAAGGCGATCTGCGATGCCGCCCGGGCGCGGGGGATTCCCGTGCTGGTCGACGGCAGCCAGGCAGCGGTGCACATGCCGGTCAACGTCGCCGAGATCGGCTGCGACTTCTATGCCGTCACCGGGCACAAGCTCTACGGACCGTCCGGCTCGGGCGCGATCTACGTGCATCCCGACCGGCTGGCCGAAATGCGGCCCTTCATGGGCGGCGGGGACATGATCCGAGAAGTCACGCGCGACACGGTGACCTACGCCGATCCGCCGATGAAGTTCGAGGCCGGGACACCGGGCATCGTCCAGACCATCGGCCTTGGCGTCGCG
Source organism: Alphaproteobacteria bacterium (assembly GCA_030425185.1). Taxonomy (GTDB): domain Bacteria; phylum Pseudomonadota; class Alphaproteobacteria; order Rhodobacterales; family Rhodobacteraceae; genus Dinoroseobacter. The sequence goes on from JAUIAU010000004.1 coordinate 44,006, forward strand.
CTTGAGTACATGATGGATCTCGGGCTCGACAACATCGCCGCGCACGAACGGCGCCTGCGCGACTATGCGCGGAGCCGCCTCGACGGGCTGAACTGGGTCAACGTCCAGGGCCACGCGCCGGACAAGGCGGCGATCTTTTCGTTCACGCTGGACGGGGCCGCGCATGCGCACGACATCTCGACCGTGCTCGACAAGAAAGGGGTGGCGGTCCGCGCCGGGCATCACTGCGCCCAGCCGCTGATGCAGCATCTCGGGGTTCCGGCGACGTGCCGCGCCAGCTTCGGCCTCTACAACACCGAAGGCGAGGTCGATGCCCTGGTCGAGGCGCTGGAGCTCTGCCACGACCTGTTCGGCTGACGCGCCGGGTCGCGGCCCCACGGGGCAACCGGGCGCGAGAACGGCTTGAACCCACGGGATTTATCGGTCGCGGATTCGAAGGCACTTCGCGCAAGTTCAAGATTGCAGCCCCCGCGCCGATGGCCTATACGCAGCCCCACGGCACCCGTAGCTCAGCTGGATAGAGCGCTGCCCTCCGAAGGCAGAGGCCAGAGGTTCGAATCCTCTCGGGTGCGCCAGATCCCCCTCATGCACCGCAATCGCCTCCGGGCCGGGCCAAAGCCTTGACCGGACATTAAAAAAGCCCCGACGCCGTGGCGTCAGGGCCTTTGATGTCGCTGCCAGTGCGTGCGGCTCAGGAGCCCCAGCTGCGCACCTGGCCGCAATCCATGTGGACGAAGTTCGACCGGGAATAGCGCCCGACACCGCCCGCCTCGCAAGCGGCGGCCGCCCGGGCCATCTGGTTCACCGAGCGCGAGTTCAGCCGCAGGTCGGCCGCTTGTCCCTGCATGTGCAGCGAGTTGCGGGCAACGCCGCTGGAGCGCGCGCGCAGCATCGCGTTGGTTTCCGGGCTGCGATAGCCGGACAGCAACAGGTAGGGTTCGTCCACGTCCAGCAGGCGATGCGCGGCGGTCATGATGTCCACGGTGCGCCGGTCGATCCCGTGCAGCGCGTTGTTCCGCCAATCGCGCATGAAGAAGGTAATTTCGTCGAGTGCCTCGTCGACGTACTCGCCTTCGATCCAGTAGATCGTGTCGAGCCTTTCGCCCGTGCGCCCGGAATACATGCGGATGCGGCGGATGTCGCCGCCGCCCCGCAGGAACCCTGCCGCATTGGCGTAGAACGGCGCGGCCGCAACGGTGGTCGCCGCAAAAGCGCCGAGCAGGCCCCGCCGGGTGATGTTCCCCAAGGATTGAGTGCTCATTTGGTTTGCCTGTCCCACACGGCGGCCCGGTTTGTACCGGACTCACTCACAGTTGACCCCCAAGTGCCGTAAACATGACATAATCCGTGAAGGGGCGAAAGGGCGGCGCGGCGCTTGTCCACGGGATTCTCCTGTATCGGCAAGAACTTGCGTATCGACGCTGGCAGCGGCGGCGAAACTTTGTTGCGATGGCCCTGTCAGGCCCTAGGGATGGAGGCGGCCCGGAACGTTGCGGAATCGCCTCGGACCGTTGAAAAACAACTGCAAACCCGGTGTAACACCGGAATGTGAATGGACTCCGAATACACCAGATCGTGTGGTCGGGAGGACAAGAAGGAGCAGACCCGTGACCGACCATACCCGTGCCGCGCGCCCGTTCTTCCAGCTATCCGCGGCCCTTGCGCTGCTGTCCGCCGCCGTCCTGCCGCAGGCTGCCCGGGCCGAGGGCGGGATCACAGCGTTCAAGCTGGCGGTGGCCGAGGCCGCCTCCGACATCGACGGGCTGGCCGCCTTCTACCGCGAAACCGATTACACCGACCTCTTCACCGGGGCCGACGATGCGGACCGGCGGTTTGCCGTTCTGAACGCGCTGCTGAATGCCGACGATCACGGTCTTCCGGCCGGACGCTACGCGCCGCAGGCCTTCCGCAGCCTGTTCGACGACATCGACAGCGAGCGCCAGCGCGGCTTTGCCGAGGTGGCTGCGGCGAAGATGTTCCTCTCCTACGCGCGCGACATGGAGTCGGGTGCGCTGGAGCCCGGATCGATCGATGCCGGGATCGTCCGGACGCTGCCGCGCCGTGACCCGGCCAAGCTGCTGCAGGATCTCGCCGAGGGTGAGCCGACGCGCGTGCTGCATGACCTGATCCCGCCGTCGCCGCATTACGCGCGCCTGATGCGGGCCAAGTTCGAGCTTGAGACCACCCTGGCCGCGGGCGGCTGGGGCGAGACGGTGCGGGCCAATGCGCTGCGCCCGGGCGAGACCGGGCCGTCGGTCATCCAGTTGCGCGACCGGCTGGTCGCGATGGGCTATCTCGCGCCGACCGCGACCGCGACCTATGACGGCAGCATCGAAGCCGCGGTGCGCCAGTTCCAGATAGACACCGGGCTCGAGCCGGACGGCGTTGCCGGGGCCTCGACCATCCGCAACATCAACGTCGAGCCGGTCCAGCGCCTGCAGCAGGTGCTCGTCGGTCTCGAGCGCGAGCGCTGGATCAACTTCGAGAAGGGGCTGGGGCAACGCCACATCATGGTGAACATCCCCGACTTCCACGTGCAGATCTATGACGAGGGCAAGGTCAGCTTCGAGACCCGCTCGGTCGTCGGCCGCCAGCGCGAGGACAAGCGCACGCCCGAGTTCTCGGACATGATGGACCACATGGTCATCAACCCGACCTGGCATGTGCCGCGCTCGATCGCAACGCTGGAATACCTGCCGAACATGCAGCGGAACCCGAACGCGCACAGCTACCTGCGCCTGGTCGACGGGGCAGGGCGGGTGGTGCCGCGCTCGGCCATCAACTTCGCCGCCTACACGCCGGGCAACTTCCCGTTCGACATGCAGCAGCCGCCGTCGAACAGCAACGCGCTCGGTCTCGTGAAGTTCATGTTCCCGAACCCGTGGAACATCTACCTGCACGACAGCCCTGCGAAGAACCTGTTCAATACCGAGGTGCGGACGCACTCCTCGGGCTGCGTGCGCCTCGCCCGGCCCTTCGAGTTCGGCTATGCCCTGCTGGCCAAGCAGGAAGACGATCCGGTCGGCACCTTCCAGCGCATCCTGCGCACGGGGCAGGAGACCCGCGTCGACCTCGAGAACCCGGTTCCGGTTCACATCACCTATCGCACGGTCTGGGCACCGGTGCGCGGCAACCTGCAGTACCGCGACGATGTCTATGGCCGGGATCGGCTGCTCTGGTCCGCGCTCGAGCGGGCAGGGGTGGCGCTGCGCGCGGTTCAAAGCTAAACCCCGGTGCAACGGGGAAGGACGGCGACCGGTCCCCGGTCGCCGTTGTCGTGTCAGGACGTTCCATGAGCTACACCATCGCCGAGATCGCCGCGGCGCTTGACGCGCGGGCCGAAGGCAACACCGCGCTCGCCATCCGGCGGGCCGCCGAGCCGGGCCGGGCGGGTCCCGACGATCTCGCCCTCGCCATGTCGCCCGCCTATGCCGACGGGCTGGCGCAGGGGCGCGCCCGGGCCGCCGTCCTGTGGGAAGGCGCCGATTGGCGGGCGCTGGGGCTGCAGGCGGCGATTTTCGTGGCGCGGCCGCGGCTGGCGATGGCCGGGCTGACCCGCGCGCTCGACGCCGGTCCGGAGATCGCGCCGGGATGCCACCCGACCGCCGTCATCGACGCCACGGCCAGCATCGGCGCAGGGGCCGCCATCGGTCCCTTCGTGGTGATCGGGCGCGGCGTGCGGATCGGCGACCGGGCCCGGATTTCGGCCCATGCCAGCATCGCCGAGGACGCCGTCCTGGGCGACGACGCGCTGATCGGGCCGGGGGTGCGGATCGGGGCGCGGGTGCGCCTCGGCGACCGCGTCATCGTGCATGCCAACGCGGTGATCGGGGCCGACGGGTTCTCGTTCGTGACGCCCGAGAAGTCAGGCGTCGAGGAGATCCGCGAAACGCTGGGGACCCGCGACGCCGTGAAGGCGCAAAGCTGGACCCGGATTCATTCGCTGGGCGCCGTCACCATCGGCGATGACGTCGAGATCGGCGCCAACACCGCCATCGACCGGGGCACTGTCGCCGACACCACCATCGGCCGCGGCACCAAGCTCGATAACCTCGTCCATGTCGGCCACAACGTGCAGGTCGGCGAGGACACGCTGCTCTGCGGGCAGGTCGGCATCGCCGGCAGCGCGCGGATCGGCAACCGGGTCGTCCTCGGCGGCCAGTGCGGCGTGTCGGACAACATCATCGTCGGGGATGACGTGATCGGCGGCGGGGCGACCAAGATCTTCACCAACGCCCCGGCGGGTCGGGTCCTCATGGGCAGCCCAGCGATGAAGATGGACAGCCACATCGCCACCTACAAGGCACTTCGGCGCCTGCCGCGACTTGCCGCACAGGTCGAGGCCCTGCAAAAAGCGGTTTCAAAGCTGACCGCTTCCGAGTAGAGACCGCAGCAACACTGGCAGGGGGTCCTCATGTCGTCAGAAGTTCAGGACAAGGTCATTGAGATCATTGCCGAACAGGCGGTGCTGGAGGTGTCGGACGTGAAGCTCGACGCCACGCTCGAGGACCTCGGCATCGACAGCATGGGACTGGTCGAGTCGATCTTCGCCATCGAGGAAGCCTTCGACATCCAGGTCCCGTTCAACGCCAACGAACCTGAGAAATCCGAGTTCGACATCTCCAGCGTCGGTGCCATCGTGACCGCGATCGAGGCGCTGGTGGCCGAGCAGAAGGGCACCTGACGCCATGCACCGCGTCGTCATTACGGGCATGGGCACGATCAATGCCCTTGGCACCGACGTTCCGACGACGCTGGAGGCCTTTCGCGAAGGGCGCTGCGGCATCGGACCCCTCGAGTTCCGCGACGTGGAACGCCTGTCGATCCGGATCGGCGGGCAGGTGCGGGATTACGATCCCGAGGCCAGCTTCAACCGCCAGCAGATCGCGCTCTACGACCGGTTCACCCAGTTCACGCTGCTCGCCGCGCAGGAGGCCGTCGCCCAGTCCGGGCTGAGCTTCGCCGGCGAGCTGGCAGCGCGCTCGGGTGTCGTGCTCGGCACGGCCGGCGGCGGCGTGACGACCTGGGACGAGAATTACCGGACGGTCTACGAGGAAGGGAAGAACCGCGTTCACCCCTTCGTCGTGCCGAAGCTGATGAACAACGCGGCCGCCAGCCACGTCTCGATGACGCATAACCTGAAGGGGCCGTCCTTCACGGTCGCGACCGCCTGCGCCAGCTCGAACCACGCGATGGGTCAGGCCTTTCACCTGATCCGGTCGGGCATGTGTACCGTCATGCTGACCGGCGGGTCGGAATCGATGCTGTGCTTCGGCGGCGTGAAGGCCTGGGAAGGCCTGCGCGTGATGTCGAAGGACGCCTGCCGCCCGTTCTCGGCGAACCGCAACGGCATGGTGCAGGGCGAAGGCGCGGGCGTCTTCGTCTTCGAGGAAATGGAGCACGCGAAGAAGCGCGGCGCGACGATCCTCGCCGAGGTGATCGGGTTTGCCATGACCTCGGACGCGGCCGACATCGTGATGCCCAGCCAGCAGGGCGCGGCGCGGGCGATCCGGGGCGCGATGCAGGACGCAAAGGTGAACGCTGAGCAGATCGGCTACATCAACGCGCACGGCACCGGGACGGCGGCCAACGACAAGACCGAATGCGCGGCGGTGGCCGATGCCCTCGGCCATCACGCGGACGCGGTTATGATCTCGTCCACCAAGTCGATGCACGGTCACCTGATCGGCGGCACCGGTGCGGTCGAGCTTCTCGCCTGCATTCTCGCGCTGCGGGACGGCATCATCGCGCCGACCATCGGCTACGAGGAACCCGATCCGGAATGCGCCCTCGATGTCGTGCCGAACGTGGCGCGCGAGGCGAAGGTGGACGTGGTCCTGTCGAACGCCTTCGCCTTCGGCGGCCTCAACGCGGTGCTGGCGCTCCGCAAGGTGTGACCCGGCGCGGCGCGCGCACCGGGTCGGTGTCAGGTCGGATCAGTTCCCTTCGGCGGCGGCCACGGCGGCCATGCGCTCGGCCAGCCAGTCGAACCCGGCGGTGAAGCCCTTCAGCGACACGACCAGGTCCACGGCCTGGCCTGGCAGGTCGATCGAGTAGATCGTGACATGGCCCTCGCCGCCCGCCTTCATCGCGGCGACCAGTTCCTCCGTCAGGCCCATGCGGGCATAGCAGCCCTTCTGGTCGCAGAAGTTGAACGGATAGCGCAGCTTGTCGTCGTCATCGACGCCGAAGAGCAGGTTCTCGGTCAGCAGCGTGCCGAGGGGCGTGATGACAGTTGCGCCGCCCGGCAGGCCGTTGCCCGGCGGCAGGGCGAGCACGGTGAACTCGGCGACCCGGTTGCCCTGACCGTCCTGCAGCAGCTGGTAGAGCTGGCAGGGCTCGAGCACGCCCTCTTCCTGCTTCACGCAGCGCAGTTCCCAGTCGGTAAAGGTTTCGGCGACATAGGTCTGGCCGAGGCGCGGCTCGACCGGCTCGCCGACCGGCAGATCGCCCGCCGCCTGATCCTGTGCGGCCAGCGGCGCGGCGGCCATCAGGCCAAGCCCGAGCGCGGCGGCGGCCAGGGTCTGAGACAATCGGTTCGTAGGCATGGAATCCCCCTCAAGCGCTGTTCGGCAGCGGGGTAGCATGGCCTCGGTCGGTTGTCAGGGTGTTTCGGGGGACGCGAAAGACGGTAGCCGCAAAAGAAAAAGGACCTCGGAGAGGCCCTTTTCCCTAGTCTTGTGTTCTCCCTGTCGGACTGGCCGACTTCGTTATGAGCCGGACGCTACGGCCTTCCACAGGAACGGTCAACAGGGAAAACCCGCCAAAACCTCAAGTTTCTGCGGGGTCGCCGGTCGCCGGAGGAACAAAGGCCGCACCCGAAGGTGCGGCCAGTCAGACAGGGAGGAAATGACGCGCCGCACAACCGTGACACGCGCTGAACCGAGACTGGCACAGACGGGTTAACAAGGTATTGTCGGCACCAATCGGAACGCAGAAGGGGCAGGCGATGCATCTGACCGACCGGATTTTCGTTGGCGGGGGCGGCGAGGGGTATGGCGAGCCGCAGTATCTCAGGCTGGGCTATGCCAACCGTCACGGGCTGATCGCCGGGGCCACCGGCACCGGCAAGACGGTCACGCTGCAGATCCTCGCCGAGGGGTTCTCGGACATGGGCGTGCCGGTCTTCCTGTCCGATGTGAAGGGCGATCTCGCCGGGCTGTCGCGCGCGGGCGATGCCGGGCACAAGCTGCACGAGCCGTTCCTGAAGCGCGCCGCGACCATCGGGATCACCGAGACCTATGCCTATCGGCGCTATCCAGTTGTCTTCTGGGACATCTTCGGCGAGCAGGGCCATCCGATCCGGACCACCGTGGCCGAGATGGGGCCGCTTCTCCTGTCGCGCCTGCTGGAACTGACCGAGGCGCAGGAAGGGGTGCTCAACATCGCCTTCCGCGTCGCCGACGAGCAGGGTCTCGCGCTCTATGACCTGAAGGACCTGCAGTCGCTTCTCGTCTGGCTGGGCGAGAACCGGGCCGAGATCGGCCTGCGCTACGGCAACATCTCTCCCGCCTCGGTCGGCGCGATCCAGCGGCGGCTGCTGGTGCTCGAGAACCAGGGGGGCGTGCAGCTCTTCGGGGAACCGGCGCTCGATCTGGCGGACCTGATGCGGACCGATGCCGACGGGCGCGGCCATGTCTCGATCCTCGCCGCCGACCGGCTGATGGGCTCGCCCCGGCTCTATGCCACGTTCCTGTTGTGGCTGCTGTCCGAGCTGTTCGAGACGCTGCCCGAGGTCGGGGACCCGGAGAAGCCGAAGCTGGTCTTCTTCTTCGACGAGGCGCACCTGCTCTTCGAGGACGCCCCCAAGGCGCTGGTTGACAAGGTGGAACAGGTCGCGCGCCTGATCCGCTCGAAGGGCGTCGGCGTCTACTTCATCACCCAGAACCCCGACGACGTGCCCGAGGACATCCTCGGCCAGCTCGGTAACCGGGTGCAGCATGCGCTCAGGGCTTATACGGCGCGCGACCGCAAGGCGCTGCGGCTCGCGGCGCAGACCTACCGGGACAACCCGCGCTTCTCGATCGAGGAGGCGATCCGCGAGGTCGGCACCGGCGAGGCCGTGACCTCGTTCCTCGCGGACAAGGGCGCGCCGGGCATCGCGGACCGCACCCTGATCCGCCCGCCGCAAAGCCAGCTCGGACCGGTCACGCCGATGCAGCGGGCCGAAACGCTGGCCGCCTCTCCGGTGCGCGGCAAGTACGACACCCGCCTCGACCGCGAGAGCGCGCACGAGATCCTCGCCCGGCGCGCCGCCGAAGCCGCCGCCGCCGCCGAGGCGGCCGAGGCCGAGGAAGAGCATGCCTCCCCCGCAGAGCGCGAATACCGGGCCGGGCGGCGCTATACCGGGACCCGCGTCACGCGCTCGACCTCGCGCCCGAAGGCCGCCGAGCCCGACTTCGGCGAGGCGATGGGCAAGATGGTGATGAAGGAACTGACCGGCACGACCGGGCGCCGCATCGTGCGCGGCATCCTCGGCGGGCTCTTCAAGGGGGTCTAGGCCGCTTCAGACCAGCGGACGGATCTTCAGCCGGGTGATCCGGTTGTCCTTGCGTGCGACCACCTCGAAGCGGAAACCGTGGAACGAGAACACCTGTCCCGGCGTCGGGATGGTCTGTGCCTCGTGGATCACCAGCCCCGCGACCGTGTTCGCCTCGTCGTCCGGCAACTGCCAGTCGGTGGCGCGGTTCAGGTCGCGGATCGTCATGGCGCCGTCCACGGCATAGCCGCCATCGCCGGTCGGGCGCAGCGGGTGCTCGGCGGTCGGGTCGAACTCGTCGGTGATCTCGCCGACGATCTCTTCGAGAATGTCCTCCAGCGTGATGAGGCCCTGCAGCGCGCCGTATTCGTCCACCACCAGCGCGAAATGCGTGTGTCGGCGCAGGAACTCGCGCATCTGGTCGTCGAGAGTCGTCGTCTCGGGCACGAAATAGGGCTCCATCGCCACGTCGGTAACCTTGAAGTCCGCCAGCGCTGCGACCGAGGCATCGGGCCCCCGCATCAGCTTGTCCATCGCCCGCAGCAGGTTCTTGGCGTGGATCACGCCCACGATGTTCTCGCGGTCGCCGCGATAGATCGGCAGGCGGGTGTGCGCGCTCTCGAGGCACTGGCTCAGCACCTTCTCGGGGGCGTCGTCTGCATCGATCATCTCGATCTTCGAGCGGTGGAGCATGATCTCCTCGACCGTCCGGTCGCCGAGGTCGAGCGCGCCGAGCAGCCGGTCGCGGTCTTCCTTCTCGACCGCGCCCTCGGCGTGGCCGATGCTGAGCGCGCCCATGATCTCTTCCCGGACGCTGAGCATGTTCTGCTCGGGCGAGATCCGGACCCCGAAGAGGCGCAGCACCCCGCGGACGACCACGCGCACCGCCGCCACCACGGGCGACAGCACGTTGACCACCAGCGCGATGACGCCCGAGGCCCGCGCCGCGGTGCGCTCCGGATCGTTGATCGCATAGGTCTTGGGCAGCACTTCCGCGAAGATCAGCACGGTTGCGGTCATCACCAGCGTGGCCAGCGCAACGCCGCTTTCGCCGAAGAGCCGGGTGAAGAGGGCGGTCGCCAGCGAGGTCGCAAGGATGTTCGCGAGGTTGTTCCCGAGCAGGATACCCCCGATCAGGCGCTCGTTGTCCTCCTTCAGCTTCAGGGCCCGGATGGCCCCGGCATCGCCCCGGTCCGCCATCGAGCGCAGCTTGCCGCGCGAGGCTGCCGTCAGCCCGGTCTCGGAGCCCGAGAACAACGCCGAGCAGAACAGCAGGAACAGGATGACACCGGCGCTGATCAGCAGGGCGGTGTCGAGGACGGCGTCTTCCACGGCGGTCAGGTCTCCGGCAAGGGGTTCCGAGGGGTTATGGGGGCGCGCCGGGGTGCGTTCAAGTCTCGTCGCCCCGGGCCAGCGGATGATGCGTCAGCACCAGCTCCCGCAGGCGGGCGTCGAGGACATGGGTATAGATCTCGGTCGTGGCCACGTCCGCGTGCCCGAGAAGGGTCTGGATCGACCTGAGGTCGGCCCCGTGCGCCAGCAGGTGGGTGGCGAAGGCGTGCCGCAGGGTGTGCGGCGTGACCTTAGCCGGATCAAGCCCCGCTTCGGCGCAGAGCGTCTTCAGCAGGCCCCAGAACCAGACCCGGGTCACATGTCCGGCCTTGCCATGCGACGGGAAGAGGAACCGCGAGAGCGGCTTGCCCTCGGCGCGCGCCGCGTCGTCGGCCGCATCCCGGTGCCGCAGCCACACCTGGAGAGCCATCCGTGCCGGTTCGGACAGCGGCACCATCCGCTCTTTCCCGCCCTTGCCGCGCACCAACATCATCCGGGGATCCCCGCGCGCGGCGGCGACCGGCAGGCCGACCAGCTCGCTGACCCGCAGGCCGGTGGCATAGAGCACTTCCATCAGACAAAGCGTCCGTGCCCGTTCCGCGGCGGTCTTGCCATGGTCGCGCGCGGCCTCCAGCAAGCGGGTGACCTCGTCCTCGGTCAGCGTGCCGGGCAGGCTGCGCGGGCGTTTCGGACCCGACAGGCGCAGGGCCGGGTTGTCCGCGCGCCAGCCCTCGTCGCGGGCAAAGGCGAAGAAGGATCGTAACGCCGACAGCCGCCGGGCCCGGGTGGACGCGGCCAGCCCCTGGTCGGCCAGCCCGACGAGGTACGCTTCCAGCGCCTCGCGGTCGGCCTCGGCCAGACGGCCCAGCCCGCGATGCGCCAGCCAGTGCGCGGCATCCTGCAGATCGCGGGCATAGGCCTCCTGCGTGTTGCGCGCCGCACTCCGCTCCGCCGCCCAGGCCTGCAGGAAGGCGGTGATCGCGCGGGCGTCCTCGGGGACGAGGCTCATCGGACCGGGTCGGGGGCGAGCCACAGCGCCAGCGCCACGTCGCGCGCGACCTGTTCCAGCCCCACGCGCCGCAGCACCCAGAGCGCAGTCTCGACGTCGCCGGGATCCGGTGAGAGGCGGCTGAGGCCGCCGAGCGTTTCCAGCACGACCTCGCCCAGGCGTCCGGATTGCAGCCGTTCGGCGGCGGTCTGGATCGCCGGGCTGCGCGCCTCCAGACGGGACGACAGGGGCGCGAACCCCGCCGCCAGCGCCACGGCCAGCGCGTCGTCCGGAACGCGGTCGGGCTCGAGGCCCCGGGCCAGCGCGGCCCCCATCGGGTCGCCGATCCGTCCGGCGAGGGCGAGGCGCTCGGCCTCGGGCGAGAGAAGGTAGACCGCGTCGAGCGCCTCCGACGGCGGCGCGGTGGCCAGCACCTGCGCGATCCGCGCGCCGTAATGGCGGGCCAGAACCGGCAACAGACCGACCCGGCGCATGGCATCGACCGTCTGCGGCAGAACCTCGGTCACCGCCCCGGCGTCGCCCGCGATCAGCGCGGCGTCCAGCGCCTGCACCAGTTCGACCCGTTCCCAGACGCCGCCCGACGCGGCGGGGCGGCGCTCTGTGTAGGCCGCGAAGAGCCGCGTCTCGGCCAGCCCGCCCGATCGCGCCAGCCGCTCGGCCGCCTCGAGCCGCAGCCGCCAGCCCTCGGTCGGGGCCAGCACCGCGTGCGAGAAGGCGACCGGCAGGCCGTTGACCGACGGCGCCTCGCCCAAGGCGGCCAGCATCCGGAAGGTCAGCGGTGTCATCGTGGTGGGCGGGGGCAGGTCCGCGAGGTCCTCGGCCAGCACGGGGTCGAGGAACCGGCTGAGCAGCGTTTCCTCCGCCCCCGAAACGAACCCCAGCGCCTTTGCCGTCTCCAGCGACAGCGCCGCTGCCGACCAGTCGCCGCCGCGCGCAAGACAGAATATGCGGGCCGAGAAGGTCGGAGCAATGTCGGGCGCTGCCCGCATCGCGGCACAGGCGCGGTCTTCGGTGCCGATCAGCAGCGAGATGTCGAACCAGCGCCGGAACAGGTCCGGCTCGGTCGGACCAGCGCGCTCTAGCAAGGCCTGTGCCTCGTCCAGCGCCCCGAACCGCAGCAGCGTGTCGATCCGCGCAAGAAACAGCCCGTGATCGGCGCCGGCATCGACCGGCGGGTCAAGCTCGGCCAGAACGATCCGGAACAGCAGCGCGCGGGCCGGGTCCGGGAGGTCGGGCCCGAGCGCCCCCATCCGGCGCACGAGGTCGGCTGTCGCGGTCGGCCCCCAGAAGTCGCGCGGCAGCCCGGACACCGAGGCAGGCACGAGGCCGACGCCATCGACCGCCAGCGCGCCCAGCGGGGCGACCGCGATCGGCTCGACATCGACGCCCTCCGAGATGTCCTCGGCGGGCGCGACGGGGGCAGGGGTGCGGACCACGTCCGACAGCCAGTCGATGGCGGACAGCGGCTCGCCCGGGGTCTGGGCGACGAGCGGGGCCGCCCCCAGGAGGAGCGCGAGCGCAAGGCCGATCCTACCCGGCATCGACCGTCACCGGCACGACCATCTCCTGCTGCTCGGGCGAGAGATCGCCGAGGTAGGCATACCCGACGAGGCCTATCCCGCCAACGAGCACGAGGAGAAAGATCAATCGAAGGAGGATGCGCATCGCCTGTCCTGTCCCGCGGGGATGTCCCGCGCCCTGTCGTGCCTGCCCGCCCGGCCGCCCGCTGTCCGGGTCTCTGGTGCCGCGCCGTCCGGTTGCAGGGCTGCGACCCGGCGCACCCTGCCTGCATAGGGTATTGTCGCTCCGGCGGCCTCATGCAAGGGAAGGGGCCGGAAAAATCGGCAAGGACGCGGGGCTTGAGCAGCAAGCTGCACAGGACGGTGGCCCTCGTGGGCATGATGGGATCGGGCAAGACGGCGGTCGGCACCGAGGTCGCCCGGCGTCTCGGCGTGCCCTTCCTCGACTCCGACCGCGAGATCGAGCGCGCCGCCAACGCCACCATCGCCGAGATCTTCGCGCGCGACGGCGAGCCGTTCTTCCGCGAACGCGAGACCGCCGTGCTGCACCGCCTGCTGCACGGCACGCCCTGCATCCTGTCCACCGGGGGCGGGGCCTTCCTGGCCGAGGCGAACCGGGCGATGATCGAAGCGGATGGCGTGGCGCTGTGGCTCGACGCGGATGTCGACCTGCTCTGGAGCCGGGTGAAGCACAAGACCACCCGGCCGCTGCTGATGACCGACAATCCGCGCCGCACTCTGGGCGAGATCTTCGAGCGCCGCGTGCCGGTCTATGCGCTCGCAGGTCTCCGGGTCGCGGTGCGGCCGGGGGCCAGCATCGCCGAGACCGCGGCGCAGGTCATCGACGTGCTCAAAAGCCGCCCGGACGTGGTCTCGGACGACGGCACGACAGAAGGTTCATGATATGACGTTGAACATGGATACGGTCCGGGTCGCGCTCGGCGAGCGCAGCTACGAGGTGCGCATCGGTGCCGGCCTGCTGACCGAGGCAGGGCGCCACATCGCGCCGATGCTCCCCCGGCCACGTGTCCGGATCGTGACGGAAAGCACGGTCGCAGCCTTGCATCTCAAGACGTTGCAGGACGCTCTTGCGACCGAGGGCATCGCGTCGGAAGCGCTGATCCTGCCGCCGGGCGAGTCGACGAAAGCCTGGCCCGAGTTCACGCGCACCGTGGAATGGCTGCTGGCCGAGAAGGTCGAGCGCCGTGATCTGGTCATCGCCCTTGGCGGGGGTGTCATCGGCGACCTCGTCGGATTCGCGGCGGCGGTCCTGCGCCGGGGCGTCGGCTTCATCCAGATCCCGACGTCGCTGCTGGCCCAGGTCGACAGTTCCGTGGGCGGCAAGACGGGCATCAACGCGCCGCAGGGCAAGAACCTGATCGGCGCTTTTCACCAGCCGAAACTTGTACTCTGCGACATAGATGTCCTCGGCACGCTGACTCCGCGTGATTTTCTCGCGGGGTACGGCGAGGTGGTGAAGTACGGCCTTCTGGGTGACGCGCAATTCTTTGAATGGCTTGAGGAAAATGGCCCCGCATTGCCGTCGGGCGACGGCGCTGCCCGACAGACGGCGGTGCGGCGCGCGGTTCAGATGAAAGCCGAGATCGTCGCCCGGGACGAGACCGAGCAGGGCGACCGCGCCCTGCTGAACCTCGGTCACACCTTCTGTCACGCGCTCGAGTCGGCGACGGGCTATTCCAGCCGTCTGCTGCACGGCGAAGGCGTCGCCATCGGCTGTGCGCTGGCGTTCGAATTATCGTCTCGCCTTGGCCTGTGCTCGCAGGAGGCGCCCAGCCGGGTCCGCGCGCACCTGCACGCGATGGGGATGAAAACTGACCTCGCCGACATCGATTCAGACCTGCCGTCCGCAGAGGGCCTTCTGGACCTCATGGCGCAGGACAAGAAGGTGATCGACGGCCGTCTGCGCTTCATCCTCGCGCATGACATCGGCAAGGCCTTCGTCACCTCCGACGTGCCGCGCGAAACCGTGCTCAAACTGCTGGACGAGGCGCTGGCGACGCACTGAGCGTCGCCGCGCAAGACATTGACCTAGAACGGAATATCGTCGTCCAGATCGCTGCGGCCGCCACCTGCAGGCGCGCCTCCGCCGCCGAACCGGCCGTCGTCATAGCCGCCCATGCCGCGATCGTCGGAGTACCCGCCGCCGCCGTAGCCGCCACCGCTGCCACCCCCCGAACCGCCGCCGTCGCGCCCGTCGAGCAGGGTCAGCTCCCCGCGATAGGGGCGCAGCACGACCTCGGTCGAATAGCGGTCCTGCCCGGACTGGTCCTGCCACTTGCGGGTTTCCAGTTGGCCCTCGATGTAGACCTTGGATCCCTTCTTCAGGTACTGCTCCGCGATCCGGGCCAGGGGCTCGGAAAAGATCGCGACCGAATGCCATTCGGTCTTCTCGCGGCGTTCGCCCGAGGTGCGGTCCTTCCACGTTTCCGAGGTCGCGATCCGCAGGTTGCAGACCTTGCCGCCATTCTGGAAGGTCCGGACTTCCGGATCGCGTCCGAGATTCCCGATCAGAATGACCTTGTTCACCGAGCCTGCCATGCCTGTCTCCCACGATTCAGTTGGTGCAGGTTACACCATCCATGCTTGGTGAAGAAAAGGTGAAAACCGGCCCGCTTGGCCGGGACCCTCCGACCCTGTAGAAAGGCGCGCAGTTTGGAGGGAGACCCATGCAGAGCGCTCTCGCTGTCGCAGCCCTGACGACCCTCGTCGCGTCCGTGGCGTATGGGGATACCGCGCCGTCCAGCAAGTCCCGGATGGACCTCTTCGAGAGTCAGACCCGTCTTCTCGACGGTCGGCTGTCGGACCAGTACGAGTTCTCGAACCGGTTGCGCCCGCAGCCCGAGCTGGAGATCATCCCGATCTGGCGCGGCAGCTACCGGGGCCCGTACCTCGATCTGGCGCGCGTCGCGGCGCGGCGCCACAACGTGCCGGAGGATCTGTTCCTGCGGCTGATCGAGCAGGAAAGCCGCTGGAACGCGGACGCCGTGTCATCGAAAGGGGCCGTGGGCCTTGCGCAGTTGATGCCTGACACCGCGACGCTGCTGAACGTCGATATCGCCGATCCGGCGCAGAACCTCGACGGCGGGGCGCGGTTCCTGCGCCGCCAGTTCGAACGCTTCGGGACCTGGCGGCTCGCTCTGGCGGCCTACAACGCCGGCCCCGAGAGTGTCGAAGCCCATAACGATGTCCCGCCGTTCCCGGAGACCGAAGCCTACGTTCGTGCGATCCTCGGCCGCTGAGCCCCGAATAGTGAACAGAGGATCCTGTGTGAACCCTCTGTTCTGGATCATTTTTCCGGGATCAGCCCCTTTGGCGAGAAGCGCAGCACGAGCAGCAGGATCACGCCCATGGTCAGCAGGCGCATATGCGCGGCCGATCCCAGCAGGTGATCGCGCAGCCAACTGCCTTCGGTCATGCCCGCCGTCACGGCCTGCATCAGCCAGAGGCCGATCGGCTCGACCATCACCCAGAGCCACCAGATCAGGAAGCCGCCCAGCACAGCGCCCCAGTTGTTTCCGGAGCCGCCGACAATAACCATAACCCAGATCAGGAAGGTGAAGCGCAGCGGCTGGTAGGTGCCCGGCGTCAGCTGGCCGTCGAGCGTCGTCATCATCGCGCCGGCAATGCCGCACACCGCCGAGCCCAGCACGAAGACCTGCAGGTGACGCGCCTTCACGTCCTTGCCCATCGCCTCGGCCGCGACCTCGTTGTCGCGGATCGCGCGCATCATCCTACCCCACGGGGCGTTCAGCGCGCGCTGTGCCATCCACATCAGGATCGCCAGCACGATCAGGAACAGGACTGCATAGAGCAGCTTCACCACGACCGAGGACGCGGTGACCGGATCGGCCCCGATCGCCACCATCCGGTCGACGAAGGCCGGGGTCTGTTGCAGGTCAACCTCGTAGGGAACCGGGCGGGGCAGGCCGATCACGTTCTTCACGCCGCGCGCCAGCCAGTCCTCGTTCTTGAGCACGGCAATGACGATCTCGGCGATCCCGAGCGTCGCAATGGCGAGGTAATCCGAACGCAGCCCAAGCGCGGTCTTGCCGACGATCCACGCCGCGCCCGCGGCAAGGACGCCGCCCATCGGCCAGCCCATAACGACGGGCAGGCCGAGACCGCCGAGATAACCGGTCGCGGCCGGATCGACGGCCTCGACCGCGCTGCGGGCCGGGTCGAAGACCATCCGGTAAAGCACGAAGCCGCCGAGAAGAATCACGAAGACGACCAGCGCCCGTAGTCGGCCTTTCGGCAGCTTCGACCAGGCCAGGATGGCTGCCACGATGGTCGCCGCACCGCAGACCAGACCCAGCAAGAGGCGGATCCCGCCGGCGGCCCAGGCCTCGCCCACCGGCGGCATCGCGGTCAGCACCGCGGCAAGGCCGCCGAGCGCGACGAAGCCCATGATCCCGACGTTGAAGAGGCCCGCGTAGCCCCATTGCATGTTTACGCCGAGCGCCATGATCGCACTGATCAGGCCCATGTTGACGATCGTCAGCGCGACGTTCCACGACTGGAGAAAGCCGGTCAGGACGATGAGCAGACCGACAAGGGCGAAAAGGCCGATGGCCCGGAGATTGAGCGTCATACCGATTTCCCCCTGAAAAGGCCCGTGGGCCGGAAGAGAAGCACGATCACGAGGATCATGAAGCTGACGGCGAACTTGTAGTCGGTGCTCAGCAGTTGGGCGAGCGAGTCCGGCGCCCATGCCTCGGGCAGGACGTATCCCAGTACCTTCTTGAAGGCATAAGTCACGGCGACCTCCGAGTAGGCCACGACGAAGGCCCCGGCGATTGCCCCCAGCGGATTGCCCAGACCGCCGACGATGGCCGAGGCGAAGATCGGCAGCAGGAGCTGGAAGTAGACGAAGGGACGGAAGCTCTTGTCGAGGCCGTAGAGAACCCCCGCGGTCGTCGCCAGCGCGGCCACGATCAGCCACGTATAGAGGACAACGCGTTCAGGATTGATCCCCGAAAGCAGCGCGAGATCCTCGTTGTCGGAATAGGCGCGCATCGACTTGCCCGTCCGGGTCCGGTTCAGGAACCAGAACAGCGCGGCCACCGCGATGGCGGCGGTCACAAGCGTCAAAGCCTGGCTGGTGCGGATCGCGAGGCCTTCAGGAAGACCCGTCATCTCGCGGAAATCCCTGACGGAAATCAGGAACCGGGCGCCATCGGCAAAGCTCTGGTCGTCGGGACCGATCACGAAGCGGACGAGACCGTTCAGGATGAACATGACGCCGAGCGACGCGATCACGAAGGTGATCGGCGGGGCCTTGATCCGCCGGTAATGCGCGTAGACGGCGCGGTCGGTCAGGATCACCAGAACCGCGCAAGCGGCGATGCCGACGGGCAGGGCGAGCAGGGCGGTCGGCAGCGGGCCGAGCGAGATCCCGGCGCCTTGCAGGCCCCAGGTCGCGAGGATGACGACCATCGTGCCGAAGGCCATCGTGTCGCCATGTGCAAAATTCGAAAACCGCAGGATGCCGTAGATCAGCGTCACCCCCAGTGCCCCGAGCGCCAGTTGCGCGCCATAGGCGGTCGCCGGGATGACGACGAAGTTCGCCAGAACGACCATGGCGTTGATCATGTCCATCGGCGGCACTCCGGGCTAGCGTGGCAGGTATCTGGATATGTCATGGTCCGCTCCGACATGGGTCAGCCGCCGAGGAAGCTGCGCCGGACCTCGGGGTCCTGCAGCAGGTCCTTGCCGCTGCCGGTATGCGCGTTGCGCCCCTGCACCAGCACATAGCCCTTGTCCGCGATCTCGAGCGCCTGGCGGGCATTCTGTTCGACCATCAGGATCGAGATCCCGGTCCGCGCCACCTCGATGATCCGGTCGAAAAGCTCGTCCATCACGATCGGCGAGACGCCGGCGGTCGGTTCGTCCAGCATCAGGACCTTAGGCTGGGTCATCAGGGCGCGCCCGACGGCGACCTGCTGGCGCTGGCCTCCGGACAACTCGCCCGCGTGCTGGCGGCGCTTCTCCTTCAGGATTGGGAACAGCTCGTAAACCTGCGCCATCGTGTGAGAAATGTCGTCCCGGCGCAGGAAGGCCCCCATCTCGAGGTTCTCTTCCACGGTCAGCGACGTGAAGATGTTCGAGGTCTGCGGCACGAAGGCCATGCCCTTGGCGACGCGGTCCTGCGGCGACAGGCGCGTGATGTCCTCGCCCCCGAGGCGCACCGCCCCTTGCCGGACGTTCAGCATGCCGAAGACCGCTTTCATGGCGGTGGACTTGCCCGCACCGTTGGGGCCAACGATCACGGCGATCTGGCCTTCCTCGACCGCGATCGTGCACTCGTGCAGGATGTCCGCGCCCTTGCCGTAGCCGCCGGTCATCTTGTCCCCGATCAGGAAGGGCTCAGCCACCGTGCTGCCCCCGGACACCTGCATACCTCATCCCGTTCACCCCGCCGCAATCTTGTGCTTGTTCTTCAATCCGGTGCCGAGATAGGCCTCGATCACCTGCTCGTTCGCCTTGATCTGCTCGATGGTGCCTTCGGCCAGAACGCGCCCCTCGGCCATCACGATGACCGGGTCGCAGAGGCGGCCGATGAAATCCATGTCGTGCTCGATCATCACGAAGGTGTAGCCGCGCTCCTTGTTCAGGCGCAGGATGGCGTCGCCGATGGTGTTCAGCAGCGTCCGGTTCACGCCCGCGCCGACCTCGTCGAGGAACACGATCCGCGCATCGACCATCATCGTGCGCCCCAGTTCCAGCAGCTTCTTCTGACCGCCCGACAGGTTCCCGGCCTTCTCGTCCTTCAGATGGCCGATGGTCAGGAAATCAAGGACTTCGTCGGCTTTCTTCAGAAGCGCCGCTTCCTCCTCCGCGATCCGCCCGCGCTGGAACCAGGTGTTCCACAGCCGCTCGCCGGCCTGGTTCGGCGGCACCATCATCAGGTTCTCGCGGCACGACATCGACGAGAACTCGTGCGCGATCTGGAAGGTGCGCAGCAGGCCCTTGCCGAACAGCTCGTGCGGCTCGAGGCCCGTGATGTCCTCGCCCTCCATCGTGATCCGTCCGGAGGTCGGCTTGAGGACGCCCGCGATCACGTTGAACAGCGTGGTCTTGCCCGCGCCGTTCGGACCGATCAGGCCGGTGATGGAGCCCTTCGCGATCGACAGGCTGGCCCCGTCCACCGCGTGAAACCCGCCGAAGTGCTTGTGGACGTTTTCGACGACGATCATCCGGCCACCTCACAAGAGTTAAGAAATGTGCCCGAAATCAAAGATTTCGGGCACAATGTTCAGATCAGATCGCCAGCGATCAGCGGTACTTGACCACCGACAGCGCGCCGTCCTTGATCTCGATCTGGCGGTAGTTGCCGGCCGACTCGCCCGGTCCGATCAGTTCGACCGCCGACGCACCGACGTAGTCGACGTCGCCGCCCGCCGCGAGGATCTCCAGCGCCTTGGCCAGTTCGCCCGGCAGGATCGGCTCGCCCGGGGCGTTCGCCACGTCGAAGACCTTCTCCTTGTAGGCCGCCGGATCCGACGAGCCCGCCGCCTGCATCGCGAGCAGGATCAGGGCCGCCGCGTCATAGCTTTCGGCCGCGAAGGGCGAGGTGGCGTTGAACGCGTCGCCGACCAGATCGGCGAAGATCGCGGCACCTTCCGAGTCGGTGCCCGGGTTCTGACCGGTCGAGCCGTTGATCTCGGCACCGAAGTTCTCGATGAGCGCGTCCGAGATCATGCCGTCCGGGAAGTGGAAGGTGTTGAAGGCGCCGCTGTCGAGCGCGGCGCGCACGATGCCCGAGCCGCCCTGGTCGACGTAGCCCGCAACGACCAGACGCTGGCCGCCGGCCGAGGCGAGGGCGCCGACTTCGGCCGAGTAGTCGGCCTTGCCGTCTTCATGCGCGGCGTTGATGGTGACCGTGCCGCCCGCGGCTTCGAACGCCTGCTGGAAGCTGTCGGCCAGACCCTTGCCGTAGTCGTTGTTGGTGTAGGTGACGGCGACTTCGTTGATGCCCTGTTCCATCAGGATCTCGGTCATCACGACGCCCTGGCGGGCATCCGACGGCGCGGTGCGGAAGAACAGGCCGTCATCTTCGGCGGTCGAGAGGCCCGGCGAGGTCGCCGAGGGCGAGATCATCACGATGCCGTTCGGGCGCGCGACGTTCTGCAGGATCGCGCCGGTCACGCCGGAGCAGTCCGCGCCCATGATCCCCTTCACGCCATCGGCGGTCACGAGGCGCTCGGCCGCTGCGGTCGCAGCCGCCGCGTCGATGCAGGTCGAGTCACCGCGCACGCCGCTGACGGTCGACCCGCCGAGCAGAAGGCCGGAATCGCTGACCTCCTTGATCGCGATCTCGGCGCCGCCGGCCATTTGCTGGGTGAGGCTTTCGAGCGGGCCGGTGAAGCCCAGGATGATGCCGATCTTGATGTCTTCGGCCGAGGCGGCACCGGCCAGAAGCGCGGTGGCTGCACTCGCCATGAGCAGCTTTTTCATTGGTGATCTCCCGTGTTGGATCGTTGTCCGCAGGCACCGTAAGCGGGGCGACGGGGAAAGAAAAGATGTCTTGCGCGGGCCGCCGCGGGACATGCGGCTGGCGCGGACGTGATCGGCGCGGGGCTTGGCCGTGCGGGCGGGCTGCCTAGCTGTTCGGGAACGCCGCATCCCCGACCGAAGGAGCCGCCCATGTCCCGTGTCTTCCTTGCTGCCCTGATCTCGCTCGTCCTTGGGGTGGCCGGACCTGCCCGGGCGCTCGACAGCTCTCTCGGGACGCTGTCGGTCACCCGGGTCGTCGGCGGCCTGTCCGAGCCCTGGGCGCTCGGCTTCTTGCCGGAGGGGGGGCTTCTGATCACCGAGCGGGCGGGGCGGCTGTTGCATGTCAGCGCGGACGGGACGGCGACGCGGCTCGGCGGCGTGCCGCAGGTGGCCGACGTGGGGCAGGGCGGTCTCCTGGACCTCCTGATCCCGCGCGATTTCGCGACGACCCGCACCCTGTTCCTGACCTATTCCGCCCGGCAGGGCAGCGGGCAGGGCACCGCCGTCGCCCGCGCCACTTTCGCCGAGGGCGCGCGCAGCCTGACCGGGGCGCAGACGATCTTCGAGATGCGTCCGGGCACGCGCGGCGGGCGGCATTTCGGCAGCCGGCTCGTCGAGGGACAGGATGGCTTTCTCTATGTCACGGTGGGCGACCGCGGTGACGGCCCGAACGCGCAGAACCTCGCGACCGAGGCCGGATCGGTCCTGCGGATCGGCAAGGATGGCAGCCTGCCCTCCGACAATCCCTTCGCAACGCAGGCCGGTGCGGCGCCCGCGATCTGGAGCTACGGGCACCGGAACCCGCAGGGCGCCACGCTCGACGACCGGGGCAACCTGCTGGTGATCGAGCACGGCGCACGCGGCGGCGACGAGGTCAACGTGGTCCGCCGGGGCGTGAACTATGGCTGGCCGGAGATCTCGTACGGGGTCAATTACAATGGCAGCCGGATCGGGCAGGGCACCGCAGCCCCGGGCCTCGCGCAGCCCGCCCATTACTGGGACCCGTCGATCGCGCCGTCGGGGGCCACGGTCTATGACGGCCGGCTGTTTGCGGACTGGCGGGGCGATCTCTTCGTCGGGTCGCTGAAGTTCGGGCTGATCTCGCGGCTGGAACGCGACGGCGACGGCTGGCGCGAGGTGGAGCGCCTGCAGGGGCCCGAAACCGGCCGCGTGCGCGACATCCGCACCGGGCCGGACGGGGCGCTGTGGTTCCTGTCGGTCACCAACGGGGCGCTCTACCGGATCAGCCGCTAGCGTCAGAGGCCGCCGAAGCCTTCCACCGCGCCCCCGTCGCGCAGCGTCTCGGTCACGGTCCGGTTGATCGTATCCACCCGGTAGTCGACAAAGCCGAACCTTCCGGCCGAGGTCTCGACCGCGTAGCGCACGGTATAGACGCCGGGATCGTCGAAGGACTTGGTGGCGATGGGCTCGTTGTCGGGGTTGAACGCGGCAAAGGTGCCGTCGCCCCAGGTGACCTGCTCGGCGACGACCGGGGCGCCGACCACGGGCTTGGCCACGATGGCCACCGAGTTGTCGGTGAAGAAGATGAAGTCCGCCGAGGCCTCGGCGACGGTCACGTTCTCGGAGAGGCCGTTGTTGTCCTCGGTAAAGGCGTCGGGGTCGTTGATCCCCTCGAAGACATAGGTGCCGAAGGCGCCGAGGTCGATCTCGGTATCGGTCTGCCCGGCATCGGCGGCGGCCTGCGCGGCGGCCTTGATGGCGGCCAGGCTGGTCCCGGTGCGGTAAAGCGAGATGTAGTCGTTGTTCACCGAGTTGAAAAAGTCGCCCGCGCCGTCCGTGTCCCAATCGGTGATGATCTGTCGTCCGTTCGGCCCCTGGTCGGTGCCGAAGTAATCGTCGCCCGGCCCGCCGGTCATGGTGGCGGTATGCGGCGCGTCCCCGACGACGGGGGTGCTGGAGACCAGCGCGTCGTCGCCGCGGCCGCCCTCGAAGGTGTCACTGTCCCCGACCGCGAAATCGAGCAGGTAGTGGTCGCCGTCGTCGCCGCGCAGGATATCGTCGCCCTGGTTATCAATGAGGAGGTCGGCGCCTGCGCCGCCCCTCAGCGTGTCGTTGCCGGGGCTGCCGTCGAGCTGGTCGAAGCCGATCCCGCCGAGCAGCACGTCATCGCCGCCCTCGCCGCGCATGAAATCGTTGGGGGTGGTGGTGTCGGTGTTCTCGGCGCCGATGCCATCAGCCCGAACGCCGCCCGAGAGGATGTCGTCGCCCTCGGTCCCGAGGATAGCGCCGTCATCGCCGAAGCTGTCGTCGTCGTCATAGATCGTGGTGTCGGGGGTGTCGGGTTCCGGCTCGGGGTCAGAGGTGTCCTCCACCTCGTCGTCGTCCATGGACCGGTCCCAGTAGATGAGCGTCGCGCCCATCCCGAAAATGACCACCAGAAAGAGACCAAGATCCGTCATTGCACCACCCGCGTTAAGACGGCGCAACTTTAAGTTCCGTGGCAAGACCGCGGAAGAACCATGTCATCTTTAGGGCAAAACCCGGCCTCCGCGGCGAACAATCCCGGATTGCTGTCCCGGACCGTTCGAGATCCCGGAACAATCGGCGCGCGAGTCGGCTGCCCGCGCTCAGATCGACAGGCGCGCCGCGTGGCTGCCGCGCTCGCGATAGGGCGTGGTGTCGTAATGGGCGCGGTAGCATTTCGAGAAATGCGAGGGCGAGGCGAAGCCGCAGGCGAGCGCCACGTTGATCACGCTCATGTCGGTCTGCATCAGCAGGTTGCGCGCCTTCTGGAGCCGCAACTCCATGTAGTACCGCTTCGGCGACCGGTTCAGGTAGCGGCGGAACAGCCGTTCCAGCTGGCGGGTGGACATGCCGACGTCCTTGGCCAGCGTGGCCGGGCTTATCGGATCCTCGATGTGGCTTTCCATGATCTGGATGACCTGGCTCAGCTTCGGATGCCGGACCCCGATCCGCGTCGGGATCGACAGGCGCTGGGTGTCCTGGTCGGTCCGGATCGACGAGTAGATCAGCTGGTCGGCAACGAGGTTGGCCAGCTCCTCGCCATGGTCGTCGGCGATGATCTTCAGCATCAGGTCGATGGACGAGGTGCCGCCCGCCGTGGTGATGCGGTTACCGTCCACCACGAAGACCGACTTGGTCAGCGTGACTTCCTCGAACTCCTCCTGGAAACTGTCCTGGTTCTCCCAGTGGATCGTGGCCCGTTTTCCGTCGAGCAGGCCGGCCTTCGCCAGCGAGTAGCCGGCTGTGCAGAGCCCGCCCATGCGCACCCCGCGCCGGGCCTCGCGCCTGAGCCACGAGACGAGGCGCTTGGTCGTCGCGGCCTGCACGTCGATGCCGCCGCAGACCATGACGACGTCCTCGCGTTCGACCTCGCCCAGATCCATGTCCAGCTTGAAGCCGATCCCGGCGCTGCAATAGACCATCTCGCCGCCTTCGCCCGCCAGCACCCAGTCATAGAGCTTGCGCCCCGCCATCCGGTTGGCGATCCGCAGCGCTTCGACCGAGCAGGCGAAGCACAGCATGGTGAACTGGTCGAGCAGCACGAAGACATACCGCTTCGGTGCGGCCTCGGGGGTCGCCTTCGAGCGGGTGGTGGGCGCGGCAAAGCTCCGGGTGGAGGTTTCGATGGCCATGGGGGTCGCGGTCCTTGAACGGCCCCGGTTCTGCTTCGGTCCGGGGGCCTGCCCGTTAGATAATCGGGAAATCCGGGCGGGAGCAAGGAGCCGAAAGGTCGGGAAGCGACGGAAGCTGTCGCAAACCTCCGGGCCATTTTGCCGCTGGCCCGCCGTTAGCGCCATCATTCCCCGCCCTCCGACGCTTGGCAAAGCGCACCGATGCCGCTAGACCCGCCCCGTTCAGGCGTGCCGAGGAGAATGCCATGACCGAGAGCAACACGACCGCCCAGACCGCCGCGTGGAGCAAATCCGGCTGGCGTGCGCGTCCCCGCATCCAGATGCCCGAGTATCCCGACGCCGGGAAACTCGCCTCCGTCGAGACCCGCCTCGCCAGCTATCCGCCGCTCGTCTTTGCAGGCGAAGCGCGCAAGCTGACCTCCGCGCTCGGCGAGGTGGCCAAGGGCCGCGCCTTCCTGTTGCAGGGCGGGGATTGCGCCGAGAGCTTCGCCGAGTTCCGCGCCGACACGATCCGCGACACGTTCCGCGTGATGCTGCAGATGGCCATGGTCCTGACCTTCGGGGCAAAATGCCCGGTGGTGAAGGTGGGCCGCATGGCCGGCCAGTTCGCCAAGCCGCGCTCGGCCGCGACCGAAACCATCGGCGGGGTGGAACTGCCCAGCTACCGGGGCGACATCATCAACGACATCGCCTTCACCGAGGAGGCCCGTATCCCCGATCCGGACCGGATGCTTCAGGCATACACGCAGGCGGCGGCCTCGCTGAACCTGCTCCGCGCCTTCTCGACCGGCGGCTATGCCGACGTGCACCACGTCCACGGCTGGACCTTGGGCTTCGTCGAGGGCGAGAAGGCCGCCCGCTATGCCGACATGGCGAATCGCATCTCGGACGCGCTCGACTTCATGCGGGCGGCAGGGGTGAACCAGGACACCGCGCACACGCTGCAGTCGGTCGACTTCTACACCAGCCACGAGGCGCTCCTTCTCGAATACGAAGAGGCGCTGTGCCGGACCGACTCGACCACCGGCAAGCCGGTCGCGGGCTCGGGCCACATGCTGTGGATCGGCGACCGCACGCGTCAGCCGGACGGCGCCCATGTCGAGTTCCTGCGCGGCGTGCAGAACCCGATCGGCCTGAAATGCGGCCCGTCGATCAGCACCGATGACCTGAAGCGCCTGATCGCGACCCTGAACCCGAAGAACGTCCCGGGTCGCCTGACCCTGATCGCGCGCTTCGGGGCGGGCAAGGTCGGCGATCACCTTCCGCGCCTGATCAAGGCGGTCGAGGAAGAGGGCGCGCAGGTCGTGTGGTCCTGCGACCCGATGCACGGCAACACGATCAAGTCCGAGTCCGGCTACAAGACCAGGCCCTTCGAGTCCGTTCTTCAGGAAGTGCGCGAGTTCTTCGACATCCACAACGCCGAGGGCACCTATCCCGGCGGCGTGCATTTCGAGATGACCGGCAAGGACGTGACCGAGTGCACCGGCGGCATGCGCGCGGTGACCGACGACGACCTGTCGTCGCGCTATCACACCGCCTGCGACCCGCGCCTGAACGCAAGCCAGGCGCTGGAGCTGGCCTTCCTCGTGGCCGAGGAAATCTCGGAGCACCGCGCGAAGCAGGCCGCCGCCGCCTGAGGGCGCGGCGCTACTTCACCACGCGCAACCACGGAACCGGGCCGGGACGCCATGCGTCATCGGCCCGTTCCATGACCACCGGCGTGATCCGCTCGGCCCGGATCGCAAAGCGGCAGGGGGCGAACCCCGGCACCGACTGGGCCGCCAGCGTCCCGACCGCCCGCGTGACCGCGCCGGTCCGGTCCCGCAGCGGCAGGATCAGCATCTCCGCCGGCACCGGCCCATGCCCGGCGCGCCGCGCCTCCAGCGTCAGGTTCACCATCGCCGGGAGGTCGAACACCGTGTCCGTCAGGCTCAGGAAGCGGCCGCGTTCCCCGGGCGCGGAAAAGGCGGTCAGCGGCATGCCCTTGGTCTCGATCCCCATCAGCAGGCGCAGGTGACTGCCGCAGATCCGGAAGCGGGCGATGCCCGGCGCGACCCGTTCGAGCAGAAAGGCGTGGGGCAGGGCGGCCCCGAACCGGCGCGGATCGAGCGCCCGGCGCGCCGGGACACCGTCCTGCCGCGACAGCTCCGACCAGTGCTCCAGCAGGTCCGCCGCCGCCAGCCCGGCATCCGGGCGGTACGGCTCGGGTAACCTCGAGACGGTCCCGTCACCCCACGCCACATCCCCGTCCATCGCCCGCACCCCGCTCCGCGATTGTCCGAAAGGGCTGCGGGTGTTACCCCTGACCCCGACAAAACGTCCCAACCCGGAGCCATCATGCGCCGATTTTCGGAAAATTCATCCTTTACGCGCGTGCAAGGTTAACGGGATGGCGGAGACACACGGACCTCGCCGGTCGATGACCGGCTTTGCCGAACGCGAAACCGTTGTGACGCTGGACGGCGGCAGCTGGCAGGCGCGCTGGGACCTGCGCTCGGTCAACGGCAAGGGGCTCGACCTGCGGCTGCGCCTGCCCGAAGGGCTGGCATCTCTGGAAACCCCGTTGCGCCAAGCACTTGGCGCGCGTCTTTCGCGTGGCACGGTGACCCTGTCCCTGCGCCTGTCACGGATCGGGCGCGACGGGCCGGGCTTCGCCGCCGCCGATCTCGACCGGCTGCTTGGCCAGATCGCCGCCGTCACCGCACGGGCCGAGGCCGCGGGCGTCGCCCTGCGGGCACCGACGGCGCTCGACCTGCTGCACGAGCGCGGCATCCTTGACGAGACCGGCGGGCCGGACGCCGCCGCCGGGCCCGTGCTGGCCGCGGCCCTGATGGCGGACATCCCCGCACTGCTCGATGCCTTCGACGAGGGCCGCGCCCGCGAAGGGGCGGCGCTGGGGCGCGTTCTGGGCGAGCAGGTCAGCCGCATCGCGACCCTGACCACGGAGGCCCGCCGGGTCGCCGAGGCGCGGGGTCCGAAACAGGCCGAGCGCCTGCGCGGCGGGGTCGAGGCCCTGATGGAGGCCGCGGGCGCCGCGCCAGATCCCGAGCGCCTCGCGCAGGAACTTGCGTTGCTGCTGGTCAAGGCCGACGTCACCGAGGAGCTCGACCGGCTCGAGGCCCATGTGGCCGCGGCACGGGCGCTGCTGAGCGAGGCGGGCGCGGTCGGGCGCAAGCTCGACTTCCTCAGCCAGGAGTTCAACCGCGAGGCCAATACGCTCTGCGCCAAGTCGGGCGATCCCGCGCTGACGCGTTTGGGGCTGGACCTCAAGCACGTGGTGGATCAATTCCGCGAGCAGATCCAGAATCTGGAGTGACGCCATGAGCCGCCGCGGACTTCTCATCATCCTGTCGTCGCCGTCGGGGGCGGGAAAATCGACGCTTGCCCGCCGCCTGATGGCCTGGGACCCCTCGATCCGGTTTTCCGTTTCGGCCACCACCCGCGCCCCGCGCCCGGGCGAGGAGGACGGCCGCGAGTATTTCTTCCGGAGCCGCGAGGCGTTCGAGGAGATGGTCGCCAACGGCGACATGCTGGAACATGCCGAGGTCTTCGGGAACCTCTACGGCTCGCCGCGCGCGCCCGTGGAGGAGGCCCTGAGCGCCGGTCGGGACGTGATCTTCGACATAGATTGGCAGGGCGGCCAGCAAGTGCGGAACTCGGTCCTGAAGGGCGACGTGGTGTCGATCTTCATCCTGCCGCCGTCGATCGCCGAGCTCGATGCGCGCCTGCGCGGGCGCGGGCAGGACAGCGCCGAGGTCATCGCAGGACGCATGGCCAAGAGCGAAGCCGAGATCAGCCACTGGGCCGAGTACGATTATGTCCTGATCAACGCCGATCTCGACGCCACCGAGCGTCAACTTATCCACATCATCGAGGCCGAGCGCCTGCGCCGTGACCGCCGCACCGACCTCGCGGGGTTCGTGCGGGGCCTGAACCGGGAATTCGCCCTCGGACGCAGCGCTAGTTGAGGCGGCCGCGCGGCGGCTGCACCTCGAGGCTGACCACAAGGCCCTTGCCGGCCGTCTCGATCTCGCGGCGCACCATCCGCGGGTTCGGCAGGGCCGGGGCCAGCACCGTCAGTCGCCCCCGGAAGCCAAGCGTCGCAAGACGGCTCGCCACGTCGAGGGCATCGAAGTCGGGACCGATCAGCGGGCAGACCACGACGCCGCTTCCCCGGCGCGCGTCGAGGACGCTCGCCAGTCGGGTCAGACAGGAAAAGATCTCGACCCGCGACAGGGGCGGCATGACCGGCAGGCGGGCGATCTGTTCGGGGCGGGTCAGCCCGAGCACGAACAGCGCCTCGGGTCCGCCCGCCTCGCGTCGCGGGTGCAAGTGACGGTTTTCATTGGCCGGAAACGGCAGGGCAACGGCGGGTTCGGGTGCGGAACGATGCGGCATGAGCGCCTCGAAATTCGGTGACGAAAATGTTCTGAAAGAACGCTCAAGGGGGGAGGCCCCCTATCGAACATCAACCGGTCCGGGCACTGGGCCCCCAATTAACACGCATGTAGTCTACAGGTTTTGCGCCCAAAAACCACTTTTTTGTTGACGATGGCTTGGCAACCCCCGGTTCCGCTGCCACCAACGCAGCCGTCGAGCCGCCCCGGAGGTCCTCCGCCCATGTCCGAAGCCGTTGCGATCGCCCTGATCGAGGCCCTGCCGATCCCCGCGTTCCTCGTCGCGCCCTCGGCGCGGGTCACCGGAATCAACGCCGCCGCCCGGGCCCATCTGGGCGAGGCGATGCTGGGGCGCCACTACGTGACCGCCCTGCGACAGCCCGGCATCCTCGACGCGATCGAGCGCAGCGTCGAAACCGGCCGCCCGGCCGAGGCGACCTATACCACCAGCCTCGGCGGGACCGAGGCGCGCTACCGCGTGCTGGCCGCGCCTCTGGGGTCGGCGGCCGACGGGGCGGTTCTGGTGACGCTCGAGGATGTCACGCCGCTGCACGCGGCCGGGCTGATGCGGCGGGACTTCGTGGCGAACGTCAGCCACGAGTTGCGCACGCCCCTGACGGCGCTGATCGGCTTCATCGAGACGCTGAAGGGCCCCGCCGCCAAGGACCCCGCGGCGAGTTCCCGGTTCCTGGACCTGATGCAGAAGGAAGCGCTGCGGATGAACCGGCTGGTGGGCGACCTGCTGTCGCTGAGCCGGGTCGAGTCGAACGAACGCCAGCGCCCCTCCGACGCGGTGCCGTTGCTGCCGGTGCTGCGCGCCTCGATCTCGTCGCTGGCCGCTCTGGCGAAGCAGGCGCAGGTGACGGTCGAACTGGTGGCGGAACCGGGCGAGATCCTCGTGCCCGGCGACGAGGACCAGTTGCGGCAGGTCGTCAACAACCTGCTGGAGAACGCGCTGAAGTACGGGGCCTCCGGGGGCATCATCTGGCTGCGCGTCCTGCCGCCGGCCCATGACCCGATCCTGCGCGGGCGCGCTGTGCGGCTGCTGGTCGAGGACCGCGGCGGCGGGATCGACCCGATCCACCTGCCGCGCCTGACCGAGCGGTTCTACCGGGTAGACGAGCACCGCTCGCGCGAGATGGGCGGCACGGGCCTTGGACTCGCCATCGTCAAGCACATCGTGAACCGCCACCGGGGCCGGATGGAAATCGACAGCGAGATCGGCAAGGGCACGACCTTCACCGTCTATCTTCCGGTCCTCTGACCGGGGCGACTCGCCCCCCGTCGCCAGACCCCAACGCGCGGCACCGACACGCCCCGATCCCCCGGAATTCGGGGTTGCGTCCGTGGACAACATGGCGGGGTTGTCGATTCTCGGACCGGTTGTCGCCTGATCCGGGCCAGCGTCATAAAACTGTTACCCAAGGTTCACAAAAGCATTGCTCAGGACGCCTAGCAGGCCACATGAGCGCCACACTCCGGCGCCTCATCCTAGTCAGACAGGAGCAACTCATGTCCTTCACCAAGATTGCCGCCTCCGCGCTGGCCATCGCCGCCGTGTCGGCGACCGCTGCCGCCGCCCGCGACAACGTCCAGATCGCCGGCTCCTCGACCGTGCTGCCCTACGCCTCGATCGTGGCGGAAGCCTTCGGCGAGAACTTCGACTTCCCGACCCCGGTCGTTGAATCCGGCGGTTCGTCCACCGGTCTGCGCCGCTTCTGCGAAGGCGTCGGCGAGAACACCATCGACATCGCGAACTCGTCGCGCTCGATCCGCTCGTCGGAAATCGAGACCTGCGCCGCCAACGGCGTGACCGACATCATCGAGGTTCGCATCGGCTACGACGGCATCGTGTTCGCCAGCCAGATCGACGGCCCGGCCTTCACCGCCTTCGAGCCGAAGGACTGGTACCTGGCGCTGGCCGCCGAGCTGCCGGTCGACGGCGCGATGGTCGCCAACCCGAACATGACCTGGGCCGACGCCAACGCCGATCTGCCGGCCGTTGAAATCGCCGCCTTCATCCCCGGCACCCGTCACGGCACCCGTGAAGTGTTCGAAGAGAAGGTGATCCTGCAGGGCTGCGAAGACTCGGGCGCCATGGCCGCCATGACCGCGATGGGCATGGATGACGATGCTGCCGAGGAAGCCTGCATGGCGATCCGCGCGGACGGCAAGTCGGTCGACATCGACGGCGACTACACCGAGACCCTCGCCCGCATCGACGCCAACGCCAACGGCATCGGCGTGTTCGGCCTGGCGTTCTACGAGAACAACACCGACAAGCTGAAGGTCGCCACCATGGGCGGCGTCGCCCCGTCGACCGCCACCATCGCGTCGGGCGAGTACCCGGTGTCGCGTCCGCTGTTCTTCTACATCAAGAAGGCCCACATCGGCGTGATCCCCGGCCTGAAAGAGTACGCGGAGTTCTTCGTCTCGAACGAGATCGCCGGCCCGACCGGCCCGCTCGCCAACTACGGCCTCGTGTCGGACCCGGAACTGTCGGCCGTCCAGGCGATGGTTGCCAACGAAGAGACCATGTAAGGATCTGAAGATCCTTGCAGAGGGGAGGGGCCGCAACCGGTCCCTCCCTTTTCCGCCCCGGGGCGAGGCCCATCGCCCCCAAGTTTCTCAGGTACCGTGATGCCCGTTCTCTGGATCGTCCTCGTCGTTCTCGCCATCGGTCTGGCGGGCTATGTGCTGGGCCGCCAGCGCGCCCTTGCGGGCGTCGGCGGCAATGCCTCGCAACTGCATTCGCTGCCTGCCTACTACGGCTACAACAGCCTGATGTTCGCCGTGGTGCCCGCGTTCCTCGTCATGCTGATTTGGCTGCTGGTGCAGCCGATCTATGTCGAGAGCCGCATCAGCACCCTGATCCCCGACAGCGCGATCTCGGAAAGCTCGACCCGCTCGCTGGTGATGTCCGACGTGCGCCGCGTGGCGGAAGGCCTCGATGCCGCCGTCGCAAGCGGCGCGATGAGCGGCGACTTCGCCCGTGACCTGCGGACCGACCTGACCGATGTGCGCGCGCGCCTGGGCGAGATCGGCATTGCGCTCGGTTCGGACGTTTCGCCCGCGGTGCTGCTTGCCGCGCAGAGCTACCGCGCGACCTCGGGCACGCTGTCGATGGCCATGACGCTGGTGGTGATCGGCCTCGCGCTGGCCGGTCTCGCGACCGCCTATGTCCGCACCACGCCCGAGTATCGCGCCCGGAACACGGTCGAAGCGATGCTGCTCGCGCTGCTGATGCTGGCCTCGACCATCGCGATCCTGACCACCGTGGGGATCGTCTTCTCGCTGATCTTCGAGACGATCCACTTCTTCGAGAAATATCCCTGGCAGAGCTTCTTCTTCAGCCTGACTTGGCGGCCCAGCTTCGAGGGCGGCTCGGACCTCGGGCTTCTGCCACTGCTGTGGGGGACGCTCTACATCTCGGTGATCGCCCTGCTGGTCTCGGTTCCGATCGGCCTTTTCGCGGCGATCTACCTGTCGGAATATGCCGGTCCCAAGGTCCGCGCCGCCGCAAAGCCGATGATCGAGATCCTCGCCGGCATTCCGACCATCGTCTACGGCCTCTTCGCCCTGATCACCGTCGGCCCGCTGCTGCGGGACTACTTCGCCGAGCCGCTCGGCCTCGGGACCTCGTCCTCGTCGGTGATGACCGCCGGGATCGTGATGGGCATCATGCTGATCCCGTTCGTCTCGTCGCTGTCGGACGACATCATCAACGCAGTGCCGCAGGCGATGCGGGACGGCTCGCTCGGGCTGGGCGCCACCCAGTCTGAAACGATCCGCCAGGTCATCATCCCGGCGGCGCTGCCCGGCATCGTGGGCGCCATCCTGCTGGCCGCCTCGCGCGCCATCGGCGAGACCATGATCGTCGTGCTGGGGGCAGGGGCCGCGGCCAAGATCGACCTCAACCCGTTCGAGGCGATGACGACCGTCACGGTCAAGATCGTCGGCCAGCTGACCGGTGATACCGACTTCTCGTCGCCCGAATCCCTCGTCGCCTTCGCGCTTGGCATGACGCTCTTCGTCATCACGCTCGGGCTCAACGTCTTCGCGCTCTACATCGTTCGCAAATACCGGGAGCAGTACGAATGACCGATCTTTCCGCCGTCCCCGGCACGGCTGGTGGGGCGAAGAAATCCTCGATCCTCGAGGCCGACGCCCGCACCCGCCGCCGCAACGCCGCCGAAGCCCGCTTCAAGGTCTACGGCATGCTGGCCGTCGCCACCGGCGTCCTCGCGCTGATCCTGCTCCTGATCTCCATCCTGTCGAACGGCCTGTCGTCCTTCCGCCAGACCTTCGTCACCTTCGACGTGCCGCTGAGCGCCGAGACGCTCGACCCGAACGGCAACCGCAATCCCGACGAGATGTCGAAGGTCTCGACCTTCGGCTACAGCCCGCTGATCCTCAACGGTCTGAAGGAAGCCCTGAGCGCCCGCGGCATTTCCGTCGACGAGGTGCCGGACGCCGATCTGGCCAACATCATCAGCCGCGCCGCCGCGGCGGACCTGCGCGACTTCGTGCTCGCCAACCCGCAGGTCGTGGGCGAGACGCTGTCCTTCGAGTTCCTCGCCAACGGCCGCATCGACGGCTTCTTCAAGGGCCGCGTGACCTACGAGAGCGCCGAGCGCGACAGCAACGTGACCCCCGACCAATTGCGTGTGGCCGAGGCGATGGTGGCCGCGGACCTGATGGAAACCCGGTTCAACTGGGGCTTCATCACCGGGCCGGACGCGTCGGGCCAGCGGCCTGAATCGGCGGGTCTCGGCGTCGCGATCCTGGGCTCGTTCTACATGATGCTGGTGGTGCTCGTCCTGACCCTGCCGATCGGCGTCGCCGCCTCGATCTACCTCGAGGAATTCGCCCCGAAGAACCGGTTTACCGACCTGATCGAGGTGAACATTTCCAACCTCGCGGCCGTTCCTTCGATCGTATTCGGCATCCTCGGGCTGGCGGTGTTCATCAATTTCGCCGGGTTGCCCCAATCGGCGCCCATCGTCGGCGGCCTCGTCCTGACGCTGATGACGCTGCCCACCATCATCATCGCCACCCGCGCCTCGCTGAAGTCGGTGCCGCCCTCGATCCGGCAGGCCGCCCTCGGCGTGGGCGCCTCGAAGATGCAGTCGGTGTTTCACCACGTGCTGCCGCTGGCGGCACCCGGTATCCTGACCGGCACCATCATCGGCCTCGCGCAGGCCCTGGGCGAGACCGCGCCGCTCTTGCTGATCGGCATGGTGGCCTTCGTGCGGGAATACCCCGAGGGGCTGCCGCAGGGCCTGTTCGATCCGGCCTCGGCCCTGCCGGTGCAGGTCTATCAGTGGACCCAGCGCTCGGACCCGGCCTTCGTCGAGCGCGCCTCCGGTGCTATCATCGTGCTGCTGGTGTTCCTCGTGCTGATGAACGCGGTCGCGGTACTGCTGCGTCGCCGCTTCGAGCGCCGCTGGTAAAGGAAGCGATCCCATGAACGACATGCGACTGACGGAGAGAAACGTGACCTCCAGCGAAATCAAGATCTCCGCCCGCCAGGTGGACGTGTTCTACGGCGACACCCATGCCATCAAGAAGGTGGACGTGGCGATCCCGGACAAGACCGTGACCGCCTTCATCGGTCCGTCGGGCTGTGGCAAGTCCACCTTCCTGCGCTGCCTGAACCGGATGAACGACACCATCGACGGCTGCCGGGTTACCGGGGACATCCTGCTCGACGGCGAGGACATCTACGACAAGCGCGTCGATCCGGTGCAGCTGCGCGCCAAGGTCGGCATGGTGTTCCAGAAGCCGAACCCGTTCCCGAAGTCGATCTACGACAACGTGGCCTACGGGCCGCGCATCCACGGGCTGGCGCGCGGGAAGCAGGAACTGGACGAGATCGTCGAGAAGTCGCTGCGCCGCGCCGCGATCTGGGACGAGGTGAAGGACCGCCTGCAGGCGCCCGGCACCGGCCTGTCGGGCGGTCAACAGCAGCGCCTGTGCATCGCCCGCGCGGTGGCCACCAGCCCCGAGGTGCTGCTGATGGACGAGCCGTGCTCGGCGCTCGACCCGATCGCCACGGCGCAGGTCGAGGAGCTGATCGACGAGCTGCGCGAGCGCTTCTCGGTCGTCATCGTCACCCATTCGATGCAGCAGGCGGCGCGCGTCAGCCAGAAGACTGCCTTCTTCCACCTCGGCGAGCTGGTCGAGTTCGGGGATACCGGACAGATCTTCACCACGCCGAAGGACCCGCGCACCGAAAGCTACATCACCGGACGGATCGGATAACGTCATGAATGACAAGGGCCACATCGCAAGCGCCTTCGACCGCGATCTCGAAGGCATCCAGGCACTGATCATGAAGATGGGCGGTCTGGTCGAGGAGCAGATCACCGACGCCGCGCGCTCGCTCGAGGACCGGGACGAGGAACTGGCCGAGACCGTGCGCCGGCGCGACGAGCGGGTCGACAGCCTCGAGGACCAGGTCAACAGCGAGGCCGCCCGCGTGCTGGCCCTGCGGGCACCGACGGCGCGTGACCTGCGCGTCGTCCTCAGCGTGCTGCGCATCTCGGCCAACCTCGAACGCATGGGCGACTATGCCAAGAACATGGCCAAGCGCACCGGCGTGCTGGTGCAGATGCAGCCGATGGGTGCCTCGGCCAGCACCCTGCGCCGGATGTCTCGCGCCGTGGACGCGATGCTGAAGGACGCGCTCGACGCCTATGTCCAGCATGACGTCGAGCTGGCCCAGGCGGTGCGCCTGCGCGACCAGGAAATCGACCAGATGTACAACGCGCTCTTCCGCGAGTTCGTGACCTACATGATGGAAGACCCGCGCAACATCACGGCCTGCATGCACCTGCATTTCATCGCCAAGAACATCGAGCGGATGGGCGACCACGTGACCTCGATCGCGGAACAGGTGGTCTATCTCGTTACCGGGTCGCTGCCCGAGGACGAGCGCCCGAAGAAAGACCGCACAAGCGTCGCGGCGGGGTAAGGACGGATGGCGTCGGCGGAACAACCCACGGTGCTGGTCGTCGAGGACGAGCCCGCGCAGCGCGAGGTGGTGGGCTACAACCTGTCCGCGGAAGGCTTCCGCGTCGTTCTGGCCGAGAACGGCGAGGAAGCCCTCGTCATGGTGGACGAGGAAACCCCGGACATCATCGTGCTCGACTGGATGCTGCCCTCGGTCAGCGGGATCGAGGTCTGCCGCCGCCTGAAGACGCGTCCCGACACGCGCGGCATCCCGATCATCATGCTGTCGGCCCGCTCGGAAGAGGTCGACCGTATCCGGGGCCTCGAAACCGGGGCGGACGACTACGTCGTGAAACCCTATTCGGTGCTGGAACTGATGGCGCGGGTGCGCGCGCAGTTGCGCCGGGTGCGGCCCGCGGCGGCGGGGCAGCAACTGGTGTTCGACGACATCCTGCTCGACGCCGAAAGCCACCGGGTGTTCCGGGACGAGCAGCCGCTGAAGCTGGGACCCACCGAGTTCCGGCTGCTCGCCACCTTCATGGAGAAGCCGGGCCGGGTCTGGAGCCGCGAGCAGTTGCTCGACCGGGTCTGGGGGCGCGACATCTACGTCGATACGCGCACCGTGGACGTCCATATCGGACGGCTGCGCAAGGCCCTGTGCCAGCATGGCGGCAGCGACCCCGTGCGCACGGTGCGCGGGGCGGGCTACTCGCTGGGCTGAGCCGCCTCAGGCGCGCGCGCGACGCCGGAACACCTGTCGCACCCGCCCGCCGAAAGTCTGCGGCAGGTCCACCGTGCCGCCCTTGCCGAGATTGTGCGCCTCGCTCTCGAGGAACGCCTCAGCTGCGGCACGGCCCGCCGCCTTGAGCTGCGCCAGCACAGCCGGGTTCGGCATCATCTTTGTGGCGACCGACAGCTTCACCATCAGGTCATCGGCGGCGATCATGTGGACGAAGACGTCCTTCATGGCGCCCGCCGGCACCTTGCCCTCGGCGATCAGTTCCTTGACGAACTGGATCGCGCGGAGTTCGCGCAGAAGCGAAGAGTTGAAGCTTATCTCGTTGATCCGGTTCTGAATGTCCCGCGCGGTCGTTGGCACCTCGTCGCGGTAGAGCGGGTTGATGTTGACGATCACCACGTCGTTCGGAAGGTGCTGCCCGAACAGTGGGAAGAGCGCTGGATTGCCGGTATAGCCGCCGTCCCAGTAGGCCTCGGTGCGGCCGGTGTCCGGGTCGTGGATCTCGACCGCGCGGAACAGCGTGGGCAGGCAGGCCGAGGCCAGCAGAACGTCCGGGCCGAGCGCGTCGCCGGTGAAGACCCGGACCTTGCCGGTGCGGACGTTGGTGGCGCAGACATGCAGTTCCGGCCCGTCGAGCGAGCAGACCTCGTCGTAGTGCAATTCCTCCACGATGGGGGTCAGTGGGTTGCGGTAGAAGGGGCCGCTGTCATAGGGGCTGACCATCCGCCCCAGCGTGTCGGAGACGGCGAAAAATGGCGAGTATTCAATGGCTTTCGAGATCGCCTCGGCCGGGAAGGCGGACAGCCAGGGGGTCAGGGCGGGGATGTGGTCGAGGCTGCCGATCCGGGTCCAGAGCCAGTCGAGCACCTCGCGGGCGGCCTCCGGCCCGCCGCCCGGACGGGCGAAGCCGGACTTGACCGCGGCGCCGTTCAGCGCCCCGGCGGAGGTGCCGGAAATCGCCGCGATTTCAATGCGATCGTCTTCGAGAAGACGGTCGAGAACGCCCCAGGTAAAGGCCCCGTGCGCGCCCCCGCCCTGGAGCGCGAGGTTGATCCGGGTCGGGCGGGTGCGAGCGGGCATCGGGGCCTCCGGGGATGTCGGTCCGACGTCGGTATGACGTCGGTATCACGTCGGTATCGTGTCGGTGCGCCCGGTCAGAGCGCGGTCCAGCCGCCGTCGACCGAGATCGTCGTGCCGGTGATCTGGGCGGCCGCGTCCGAGCACAGGAAGACGGCGGTGCCGCCCATCTGCTCGACCGTGGCGAACGCCTTCGAGGGCTGGCGCGCCAGCATGACGTCGCGCACCACGGTGTCGCGGTCCATGCCGTGGGTCTTCATCTGGTCGGGGATCTGCGCCTCGACCAGCGGCGTCAGGACATAGCCGGGACAGATGGCGTTGGCGGTGATCGCTTCCTCGGCGGTCTCCAGCGCGGTGGTCTTGGTCAGGCCGACGATGCCGTGCTTGGCGGCGATATAGGCGCTCTTGTAGGGCGAGGCGGTCAGGCCATGCGCCGAGGCGATGTTGATGATCCGGCCCCAGCCCGCCTTGCGCATCATCGGCAGGGCGGCCGCGGTGGTGTGGAAGGCGGAGGACAGGTTGATCGCGATGATCGCGTCCCATTTCTCGACCGGGAACGTGTCGATCGGGGCGACGTGCTGGATGCCGGCGTTGTTCACGAGGATATCGCAGGCACCCGCCGCCGCGATCAGCGCGCGGCAGTCCTCGCCCTTCGACATGTCGGCGCGGACATAGCGGGCCGAAACGCCGAATTCCGCGGCGAGATCGGCGGCGAGCGCGTGATCCTCGTCCCGGTCGGTGAAGCTGTTCAGCACCACGTCGGCGCCGGCCCTGGCCAGTTCCCGCGCGATTCCGAGACCGATGCCCGAGTTCGAGCCGGTGATGACGGCAGTCTTGCCGCCGAGGTCCTGGGTGATGGCCATTGGGGTCCTCCGTCCGTTTGGCGTCCGGATCAGAGGTAATGCTGCACCGCCGAAAATGACAGGGGGCAGGGGGCCGCCGCGTCGGAAACCCGACCAAAAAAAACGCCGGCACAAGGCCGGCGTTCAGTCGTTGAGGCAGGTTTCATACAGGCAAGAAACCTATCGAGCAGTGCCTTAGTTATAGGCGCTTGATGTCCCAAGGGAAAGTGAAAAGTTTGCCCGCGCCCGGCGGGCAGGATACGCTGAGATCAACGAACAAAGGGCAGTCAGGGAGAGTTGCCGATATGAAATCAGTGTTTTTCCACAGGCTTGGACGGGTCGGCGGGGCCGCGGCGCTGGCCGCCCTGCTGGCCGCCGGGGCCGGGCAGGCCGAGCCCGCGCACGGCATCGCTATGTATGGGGACCCGGCGCTTCCACCGGATTTTGTGTCGCTGCCCTATGCCAACCCGGAGGCCCCGCAGGGCGGCCGGTTCGTGGACGGACAGGTCGGCAGCTTCGACAGTCTGAACCCGCATGTCCAGAAGGGCTCGACGCCCTGGCAATTGCGGTTCCTCGCGTATGAATCGCTGATGGGCCGGTCCTGGGACGAGCCTTTCACGCTCTATGGCCTGCTGGCCGAATCGGTCGAGGCCGATCCCGACTCGATGTGGGTCGAGTTCACCCTGCGTCCCGAGGCCCGGTTCAGCGACGGCAGCCCGGTCACCGTCGAGGACGTGATCTGGTCCTACGAGACGCTGGGGACCCAGGGCCACGGGCGCTATCGCGGCTCCTGGGCGCGCGTCGCCTCGATCGAAGCGGTGGGCGAGCGGGGCATCCGCCTGACCTTCACCGAGCCCGACCGGGAACTGGCGCTGATCATGGGGATGCGCCCGATCCTGAAGAAGGCGCAGTACGAGGGTGTCAGCTTCGAGGACAGCGACGGCACCTCGATCGTGCCGATCTCGACCGCGCCCTACGTGATCTCGGATTTCGAGGCCGGGCGCTTCGTCGAACTGACCCGCAACCCCGACTACTGGGGCAACGACCTGAACTTCATGCGCGGCCAGGCCAACATCGGCACGATCCGGATGGAGTTCTTCGCCGACGCCACCGCGATGTTCGAAGCGTTCAAGGCGGGCGAGCTCTCCACCATGCGCGAGACCAACGCCGCGAAGTGGGCCCGCGACTATGACTTCCCGCGCGTCCGGTCGGGCGAGGTCGTCCTGTCCGAGATCCCGCACCAGCGGCCGACGGGCATGACGGGCTACGTGATGAACACCCGGCGCGAGGCCTTCAAGGACTGGCGCGTGCGCGAGGCGCTGATCACCGCCTTCAACTTCGAGTTCATCAACCAGACCCTGAACGACGGCGCGCAGCCCCGGATCACGTCGTATTTCGCCAACTCGGTCCTGGGTATGCGCGATGGCCCGGCCGAGGGACGGGTGGCGGAATTGCTGGCCCCGTACAAGGACGAGCTGCTGCCCGGCGCGCTGGAAGGCTACAGCTTCCCGGTGTCGGACGGCAGCGAGCGCAACCGCGACGGCATCGCGCGGGCCATGGGCCTGTTCGAGGAGGCCGGCTTCACCATCGAGAACGGCGTCATGATGACCCCGGAGGGGGCCCCATTCAGCTTCGAGATTCTGCTGGGCCAGGGGTCGAGCGAGGTGCAGTCGACGGTCGACATCTATGTCGAGGCGCTGAAGCGTCTGGGCATCGAGCCGCGGGTGTCGGTGGTGGACAGCGCGCAGCTGAAGGAGCGCACCGACGCCTATGACTTCGACATGGTCTACTATCGCTGGGGGCTGTCGCTGAGCCCGGGCAACGAGCAGCGGCTCTACTGGGGCGCCGACGGGGTCGAGACGCCCGGATCGCGCAACATGATGGGCGTGGCCAGCCCGGCGATCGAGGCGATGGTGGACGAGATGCTGACCGCCGACAGCCAGGACGACTACCGCGCCGCGGTGCGGGCGCTCGACCGCATCCTGACCTCGGGGCGCTACGTGATCCCGCTGTGGCACAACCCGATCAGCTGGATCGCCCATGACGCGGCGCTGCACTATCCCGAGCGGCTGCCGATGTACGGTGACTGGATCGGGTTCCAGCCCGACGTCTGGTGGGTCGAAGAGTAGAACAACGCGCGGTGCGGGGCCTTCGGGCCCCGCGCTTCGTTTCAGCCGATGGCGCGCGGCTCGGGCGGTTTCTTCTCGCCGTTCGGGTAGACGAGGCCGGCGGAGATGACCAGCTTGGCGGCGTCCTCGATGCTCATGTCGAGCACGATGATGTCCTCGCGCGGCACGAAGAGCAGGAAGCCCGAGGTCGGGTTCGGCGTGGTCGGCATGAAGACCGACACCATGGGCGTGTTGGCGCGCTCCGCAATCTCGCCCTTGGCATTCGACGAGATGAAGGCGATGGCCCAGATCCCGCGGCGGGGATACTCGACGAGGCAGGCCTTCTCGAAACTGGCCTCGCCCTGCGCCAGCACCGTCTCGGTGATCTGTTTCAGGCCGGAATAGACCGACCGGACCACCGGCAGGGTCAGCACCAGCCGCTCGGCCCAGGCGATCAGCGAGCGGCCGATCAGGCCCTTGGCGATCCAGCCGACGACGAAGGTGAAGATCAGGAACACCACGACGCCGAGACCGCGGATGTCGATCGTCAGGTCGAAGTAGTGCTCGATCAGGAGCGCGGGGTTGTAGGCCGAGGGGATGAACGGCAGCACGAAGCCGTCGATCCAGCCGGTGATGGTCCAGATCAGCCAGATCGTCACGCCGATCGGCGCGATCACGATGAGACCCGTCAGGAAGTTGTTCCTGAGAGCGCCCAGAAGACCGCGTTTCGGCGGTGGCGGTTCGGTATCCAGCTTCAAGGGTTCGTCACTCCAGCCCGTGCTTTGGTATTAGGTACACCACGGGCCGCAAACAAGGCGTCCGGGGCTGTTCAGGGCGTCGCAGGGGGCATCCCGCCCAGTTCGCAGGCAATCGCGGCGGCGAGGCGGGCGTTGTTCAGCACGAGCGCGATGTTGGCGGTCAGCGAGCGGCCGCCCGTCGCCTCGAAGATGCGCGCCAGCAGGAAGGGCGTCACGGCCTTGGCGGCGATGCCCTGCGCGGCGGCCTCGGCAAGTGCTGCATCGATCACCGGCAGGATCTGCTCGGCGGGCAAGGCGTCCGCCTCCGGGATCGGGTTGGCGACGAGTTGTCCGCCCGGCAGGCCGAGCGCCGCCCGCATCGCGTGGGCGCGCGCGATCTCGGCGGCCGTTTCGACCCGGACCGGGGCGGGCAGGCCGCTGTCGGTCATCCAGAAGGCCGGGAACGCGCCGCTGCGGTAGCAGAGGACCGGAACACCAAGGGTTTCAAGCACTTCCAGCGTCTTCGGCAGGTCAAGTATCGCCTTGGCTCCGGCTGCCACGACGGTGACGGGCGTCCGTGCAAGTTCTTGAAGATCCGCGGAAATGTCGAAACTGAGTTCCGCGCCGCGATGCACGCCGCCGATGCCGCCGGTGGCGAAGACCCCGATCCCCGCCGCCCGCGCGGCGATCATCGTGGCGGCCACGGTGGTGGCCCCGGTCTGCCCCCGGGCCATCGCCACCGCAATGTCGGCCCGGCTGAGCTTCAACGCATCCGGCGTTTTCGCAAGGGTTTCAAGCCGCTCCGGGTCGAGGCCTATGTGAAGTGTTCCATGAAGAACGGCGATGGTGGCGGGCACGGCGCCGCCCTCGCGCACGGCCGCCTCGACCCGGCGCGCGGTCTCGAGGTTCTGCGGAAACGGCATCCCGTGGGTGATGATCGTCGACTCGAGCGCCACCAGCGGGCGGCCCTCGGCGCGGGCGGTGGCGACCTCGGACGACAGGTGAAGGGGCAGGGCGGTCACGGCAGGTCCTCTGTCGAGATGTAGCGGGCCGCGGCATCCAGCGCCGCGTCGAGCGCCTCTTCCGGCGGTTTTCCATGGTATTCCGCGGAGATATGCGCGGCCATGAAGGTATCGCCTGCGCCCGTCACACGGCGCACGGTGACGGCGGGCGGCGCCTTGGTGCGGATCTCGTGCGCGGCGGCGAGGCTGGCGGGGTTCGCGCCATCGGTCACCAGGACGCGGTTCGCCCCCGCGGCCAGCAACGCCTCGGCGGCGCGCTCGGTCGACTCGTGATGCGCGCCAAGCATCAGGTTCGCCTCGATCAGGTTCATGTAGAGCGTCGCGCCCCGGTGCCGCAGCAGCGGCAACAGGCGGCGCACCTTGCCCGGCGAGGCCGGCGCGATCCGGAGATCGGCGCGGGCGAAGGACGGGCGGCGGGCGATCTCGGCCAGCAGGTCCTCGGTCAGGTTGCCGTCGAGCGCGATCAGGCCCTCCCAGGGCGCGGCCGTGGTGCCGAGCGGTCCGCTGTCCAGGGGCGCGAGAATGGCGTCCCCGGCGGCCTCCAGCCCGTGTGCGTCGGCGATGGCGGCCACCAGCCCGTTCGAGCCCTCGATCGCCATGTAGCGGTCGGTCGCCGCGTCGCCCCGGTACACATGGGCGGTGTCGAGGCCGAGACGGTGCGCCTCGGCCAGCAGCTGGTCGCCGGAGGCATCCCGGCCGACGGCGGTCAGCAGGGCCGGGCGCAGTCCGAACCGCGCCAGCGTCATCGCCACGTTCATCGCGACGCCACCGGGCAGGACGCTGATCCGGCCGGGCACGTCATGGCCCGCCTTCATGCGCACGGGCGCACGGCCGACCACGTCCCAGAGGACCGAACCGATACAGAGAATGTCGGGTTTGCCAGTCATGCGTCCGGCTCTGCCACGGCACCGGCAAC
Source organism: Alphaproteobacteria bacterium (assembly GCA_030425185.1). Classification (GTDB taxonomy): domain Bacteria; phylum Pseudomonadota; class Alphaproteobacteria; order Rhodobacterales; family Rhodobacteraceae; genus Dinoroseobacter. Next base: position 87,272 of record JAUIAU010000004.1, read on the forward strand.
CGGTCCAGAGCCGTTCTGCATGACTCAGGCGCGAATCATGCTATATGAAGCTGCTGTCATAAATATGGTGTCTGTCATGGATAAGCAGGAGAGTCGAAAGCACGCGCATAACGCGCGGATTCGAAAGAAACTTCTGGGGAAAGCTGCGCCGTTGTTCCGGGACCGGGGGCCGGACAACGTCGGAATCGACGAGGTGATGCAGCGGGCCGGGATGACCCGCGGGGCGTTCTACGCGCACTTCAAATCGAAGGAGGACATCTTCCTCGCGGCGCTCCACCAGGAGACGCCGCTGCTGCTGGCGCTCGAGCGGCGGGTGTCGCAGGACCCGGCCGGGCTGCTGTCGGAAATGCGCGGGGTCTTCGAGAGCTACCTCGCCAACAACGCGACGCCCACGGCGCGCACCTGCACGCTGGCCGGCCTCGCGGTCGACGTGTCGCGCGGCACGGACGAGGCCCGCGCCACGCATGAAGCCGTGCAGCACGCAGTTCGGGTCGAGATGGCGCGCGGGATGAGCGTGCATCATGACGACGCCATCGTGCACGCCGCGCTGGCGCTCGCCGTCGGCAGCGTCGTGATGGCCGCGGCCCAACGCACCGGACCGGGCCGCGCGAAGGTGCTGGAAGCGGGCAGGGCCGGGGTCAACGACCTGCTCGACGGGTTCTGGGCCGAACCCGCCGCCGCCCCGGTTGCCGAGACGCTGCCGGAACCGGTGTGCGACACGCCGCCGCTTGCCGCGCCGGTCGAACGGCCCGCCGCGCTGCCGCCGCTGGAACGTCCCCCGGTGCGTCCGCCGCTGGCCAAGGCCACGCTGCCGCCGCGCGCCCTGCCGCAGGATGCCCCGTCCGCTGCCGCGCTGGCGCAGATCGCACGCGCCCGCAGCCTGGCCGACCGGGCGACCGAGAAGGGCGACCTGCCGCTGCGTCCGGGCGCGGCCCCGGTCGATCCGCGCGGCAAGACCGGGCTCGGCGTGAAGTCGGAACCGGAGGCGCCGAAGGGCCTGCTGGGACGGTTCCTTGCCGGGTTCCGCTCGCGGGACAGTTGAGACTTGCAGGGGGGCGCGCTTTGCCGTAAAGCGCCCCCACTTCACAGACGGGGCCTGGGCCTGCGCGGGGAGACATCCCGCCATGTCCGCCGGTTGATCCACCTGGATCTGAACGGTCCCGTCGAGGCGTAAACCGGAAAGGATACGGACATGGCGCTTCCTGACGTCACTCTTCGCCAGTTGCTCGAAGCTGGTGTGCACTTCGGCCACCAGACCCAGCGCTGGAACCCGCGCATGGCGCCCTACATCTACGGCGCCAAGAACGGCATCCACATCTTCGACCTGACCCAGACCCTGCCGCTGGTCGACCAGGCGCTGAAAGCCATCCGCGACACCGTCGCCAAGGGCGGCCGCATCCTGTTCGTCGGCACCAAGCGTCAGGCCCAGGGCCCGGTCGCCGAAGCCGCCGAGCGCTGCGCGCAGTACTACATGAACCACCGCTGGCTGGGCGGCACGCTGACCAACTGGCAGACCGTGTCGAACTCGATCCGCCGTCTGAAGGAAATCGACGAGCTGATGGCGACCGGCGCCGAGGGCCTCACCAAGAAAGAGCGCCTCGGGATGGAGCGGGACCAGGCCAAGCTGCAGGCGTCGCTGGGCGGCATCCGCGAAATGGGCGGCGTGCCGGACATGCTGTTCATCATCGACGTGAACAAGGAAGACCTCGCGATCCTCGAAGCCAAGAAGCTGGGCATCCCGGTCGTGGCCGTGGTCGACTCGAACTGCTCGCCGGACGGCGTGGACTACATCATCCCGGGCAACGACGACGCGGCCCGCGCCATCGCGCTCTATTGCGATCTGGTGTCCCGCGCCGCCCTCGACGGCATGACCGCGCAGATGGACGCCGCCGGTGTGGACCTCGGTGAGCTCGAGGCCGGGCTGGCCGAAGAGGCGCTCGAAGGCGACGCCGCCGAGGCCTGAGGCCAACCGCCTGCACCGATCGAGGCCGGGCCCCGCGCGGGCCCGGTCCTGTCATGGAAATGAGACTTTGGACGGGCACATCGCGCCCGTCACATGTTCAAGGAGACCCCAGATGGCGATTACCGCTGCGTTGGTGAAAGAACTGCGCGAGATGACCGGCGCCGGCATGATGGATGCCAAGAAGGCGCTGACCGAAACCGACGGCAACATGGAGGCCGCGGTCGACTGGCTGCGCACCAAGGGTCTGGCGAAAGCCGCCAAGAAATCGGGCCGCACCGCGGCCGAGGGCCTCGTGGCCGTCGCCGTCGATGGCGGCACCGCCGTCGCCGTCGAGGTGAACTCGGAAACCGACTTCGTTGCCAAGAACGCCGAATTCCAGGGCATGGTCGCGAAGTTCGCGCAGACCGCCCTCGGCGTGTCCGACGTCGAGGCGCTGAAGGCCGCCGAGGTGGACGGCAAGACCGTCGAGACCACGCTGACCGACGCGATCGCCAAGATCGGCGAGAACATGGCCCTGCGCCGCATGGCCAAGCTGACCGGCGACAGCGTCGTGACCTACGTGCACAACGCGGCTGCCGACGGCATGGGCAAGATCGGCGTGCTCGTGGCGCTGAAGGGCGCTGACAACGGCATCGGCCGCCAGATCGCGATGCACGTCGCCGCCGTCAACCCGGCCTCGCTGGGGGCCGCGGACCTCGACCCGTCGCTGATCGAGCGCGAGCGCACCGTCCTGACCGAGCAGGCCCGCGAGAGCGGCAAGCCGGACGCGGTCATCGAGAAGATGATCGAAGGGCGGATGAAGAAGTTCCTGTCGGAAGTCACCCTGCTGGGCCAGGCCTTCGTGATCAACCCGGACCTGACCGTCGAGGCCGCCGCCAAGGACGCCGGCGTCGAGATCACCGGCTTCGTGCGGATAGAAGTCGGCGAGGGCATCGAGAAGGAAGAAGAGGACTTCGCAGCGGAAGTGGCCAAGACCCTGAAGGGCTGAGCCACGCCTGACCTGCGATCCGGATCAAGGGGGCCGAAAGGCCCCCTTTTTTCATGCGCGCAAGGGGCTGGCGCACAGGATCAGGCGCAGGGCGAAAGCGATTGATCTTTGGGGAGATTCCGATGGAGAGGGCGGTAATTTCCCTCTCCATCGGAGACCGGTTTCCCGGGGGTGCACGAGACTCCGCTGTTCCGTGAAAATAGGGGTCAGAACAGCAAGGCCTGATCCCGACCGACCGCGATGCAGCCAAACGGGACCCCGGCTGTATGGGCGGTTAATGCCGAAGTCGAAAGTAAGGCATTCCTTACCTGAACGGATATTATGGTGCGCCGAGGGCATCTGCCTCAGGTCGTCGGAAGCGAGTCCGGCCCCTCGAACAGGAAGATCTGGTTCTGGATCGACGCCTTCAGGACCGCCTGGGCCGTGGTTTCGACGTCGAGCACCTGGCGGGCCAGCCGCAGGTGCTTTTCCACCGTCGCCTTCGTCAGGCCGACCAGCACCGCGATATCCTGGGTGGTCTTGCCGTCGGCAACCCATTCGAGCACCTCGCGCTGCCGGTCGGTCAGCTTTCGGCGCTGGTTCTGGGGCAAGGCGGCGATCTTCAGGTTCATCACCGCGTTCTGAAGCTCAATGTCGGTGCCGTGCCGGGCCCAGATCTCGTCCGCATCGCGCTGGGTCAGCCCCTCGCGCGCCGCCAGCCCGATCACCGCCAGCGAGCGCCGCGAGGCGGTGGGCTGGAAGCTGATCGTGTAGCCGGCCGTGATGCCGTAGGACGCGTTCAGCGCATGCACCTTGCGCGCCTCGGGCGGCAAGGTGCCGTCCTCCAGCGCCTTGGCGATCCAGCCCCAGGATTGCGCGCCGACATTGTGCTGCGACCACACCAGCATCGGGCTGGCGAGGTAGAGCTTTTGCGAGAAGAACGCCTTCACGTAGGACGGCGGGTGGTTCGACAGCACCAGCGTATCCCCGAAATCGCCTTCGAGGTTGCCGGTGCGGAACCGGGTGAACCCGTAGAGGGCACGGTCGAAGCCATAACTGGCCATTTGCCGGATGTGGCTGTCCCAGACTTCTTCGACCGAGGTGGCAGCGACGATCCGCTTCAGATGCTCCAACACCTCAGCCATGGTCAGCCCCGTTCTCGGCCGAGGTGGGCGGCGAGCGCGTCGAGCGCCAGCGTGTAGGAGGTCGGTCCGAAGCCCGCGATCTGGCCCAGGGCGACGGGGGCGATGTGGCTGACGTGCCGGAACGCCTCGCGCGCGTGGATGTTCGAGAGATGCACCTCGACGACCGGAAGCTCTGTCGAGGAGATCGCGTCCCGCAGCGCGACGGAGGAATGGGTATACGCCCCGGCGTTCAGGACGACACCCGCGACGCGCCCGCGCGCGGCGTGCAGCAGGTCGACCATCACGCCCTCGTGGTTCGACTGTTCGAACTCGATGGTGAACCCGAGCCGGGATCCGTGCGCTTCGACCATCGCGCGGATGTCGGCGAGGGTCGTCGTGCCGTAGATCTCCGGCTGGCGGGTGCCGAGCAGGTTCAGGTTCGGACCGTTGAGAACGAGAATGGCAGTCATCTGGCGGGTCTATCGTATCGCGTCAAAGGGATAGACTGAGGTGCTAACCGATCCGGGATGAGCGGAAAAGAAGATTCGCGCACCCGCGGGATCTCTCCTTGGATACGCTATTAACATAATATTGATTATCAGCGGAACAGATGGCTCGATCCGAGGTCCGGGACAGGACCGGACAGGCCCCCTAGTCGCGCTGAACCAGCGTGATCCACAGGATCGTCGCATCGTCTTCGGACACCGAGATCACGTTATGGCCCATGGTGGCGTCGTAATAGGCGCTGTCGCCCCGGCGCATCTCGATTGGCTCGTAGAACTCGGTGATCAGGCGGATCGCGCCGGTCAGCACGTAGAGGAATTCCTCGCCATCGTGGCGGACCCAGCCCTCGAACTCGTCGAAGCTGCGGGCCCGGATGCGGGCGCGGTATGGCAGCATCGCCTTGCGGGTCAGCCCGCCCGCGAGGATCTCGTGCTCGTAGGTCGAGGTCGGATGCGCCTCGCCCTGCCCGGCCTTCGTGGTGGTCATCCGCCCGGTCACCTGCGCCTCGCGCGGCGGCGTGAAGAGCTGCGGGATCGGGATGTCGAGCCCGGTCGCCAGCTTCTTCAGCGCGTCATAGGTCGGCGACATCTGCCCGTTCTCGATCTTCGACAGCGTCGAGCGGGCCAGCCCGGCCTGTTTGGCGGCCTGCTCCAGCGTCCAGCCGCGCGCCTTGCGCAGGTCGCGGACGCGCTCGCCAAGGTTCAGCGGCTCGACGGGGCCGCCCTCGCCCGAGGCGCGCGCCAGCCGGATCAGGGAAGGTTCGCGGGTGTCATCCATGAACCGAGGTTGTCGCGCCTTTCCGCGCGACTTGCAACTGCCCGGCCTGCGGCCTAGCCCGAGGGAATGGAGAGCATCTTCGATCTCGGGCCGCCGCCGCCCTGCCCCGTACCCTACAACGCCGCCGCGGACGTGCTGGCGGCCGGTCGGGCAACACCGGACGCCGTCGCGCTGGAGGTGGTCGGCGGTGTGCAAACCGACATCTGGACCTTCGCCCGGCTGGAGGCCGCCGTTCTGGGCCTCGCCGGGACACTGGGCGGTCTCGGGCTGCCGCAGGGCGCGCGTGTCCTGTTCCGGCTGGGCAACACGGTCGAGTTTCCGGTGGCCTTCCTCGCCTGCCTTGCCGCCGGTCTGGTGCCCGTCCCGACCGCGCAGGGACTGACGCAGCCGGAGGTGACGAAGCTCGCGGCGGCCTTGCGTCCTGACCTTGTGCTGGCGACCGAGGGCGTCGCGCTGCCCGGCGATTTCCATGGGCCGGTATTGGGCCTGGACGACCTGCGGCGCGGGATGACGGGTCCGCCCGGGACGCCGATCCTCGGCGATCCGGAGCGGCTCGGATACGTGCTCTTCACCTCCGGCTCGGGCGGCACGCCGCGTCCCGTGGCCCACGCCCACCGGGCGATCCGGGCGCGGCGGATGATGCATGACGGCTGGCTCGGGCTGCGGCCCGGGGACCGGGTTCTGCACGCGGGGGCCTTCAACTGGAGCTACACGCTGGGGGTTGGCCTGCTCGACCCGTGGAGCCGTGGCTCAACCGCCATCGTCGTCGCCGAGGGTGTGCCGGTTGAAGCGTTGCCTGAAGTGATCCACGCGGCGAATGCGACGATTTTTGCCGCCGTGCCGGGGGTTTACCGGCAGGTCCTGCGGCACTGGCACAAGGGGTGTTCCGCGCAGTTGAGACATGGCCTGAGCGCCGGAGAGAAGCTTCCTGAACCGATACGCGAAGCGTGGCGCGCGGCCACCGGCACCGAGATCCACGAAGCGATCGGCATGACCGAATGCTCGACCTTCATCTCCGGCGCGCCGGGCGAGGTCGTGCCGCGCGGGGCCATCGGCCGCCCGCAACCCGGCCGCCGCATCGCGGTGCTGGACGAGGACAACCGCCCCGTGCCGGTGGGCACGCCCGGGCAGCTGGCGGTCGGGCGCGGCGACCCGGGCCTGTTCCTCGGCTATCTCGACCAGCCGGAGGCGACCGCGCGGCACCTGACGCCCGACTGGTTCCTGACCGGGGACATGGCGGTGGCCGACGCCGAGGGGTTCGTCACCCACCTCGGGCGGCGCGACGGCATGCTGACGGCGGGCGGGTTCCGGGTTTCGCCGGTCGAGATCGAGGCGGCCTTCGCCGACCTGCCGGGCCTGACGGCCTGTGCAGCGGTGGAGATCGCCCTGCGCGCGGATACGACCCTGATCGCGCTGGGTTACACCGGGGCCGAGATTGACAGCGCGCAGCTTGCGGCGCATGGAGCACGGACACTCGCCCGCTACAAGCAGCCGCGCGTTTTCGCGCATGTCGACACCCTGCCGAGGGGCGGCAATGGCAAGCTGGACCGCCGGGCCCTGCGTATCCTGATCGAGGCCCGCCATGGTCAAGCTTGATATCCTGTCCGATCCCGTCTGCCCGTGGTGCGTGATCGGAAAAGCCGAGCTCGACCGCGCGCTGGAGGCCCAGCCGGATCATCCCTTCGTCATCGAATGGCACCCGTTCCAGCTGAACCCCGACATGCCCCCGGGCGGCATGGAACGGCAGGATTACCTGCAGTTGAAATTCGGCGACGCCGGGCTTCTGCGTGCCTACCAGCCCATCGTCGACCGGATCGAGGCGCTGGGGCTCAAGGCCGACCTCGGCGGCATCGCCCGCCAGCCCAACACGCTCAACGCCCATCGGCTGATCCACTGGGCCGGGCTGGAGGGGCGGCAGACGGCGGCGGTCGCGGCAGTGTTCCGGGCGTTCTTTTCCGAGGGCAAGGACATCGGCGACATCGAGACGCTGATCTCGATCGGCACGGGGATCGGCCTCGACGCCGAGATGCTGCGCCGTCTCTTCGCCACCGACACCGATGCCGAGGCCATCGCGCAGCGCGACCGTCATGCCCGGGCGCGCGGCGTCGGCGGCGTGCCGTGCTTCATCATCGCGAACCGCCATGTGCTGCAGGGGGCGCAGCCCGCCGAGACCTGGATCCAGGTCATCGACGAGATCACCGAGCAGTTGCGCGCCCAGCCGGAGGACGAGGCATGACCGCCACCGTCGACACCGCACCGCGTCCGCGGCCGAAACTGAGCCAGGCCGAGTTCATCGCGCTGACCGGCATGCTGTTCGCGTCGGTCGCGTTCTCCATCGACGCGATGCTGCCCGCCCTGCCCGAGATCACGCGCGAACTGACCCCGGACGCGCCGAACCGCGCGCAGCTCATCATCGCGGCCTTCGTGCTGGGGATGGGGCTCGGAACCTTCGTCACCGGGCCGCTCAGCGACAGCTTCGGGCGCAAGCCGGTGATCCTCGGCGGCGCGGCGCTCTACATCTCCGGGGCGCTCATCGCGTGGTACGGGCCCTCGCTGGAGGCGGTCCTGCTGGGCCGCGTGTTGCAGGGCCTCGGGGCCGCCGGGCCGCGCGTGGTGGCGCTGGCGATCGTGCGCGACCTCTACGAAGGGCGGCAGATGGCGCGGATCGTGTCCTTCGCCATGATGATCTTCACGCTGTTTCCGGCCGTTGCCCCGCTGATCGGCTCGGCCATCATCGCGGGCTTCGGCTGGCGGGCGATCTTCCTCGCGTTCTTCGCCTTCTCGCTGGTCTCGGTCGGCTGGCTGACCTTGCGCCAGGAAGAGACCCTGCCCCGCCCGGCGCGGCGGCCGTTCCGGGTCGGCACGCTGATCTCGGCCACGGTCGAGGTCGTCACGCACCGGGTCGTCTTCCTGTCGATCGTGGTGCAGAGCTTCGTCTTCGCCCTGCTCTTCGCGACCATCGCGACCGTGCAGCCCGTGTTCGACATCACCTACGGTCGCAACGCGGATTTCCCGTGGATTTTCGCCACCATCGCGCTGGTCTCGGCGCTGCCGTCGCTGATCAACGCGGCCATCGTCGTGCGCTTCGGGATGCGGCGGCTGATCCGGGCCGCGCTGCTGAGCCAGGTGATCTTCGCGGCGCTGGCCTGGGCCCTCCTGTCGTCCGAGGTGCTGGGTCCGGCGGCGGGCTTCCCGGTCTACGTGGCCTGGATCGTCACCATCTTCGGCATGGTCGGCTTCGTGATCGGCAACCTGAACGCGCTCGCCATGCAGCCGATGGGCCATATCGCGGGCACGGCGGCCAGCGTCATGGGTGCGATTGCCACGCTGGCCGGTGGGGCGCTGGGGGCGGGTCTGGGACAGGCCTTTGACGGGACGGCGGCCCCGCAGGCGCTCGGGGCGCTGATCTTCAGCGCGCTGGCGCTGGGGATCTTCCGGCTGGTGCCCGACGCGGAAGGGCGCTGAGCCGCCCTACCCCGCCTTTGCCGGTTTCTTCGCCTTCTCGGCGGCGCGCGCCTGCTCGGCCAGGTCGCGGGCGACGGCATAGGCGCCCTTGATCCGGTCGCTGTCCTTCACCCAGTCGCGGCGGACGACGATCTTGTTGTCCTTGATCTTCGCCAGCCCCTTCTGGGCCTCGAGGAAGGTCACGAGGCCCGCCGGGTTCGCGAAGCGGTCGTTGTGGAACTGGATCGTCCCGCCCTTGGGGCCGGCATCCAGCTTCGCGATCCCCGCCCGCTTGCACATCGCCTTGATCCTGAGGACGAGCAGCAGCCAGTTGACCTCCTTCGGCACGGGGCCGAACCGGTCGATCAGCTCGGCGGCGAAGCCTTCCAGCTCGACCTTGGTCGTCAGGTGCGACAGGCGCCGGTAGAGGCCGAGGCGCACGTCCCGGTCGGGCACGTACTCCTCCGGGATCAGCACCGGCACGCCGAGGTTGATCTGCGGTGCCCACTGGCCGTCGTCGTCGATCAGGCCCTCGCCGTCGCCGGACTTCAGCCGGGCAATCGCCTCCTCCAGCATCTGCTGGTAAAGCTCGTAGCCGACTTCACGGAACTGGCCCGACTGTTCCTCGCCCAGCAGGTTGCCCGCGCCCCGGATATCGAGGTCCTGGCTCGCCAGCGTGAAGCCCGCCCCCAGCGTGTCGAGGCTGCCCAGCACGCGCAGGCGCTTCTCGGCGGCGGGCGTCAGCTTGCCGCGCGGCTTGGTGGTCAGATAGGCATAGGCGCGCGTCTTAGAGCGCCCGACCCGCCCCCGGATCTGGTAGAGCTGGGCGAGGCCGAACATGTCGGCGCGATGCACGATCATCGTGTTGGCGGTCGGGATGTCGAGGCCCGACTCGACGATGGTCGTGGCCAGCAGCACGTCGTACTTGCCGTCGTAGAAGGCGTTCATCCTGTCGTCGAGCTCGCCCGCCGCCATCTGCCCATGCGCCACGACAACGCTGACCTCGGGCACCTGCTCGCGCAGGAACTCCTCGATCTCGGGCAGGTCGGCGATGCGGGGCACGACGTAGAAGGACTGCCCGCCCCGGTAATGCTCGCGCAGCAGCGCCTCGCGGATGGTGACCGCGTCGAACTCGCTGACATAGGTCCGGATCGCGAGGCGGTCGACCGGGGGCGTGCCGATGATCGACAGGTCCCGCACGCCCGACAGCGACAGCTGCAGCGTGCGCGGGATCGGGGTCGCGGTCAGGGTCAGGACGTGGATGTCGGTGCGCAGGTCCTTCAGCCGCTCCTTGTGGGCGACGCCGAAGTGCTGTTCCTCGTCGATGATCAGCAGGCCCAGGTTGTGGAAGCTGACGGTCTTGGCCAGCAGCGCATGAGTGCCGACCACGATGTCGACCGAACCCGCCGCCAGCCGCTTGCGGGTGTCCGCGGCGGCGCTGGAGGGCACGAAGCGCGACAGCGCGCGGACCTCCAGCGGGAAGCCCCGGAAACGCTCCGCGAAGCTCTGGTAATGCTGGCGGGCCAGCAGCGTCGTCGGCGCGATCACCGCCACCTGCACCCCCGACAGCGCCGCGACGAAGGCCGCGCGCATCGCGACCTCGGTCTTCCCAAAGCCGACATCGCCCACGATCAGGCGGTCCATCGGCTGGCCCGAGCAGAGGTCCCCCAGCACATCCGCGATGGCCGACAGCTGGTCGTCGGTTTCCTGGTAGGGGAAGCGGGCAGCGAACTCCTCCCACATGTCGGGCGGCGGCTCCAGCACCGGGGCGCGGCGCAGCGCGCGTTCGGCGGCAATGCGGATCAGCCGGTCCGCCATCTGGCGGATGCGCTCCTTCAGGCGGGCCTTCTTGGCCTGCCATGCCCCGCCGCCGAGCTTGTCGAGCAGGCCCTGCTCGTGGCCGAAACGGCTGAGAAGCTCGATGTTCTCGACCGGCAGGTACAGCCGGTCCCCGCCCGCGTATTCCAGATGCAGGCACTCGTGCGGCGCGCCCATCGCGGTGACGGTCTCGAGCCCCTTGTAGAGGCCGACGCCGTGTTCGACATGTACTACCAGGTCGCCGGGGCTGAGGCTGTCGGCCTCGGCCAGGAAGTTCTCGGCCTTGCGGCGCTTCTTCGGGGCCCGGATCAGCCGGTCGCCCAGAACGTCCTGCTCGGAAATGACGGTCAGCGCGCCCGCGCCCTTGTCCGGGGCCTCGAACCCCTGTTCCAGTGGCCAGACCACGAGGTAGACGCCGCCGCGCCCGGCCGGCAGGGCGCGCATGTCCGCCAGCGGGGTCGCGCCCGCCACGCCGTGATCGTCGAGAAGTCCCGCGAGCCGCTCGCGCGCGCCTTCGGACCAGGACGCGATGACCACCTGACCGGTCTTCGCACGGGTGCGGATGTGCTTCGCGAGTTCGTCGAAGAGGTTCAGCTTTTCCTGCTGCCGCTCCGGCGCGAAGGACCGGCCGAGACGCCCGCCCGCGTCGATCACGCCCAGCCCGGTGGGCTGCGGCAGGACCGACAGGCGCAGAACGCGGTGCGGGGCCAGCGCCTCGGCCAGCGCGGCCTCGTCGAGGTAAAGCTGTTCCGGCGGACAGGGTTTGTAGACCGTGTCCATCCGCCCCTTCTGGCCGAGGGCGAGGCGCCGGGTCTCGTACTGGTCCGCGATGCCCTCCCAGCGGGCGGCATGGGCCGCGCCGGTCTGGTCGTCGAGCATCACGCTCGCCTCCGGCAGGTAGGCCAGCAGCGTGTCCAGCCGCTCGTGGAAGAACGGCAGCCAGTGCTCCATGCCCGCGTGCTTGCGGCCCGCGCTGATCGCCTCGTAGAGCGGATCGTCGGTGCCCGCCGCGCCGAACTCGATCCGGTAGGTCTGGCGGAACCGGGTGATCGCGGCCTCGTCGAGGACGATCTCGGACACCGGCGACAGGTCCACGCGGTCGAGCATCCCGGCGCTGCGCTGGGTCTCGGGGTCGAACCGCCGGATGCCGTCCAGCACGTCGCCGAAGAGATCCAGCCGTACCGGCCCGGTCTCGCCCGGCGGGTAGATGTCGACGATGCCGCCGCGCACCGCGTAGTCGCCCGGCTCGACCACGGTCGGCGCCTGCGTGAAGCCCATCCGGACGAGGAAGGCCCGGAGCGCGGCGAGGTCCAGCCGCCGCCCGACCACCGCCGAGAAGCTTGCGCCCGCCACCACGTCGCGCGCCGGAACCCGCTGGGTCAGCGCGTTGAGCGTGGTCAGGACCACCAGCCCTTCCGGCACGCCCGCGGCCAGCGCGGCCAGCGTCGCCATGCGCGCGGCGGCGATGTCGGGATTGGGCGAGACCCGGTCGAACGGCAGGCAGTCCCAGGCGGGGAAATCGAGCACCGGCACCTCGGGCGCGAAGACCGTCAGCGCCCGCCGCATGGCGTCGAGACGCTTGTCGTCGCGGGCCACGAACAGGACCGGTCCGGCGGCGCGGGCGCGCTCGTCGAGCAGAAGCCGCGCGTCGAACCCTTCGGGCGCGCCGGAGACGGTGAGGACATTTCGGGGTGCGGTCATGCCGGGCGACTTACCCCAGCGGGGGGTGGTGTCAACAGGCCATGGGGCGCCGGGCCTCAGCCGCCGAGGACCGTGACGCTCATCGCGTGGAAAATCCCCCAGAACGCGGTGATGAAGATCGACACCACGCCGACCATCTGGACGGTCAGCCGGTGGCGTTTCAGGCGGCGGACGAGGCGCTCGCCCTCGCTCTCGCCGCCCATGATCCGGCGGGCCGTGCGCTGCGAGATGAAGCCGACCACGGTGAACGGCAGCGCCAGCAGGAACAGCGCCTGGCAGAACTCGATCCCGTAGAGAAAGCCGAGCTGCGCCAGCATGGTCAGGAAAGCGGCCGCGCCGCCGGTCAGGAACAGGCCCGCCGCCCCGGAGATGTAGAGCAGCCGGGTCGCGTTGATCCGGGCCAGCGTCGACACGTCCTCCAGCGTCTGGCCGCCGAGCCGCTGCGCGCGCTGCACGAGGTCGAAGGGCACGCCCATGACGAAATGGCTGATCGTGGACCAGAAGACCGCCAGCACGATCCAGAACCACATCGACGTGAAGGAGCGCGTGTCGATCAGTTCGATCACGGTCAGGTAGAGATCCACGCCTGCGTCCCCGTCTTGTCGCGAATTGCCCGGACCTTAGCGGTGTCTCCGGAGGAAGCCCAGCCTTGAGATGGGCGGCAAACCGTGGCACCTCTGCCGCAGGGTGCCGGAACCGGGCATCCGCCCAGCCGGAGACGACCATGCGCCCCATTCAGGCCCCCTTCCCCGCCACGCGCTTCCGCCGCACCCGCGCCTCCGGCGCGCTCCGGGCGCTGACCCGCGAGACCACGCTGACCGTGGACGACTTCATCTGGCCGGTGTTCGTGCGCGACGGCGAGAACACGGTGGAGCCGATTGCCTCGATGCCCGGCGTCAACCGCCTGTCGATCGACCGGCTGGTCGAGGCCGCGGCCGAGGCCCACGCCCTGGGCATTCCGGCGATCTGCCTCTTTCCCTATACCGACCCGGCGCTGAAGACCGAGCTCTGCGAGGAAGCCTGGAACCCCGAGAACCTGTCGAACCGCGCCATTCGCGCGATCAAGGCCGCGGTGCCCGACATCGCGGTGATGACCGACATCGCGCTCGATCCCTACAATGCGAACGGCCATGACGGGATCGTGCGCAACGGCGAGATCGTCAACGACGAGACGGTCGAGGCACTGGTGAAGATGGCGCTGGCGCAGGCCGAGGCGGGCGCCGACATCCTCGGGCCGTCGGACATGATGGATGGGCGCATCGGCGCGATCCGCACCGCGCTGGAGGCCGCCGGGCACCGCAACGTGACGATCCTGAGCTACGCCGCGAAGTACGCCAGTTCCTTCTACGGCCCGTTCCGCGACGCGGTGGGCGCCTCGGGCGCGCTGAAGGGCGACAAGAAGACCTACCAGATGGACCCCGGCAACTCGGACGAGGCACTGCGCCTGATCGAGCGCGACCTGCGCGAGGGCGCCGACATGGTGATGGTCAAGCCGGGCATGGCCTATCTCGACATCTGCCGCCGGGTGAAGGATGCGTTCGGCGTTCCGACCTACGCCTACCAGGTCTCGGGCGAGTACGCGATGCTGTGCGGCGCGGCCGAACGCGGCTGGCTCGACGGCGACAAGGTGATGCTGGAAAGCCTGATGGCGTTCAAGCGTGCGGGCTGCGACGGAATCCTCACCTATTTTGCGCCGAAAGCCGCCCGCCTGTTGCGGCAGGGCTGACACCGACCACCAGATCGGGTAGATACATTCGCAGAGCGCCCGCCAGAGGCGCGTCGAGGCACGTCACAGGACAAGAGGCAGATCAGATGCAGCACAGCTGGACCCGGCGCGGCGTGATCGCCGCCTTTCCCGCGCTCGCCGTTACGGCAGGGTGCACCACCGTTTCGGGCAGCCAGGCCCGCGGTCAGAAGATCGACTCGCGCGTCGATGCGGCCTTTTTGTATCTCTACCAGAACGTTCCGGGGGCGCAGGACCTCGCGTCGCGCTCGGTCGGCATCCTGATGATGCCGCTGATCACCGAGGCCGGGCTGGGCTTCGGCGGCGCCTACGGACGCGGGGCGCTCCGGATCGGCGGCGCGACGGTGGATTACTACGCCGCCGCCTCGGGCAGCTTCGGCCTGCAGATCGGGGCCCAGCAATACGCGCATGCGCTGTTCTTCCTGACCGAGGACGCGCTGGCCCGGTTCCGCTCGTCGGCGGGGTTCTCGGTCGGCGGCGACCTCGAGGTGGCGGTGGCCTCGTCCGGCGTGGCGTACACGGCCGACACCACGACGACGACCGAGCCCATCGTGGCGATGATCTTCGGCCAGGCCGGCCTGATCGCGGGCGCGACACTGGAAGGCACCAAATACACCCGTATCTATCCGTAACCGCGACCGGGGAGGCGAAGCCGCGATGAGCACCGTTCTGCGCTGGCTTCTGCGGGCCTTCTTCGCGCTGGCGGGCCTTGGCCTGCTGGCGCTGATCGCACTCTACTTCTTCCTCTCGCGCTCGCTGCCGGAGTATTCGGCCTCCTACGAGGTGCCGGGCCTGACCGCGCCGCTGGAGATCGTGCGCGACACCGCCAACGTCCCCCACGTGATGGGACAGACCGACGCCGACAGCTTCTACGGGCTCGGCTTCGTGCATGCGCAGGACCGGCTCTGGCAGATGACGGTGCTGCGGCGCACGGCGCAGGGCAAGCTGTCCGAGATCTTCGGCGGCGCCACCATCCGCACCGACGACCTGCTGCGGCGGCTAGACCTCTACGGGGCCGCGCAATCCTCGGTCGCTGTCCAGTCGCCCGAGACACTGGCCGCGCTCGAAGCCTATTCGGCTGGCGTCAATGCCTGGATTTCGCTGGTCAATCAGGAGGCTATGGGGCGCGGCGCACCTGAGTTCTTCCTTTTCCCGCCGGAAATCGCGCCGTGGCAGCCGGCCGACTCGATCGCGCTGCTCAAGCTGATGGGCCTGCAACTGAGCGATCACCTGAACTCGGAGGTGCTGCGGGCGCGGACCTCGCTGCTGGTGCCGCCGGAGCGGCTGCGGGACATCCTGCCCGACGTGCCGGGCAGCGCCGTCATCGACCTGCCGGACTACGCCAGCCTCGTGCCCGGGGTCAGCCCGGCGCAGGCCGTCCAGACGGCCGAGGCGGACATGGGCCTGCTCTGGCCGGTTCCGCCGCGCGGGTTCTCGTCGGCCTCGAACGCCTGGGCGGTCGCGCCCGAGCGGTCGGCCACCGGCAGCACCCTTCTGGCCGCCGATCCCCATCTGGGGCTCAGCGCGCCGTCGCTGCTCTACCTCGCGCATATCAACCTGCAGTCGGGCGGCGTGATCGGCGCCACGATCCCCGGCGTGCCCGCGATGTTGCTGGGACGGTCGGACAAGCTCGGCTGGGGGCTGACGACCGCGTATCTGGACGATCAGGACATCGTGCTCGAACGGCTGGTCGAGGGGGAATCGGACAGCTACCTGTCGCCCGAAGGCCCGCGCCCCTTCGAGACGCGACGCAGCGTGATCTCGGTCGCCGACGCGCTGCCGATCACCATCACCCTGCGGTTCAGCGAGAACGGGCCGGTCATTCCCGGCGGGCTCTTCGATCTCGCTGCCATTACCCCGCCCGGCCATGTCGCAGCCCTGGCCTGGACCGCGCTCGACCCGCGCGACACGACGATGACCAGCGCGCTGAAGCTGATGCAGGCCCAGAGCGTGGACGAGGCGATCCTCGCCGGATCGTTCCACGTCGCCCCGGCCCAGAACCTGATCCTCGCCGACACCCGCAACATCGCCTTGCAGATGATCGGCCGCCAGCCCAAGCGCGACCCGGCCAACGCGTCGCAGGGACGGCTTCCAGTCCTCGGGGATCGCAGGGAAAACCTTTGGGACGGCTACCTGCCCTACAGTGCCAACCCCTCGGTGGTGAACCCGCCCGGGGGCATCGTCGGCAACACGAACAACAAGACCACCGACGCCCCCTTCCCGGCCCATGTCAGCTTCGACTGGGGTGATACCCAGCGCATCCAGCGCTGGTCGCGGCTGATGCAGGCCCGGCAGGTCCACACGCGCGCCAGCTTCATCGAGGCGCAGCTCGACACTGTGTCGATGACAGCCCGGACCCTGCTGCCGCTGATCGGGCGCGAGCTGTGGTTCGAGGACCGCCCGGCCGCCGCCGGCACCCCCGACCGCCTGCGCCAAGACGCGCTGGCCCTGCTGGTCGAGTGGAACGGTGAGATGAACGAGCACATGCCCGAGCCGCTGATCTATGCCGCCTGGATCCGGTCGCTGAACATGCAGCTGATCCGTGACGAACTGGGTCCGCTCGCCGACGAGTACCCCCATGCCGATCCGCTGTTCCTCGAACGTGTGTTCCGCGACACCGACGGCGCGTCAATCTGGTGCGATCTCAGCCAGACCGAGCGCCGCGAGACCTGCATCGAGATTGCCCGCCGGGCGCTGGATGCCGCGCTGCGCGATCTTGCCGAAACCTACGGGCCCAACATCGAAAGCTGGCGCTGGGGCGACGCGCACGAGGCCGCGCACGATCACCCGGTGCTGGGCGAACTGCCGGTACTGGGGGCGCTGGTGAACATCCGGCAGTCCACCTCGGGCGGCGACGACACCCTGATGCGCGGACGGACCTCCGGCGCGCCCGAGCATCCGTTCCGGAACGTGCATGCCTCCGCCTTCCGCGGGGTCTACGACTTCAGCGATCCGGACAGTTCGCTGTTCATCCTCTCGACCGGCCAGTCGGGGCATCCGCTGTCACGCCATTACGACGACCTCGGCGAGCTGTGGCGGCAGGGCGAGTACGTGCGGATGTCGCTCGATATCGACCTTGCACGGGCCGGCGGCACCGGCGTCACCGTGCTGACGCCCGCGGAAACCAACTAGGCGACAACGCTTTGGCAGCCGATGTTGAGGTGATGCCTCAGCCCTGCGGCAGGGCGTGGAATCGGTCGGATTCTGCGTCGGTCCACTCGACCTCCAGCAGCGATCCGGTGTCGCCCCGCTCCTCGGCCCGCACGACGTCATGGGCGAAGAGCCATGCCCGGCGCTTGCCGTCGGTCCAGGGCAGTTCAAGCCGCTCGCGCCGCAGCGCCCCGCCCAGCTGTTCGGCCACGGCGTCGAGCAGCGCATCGATCCCCTCGCCGGTCAGCGCCGAGATGGCGAACACGCCCTCGCTGCGCGCGGCCTGAACGCGCGCGGCCTCGCGGCGATCCTCGGGCAGAAGGTCGATCTTGTTCCACAGCTCGAAGCGCGGCACCTCGTCCGAGGTGCCGAGCGATTCGAGGATGGTTTCGACGTCGCGCTTCTGCTGCTCGGTCTCGGGGTGCGAGATGTCCCGGACGTGCACGATGATATGGGCGGACAGCACCTCTTCCAGCGTGGCGCGGAAGGCGGCGACCAGTTCGGTCGGCAGGTCCGAGATGAAGCCCACCGTGTCCGACAGGATTACGTCACGCCCGACCGGCAGTTTCACCTGACGCATCGTCGGGTCCAGCGTGGCGAAGAGCATGTCCTTCGCCAGCACCTCTGCCCCGGTCAGTCGATTGAAAAGCGTGGACTTTCCTGCGTTGGTGTAGCCCACCAGCGCGATGATCGGATAGGGCACCTTTGCGCGCGCGGCGCGGTGCAGGTCGCGGGTGCGCACCACCTTGTCGAGCTGGCGGCGCAGGCGGGTCATCTGTTCGTCGATGGCGCGCCGGTCGGCCTCGATCTGGGTTTCGCCGGGACCGCCGACGAAGCCGAGACCGCCGCGCTGCCGCTCGAGGTGGGTCCATGACCGCACCAGCCGGGAACGCTGGTAGCTGAGCGCCGCGAGATCGACCTGCAGCACGCCCTCGCGGGTCCGGGCGCGATCGGCGAAGATCTCGAGAATCAGGCCGGTCCGGTCGAGGATCTTGACCTTCCATTCCTTCTCGAGATTGCGCTGCTGCACCGGCGTCAGAGTGCCGTCCACCAGCACCAGTTCGACCTCGGCCTCGGTGAATTTCTCTTTCAGTTCCGCGATCTTGCCCGATCCGAACAGGTAGCCCGGCTGCGGCTTGGCGAGCGGCACGACATCGGCGCCGTGCACCTCGAAGCCCGGCAGCGCATGGGCAAGCGCCACCGCCTCGTCCAGCGCGCGCTGGCCGTCCCGCCGGTCGCGGTCGGATTTCAGATCCGGGTGCAGGACCCATCCGCGGGTGATGCGGGGTCCGAGATCAATGAGACGGGTCAATCCTCGCCTTCATACAGGGTGATCGGCTGCGTCGGCATCACGGTCGAGATCGCATGCTTGTAGACAAGCTGGCTCTGACCGTCGCGACGCAACAGCACGCAGAAGTTGTCAAACCAGGTGATGACCCCCTGGAGCTTCACGCCGTTGATCAGGAAGACCGTCACCGGAACTTTCGCCTTGCGGACGTGGTTCAGGAACGCATCCTGCAAGTTCTGTTTGTCGCTGGCCATAAGGTTATCTGCGCCTTTTTCCTGTCTCGGGCGTCGGCATGTCTTCGCATCCCTACCCCATGGGATAATATCCGTGTTCCGGCAGGAATAAAGAGCCAATAACAGGATTTTAGCCCAAGTGTCGCCTAGGCGCGCCAGAAATCGGGATTCAGCAGGGCTATGATGGCCAATGTTTCGAGCCGTCCGAGGGTCATCGCGGCCGCGAGGATCAGCTTTGCCGCATCGCTGAGCAGTCCGTAGGAGATCGCCGCATCGCCCGCGACCGAGGCCACCGGCCCCGTCGTCGACAGGGCCGCGACGGCGAGGATCACGGTGCTTTCGAACTCAAGCCCCGTCGCCGACAGGGCGGTCATCACCACCGCGATCGACATCGCGAACAGCATGAAGAACACCCAGGCGACCGCGGCGCCCTCGCGGCGGATCCGCCGGGCCGTGGTCCCCTGCCCGCCCACCGAATGCGGATGCACCAGGCGCTCCATCTCGCGCAGGCCGTGCTTGTAGAGGGCGTAGACCCGCAGCAGCTTGACCCCGCCCGCGGTGGTCGCGACCCCGCCGCCGAAGATCGCCATGCCCGCCAGCAGCAGCCCGGGCGTGCCGAGACCGGACCACGCCTGCGCCGCCTGCCAGTCGGACGAGACGAAGCCCGTCGTGCTGAGGAACGAGGTCAGCGTGAAGAGATTGCCCCAGATCGCCGGAACGGCGCGGGCGTCGAGGTCCTGCGCCGTCTCCCAGGCGCCGAGCCAGTGCCGCAGGAACAGGAACGAGGTCAGGCCCACCACGACGACGGTCGCCGCGCGCAGTTCCCGGTCCGCCTGCAGCGCGCGCGGGGCCGGGAAGCTCCAGCCGTTCTCGAAGACCCGGCGGGTCAGCGCGGGCAGCAGGAAGAGCAGGATCAGCAGCTCGCCCCAGCGGCCGGACGGCAGCGCCTCGCCGCCCTGCGAGGTGATCCCGCTGGTCGAGATCACCGACATCGCCCGGATCGCCGCCTCGCCCGGCGGATCGCCAAGCGCCACGAGGCCGATCCAGAGCACCATCGTGAACCCGGCATAGACCGGCGCAAGGCGGCTGGCGTGTTTCCACATCCGGCCCGGGCCGAAGCTGTCGTCGCGCAGGTCGCGCCGCCCCTCGCCGCGCCCCGCCTCGAGGCTGGAGGTGACCTCGAACCCGCCGAGCGCCATCGGGGCCAGCACGCCGAAGGCCGCGACCCACATTAGGAACCCGCCCAGCCACGCCACCTCGGCCCGCCACAGGTGCACCGCGAAGGGCAGGTCGCCGGGGGCGAACAGCGTGGCGCCGGTGGTCGTCAGGCAGGACACCATCTCGACGTAGACATCGAGGAACCGCGTGCCGGGCACCGCCTCGGAGAACGGAACCGCCAGCACCAGCGGCAGCGCGGTCAGCGTCAGGACGAGGGCCAGAAGCTGTTCCCGGGCAGCCCGCCGCCGGGCGCGCGAGGCGGTGGCAAAGCCCAGAAGCGTGGCCACGATCACCGTCAGCACACCGCCATAGAAGAAGGGGCGCGCGGTCTCGTGATCCTCCAGCACCGCCCCCACCCCGGCCGGAACCAGCATCGCCAGTCCGGCGATGCCGAGAAACAGCACCAGCAGCGGCAGTCCGAGCAAGGTTTTCATAGGAAGTAGTCGATCGAGACCTGCAGGAGCCGTTCGACCTCGGGGACGTCGGCGGCGAGGCTGAACAGGATGACCACGTCGCCTTCCTCGATCCGGACCGAGCCGGTCACCTTGATGACCTTGCCGCTGCGCGAGATCGCGCCGACCAGCACGCCTTCGGGAAAATCGATGTCGCGCAATTGGCGGCCCGCAAGGGGCGAGGTGGAGAGCACCTGCGCCTCGATGATCTCGGCCTCGGCATCGCCGATGGAATAGACCCCCCGCACCCGGCCGTGCCGGACGTGCCGCAGGATGGACGACACCGTGGTCGAGCGCGGGTTGATGTAGGCGTCGATGTCGAGCGCGCCCATCAGCGGCACGAGGCTCGGATCGTTGATCAGCGCAATCGCCATTCGTGCCCCCGCCGACTTGGCGCGCACCGCCGCCAGCAGGTTGACCTTGTCGTCGTCGGTCACCGTCAGGACCGCGTCGGTCCGGTCGATGTTGGCCTCGTCCAGCAGTTCCATGTCGAGACCGTCGCCGTTCAGCACGATGGTCCGTTCCAGCGCGTCGGCGGCGCGCTCGGCGGCACGGCGGTCCCGCTCGATCATCTTCACGCGCACCCGGTCGGTCCGTTTCTCCAGCGCGCGGGCCACCGCGAGGCCCACGTTTCCGCCCCCGACGATGACGATGCGCTCCTGCTTTTTCGTATTCTTTCCGAAGATTTCCAGCGTGCGGTTGATGTCCTCCGCCGGGGTCAGGATGTAGATCTGGTCCTCGGCAAAAAGCTGGTCGCCCGGATCGGGGGCAAAGAGCGCCCCCTCCCGGCGCACGCCCACCACGATGGAGCGCAGGGTCGAGAACAGGTCCGACAACTGCCGGAGCGGCGTCGACAGCACCGGGCAATCCTCGTCGAGCTGGATGCCGAGCAACTGCACCTTGCCGTCGAGGAAGCTTTCCGTGTCGAAGGCCGCGGGCGCGGCGAGGCGCTGCAGCGCGGCCTCGGCCACCTCGCGCTCGGGCGAGATCACCACGTCGATGGGCAGATGGTCGTTGCGGTAAAGGTCCGAATAGATCGCATTCAGATAAGACTGCGCGCGCAGGCGGGCGATCTTGCGGGGCACCTCGAACACGGAATGCGCGATCTGGCACACGACCATGTTCACTTCGTCCGAATAGGTCGCGGCAATGATCATGTCGCAGTCGCGCGCCCCGGCGGCATCGAGGATGTCGGGATAGCTCGCGAAGCCGGTCAGACCCTTCACGTCGAGGGTTTCGGTCGCCCGTCGGACGAGGTCCGGGTTGTTATCGACGACCGTGACGTCGTTGCGCTCGCCGGCGAGATGACGGGCGATCTGCCAGCCCACCTGCCCCGCGCCGCAGATGATCACTCTCATCGGTCAACTCCGCTGATCCCGGACCCATCCTAGCTGACAGAGGCCGCCGGGGCCGTCAATGCCGTGCCCGCACCTGCCCCTGGGGCAATCAGGGCCGCGGTCTCAGGCGTCCTCGTCCTCGCTGTCGGCGATTTGCGCTACCCGGCCGCCCGACTTGGCCGAGGTGACCACGCCGAGCGACTTCAGCTTGCGATGCAGCGCCGAGCGTTCCATGCCGACGAAGCTGGCGGTGCGGGAAATGTTGCCGCCGAAGCGGTTGATCTGCGTCATCAGGTATTCGCGCTCGAAAAGCTCACGCGCCTCGCGCAGCGGCAGCGCGGCCAGCGCCCCGGTCACGAGGGCGGGCCCGTTCTCGCCCGCGGCCTCCGCCGTGCTCGGCAGTTCCGAGGCGCCGATCTCGCCCTGGTCGGCCCCGAGGATCAGCACCCGCTCGATCACGTTCTTCAGCTGGCGGACGTTGCCGGGCCAGTCCATCGTCTGCAGGAGTGCCATCGCCTCGTCCGACAGCGGGCGCTTGGGCAGGCCCTGCGACTGGTTCAGCAGGCCGACGAAGTGCTGGGCCAGCAGCGGGATATCCTCGCGCCGGTCGGCCAGCCCCGGCACCGACATCGGCACCACGTTCAGACGGTGGAACAGCTCCTGACGGAACCGGCCGGCGGCGATCTCGGCGGTCAGGTCGCGTGTCGTCGACGACATCACCCGCACGTCCACCTGGATCTGGCTCGTGCCGCCCACGCGCGTGAACCGCTGGTCGACCAGCACGCGCAGCAGTTTCGACTGGGTGCCGACCGGCATGTCCGCCACCTCGTCGAGGTAGAGAATGCCGCCGTTGGCCTGCTCCAGCAGACCTTCCTCGATGCTGCGGTCCGGGCGCTCGCGGCCGAACAGCACCTCTTCCATCCGGTCCGGCGCGATGGTGGCCGACGAGACGGTCACGAAGGGCTGCTCGGCCCGGTCCGAGTTGGCGTGGATGTAACGGGCCGCCAGTTCCTTGCCGGACCCGGCCGGTCCGGTCAGCATGACCCGCCCGTTCGAGCGCGTGACCTTGTCGAGCTGCGCGCGCAGTTGCCGGAAGGCCGCGGATTGCCCGATCATCTCGCCATGGTCGGTGCCGCGCCGCTTGAGCGCGACGTTCTCACGGCGCAGCTTGGCGGCTTCCATGGCGCGGCGGATGACGACCAGAAGCTGGTCGATGTTGAAGGGCTTCTCGATGAAGTCGTAGGCGCCCTGCTTGATCGCCGCGACCGCGATCTCGATGTTTCCGTGCCCCGAAATGATGACGATCGGGATCTCGGGCCGCTCGCGCTTGACGGTCTTCAGGATGTCGATCCCGTCCATCGCGCTGTCCTTCAGCCAGATGTCGAGGATCATCATGCCGGGCGGCTGGCGGGTGATCTCGGCCATGCAGGCTTCCGAGTTCGCCGCGGTCCGGGTGGCATACCCCTCGTCCCGCAGGATGTCGGCGATCAGGACCCGAATGTCCTTTTCGTCATCAACGATCAGAATGTCACTCATGGCACGGCAATCCTCGGAAAAAGTCAGGCAGCGACCCGGCTCGACGGGCCAAGGGGCAGGACGATGACGGCCTTGGCCCCGGAATGCGCGCCGTCCGCAAAGGGCTCGGCCGCTTCCAGGCGCATCGCACCGTCATGTTCCTCGATGATCTTGCGCACGATGGGCAGGCCGAGGCCGGTCCCCTTGTCGCGCGTGGTGACGTAGGGCTCGAACAGCCGCGACACGTCGTCGGGCAGGCCGATCCCGTTGTCGGCGATCGCGATCTCGACGTGATCCTCCGCCACCGTGGCGGTGACCCGGATCTCGCCCCGGAAGCCCGCGGGCGCGCCGCGCTCGGTCAGGCTTTCGATGGCCTCGCCGGCGTTCTTGATCAGGTTAACGATCGCCTGCGAGACGAGCGTCGGGTCGATGTCGAGCGGCAGCGCCTCCTTCGGCAGGCTGGCGGTGATCGTCAGGTCCGGGAAGGCCGATTGTTGCAGGAGGACCGCATCGCGCAAGAGCGCGGTCATGTCCGCGTTGCGGCGCTCGGGCTCGGGCATCCGCGCGAACTTGGAGAACTCGTCGACGATCCGGCGCAGGTCGCCGGTCTGGCGCACGATCACCCCGGTCAGTTCGCCCAGCGACTCGGCCTCGTCGCCGACCAGCGGGCTGAACTTGCGGCGCAGGCGCTCGGCCGACAGCTGGATCGGGGTGAGCGGATTCTTGATTTCATGCGCGATGCGCCGGGCCACGTCGCCCCAGGCCGCCATCCGCTGCGCGCTGACGAGGTCGGTGACATCGTCGAAGGCGATCACGGTGCCCTCGCTGACCCCGTCGCCGGTTTCCCGCCGGGCAAGCCGCACAAGAAGGGTTTCGGTGCGCCCGCGCCGGGTCAGCCGCAACTGTTCCTGCGCCACGCTGCGCCGCCCTTCTGGCAGTTCGGCCACCAGCGCGCCCAGTTCCGGCGCGAGGTCGATCAGGGGGCGGCCGTGGACCTCGGCCTCGCCGAGATCGAGCAGGGTGCGCGCGGAGCGATTGACGAAATCGACACGCCCCTCGGCGTCGAGCCCCATGACCCCGGCGGTGACCGAGCCCAGCACCGAGTCGAAGAGGCGGCGCCGCGCCTCGATCTGCTCGGTGTTTTCAAGCAGGGCCTCGCGCTGCGCCTTCAACTGCGTCGTCATCTGGTTGAAGGACCGGCCGAGCATGGCGATCTCGTCGTCGCCCTCCGATACCGGCACCTTGGCTTCGAAATCGCCGGAACCGACCCGCTGCGCCGCCCCGGCCAGTTGTCCGACCGGCCGCGACAGCCGTTCGGCGAACCACAGACCCAGCCAGATCGCCGCGAGGATCAGGATCACCGCGAAGGCGAGGTAGAGCAGGCCGAATTCGAAAAGAAGACGCCCGCGTTCGGATTCGAGCTGCTGGTAGAGCTTCACCGTCTCCTGCGTCTCGTCGAGCAGGTTCAGGATCTTCCCGTCCACCTCGCGGCTGACATAGAGGAACCGGTCCACGAATCCGTCGAGCCGCGCCAGCGCGCGGAACTCGCTGTTCGGCCAGTCCTCGATGATGATCGGCTCGTCCGAACTGCGCGCGCGCTCGATATCCTCGGGGCTCGGGGTCTCGAAGTTGAAGAGATAGCTGCGCTCGCCCCGCAAACGCAGCGTTCCGGTGCCGTCGATGACATAGGCCTCGCGCAGACCGCGCTGGATCTGCCCCTGGGCCTGCGACAGGATCTGGCGCAATTCGCCGTCGCCCAGGAAGCTGCTCTGGC
Source organism: Alphaproteobacteria bacterium (assembly GCA_030425185.1). Taxonomy (GTDB): domain Bacteria; phylum Pseudomonadota; class Alphaproteobacteria; order Rhodobacterales; family Rhodobacteraceae; genus Dinoroseobacter. The sequence goes on from JAUIAU010000004.1 coordinate 112,281, forward strand.
GCTTGGCCTGCGCAATGGCCCCGGCGAGGGAGGCGGTGTCGTCGCGCAGGTTGCTGCGTTTCTCGTCCTCATAGGCCTCGGCGGCGGCCAGCGACGAGCCGAGAACCCGCTGGACCCGGTCCGAGAACCATCCTTCAAGGCCGAAGTTCACCGTCAGCGTGGCGAAGACGGCCACCAGAACGGTCGGGATCAGCGCGACCAGCGCGAACACGCCGGTCAGCCGCAGGTGCAGGCGCGACCCAGCCGACCGGGCCCTGCGCGCGGCCACCATCTGCGCCACGCGCTGCAGCACGAGTGTCGCGATTCCAAGAACATAGACAAGATCGGCAAGGATCACCGCGCGCAGCGTGATCGTGCCGGAGCCCTGATCGAGGGGGCCGAGAACAAGGAACGTCGCCAGCGCCAGAACCGGCCCCAGCGCGACAAGCGCAAAGGTTGCGATTCCGGTCAGACGGCTGGCATTGGGCGACCCAAACAGGTCTGCGCCAAGGGAGCGGACAGACACGCTGCGCACTGCAGGGTCCTCGTCATCTGAAGTGGGCCGTGTCGCTTTCGCAACGGTTCTGTTGCGGTGTTACATCAACCGGCGACGGCGTGTCACCTGAATATCGAGGTCGGTAATCTTCTTTCGCAGCGTGTTCCGGTTGATGCCCAGCAGGTCCGCGCATTTCGCCTGGTTTCCCCCGGTGGCATCGAGGGCGATCTCGATCAGCGGCGTCTCCACCTCGCGCAGGATGCGCTGGTAGAGGCCGGGCGGCGGCAGGACACCGCCGTGCAGGTCGAAGTACCGCCGCAGGTGCTTCTCGACAGACGCGGACAGCTGGTCGGTCTCGCCGCCGCCCATCAGCGGCTCGATCGCCGGCTGCGAGCCGAGCACCGCCTCGACCTCGGCCCGGCTGATCTCGGCCTCGGGCGAGGTCACGACGAGGCGCTTCATCGCGTTTTCCAGCTGCCGCACGTTGCCGGGCCAGGAATAGACACGGATCATGTCGAGCGCGCTGTCCGACAGGCGACGGACGACGCCGGTGTCGCGTTCGGCCCGACCGAGGAAATGCGCCGCCAGCAGCGGGATGTCATCGACCCGCTCGCGCAGCGACGGCACGGCGATGGTCACGCCGCCGAGACGGTAGAACAGGTCCTGCCGGAACTGCCCGGCCTCCATCCGGTGCATCAGGTCCTTCTGGCTGGTCGACATGACCCGGGGCGCGCTGTCGGCGAAACTGTCGAGCATGCGCACGATCCGGGCCTGCGCCGCATCGTCCAGATCGCCCACCTCGTCGAACAGGATCGAGCCCGACCGCGCCCGGCTGAGCAGCGTCGCCGGTCCGTCGAGGCTGGCAAGATCGGCCGCCGAGGCCACCACGAAGGGCAGGTTGCGACGGTCCGAGAAGTCGTGAATCGCACGGGCAATCAAGGACTTGCCGGTTCCGCTTTCCCCCGTAACCATGACCGGGAGATCCGTATTCATCACCCGGGCCACAAGCCGGTAGAGGGCCTGCATCTGGGGGGTGCGGCCGACCAGAGGCAGGTCGTCATGCGCCATTTCCGGTGCGGCGACGGGCGCGGGTTTCTTCCGCTTCACCTCCAGCGCCCGGGCGGCCCGCTTCATCAGGTCCGGCAGGTCGAAGGGCTTCGGCAGGTAGTCATAGGCCTCGGCCTCGGCGGCCTGGATCGCGGTCATGATCGTGTTCTGGGCCGAGATGACGATGACCGGCAGACCGGGCCGCGCCTGCGAGATCTTCGGCAGGGTTTCCAGCCCGTTTCCATCCGGCATGATCACGTCCGAGATGACGAGGTCGCCCTTGCCCTCCTCGACCCAGCGCATCAGCGTCATCAGGCTGGAGGTCGCGTGAACCTTGCACCCGGCCCGCGTCAGGGCCTGCGTGAGCACGGTGCGGATCGTGCGGTCGTCATCGGCAACGAGGACCGTTCCGTCCATATCAGGATACCTCTTCGTTCTGGCGGGGCGCCACGGGCAACGAGACGCGGAAGACCGTGCGCCCGGGCACGCTGTCCACCGCGATCCAGCCGCCGTGTTCGGTGATGATCTTGCTGACCAGCGCGAGGCCGAGACCGGTGCCGTTCTCGCGTCCGGAAATGAAGGGTTCGAAGATGTCGCTGGCGATGTCAGGCGGCAGGCCGGGACCGTCGTCGATGATCTCGACCTGCAGCGGCACGATGCCCCCGGTCCCGTCGCGCCGCCGCAGCCGCAGCGACAGCTCGTAGAACGTGCGGATCGTGATGGTGCCGCCCTCGCGGCAGGCCTCGGACGCGTTCTTCAGCAGGTTCAGGAACACCTGCAGCAACTGGTCGGCATCGCCCAGCGTCGGCGGCAGTGACGGATCGTAGCTTTCGCGTACGCTCATGTGCGCCGCGAACCCGACAACTGCCGACTTGCGCGCCCGCTCCAGAACATCGTGAATGTTCACGGGCTTCAGCGCGGGCGGGCTGAGGTTTCCGAACTGCTCGACCTGGTCCAGCAGCTTCACGATCCGGCGACTCTCGGCCACGATAAGGTCCGTCAGTTCAACGTCTTCGCCGCTGAGGTTCATGCTGAGCAACTGCGCCGCGCCGGTAATCCCGGCGAGCGGATTCTTGATTTCATGGGCCAGCATTTCGGCCATGCCGATGGCAGATTTTGCAGCTGTCTGGTTCTGCATCGCGCGGCCCAGACGACCGGCGATCTCGCGCGGTTCCATCAGGATCAGGATGTCGCCGTCGGTGTTGCCGAGCGGCCCGATCTGCAGGTTGCACTGCACCGGCGCGCGCTCCCCGGTGCCTACGTCGACGTCCGAGATGAAGAGCGGCGACAGGTTGGTCCGCACCCGGTGGACCGCCTCTTCCAGTGGCGCATCGATGGCCAGCCGGTCCCAGACCGGTGCGCCGGCCAGCGCCTTGGAGGACGAGTTCATGAAATACTCGGCCGCCGGGTTCAGTTCGGCGATCAGGTCATCCTTGTCGATGATCAGCGCCGGGATCGGCAGCGAAACCCACAAGGCGGCGGTGCGGTCGGTCATGCGGCGCAGACCTCCGGCTGGTCCGTCGCGGCATCGAGGGCGCGCCACAGGGCCTCCAGCGCCTCGGTTGGGCTGGTCGCGGTCAGGACCCCGCGCCGGGCGGTCTTCGGCACACCCTGCGTATCCATGTACCACCCCAGATGCTTGCGGGCGACGCGGAGGCCGAGGTCGCGCCCGTAGAACTGCAACATCTCGTCGTAGTGCCCGGCGATCAGGTCGCGAAGGGCGCTGCCCTCCGGGGCGTCCGGGATCGGTGCCCCGGTCAGGGCCGCCGCGATCTGCGCCGGACGCCAGGGCTGCCCGAGCGCGCCACGCCCGACCATCACCGAGGAGCAGCCCGACGCCGCGACGGCCTGCGCGGCGCTGTCGGCATCCGTTATGTCGCCGTTCACCAGCACAGGGATCGACACTGCGCGGCGCACCGCGCCGACCGCGGCCCAATCGGCGCTGCCGGTGTAGAACTGGCACCGGGTGCGCCCGTGCACGACGATCCGCGATACCCCGGCCCCCTCGGCCCGGCGGGCGAGATCGGCTGCGTTGCGCTCGGCGTCGTCCCAGCCGAGGCGCATCTTCAGGGTCACCGGCAGATCGACCGCCTGCACCACCGCCTCGATCAGCGACAAGGCCCGGTCCGGCTCGCGCATCAGGGCAGATCCGGACAGGCCGCCGGTCACCTTCTTCGCCGGACAGCCCATGTTGATGTCGATGATCCGCGCGCCCTGCCCGGCCAGATGCCGAGCCGCCTCGGCCATCCACCACGGATCGCGCCCAGCCAGTTGCACGGCGGTCAGCGGGCCGGTCGGGTCCAGTTCGGCCTTGGCCCGGATCCCGGCGTGGCCCTGCACCATCTCCTGGCTCGCCACCATTTCGGACACGACAATCCCGATCCCGAACCGCGCGACGAGGCGACGGAACGGCAGGTCAGTGATCCCGGCCATCGGGGCGAGGGCCACCGGAACAGGGAGATCGGGAAGGGACGGACGGACCGCCTTCGAAACAGACAACTGACTATTCCTTGTGCATGTGCATTTGGGGTATCTTGGAAAGACGACAGCGGCAAGACGACCCGTCCCGGCACGGGAGGGCTTGTGCACCATGCCCGTTTTTTAGGCAGTCTTGCCCCCCACGATGATCGCGGATTGCGCCGTTTCCGACTGCTGCGTATGCAAGGCCGGTAACACGAGGCCGCCATGACCCAGCCCATCGCCGCGCTGATCGTTGCTGCCGGCCGCGGCCTGAGGGCCGGTGGCGGCATCCCGAAGCAATGGCGGACCCTTGCCGGAAAAACCGTTCTGTACCGGACGGTTGAGGCCTTTCGCAGCCATCCCCGCGTGGACCGGATCGTGGTCGTTCTGCACCCGGACGAGATCGACCGAGGCGCAGAGCTCGGGCCAGACGTGCTGTGCGTTCCCGGCGCCGCGAGTCGCGACGGCTCGGTCCGGGCGGGTCTTGAAGCGCTGGCGGCCGATCCGCCCGGGATCGTGCTGATCCACGATGGGGCCCGGCCACTGGTCCCGGCGCGCGTGATCACGGATGTGATCACGGCCCTCCACACCCATGACGGGGCCGCACCCGCGCTGGAGGTGATCGACGCGCTCTGGACCGGAGCAGACGGGCTGGTCACAGGCGTCCGCGACCGCAGCGGCCTCTGGCGGGCGCAGACGCCGCAGGGCTTCCGGTTCGCCGCGATCCATGCCGCGCACCGGGCGCGCGGCGACCGTCCCGCGGCCGACGATGTCGAGGTGGCGCGCGAGGCTGGGCTGTCCGTGGCGATTGTCCCGGGCGATGAGAGAAACCTGAAAATAACGCGGGCCGAAGACTTTGCCCGCGCTGCCGAAATGTTGCAGGAGGACAACGTGTCCAGCATTCCAGATATCCGGACCGGCATCGGTTACGATGTCCACCGCTTCGGCGACGGGGATCACGTGATCCTCTGCGGGGTGCGCGTCCCGCACGGGCGCGGGCTTCAGGGACACTCGGATGCCGATGTCGGGATGCACACGATCACCGACGCGATCTACGGGGCACTGGCGCGCGGCGATATCGGCCAGCACTTTCCGCCCAGTGACCCGCAATGGAAAGGCGCTGCCAGCGAGGTGTTCCTGAAACACGCCTGCGCGCTGGCCCGCGAGATGGGGTTCGTGGTGACGCACGTGGACGTGACGCTGGTCTGCGAGTATCCGAAGATTGGCCCGCATGTGCCTGCAATGCAGGCAGAAATGGGGCGCCTGATGGGGCTGGACATCGACCGCGTCAGCGTCAAGGCGACCACGTCGGAACGGCTTGGGTTCACCGGGCGCGAGGAAGGGATCGCGGCGGTCGGCACCGCGACGCTGGTGAAAGCATGATGCGCGTTCTCGCCACCGTCGCCTTCGTCGGCTACATGCGCCCCGCCTCGGGCACCTGGGGCTCGCTCGCCGCCTTTCCGCTGGCCTGGGCCCTGTTCACGCTGGGCGGTCCGATCGCCCTTGCAGCGGGCATTGTCATTGCCTTCGCGGTCGGCGTGCCGGCGACGCGGGCGGTGATGGAGACGACCGGCAACAGCGACCCGTCCGAGGTTGTCCTCGACGAGGTAGTCGGCCAGTGGATCGCGTTGATGCCCGTGGCCATCGGGGCCGCGATGACCGGGGCATCGGTCTTTGCCCTCTGGCCCGGCCTCGTGACCGCGTTCTTCGCCTTCCGCCTGTTCGACATCTGGAAGCCGGGCCCCATCGGCTGGGCCGACCGGCGGCACGATGCGATGGGCGTGATGCTGGACGACGTGATCGCGGGCGTCTTTGCCGCCCTGACCGGCGTTGCCCTGGCGGCGCTGGCCCACCTGGTGCTGATGTGAGCGACCGAGCCGCCGCGCTGCTGGCCGCGCTGGTCGCGCGCGGCTGGACGGTCACGACGGCCGAAAGTTGCACCGGCGGGATGGTCGCGGCGGCGATCACGGATATTGCGGGATCCTCGCAGGTGTTTGAACAAGGCTTCGTAACTTATTCCAATACCGCGAAAATCGCGTTGCTGGACGTCGCGCCTGAAACCCTCGACGCGGTTGGAGCGGTGTCGGAAGAGGTCGTCCGCGAGATGGCAGAGGGCGCGCGACGGCGGGCCGCGGCAACCCTCGCCGTCGCGATTTCCGGCATCGCGGGACCAGGCGGGTCCGAACACAAGCCGGAAGGACGCGTGTGCTTCGCGCTCGCCTCCGAGCATGCCGAAATTTTCAGCGAGACCGTCGAGTTCGGCGCCCTCGGTCGGGGCGAGGTGCGGCGCGCGGCCCGCGATCATGCGCTCGATCTGCTGCTGAAGGCGGCCAAATCAGGCTGAAAGCGCCCAAGACTGCGCCACCACGGCCCAATCCCGCCCAATAATCCATCATTCCCGATCTTTGCACAGCATCTAGGCTGATTTCCGACGCCCTGCCCTTTTCCGCGGCGGTTTTCCCGGCTTCACCGCCCTCCGGAGAAGATTACTGGGAAGGAGGAACCCATGAACGGAGCCGATACGGCCTGGATCATCGTGGCGACCGCGCTCGTGCTGTTCATGACGCTGCCGGGCCTCGCGCTGTTCTACGGCGGGCTTGTGCGGGCACGGAACGTGCTGAGCGTCTTCATGCACTGCTATGCCATCGCCTGCCTGATGAGCGTGCTCTGGCTGGCGGCGGGCTATTCGATCGCCTTCGGGGACGGCAACGCGCTGTGGGGCGGCCTCGGCAAGGCATTCCTGACCGGCGTGGACGCAGACAGCCTGTCGGGCAGCCTGCCCGAGGTCCTGTTCTTCGCCTTCCAGATGACCTTCGCGATCATCACGCCCGCGCTGATCGTCGGCGCCTATGTCGAGCGGATCGGCTTCGGCTTCGTGCTGCTCTTCTCGGCGCTGTGGATGCTGCTGTGCTATGCGCCCGTGACGCACTGGATCTGGGGCGGCGGGTTCCTCGCCGATGGCGGCATCTTCGGCGAGACCGGCGTGCGCGACTTCGCGGGCGGGATCGTGGTGCATGAAACCGCGGGTCTGGCCGCGCTGGTTCTCGCGGTGATGCTGGGCGCGCGCCGCGAGAAGGCGAAACCGCCGCACAACCCGGGCATGGTGATGATCGGCGCGGCGATGCTGTGGGTCGGCTGGTTCGGGTTCAACGGAGGCTCGCAACTGGCGGCCGACGGCGGTGCCGCGATGGCGCTGACGGTGACGCATCTCTCGGCGGCAACCGCATCGCTGACCTGGGCACTGTGGGAGCGGATCAAGTTCGGCAAGGCATCTCTGGTGGGTCTCGTCACCGGGACGATTGCCGGTCTCGCCTCGATCACGCCGGCCTCGGGCTTCGTCGGCCCGATCGAGGCGCTGATCATCGGCGCGATGGCCGGCATCCTTTGCCAGGAGGCGGTCAACCTCGTGAAGAACAAGCTGCATCTCGATGATACGCTGGATGTTTTCGCCGTTCATGGCGTTGGCGGCATCTTCGGGACGATCATGATCGCGGTCTTCGGCGCGGGCAGCTTCGCCGCCCAGCTGGGCAGCCTTGCCATCGTCGGCGTCTACACGGTCGTCGTGACGGTGGTGATCGCGCTGGCGGTGAAACTGGTGACGCCGCTGCGGGTCGATGCCGAGACCGAGGTCAACGGGCTCGACCTGTCGGCCCATGGGGAACGGGCCTACGATCTGACGTCCTGAGGCGCCCACCAATCCTGCACAGGGCATCCGGGGTTGCGTACGCGCCCCGGGTGCCCGTCGTCCGCCCTGTCAGCCGCCGTGCAGGGTGCGGGCGCGCTCTTCGAAGGCCCGCACGATCCGCTGCATGGCCTCGGTGAAGAACAGGCCCGCTGCGCCCTGCAACACCCTGTTCTTGAACTCGAAATCCACACTGAAGTCGACCTCGCAGCCGCCCTCGGGATGGTCGCGGAAGGCCCAGGTCGAATGCATGTGCTTGAACGGCCCGTCGAGATAGTCGGTCTCGATCTTCAGGGCCTCGTCCCACAGCCGCACGCGACTGCCGAAGCGCTCACGGAAGACCTTGAACGACACCACCAGGTCCGCCGCCATCTCGCGCCCGCCGGGCACCGGGGTGATCGAGCGGATGCGCGCCGCCGCCGTCCAGGGCAGGAATTCCGGGTAGCGGGCGACATCGGAGACGAGATCGTACATCTCCTGCGCGCCATAGGGCATCCGGCGGGTTTCAGCGTGCTGCGTCATGACATCTGTTGCGGCTCGTTCGGGTTTCGGGCCATGTCGGCTGAAACGAACCGAGATTCAAGGGGGCGTCATGGCGCAACCAGCCTATGTCATCGACCAGCTGATCTCCGCGAAGGCCATCGCCGCGCGGATCGAGGCGCTGGCGGGTGACATCGAAACCGCCTTCGCGGGCACCGACAAGCTGATCGTGGTCGGCCTGCTGCGCGGCAGCTTCGTCTTCATCGCGGACCTCGTGCGCGAGCTCGATCTGCCGGTCGAAGTCGATTTTCTGGAAGCCTCTTCCTATGGCGACGGCACCGAAAGCACGCGCGAGGTTCGGATCATGAAAGACCTCCGTGGCAAGATCGAGGGCCGCGACGTGCTGGTGGTCGAGGATATCGTGGACACCGGGCACACGCTGACCCACGTGATCGGCCTGTTGCGCTCGCGCCAGCCGCGGCGGCTGGAAACCATCGCGCTGCTCGACAAGCCGTCGCGCCGCGAGGTCGATATCAAGGCGACCTGGACCGGATTCGAGATCCCCGACGCCTTCGTGGTGGGCTACGGCATCGACTACGCCCAGAGGAACCGGAACCTTCCCTATATCGGGACCGTCCGATTCCTCGACGAGGCCTAGCGGCTGCGGGCCTTGCGCAGCGCGCGCAGCTGGTTCGTGTCTGCCGCAGGCGGGGGTGCGGATTTCGCTTGGGCTTCCCCTTCGGTCAGCGCCATGGCGAGGCTGACAAGGATCGCGCCCGTCACGCTGAGGCCTGCTACAGCCTTGATCGCCAAGGGCACGACTTCATTGAGTTTTGCCGAGAAACGCCAAAGCTCGGCCGCCAGCACGGCCTCGACCGCGAAGTAAAGCACGCCCGACAGGACCACCATCAGGACGGCTTTCACCAGACCCCCGGCCACCGATTTCGGAAAACGCAGCGGACTGGGGGTCAGGAACGGTACCGCCAGCATCACGCCCAAGACCCCGAGCGCCAGTGCGATCTGCATTGTCGGTGCCGACAGTCCGAAGGGCGCGAGCATCGGCGCCGCGTCCACGTCCCCGCGCCGCATCAGCTCGGCGGTGGCCAGGAACGCGGCCCCGTAGAGGCGCAGAAGCAGCCAGCTCGACAGCTTGTAGCTGCGGATGAGATTGCCGCCGGGATCGGACCGGCGGCGCACTCCGTAAGGCAGGCCGCTCACCGGCCGATCCTCACGCCGCCTGGGCGTCCGCGAGGTCCATCGCGTCCGGCTCGGCGCGGACGGTGAGGCAGGTGCGGCCAAGCGCCATGCAGAAGAGGCCGATCAGGGCCGTGGCGCCCGAGAAGTCGAGCGGAATGGCCGGGTGGTTCACGGTGGCAACGGCCAGCGCGAGGGTGCCAAGGCCGAGGCCGACGGCGAAACCGCCGGCAAAGCGGCGCAGGCGCAGCGCAAGGCCGCCGGAGTGGGGGGTGGTGTCCATGATGAAGGGTCTCCTCTGCTCGTCGTTAGGACAGCAGACAAGAGACCTGCGCAAAGCGGCGAGAATAGGACCTCAACGGACCCGTTTGACGGTCAGGCCCGCCCGAGTTTCGCCATCCTCGCGGCGCGGAGCCGTTCGAAATCGTCGCCCGCATGGTAGGACGAGCGCGTCAGCGGCGTGGCAGAGACCATCAGGAACCCCTTGCCATAGGCCGCTTTTTCGTACCCGGCGAACTCGTCCGGGGTGACGAACCGGTCGACGCGGTGGTGCTTCGGCGTGGGCTGCAGATACTGTCCGATCGTCAGGAAATCGACGTTCGCCGAGCGCATGTCGTCCATCACCTGCAGCACCGACTGCCGGTCCTCGCCCAGCCCGACCATGATGCCGGACTTGGTGAACATGCCCGGATCGATCTCTTTCACCCGTTGCAGCAGGCGCAGCGAGTGGAAGTACCGCGCGCCCGGACGCACCGTGGGATAAAGCCCCGGCACGGTTTCCAGGTTGTGGTTGAAAACATCGGGCCCGGCCTTGACCACGGTCTCCAGCACCTCGGGGGCGCATTTCAGGAAGTCGGGCGTCAGGATCTCGATCGTGGTCTCGGGCGACTGGCGGCGCACGGCGCGGATCGTCATCGCGAAGTGTTCCGCCCCGCCATCCTCGACGTCGTCGCGGTCGACGGATGTGATCACAACGTGCTTCAGGCCCAGCTTCTTGACCGCGTCCGCCACGCGCCCCGGCTCGAACGCATCGAGCGCTTGCGGCTTGCCGGTCGCGACGTTGCAGAAGGTGCAGCCCCGGGTGCAGATCTCGCCCATGATCATCATGGTCGCGTGGCCCTGGCTCCAGCATTCGCCCACGTTGGGACAACCGGCCTCCTCGCACACGGTGACGAGCTTGTGCTCGCGCATGATCTTGTGCGTGTCACGGTATCCTTGGCTGACGGGCGCCTTGACCCGGATCCAGTCGGGCTTCTTCGGCTGCGCCTGATCGGGACGATGGGCCTTTTCGGGGTGCCGCTGGTCTGGAATGGTCAGGTCGCGCATGGGTCCTCCGGACGGTTGAGGCGACTATACTCACCGTCCGACGGAATGTGTAGGGCCGCCAGCGGGCATCCGGATTGCAGCGACACCATGACCTGCGCAGTCGGGCTTGTCGTGAACCGATGTGCAGGATTGGGAAAGGGGCGATGGGCGCCAAAGGGTTGTCAGGGTCCGACATGGAACCCGGGGCGGCGGCGCAGAGCGGTGCCGCCGCCCCTGACCGCCCGGCGCGACCACCACGACGCGCCGGACGGATCTTCAAGTCAGGCCGGGCCGCCGTCCGCCCGGGCGTAGTGCCGGGCGAGCCGTTGCAGCGCGATCCTGAGAACGATCTTTCCGGACCGGGCGGACCATCCCATCCGCTTTTCACAGCTCTCGAGGCCTTCGAGATGGCAGCAGCAGCGCAGCGCCACGTCGGCAAGCCCGGGCCCGAGGTCGTCGAGCGCCGCCCGTACGCGGGCCCGCGCGGCCGATGGCCCGTCCAGCGGACCCCGGGGCTGCGCCCCCTGCCCCCGGGTTCCGGCCGTCAGGAAGTTTTCCCAATTCTGCGAGACCCTTGCGCCCATCTGTGCAAGTTCGAAGTCCTCCCGCAGGCGCTCGCCCGCCCGAACCTGCGCGAGGGTCAGGAAGAGTTTCCCATCCTTGTCCCGCCGCCGCGCCAGCAATCCCAGCGGCGATTCCGCCAGGTTCAGGCGCGGGCCAGCATCCTCCGACGCCGGGGCGTCGTCCGCGTCGAACAGGCGGTGCTGGTCGGCGAACAGGCTGTCCCAGTCCGGCACCGGGTTCTGTTGGCGGCGATGCTCGGAAATCAGCCGCTTGAGGGCCGATCTTCCCACGTCCGTGATCCCGAACTGCAGCACGCGGCCGCGGGACAGCAGCGAAATCCACTCGCGCGTGTAGAAGGCCATCGCGATGTCGCGCTCGACCACCGCCGTGCGCGTGGGCTGCACACCCGTCAGGCGCATGACGGCGGCTGTTTCCAGACTGTCAACGACGACGAGGCGCGCGTCCGGTTCGCACAGGCGGCGCAGCACGCGGCGAGCCGCGGTGGCGATGGCGGCCTCGTCCGGAACGGCCAGATGGCGGGGATGATGCGACATGACCCGTAGCTCCTTGCTTTGATAGAACAAGCGCTTCCGGCCTGGCAGAGACCGCGGACTTGTCCCGCTTCCACATTCCGGACCCTCGCCGGTCACGCCCGACAGCAGGGTCCTGATCCAGAACGGGCTACGGCCCGCTTGTCTTGCGATCCGGGAAAGCAGCGCCGCCCGCGGGCTGTCCATCAGCACCCGGCGCGCCCGGCAGGACATCCAGATCGGCCAACCGTTTCCTGGTATTGCCGGACCGGCGAAACCCTGCGCCATGCCTTCCTCGGACCCACTACAACTACAGGTTGATATCCACAGGAAAGAGGTTAACGAGTCCTTAAGTCAAGGGCATTGTTTCCTCATTAGGAACGCTGGTCAGGATCCTCGCGTCTGCCAGACTAGGCCGATCCGGACGGTGTCTCGGCAGCCAAGACTCAACGCTATACCTCTGCTATAAAATCAGAATTAGGAATCCATATGGGGCAAGAGAACGCCCTACGCTGTGCAGATCGCGCCGGGCTCGCGGATAGTTCGGGAGCTCCCCTCGCCACCTGTCCAAAAGGACAGGTTCCTCGCGAAACAATCTGACGGATCGTGCCCCGACGCAAAAGAAACGGCGCGAAAGCCCCTGCCTTCGCGCCGTGATCCTTCGCCGGATCGAGTCGCCTCAGCTGAAGGCGTCGGGCATCGAGGCCTTCTTCTCGAGGACATAGGTGCGCAGCCGGCCCTCGATCTCGGGGTCCAGCATCGGCTGCTGGTAGTCGGCGAGCAACTTCTTCACGCGCGCCGTTGCCAAGGTGGCGGTGTCGCGGGCGCCGTCCTCATCCCAGGTCTCGAACGGCTTGTAGTCCAGCACCTCGGTCCGCCAGAACGCATCCTTGAAATGCGCCTGCGTGTGTGCACAGCCGAGGAAGTGCCCGCCCGGGCCTACCTCGCGGATCGCACCCATCGCCTGGGCTTCTTCCGAGACCGACACCCCGCGCGCCAGGTGGTGCAGCGTCCCCAGTTGGTCGGCGTCCATCACGAACTTCTCGAAGCTCGCCACCAGGCCGCCTTCCAGCCAGCCGCAGGCGTGGAGCATGAAGTTGACCCCGGCCAGCAGTGCCGCATTCAGCGAGTTGGCGCTTTCATAGCCCGCCTGCGCGTCCGGCAGCTTCGATCCGCAGAACCCGCCGCCCGAGCGGTACGGCAGGCCCATCCGGCGGGCCAGTTGCCCGGCCCCCAGCGTGATCTGCGCGGCCTCCGGTGTGCCGAAGGTCGGCGCACCGCTGTTCATGTCGATGGAGGTCACGAAAGTGCCGAAGATGATGGGCGAACCGGCCCGGATAAGTTGAGAATAGGCAACCCCGGCCATGACCTCGGCCAACACCTGTGTCAGCGTCCCGGCGACCGAGACCGGCGCCATCGCGCCGCCGACGATGAATGGCGACAGGATTGAGGCCTGGTTGGCGGCGGCGTAGACCTCGAGCGCCCCCATCATGGTGGCGTCGAAGGTCAGCGGCGAGTTCACGTTGATCAGCGAGGTCATCACGGTGTTTTCCGCGACGAACTCCTTGCCGAACAGGATCTCGCACATCTCGACCGAATCACGGGCCCGGCTGGGCTCGGTCACCGACCCCATGAAGGGTTTGTCCGACAGCGTCATGTGCGCCAGAAGCATGTCGAGGTGTCGCTTGTTCACCGGAACATCGGTCGGCTCGCAGACGGTCCCGCCCGAATGGTGCAGCCACTTCGACATGTAGGCCAGTTTCACGAACTTCTCGAAGTCGGCCATCGTCGCATAGCGGCGCCCTTCCAGCCCGTCCCGCACGAAGGGCGGTCCGTAAACCGGTGCAAGAACGAGGTTCTTGCCGCCGATGACCACATCCTTGCTGCGATTGCGGGCGACCTGGGTGAACTCCGACGGCGCTGTCGCGCAGAGTTTCCGGGCAAGACCGCGCGGGATCCGGACCCGTTCGCCGGTCACATCGGCCCCGGCATCGCGCCAGCGCTGCAGGGCCTCGGGGTTGTCGACGAAGTTGACGCCGATCTCGGCCAGCACCGTTTCGGCGTTCGCTTCGATGATCTCCAGCGCTTCCGTGTTCAGGATATCGAAATTCGGAATATTGCGCTCGATATAGCGTGCCGTTTCGATGCGGACCGCGCTGCGTTCGGCACGCCGGGCCGCCCCGCCGCCGCCGCGGGCCCGCCGGCTTGCTGTGGTCACGTCCGTCATCTCGCCTTCTCCGGTGTTCGTGGGTTTGGCCACTGATACTGCCAGCGCAGGCGGCCCCGTTTCTCAAACGCGGCGATTGGCGGCGCAAAACGACATCGCTTGATGCCGGACGCCCCTTGCGGCATTGGAGGGCAACCGGAAAGGAGCGCCATGACCCACACCTCTCACGAGCGCCTGCTGATCATCGACTTCGGCAGTCAGGTCACCCAGCTGATCGCCCGCCGCCTGCGCGAGTTGCAGGTTTATTGCGAGATCCACCCGTTCAACGCCGTGACGCCCGAATTCCTTGACGAATTCAAACCTCGGGCGGTGATCCTGTCCGGCGGCCCGGCCTCGGTGATCGACACCGGCTCGCCGCGCCCGCCGGCCGAGGTGTTCACCCTCGGCGTGCCGGTTTTGGGCATCTGCTACGGCCAGCAGGTGATGATGCAGATGCTGGGCGGCCGCGTCGAGCGCGGGCATGGCACCGCCGAGTTCGGCCGGGCCTACGTCAAGCCCGAGGGCAGCCTGCCGCTGCTGGCGGGCTGGTTCGACGGCGGACGCGAACAGGTGTGGATGAGCCACGGCGACCATGTCTCTGAAATCGCGCCGGGATTCGAGGTCTACGGCACCTCTCCCAACGCGCCGTACGCGATCACGGCCGACGTCGCCCGCCGGTTCTTCGCGGTGCAGTTCCACCCGGAGGTGCACCACACCCCGAACGGCCGCGCCCTGCTGAAGAATTTCGTCACCCTGGCCGGGTTCACCGGCGACTGGACCATGGGCGCCTACCGGGAACATGCGATCGAGGCGATCCGCGCCCAGGTCGGCGACAAGCGGGTGATCTGCGCCCTCTCGGGCGGCGTGGACAGCTCGGTTGCGGCCATCCTGATCCACGAGGCCATCGGGGAGCAACTGACCTGCGTGTTCGTCGACCACGGGCTGATGCGCAAGGGCGAGGCGGACGAGGTCGTCGGCATGTTCCGCGACGCCTACAACCTGCCGCTGATCCACTGCCAGGAGGCCGACCGCTTCATCGGCGCCCTCGAGGGCGTCAGCGACCCCGAGGTCAAGCGCAAGACGATCGGGCGCCTTTTCATCGAGGTGTTCGAGGAGCAGGCCAAGGTCATCGGCGGCGCGGACTTCCTGGCGCAGGGCACGCTCTACCCGGACGTGATCGAAAGCGTCAGCTTTTCAGGCGGCCCCTCGGTCACGATCAAGTCGCACCACAACGTGGGCGGTCTGCCCGAGCGGATGAACATGGGCCTCGTCGAGCCATTGCGGGAATTGTTCAAGGACGAGGTGCGCGCGCTTGGCCGCGAGCTTGGACTGCCGAGCCACTTCATCGGACGTCACCCGTTCCCGGGCCCGGGCCTGGCCATCCGCTGCCCTGGCGAAATCACCCGCGAGAAGCTGGAGATCCTGCGCGAGGCGGACGCGGTCTATATCGACCAGATCCGCAAGCACGGGCTCTACGACGAGATATGGCAGGCCTTCGTGGCCCTGCTGCCGGTCCGCACCGTCGGCGTCATGGGCGACGGACGCTCGTACGATTATGCCTGCGCGCTGCGTGCGGTCACGTCGGTCGATGGCATGACCGCCGACTACTACCCGTTCACCCACGAGTTCCTCGGCGAGACCGCGACGCGAATCATCAACGAAGTCAAAGGCATCAACCGGGTGACCTACGACATCACCTCGAAGCCGCCCGGCACCATCGAGTGGGAGTGACGACCCAGCCCCGGGTCCCGGCCACGGGGTGAAATCCCTGTCCTGACAGGGCGATGAAAGCTTCAGCGGGGGCCGGTTTCCGGTCCCCCGTCTTTTGATTTGGCGCTACACTGTACCCGGAGCGCAGGCAGTCCACGATCCGCGACAGCCGCCCCCAACCCCCCGAAAATCCAGTGACTTGTCGCCTTTGCCCGCCCTGGCGGCGCATGTCCGCGTCCGCCTTGCCGCGCCTCAGCGACTGTCGCGGCCCGGAAGCGCATCTGGATCCGGTCTTCCCCCACAGAACAATCAAAGAACATCCTGTTCGCCCACGACGAGTCAAGGGGCGCGACTTCATGTACCACGCGAAGTCCGAGCGCCATCTTCCTGAGTGAAGCAACGTCACATGTCACGGCACGCTTCCCCGCTCATCGCCTTCTAACCATCTGTTCAGCAACGTTTCTTACAACTGCCCTCAAGTGATGCTTCACTTGAGATTAAAGTGCTGCGTGAAGTTTGTGAGGCCTCGTCCTAATTCAACCTCTCAATTGCGTGAGTCCGCCTGTCGCCCAGCCCGCCCCGAGTTGCGCGACCCGAGATCTGGACATTCCCGGTGCCCCGGTGTCCTGTCCCGGCGTCACTGCCTCGCCCGAGTTCCTGCGCATGAGCACCGCTGCCCCCGTTCCTCCTGCCGTCCCCGTCGGGCGCGTTGCGCTCTGGATGACCGGGGCGATCGGATCGTTCTCGGCGATGGCCATCGCCGGACGCGCGGTCAGCCTCGACCACGACACATTCGAGCTGATGCTCTACCGCTCGATTGTGGGAATCGTGATCGTCGTGGCGGTGGCCGGGGCGCTCGGACGACTGGGCGAAGTGACAACCAAGAACCTCGGCCTGCATGCGGTCCGGAACATCTTTCACTTCACGGGCCAGAACCTGTGGTTCTACGCGATAACCGTCGTCCCGCTGGCGCAGGTCTTCGCGCTCGAATTCACCTCGCCGCTCTGGTCGTTGCTGCTGGCGCCGCTGATCCTGGGCGAGCGGCTGACGCGCACCCGCGTGCTGTTCGCAGCGCTCGGCTTCTGCGGCATCCTGATCGTCGCACGGCCCTTCTCGGGCGCGGCCGACCCGAACCTGCTGTTCGCCGCGGCCTCGGCCATCGGGTTCGCCGGATCGGCGGTGTTCACGCGCCTGCTGACCCGCACCACGACCATCGTCTGCATCCTGTTCTGGCTGACGGTCATGCAGGCGGTCTTCGGCGTGATCGGCGCCGGGTACGACGGGGACATCGCCCTGCCGACCCTGCGTGCGCTGCCGTGGCTGGTGGTGATCGGGTGCGCTGGCCTTCTGGCGCATTTCTGCCTGACCAACGCGCTGTCCCTCGCCCCGGCGACGGTCGTGCTGCCGATCGACTTCCTGCGCCTGCCCCTGATCGCGGTGCTCGGCATGCTGATCTACGGCGAGCCGCTGGATCCCTGGGTCTTCCTCGGCGGCGGCGTGATCATCGCCGCGACGGTGGCCAACATGCGCAGCGAGCACCGAGCCGCCCAACTGTGATCCGGCAGACACAGTCTTCCGGCTAGTCGCAGCAGCACCGCGCCGCCAGCGGCTCTGACGCAAAGTCAATTCTTGACGAAATCCCGCCGGTCCCGCGTTGATTGTGCATCCGAACGCGGCTGCACGACCGCGGAGAGACAAATGGGACCCAGGGGCCCACAGAACCGAGGGTGGAGACTATGACGAGACTTGGTGTAACCGCCGCGCTGCTGGCAACCACAGCCACAATGGCTTCCGCCGGTGGCATTGACCGTTCGGGGCAGTCCATCGCCCCGCTTTTTCAGGAGGGCGGCGCAAGCGGCTCTTACGTTCAGCTGTCATTTGGCTCGGTAGATCCGACGGCCAACAGCGCTGTCCTCGCCGATCCGCTCGAGCGCTACAATCAGACGGCTTTGGCCTTCAAGACTGATCTTTCTGACAGCCTGTCCGCCGCCCTGATCGTTGACCGCCCGTTTGGAGCAGACGTCGCTTATACCACCGCTCCGGTCGCGGGCCTGGGTGCTTCCGTTTCGACTGACGCTGTTACGGGCCTTGTCCGATATAAAATTGGGAACGGCTTCAGCGTTCATGGCGGCGTCCGGATGATGCGTGCCTCCGGCTCGATTGTGACGACGGCAGTTCTGAACGCTTCGAGCAACTGGGATGCGGGTTACGTCGTCGGTGCGGCATATGAGATTCCGGACATCGCGCTCCGTGTGGCACTGACCTACAACAGCGGTATTCGGTCTCGTTTCACCGGTACGGAGAATGGTAATCCGGTGACCTTCAACGTAGACTTCCCCGAGAGTGTCAACCTGGACTTCCAAACCGGCATCGCGGCCAATACGCTCCTGACTGGCTCGGTTCGCTACGCCGGTTGGAACGGCTTCAACTTGACCACGAGCACTCCAACCCAGTTCGTGAATTTCACTGGCGACACCTACACCTACTCGCTGGGCCTCGGCCGTCGCATTACCGACTCTTTCGCGATGTCGGCGTCGATCGGCTACGAAGCACCGGGAAACACGCCTTCGTCAACCGCACTGGCTCCGACCACGGGCCTGACGTCGCTGACCGTTGGCGCGTCTTACACAATGGACAATCTCGAAATTAGTGGCGGCGTCACGGTCGGCCGCCCAGGCGATCAGTCGATCGTTCTTGCTGGCCCGACCATCGTTCCCTTCAACAACAACACCGTCGTCGGTGCCGGCATCCGCATCGGGATGAACTTCTAAGCTCATTTCGCCGGTTGTGGATTACAACGGCGCGCGGCACCCCCGCGCGCCGTTTTCGTTTTGACGGCTCTGACGCGCCTTGCTACGCGGTTCCGGCCCCATCAGCGGAGACAGGCGATGCGCTACACGACCCCGAAGGACTGGCTCGAGGCCAAGGAAAAGCGCCTCCTCCTGTTCGGGATGTCCGGGCTGGGCAAGACGCACATCGCCAACAAGCTGCGCGGCGACGGCGGCTGGTTCCACTACTCGGTCGATTACCGCATCGGCACCCGCTACATGGGCGAGCACATTGCCGACAATTTCAAGCGCGAGGCCATGAAGGTGCCGCTGCTGCGCGAGTTGCTCCTGTCGGACTCGGTCTACATCGCCTCGAACATCACCTTCGACAATCTCGCCCCCCTCTCGACCTATCTCGGCAAGCCGGGCAACCCGGCCCTGGGCGGGCTGGCCTTCGACGAGTACATGCGCCGCCAGGACCAGCACCGGATCGCCGAGATCGCCGCTCTGCTCGACACCCGCCATTTCATCGAACGGGCGCAGAGCCTTTATGGCTACAGCAATTTCGTCTGCGACAGCGGCGGCTCGATCTGCGAGGTGGTCGACCCCGAGGATCCTGCCGATCCGGTCCTGACCGCGCTCAGCGAAGATCACCTGATGCTGTGGATCGAAGGCAGCGAGGCGCATACCGAGAGCCTGATCAAGCGCTTCGACCGCGCTCCTAAACCGATGTATTACCAACCCGCCTTCCTGCGGGAGATGTGGACGCAGTACCTGAACACGCAGGGCCTGGCCGAGGCTGAGGTCGATCCGGACCGGTTCGTGCGCTGGACTTACGCGCAGGCCCTGGCGCACCGGCAGCCGCGCTATGCCGGCATGGCCCGGCACTGGGGCGTCTCGGTCACCGCCGACAGGATCGCGGAGGTCCGCGATGCCCAGGACATGATCGCGCTCGCCGCCGAGGCCCTTGAGACCCGCGCCGCCAGCGCCTAATTACCCAGCCTCTGCCGCCGGAGACCGTTCCATGCCGATCAAGCTGCCCGCCGACCTGCCCGCCTTCGACGTCCTGTCGTCCGAGGGGGTCATGGTGATGGACGAGCTGCGCGCTGCCCGTCAGGACATCCGCCCGCTGAAGATCGGGCTCCTGAACCTGATGCCGAAGAAGATCCAGACGGAAACCCAGTTCGCCCGGCTGATCGGCGCGACGCCGCTGCAGATCGACCTGACGCTGATCCGGATGACCGAGCACCAGTCGAAGCACACCTCGCCCGCGCACATGGAGGCGTTCTACAAGCCCTTCCAGGAGGTCAAGGCGCACCGGTTCGACGGGCTGATCATCACCGGCGCCCCGATCGAACATCTGCCGTTCGAGGAGGTCACCTACTGGGACGAGCTGACCGAGGTCTTCGCCTGGACCCAGAGCCACGTGCATTCGACCTTCGGCGTCTGCTGGGGCGGCATGGCGATGGTGCACCATTTCCACGACGTGCCGAAGCACATGCTCGGGACCAAGGCCTTCGGCTGCTTCCGGCACCGGAACCTCGCGCAATCCTCGCCCTATCTCAACGGGTTCTCGGACGATCTTCTGATCCCGGTCAGCCGCTGGACCGAGGTCCGGCAGGCTGACATCGACGCTGCGGGCGGCGGACTTCAGACCTTGCTGGCCTCGGACCAGGTCGGGCCCTGTCTGGTGGAGGACCCGGCGCACCGGGCGCTCTATATCTTCAACCACCTGGAGTACGACTCTCACACGCTGAAGGAAGAGTACGACCGCGACGTCGGCGCCGGAAAGCAGATCGCGGTGCCGGTCAACTATTATCCCGATGACGATCCCGCGAAGGCGCCGACCAACCGGTGGAGAAGCCACGCGCATCTCCTATATGGCAACTGGATCAACCAGATATACCAGACAACACCCTATGATCTCGATGCCATCGGCACTTAGACGCTTCACCCTCGGCGCTGGCCTCGCCGCGCTGACCGGATGCGGCGCGGCCACAGCCCCCGATCCGGCCACCCGCGGGCTGACCCCGCCGCTGGGCCGCCTGCTGCAGGTCGACGGACGGCAGGTGCACGTGGTGACCGAGGGCCGCGGGCCGGACGTGATCCTGCTGCACGGCGCCAGCGGCAACCTGCGCGACATGACCTTTGCCCTGATGCCCGACCTGGTCGAGGCCGGCTTCCGCGTGACCGCGTTCGATCGGCCGGGCCTCGGCTATTCGGACGGGCTGCACGGTTCGGGCGAGTCCCCGGCCGAGCAGGCCCGGCATCTGGCGCGGGCGGCCGAGCAACTGGACATCCGGCGGGCTGTCGTTCTCGGACAATCCTACGGTGGTGCTGTCGCGATGGCCTGGGCCCTCGAACGGCCCGACCAGGCGGCTGCCGTGGTCACCGTGTCGGGCGCGACCATGCCGTGGCCCGGCGGGCTCGGGCCCTGGTACGGGATCGCGGGCAGCGCGCTTGGGGGTGCCACGGTGGTGCCGCTGGTGGCCTCGCTCGCTTCGGAAAACATGGTGCGAAACGCCGTTGCGGGCATCTTCGAGCCGGACCCCGTGCCCGATGGGTATCTCGACTATGTCGGGCCGGACCTGACCCTGCGGGCGGACACCCTCAGGGCAAACGCGCGGCAGGTCGGCGGGCTGAAGCCGCACATCATTGCCCAGTCGCAGCGCTATGCCGACCTGCGCCTGCCTGTCGAAATCCTGCATGGCACCGCCGACACCATCGTGCCGCACGAGATCCACGCGATCCCCATGTCGCAGGTCGTGCCAGGGGCCAACCTGGTGCTGCTCGACGGGGCCGGACACATGCCGCACCACACCCACCGGGCCGAAACCGTGGCCGCGGTGCGCCGCGCCGCGAGCCGCGCCGCATTGCGCTGAGCCGTCGCTTCGCGCTAGGGAAAGACGAGACGTGGAGGGATCCCCCGTGACTTTGCCTTTCGATGGCGCGATCAGCGCGTTCTACAAGAGCGGTGCCCCGGACCAGGTGCGCAAGGCGATAGCCAAGGCCGGCAAGGGCGAGATCCTGACCCCCGACTACCCCTATGACGAGAAGCTCGACCGCAAGCCCTACGAGCGCGACCTGAACAACCTCCAGATCGAGCTGGCCAAGCTGCAGGCCTGGGTGAAATCCTCGGGCGCGCGCGTCTGTGTCCTGTTCGAGGGCCGGGACGCCGCCGGAAAAGGCGGCACCATCAAGCGGTTCCGCGAGAACCTGAACCCGCGCGGCGCCCGCGTCGTGGCCTTGCCGAAGCCGACAGAGCGCGAACAGGGCGAATGGTACTTCCAGCGCTACGTGCGCGAGCTTCCCGCAGCCGGCGAGATCGTGTTCTTCGACCGCTCGTGGTACAACCGCGCTGTCGTCGAGCAGGTCTTCGGCTTCTGCACCCCGAAGCAACGCCTGCACTTCTTCGCGCAACTCCCTGATTTCGAACGGATGCTGGTCGAGGAAGGAATCCTTCTCTTCAAGCTCTGGCTGAACGTCGGCCGGGCCGAGCAGCTGAAGCGCTTTCTCGACCGGGAAAGCGATCCGCTGAAACAGTGGAAGCTCAGCACGATCGACGTCGAAGGCCTCGCCAAGTGGGACGACTATACCGCCGCCATCGCCGAGACCTTCGAGAAGACGCATTTCGATCACGCGCCCTGGACCGTGATCCGCACCGACAACAAGAAGCGCGCCCGTCTGGCCGCGATCCGCACCGTGCTGGGCGGCATCCCCTACGAGCGCAAGAACGTCGCTATCGTCGGCACGCCCGATCCGCTGGTCTGCGGCACACCGGAGCTCTGGCACGACGCCATGGAGAGCGCCGGCTGACATGGCCAAGCGCGGCTATCACCACGGAAACCTGCGGCAGGAACTGGTGGACGCCGCCCTGCGGCTGATCGAGGACAAGGGACCGACCGGGTTCACCCTGTCCGAGGCGGCGAAGGATGCCGGGGTGACCCCCGCCGCGGTCTACCGCCACTTCTCCGGCCGCGAGGATCTGATCGCCGAAGCCGCCCTGCAAGGCCATCATATATTCGCGGACCTGATGGACTATGCCTATGACAACGGGCAGCCAAGCGCCCTGATCGCCTTTGAGCGCACCGGTCGCGCCTATCTGGCGTTCGCCCGCAAGCATCCCGGGCATTACATGGCAATGTTCGAATCCGGCATCCCCACCAACGCGACCCCGGACCTGGCCGCGGCGGTTGCACGGTCGGCCTCGGTGCTGGAGCGCGCCGCCTCGGCCCTGTCCGAGCAGCTTCCGCCGGACCGCCGTCCGCCCGCCGCGATGTTCTCGGCCCATATCTGGGCGCTGTCGCATGGCGTGGTCGAGCTCTTCGCGCGCGGCGCGCCCGGTGCGCGCTCGCCCTATCCGCCGGAAGACCTGCTGGAGACCGGGATCGGGATTTACCTTCGGGGGCTGGGCCTGCTGCCACCCGATTCCTGACGTCTTGTCAGAGGGTTAGGCGGCGAAGATGACCAGTGCCGACGGGTCCCAGGCGACCTTGGCGGTATCGCCGATCTCCAGCACCCGCCGCCCCGGAAGGTTCTTCATCGAGATCGTCACCGGCTTCTGCGCCCCGTCGAGGGCCACTTCGTAGTAGGTCATGTCGCCGTAATAGACGACCTCTACCACCTTTCCGGTCACCGAATGGGACGGCGTGGCGGTTGCGTCATCTATGACAACGGACAGGGTTTCGGGCCGCAGACCGGCCACGGCCGCGCCGCTGGGGGCCCCGCCCGGGCACTGCTCGGTGCTCAGGGTCACCTTGCCCAGTCCCGCGATGTCCAGCGCGACGGAGTCGCCCGAGACCGTCGATGTAGCAGAAAGGAAATTCATCACGCCGATGAACTCGGCCACCTTGCGGCTGGCCGGCCTCCGATACAGCGTCTGGGGCGCGGCGAGCTGGGCGATCTCGCCCTCGAACATCACGGCGATCCGGTCCGACATGATCAGCGCTTCTTCCTGGTCGTGCGTGACGAGGATGAACGTGATGCCGACATGGCGCTGCAGGCGCCGCAACTCGGTCTGCATCTGCTCGCGCATCTTCTTGTCGAGCGCCGAGAGCGGCTCGTCCAGCAGCAGCACTTCCGGTTCCAGCACCAGCGCCCGCGCCAGCGCCACGCGCTGCCGCTGACCGCCCGACAGGGCATGCGCCGGGCGCTTGCCGTACCCCGCCAGCCCGACCATCTCGAGCGCTTCGATTACCTTGGCCTTCTTCTGCTCCGCCGACAGGTCGCTACGCTTGCGCAGGCCGAAGCCCACGTTCCCGGCGACGTCGAGATGCGGGAAGATGGCGTAGGACTGGAACACCATGTTGGTCGGGCGCAGGTTGGCCGGCACGTCCGCCATGTCGCGCCCGCCGATCAGCACGCGGCCGGACGACACGTCCTCGAACCCGGCGATCGTGCGCAGCAGCGTCGTCTTCCCGCAGCCGGACGGGCCCAGCAGCGAGAAGAACTCGCCTTTCCCGATCTCGCAGGAAATGCCGCGAAGGGCATGATAATCATCGTAATATTTCTGGACCTGATCCAGAACGATAAGCGGGTCCTTCACAGGAAGCCTCCGGTGTCTTTCGCGCCCGTCCGACGCACACCGCGCCGCCGGAAGAATTCGGCCACGGTCAGCAGCACCAGCGACAGGATCACGAGGATCGTGCCCAGGGCCATGACCACGGGGATTCGCTGCGGGAAGCGCAACTGACCCCAGAGATAGACCGGCAACGTGGGTTCCGAGCCGGTCAGGAAGAAGGCGATGATGAACTCGTCGAGCGAGATCGTGAACGAGATCAGCAAGGCCGAAACGATGCCCGGGGTCACCAGCGGCAGCGTGACCTTGAAGAAGGCCCCCATCGCGGTCTCGCCCAGGTCGATGGCCGCCTCCTCGAGCGAGCGGTCGAGCCCGTTGAAGCTGGCCGACAGGATCGCCACCGCGAAGGGCGTGCAGATCAGCGTGTGGCCCAGCACGACCGTCCAGAGCGACAGCGACAGCCCCATCAGGCTGACGACCATCACCAGAAGCGCGACGCCGACGATGATCTCGGGCAGCACGAGTGGCACCATGATCAGGCCGAGGATCCCGCCCTTCAGCGGAAACCGGTAGCGGCTGGACGCCCTCGCGGCGAAAATACCGAAGATTGTCGACAGGATAGCGGTCGTGATGGCGACGAAGAGCGAGTTCCGGACCGCCCCGTGCAAGGCGTCGATGCTGAGAAGCTCGACGAACCACTTCGTCGTGAAGCCCTGCAGCGGAAACGCGATGACCGTGCCGTCATTGAACGCGAAGATCGGCAGCAAGGC
The DNA here is from genome assembly GCA_030425185.1 of Alphaproteobacteria bacterium. Taxonomy (GTDB): domain Bacteria; phylum Pseudomonadota; class Alphaproteobacteria; order Rhodobacterales; family Rhodobacteraceae; genus Dinoroseobacter. The sequence continues at coordinate 136,990 of JAUIAU010000004.1, forward strand.
CACCGGAAGATAAAGGAATATCAGGTAAGCGATCGCGTAGATTCGCAGCCCGGTGCCCTGTTTCATGCCCGCTCCTTCAGGAAGCCACGCATCAGGAAGAGGAACAGCAGCGAGATTGCCGCGACGATGGTCATGGCGCTGATCGCCAACGCGGAGCCCATCGGGGCATCGTTCAGCTGCAGGAACTGGATCTGGATCATGTTCGCGATCATCCGGCCGTCCGGCCCGCCCACGAGCACCGGCGTGACGTAATCGCCAACGGTCGGGATAAAGACGATCAGCGTGGCCGCGACGACGCCGGGCATCGCCAGCGGCAGCGTGACCCGCAGGAAGGTGACTAAGGCGTTCTCGCCCAGGTCGCGCGACGCCTCCAGCAGGCTGCGGTCGATCTTCTCCAGCGCGACGTAGATCGGCAGGATCGTGAACGGCGCGTAAGCATGGGCCAGCGTGATGACCACCGCGTTCGCGTTGTAAAGGATGAAGGTCAGCGGTTCATCAATAATCCCAAGGCCCAGAAGGGATGTGTTCAGCACGCCGTTGAACCCGAGGATCACCTTCCACGCGAAGACGCGCAGCAGGTAGCTGGTCCAGAACGGGATCGTGATCAGGAAGATCCACAGCGCCTTGCGCTCGGGCGCGACGTGGAAACTGACGAAATAGGCGATCGGGAAGGCAAACAGCACGGTTGCCAGGGTCACCGACCCGGAAATCGCCAGCGAGCGCAGCATCAGCGTGCGATAGAGCGGATCCGTGAACGCCTCGGCGTAGTTCGCCAGCGTCAGAGTCGTGTCGAAGGTCAGGAAGTTCTGGGTCCAGAGGCTCAGCAGCACGATCGAGCCGAGAGGCACTGCCAGCAGAAGGACGGCGTAGACCAGAGGCGGGCTGACGAGCAGCAGGCCCGAGGCCGCTTCCCCCTTCGGCAGACGCATGTCCCACTCCGTCGCTGTGCCGGCGTTGCTTCGCCGAATGCATCGGATCATGGCAGAACGGGTGGCAGGCTCAAGGGGTCATTCGCTGCGCTGCCGCGCATCGGTCCGACGGACCTGGCCGGGCCCGATGGTCGGCTTCCCGTGATGTCTCAGCCGCAAGATTCTGACGGGGCTTGATTTTCCAGATCGCCCTCATGTGGAGTCGCAGCTTACGCAAGACTTCATGCAGCGCATGAAGCGAAGTTCATGCGCCCTGTGAAGATGGTCTGGTCCCGGTTCATCCGGACTCTCAACCCGGCTCCGCCAGGCCGCGTCTTGATGCCCTTCGGGACAGACCCCGCGATCCCCGCGTGCCCTGGTGCCGTGGATCGTCGGGCACAAGCGGCTGCGCTGCCGGTGGATGATCCGGCTTCTCCCGGGTGCCCGGCGCCGGCCACCAATCCTGCACAGTGGCACCTGATCGGACGGCTCCGCCGCGCGTTTCGGGGCTGCGTCACCCGGACTGCGCCAGAATCCGCGATGTTCGATTTGTGCAAGCCGATTCCGATGGTCTGCGGAAGTCGTCTGCAAGAGAGGGCGAATCGGAGGGGAAGGTCAGCCTGTGGACGAACCGGGGGATACTTCTCCGGTGTCAGGGCCGTCGGTCGCGGCGCTGCCTCGTGGTGCAAGGCTTGTGCGCTGCTAAGTTCCGGGAACTGCGCGATTTCTGGGGCTCATGTCTATCCTGAACACAAGATACACGCCAGGCCGCTCAGGGCCAAGCAAAAACGCCCTCGTTGTGGACAACCGGGATCGTCCAAAGAAAAACCGCGCCCCCATCGGGGACGCGGCCAGAACCTCGAAAGGTTGCGAAAGGATTAACGCTTCGAGAACTGGAAGCTGCGGCGCGCCTTGCGCTTACCGAATTTCTTCCGCTCGACGACGCGGCTGTCACGGGTCAGGAAGCCCGCCGCCTTGAGCGCGCCACGCAGGCTCGGCTCGTAGAGTTGCAGCGCCTTCGAGATGCCGTGACGGACAGCGCCCGCCTGGCCCGAAAGACCGCCGCCCTTCACCGTGGCCATCACGTCGAACTCGCCTTCGACGCCCGCGATCTGGAACGGCTGGCGCAGGATCATCTGCAGCACGGGACGCGCGAAGTACGCCTCGTAGTCCTTGCCGTTCACGGTCATCTTGCCCGAGCCCGGCTTGACCCAGACCCGCGCGACAGCGTCTTTCCGTTTGCCGGTCGCATAGGAGCGACCGAGCGAGTCCCGCACCGGCTCGGCCGGGGCAAGGGTTTCGGTCTCGGCGGAGTCGGATCCGACCGCGGACTGGAGGTCCGACAGGGTTTTGATGTCGTCAGCCATGGCGCTCAGCTCCGGGTGTTCTTCTTGTTCAGCGACTTGACGTCGAGAACTTCGGGATTTTGCGCCTCGTGCGGGTGCTCGGCCCCGGCGTAGACGCGCAGGTGGGTCATCTGGCGACGCGACAGCGGACCGCCCGGCAGCATCCGCTGCACGGCCTTGGTCACGACACGCTCCGGGTAGGCGCCCTCGAGCAGCTGCTCCGCGGTGCGCGACTTGATCCCGCCCGGGTGGCCGGTGTGCCAGTAGTAGGTCTTGTCCGTGCGCTTCTTGCCCGTCAGCTGCACCTTGTCGGCGTTGATGACGATCACGTTGTCCCCCATGTCCATGTGGGGCGTGAAGCTGGCCTTGTGCTTGCCGCGCAGGCGCATGGCGACGATCGAGGCAAGACGGCCCAGAACGACGCCCTCGGCGTCGATCAGGATCCATTTCTTGTCGATGTCCGCCGGGGTAGCGGTAAAGGTTTTCATCGTGGGTCCTCAAGTGATCGCGGGGGCGCGAAGGCCCCCGGGGATGGCGTGGTTCTAAGGATTTTCACGCTGCGGTCAATGGCTACCTTCCCGCTTTTTCCAAGCGTTATCAGGTGCTTGAAAATATGGTATCTTTATACCCCATATTTCCACCCACTTTCGCCCTGCCCGCTCACCGCGGCGGGATCGAATAGGTCATGTTGGCCCGCGCGACCGGCTGCGCAGAGCCTTCCGAGAAGATCAGCCCGTCCCCCACCGCCAGGACGCGGCCCAGTTTCAGCAAGCGGCATTCGCACAGAAGGTCCCTGCCCGCTTCCGGCTTTCGCATGAAGTCCATGCTGCAACTCGTTGTGACCGCAAGCGCCTTTGGTCCGATCATCGCCAAGACCGCGAGATAGACCGACACATCCGCCAGCGCGAACATCGACGGGCCCGACACCGTGCCGCCGGGCCGCAGGTGCCGCTCGGCCACCTTCAGCCGGGTGGTCAGGGTCATCGGCGCGACCGCCTCCACCGCGAAATCGTCCGAGACCTGGGCGAACTCCGACGCGAGGAAAGCCTCGAGCGCCGGTTTGTCCATCTTCAATTCCATCGCTTTCCCCTTGCGCGTGCCTCGCCTAGACTTCGCCCGTGAGCGAGCGGAGGACAAGATGTCGGAACCATGCCTGAAGCGCGAAGACAAGGACGGGATTGCCACCCTGACCTTGAACGATCCCAACAAACTCAACGCGTTGAGCGATCGGATGCTGGCCGCGCTTCAGGATCAAATCGACCGGCTGAATTCCGACACCGAGACTCGGGTGGTCATCCTGAAGGGCGCCGGCAAGGCGTTCTGCGCCGGCCATGATCTGCGCGAAATGCAGGCCATGCGCCAGTCCGAGGACAAGGGCGCCGCCGCGCTGTCGGACCTGTTCCAGCGCTGCACGGGCGTCATGACGGGCCTGATGCGCCTGCCGCAGCCCGTGGTGGCCCAGGTGCACGGGATCGCCACCGCGGCCGGGTGTCAGCTCGTTGCCAGCTGCGATCTGGCGGTTGCGGCCGAGGGCACGAAGTTCGGGGTGAACGGCGTGAATATCGGACTGTTCTGTTCGACGCCGATGGTGGCCCTCAGCCGGAATATCCCGCGCAAACAGGCGTTTGAGCTTCTGACTTCGGGCGAATTCATCGGTGCCGAGCGGGCCCGCGAGCTGGGGCTGATCAACCGGGCGGTGCCGGCCGAGGCGCTGGAGGCCGAGACGACCGCCCTCGCCCGCACCATCGCCGCGAAATTGTCCGGCGCCGTGCGCATCGGCAAGCGCGCCTTCTACGACCAGCTGCAGATGGGCATCGACGACGCCTATGCCCATACCGGCGCGGTCATGGTCGAGAACATGGCCCGCGACGACACCGCCGAGGGCATCGCCGCGTTCCTTGAGAAGCGCCGCCCGTCCTGGGCGCGCGACGTGTGATCACAGCACGTAGATCTCGCCGAACTTGGCGTCGAGATGATCGAGCAGCGGCGCTTCGCTCGGCGCCGTTCCGGTGGCCTGCGTGATCACCTCGCGCGGCTCCATCAGGCCGCCGTGCCGCTGGACCTTGTCGCGCAACCACGCGACCGCAGGTCCCGCATCTCCTTCGGCGAGGGCGGCATCTATGCCGTCAACTTCGGCCCGCAAGGCCTTGTAAAGACATCCGGCATAGACATTGCCAAGCGTGTAGGTCGGGAAGTACCCGAACAGGCCCACCGACCAGTGGACGTCCTGCAGCACCCCGTTCGACGGCTTGTCGACCGCCACCCCGAAGTCGGCGGCGAAGCGGGTGTTCCAGGCCTCCTCCAGGTCCGCGACATCGAGCGTGCCACCGATCAGGTCCCGTTCCAGATCGAAGCGCAGCAGGACATGCAGGTTGTACTGCACCTCGTCCGCCTCTGTCCGAATATAGGATGGCGAGACGCGGTTCACCGAGCGGTAGAACGCCTCCGCGTCCGCGATGCCGAACGCCCCGAAACCGTCTGTCATCCGCCCGAACAGCCAGCCGGTGAAGGCCCGGCTGCGGCCAAGCTGGTTCTCGTAGATCCGGCTCTGGCTTTCGTGGACGCCCATCGACACGCCCTGGCCGAGCGGAGTCATGGCGTAGGCCGGGTCGATTCCCTGCTCGTAGGCGGCGTGGCCGGTTTCATGGATTGTCGAGTAGAAACAGTTGAATGGATCACGTTCCGAAATCCGGGTGGTGATCCGGACGTCCGAGCCGGAGCCGGACGAAAACGGATGGACCGAGGTGTCGATCCGCCCCCGGTTCAGGTCATAGCCGAAGGCGAGCGCCAACTCGCGCGCGATCCGGGTCTGGGTCGCGCCATCATAGGTTCCGCTCAGCGGCGCGGGCGGGTTGTCGGCCCCGAGAACCGCCTCGCGCAGCGCGACGAGGCGCGGCCGCAGCCGCCCGAACAGCGCGGACAGCTCCTCGCCGGTCGCGCCGGGTTCGTAATCGTCGAGCAGCGCGTCGTAGAGCGCCCCGTCGGTGGCGAGGCAGGCCGCCTCCTCGCGCCGCAGGTCGACCACCTGGCGCAGGACCGGCAGGAAGGCGGCGACATCCTCGTTCGCGCGCGCTTCGGCCCAGATGCCCTGCGCCCGCGAGGTCAGCCGCGCCAGCTCGGTCGCAAGCCGCGCCGGGATCTTGACCGTGCGCTCGTACGAGCGGCGGATATGGCGCAATTGTGCTTCCGCAACAGGGTCTTGCGCCTCGGCCTTCGCGAGCCATTCGCCGATCCGCGGATCGGTCCGGCGGGCATGCAGCACGTCCTCGAGCGCGGCGATCTCTTCCGCGCGCTGCTCGGCCGCCCCGCGGGGCATGATCGTCTCCTGATCCCAGCCGAGGCGGCCGGCGATGCTCGCCAGGGCCTCGGTCTGGCGCTGAAAGGCCATCAGCGCGTCATATGCAGCCATCTCAAGCCCCTCGCAGCGATTGGACATCCGGGTAAATCGACAGGAACCGGGCCCGCAGGATCATCACGACCAGCAGGACGGCCCCCAGTTGGTGCGGCAGTGCCAGTCCGACCGGGGCGGAATGCATCACGGTCACGATGCCCAGGACCACCTGCACCAGCATCATCGCCATCATCATGTTGAAGGCGGCCTGCGTGCGCCGGTGCGGACTGCGCCGTCCGCGCAGCCAGACCACCAGCCCGAACAGGAACAGGAGGTAGCCCGCCACACGGTGATTGAACTGCACAAGCCCCGCGTTCTCAAAGAAATTCGACCACAGCGGGTCGAGGCCCAGCGGCTTCGGCGGCAGCAGGCCACCCGCCATCAGCGGCCAGTCGGTGAAGCCGCGCCCGGCATCGATCCCGGCCACCAAAGCGCCCAGCAGGATCTGCACCGCCGCCACGACCAGAAGCGCGCCGGTCAGCGTCGCAAGTCCCCCGTCGCCCTGCCGACGCGCTTGCATCAGCGCCGGTTCCTTGCGCCCGAGGCGCATCATGTACCACGCGATCAGGCCCAGGATGAAGAACGCGAGGCCCAAGTGCGTGGCCAGCCGGTAGGACGCCACGTCCAGCATGCGCCCGGTCAGCCCGGACGAGACCATCCACCACCCGATCGCCCCTTGCAGCCCGCCGAGCGCGCCCAGCCCCAACAGGCGCGGCGTCCAGCCGGTCGGGATGCGCCGGGTGGCCAGGAAGAAGAAGAACCCGACCGCCCAGACCAGCCCGATCACGCGCCCGAGCTGCCGGTGCCCCCATTCCCACCAATATATGACCTTGAACTCTTCCAGCGTCATGCCGCGGTTCTGGAGCTGGTATTCCGGGATCGTCTTGTACTTTTCGAACTCCGAGGCCCAATGCGCCTCGTTCAGCGGCGGGATGGCCCCGGTCACGGGACGCCACTCGGTGATCGACAGGCCGGAATCCGTGAGGCGCGTCATGCCGCCCACCGCGATCATCAGGACGACGAGCACGAAGAGCGCCCCCAGCCAGTTGCGGATCATTCCCCGCGCCGCGCGCCGATCGCGGTCGAGCCCGCCCGGCGCCGCCGCGGTCCGCGCCGCGCCCTCACTGACCTCTTCGAAGAGTTTTCGGTCTGCCATCCGTCCTGTCCTCGTCTGTCTCGTTGCGGCCGGGCCTTGCGGCGCCCGGTCCGGCCCCGCTCAAGATGGGCGGTTCGTCCCGTCCTTCCAGCGCGCGAACTGCCGCAGCATTCCGTGCAGGATCTGCACATCCGCCAGCGTCAACGGAAGCCGTCCCCACATGTTGCGCAGCGATTGTTTCATGTGCGGGGCCTTGTCCTCCGGGAAGAAGAACCCGGCCTGCCCCAGCATGTCTTCGACATGATCGCCCAGCTTCTCGCGCTCGATCCCGTTGGCATAGCGCGTCTTCGCCATCTCCATCACCTCGCCCGGCACCTCGGTGGTGGCGCGCACCCACTCGTATCCGAGCAGCAGCACGCATTGCGCGAGGTTGAGCGACGGAAAGGCCGGGTTCACCGGGACCGACACGATTGCCGAGGCGCGCGCGATGTCGGCGTTCTCCAGACCCGCGCGCTCGGGCCCGAACAGCACGCCAACCCGTTGACCCTGCGCGATCATTTCCCGGGCCATCACCATCGCCCGCTCAGGCGAGACGACGGGCTTCGTCAGACCGCGCTGCCGGGCGGTTGTCGCAAAGAGATAATCGATGTCGGCGGTCGCCTCGGCCGTCGTCGGGTAGATCGCGGCCTCGTCCAGCAGCCGCCCCGCCCCGCTGGCCAGCGCCACGGCGCGCTCGTTCGGCCAGCCGTCGCGCGGATCGACGACCCGCATCCGGTCAAGCCCGAAGTTCCACATCGCCCGAGCGGCGGCGCCGATGTTCTCGCCCATCTGCGGCTGGACGAGGATCATCGCGGGACTGGGCGGCACAGTGTCGGTCATGGGCATCCTTCCGGTTTGACGCGGTGTAGAAAGGAGCGGCCCGGGACGCAATCCCCGTTGCCGTTGCGCCCCGCAGGCGATAGGACACCGGGACGCCGAAAGGGGACGGATCATGTCGGATCGCGAGCAGCCGCAGCTTTATCTCATCACCCCGCCCGTGGTGGATTTGGACAGCTTTCCCGGCACCTTGGCAGGGCTTCTTGACGCGATGCCGATTGCCTGCGTGCGCCTGGCCCTGGCCAGCCGCGACGAGCGCGTGCTCGGCAAGACCGCCGACGCCCTGCGCGAGGTCGCCCATGCCCGCGACGTGCCGCTCGTGATCGACAGCCACGTTCTGCTGGTCGAGCGGCACGGCCTCGACGGGGTCCACCTGCCCGACGGCGGCAAGGGCCTGCGCAAGCTGCGCGACGAGCTTGGCGGCGACGTGATCCTCGGGGCCTATTGCGGCACCTCGCGCCATGTCGGCATGGCCGCGGGCGAAGCCGGGGCCGACTACATCGCCTTCGGGCCGGTCGAAGGCGGCAGCCTCGGCGACGGCAGTCTGGCCGAGACCGAGCTTTTCGCGTGGTGGTCCGAGATGATCGAACTGCCGGTGGTCGCCGAAGGCGGCCTGACCGCGGCCGCGGTCGAGCGTCTTGCGCCCGTGACCGACTTCTTCGCCATCGGCGACGAGATCTGGACCTCCGACGCGCCGCTGGCCGCGCTTCAGACCCTGACCGCGCCGCTGCGCTAGGCCATCGGCGACATCAGCTCCACTTCGGAACCCTCTCTGACCGCTGTGTAAAAGCAGCTCCGCCGGTTGGTGTGGCAGGCCGGACCCTGTTGCCGGACCAGCACCAGCAGGCAGTCGCGGTCGCAGTCGAGGCGCAGGTCCACCAGCTCCTGCGTGTGGCCCGAGGTCTCGCCCTTGATCCAGAACGCCTGCCGCGACCGGCTCCAGTAGGTCACGCGCCTGGTCTCCAGCGTGCGCGCAACGGCTTCGGCGTTCATCCAAGCCATCATCAGGACCTCCAGTGTCTCGGCGTCCTGCGCAATCACGGGGATGAGACCGGCCGCATCATAGCGCAGGGTTGCGGGATCAAAGGACATGTGGTCTCTCCTGTCGCACGCGGGATTGCCGCCCGCTGATGCCGTGAGGATCGCAAAATGTCCACCGATGCCGACCTGATGTCGCTCTATTCCACGCGCATCCTCGCGTTGGCGGCCTCGATTCCGCATGTCGGGCGGCTGGATCATCCGCAGGCCAGCGTGCGCAAGCGCGCCCCGCTCTGCGGCTCGATGGTGACCGTCGATCTGTCTCTCGACGGCGATGTGATCACGGAATTCGCCCAGGACGTGAAGGCCTGTGCCTTGGGACAGGCGGCGGCCTCGGTCCTGGGCGGCGTGGTCCTCGGACGGACGCTGACCGAGGTCCGCGCGGCCCGCGATGCGCTGCGGGCCATGCTGAAGTCCGACGGCCCGGTGCCCGATGCGCCCTTCGACGGGTTCGAGGTCCTGCTGCCCGCGCGCGGGTTCGGCAATCGTCACGCGTCGATCCTGCTGGCGATCGAGGCCACGGTCGAGGCCGGCGAAGAGGCACAGCGCTCGGCCTGTGCCTAAGCGTTACCTCCCAACAGCATCTTCCGAAAAAGAAAAAGCCGCCGCGCTCTTGGGGGGAACGCGGCGGCAAGTGGCGTGTCTGTCGAGGCGCGTGCCCGGCCGGAACTTCAACGGGACAGTGTCGAAGGAGCCGTTTGGGGGAACGGGAGGCCGGGCGCGAAACAGACCGCAGGCAGAGCGAGGTCCGGCGTCAGAAGACCGCCGGGACGAAAAACAGGAGCGACACGACGCCGATGAGGGCAACGCCACCGATGGCGTCCTGAACCCAGTCATGGGCGGCGTCGGGGGTCATCTTGAAGAAACGGGTCATGGCATCCTCCGTGTTCCGGTGTTGCCATACTGTTCTCATATCCCGGGTTGTCTGTAAAGAACATTTTAGAGCGTGTTGCGGCCGATGCGATTCAGACTTCCCATGACGTCAGCTCTATGATTCCCTGTCTTTATGGCAGATATGGGGGGCCGAGATGGGCAAGCCACATCCTATGGCGCTTCGGGAGCGCGT
>JAUIAU010000137.1 GCA_030425185.1 Alphaproteobacteria bacterium
ACGGCCCGGCACGGACAAGGAGACGGCGCATGATCCGCCTGACCTGCGCGCTCGCCGCGCTCTGCCTCGCCGCGCCTGCCGCCGCGCAGGACCTCGCCTTCGATCCGGCCCCGCTGACGGCCTGCCTTGCCGCGGCCGAGGATGGCCCCGCGATGCGCGCCTGCGTCGGGCGCGCCGCCGACGCCTGCCTTGCCGCGAACGGCTACGCGACCGTGGTCGAAAGCGCCTGCCGGTCGCGCGAGGCCGATCTCTGGGACGACCGGCTCAACACCGCCTACCGCGCCGCGCGCGACCGGGCCGAGGCCTTCGACCGCGACAGCGGCCTGCCCGCCGGGGCACCCACGCGGGCAGGTACCCTGCGCGACATGCAGCGCGCGTGGATCGCCTTCCGCGACACCACCTGCGCCTACGAGGCCGCGGGCTGGGGCGGCGGCACCGGCGCCGGGCCCGCCCGCGCCGGCTGCCACCTGCGCCTGACGGCCGAACAGGCGATCTACCTCGAAACCGGAGGCGACGGCGCATGAAACTCCCCTCCGCCATCCAGCCGACCTCCGAGACGTTCCGCGCGAACCGGGACGCGCATCTGGCCGCGCTGGCCGAGATCGGGGCGGCCGCCGCCGCCGCCGCGCTGGGCGGGGGCGAGGCGTCGCGGGCCCGGCATGTCGCGCGCGGCAAGATGCTGCCGCGCGACCGGGTGGCGCATCTGCTCGATCCCGGCTCGCCCTTCCTCGAAATCGGCGCGACGGCCGGGCACGGGCTCTATGACGGGGCCGCGCCCTGCGGCGGGGTGATCGCGGGCGTCGGCCGGGTCCACGGGCGCGAGGTCATGGTGGTCTGCAACGACGCCACCGTGAAGGGCGGCACCTACTACCCGGTCACCGTCAAGAAGCACCTGCGCGCGCAGGAAATCGCCGCCGAATGCCGTCTGCCCTGCGTCTACCTCGTGGACAGCGGCGGCGCGAACCTGCCGAACCAGGACGAGGTCTTCCCCGACCGCGACCATTTCGGGCGCATCTTCTACAACCAGGCGCAGATGAGCGCGGCGGGCATCCCGCAGATCGCGGTCGTCATGGGCTCCTGCACGGCGGGCGGGGCCTACGTGCCCGCGATGTCGGACGTGTCGATCATCGTCAAGGACCAGGGCACGATCTTCCTCGCCGGGCCGCCGCTGGTGAAGGCCGCGACCGGCGAGGTGGTCAGCGCCGAGGACCTCGGCGGCGGCGACGTCCATACCCGCCTGTCCGGCGTGGCCGATTACCTCGCCGAGGATGACGCCCACGCGCTGGCGCTGGCCCGCGAGGCGCTGCGCCACCTGAACCGCCCCGCCCCCGCGCTGCCCGACATGGCCAGCCCGGAGGACCCCGCCTACGACCCCGAGGAGATCCTCGGCGTCGTGCCCGCCGACCTGCGCACGCCCTACGACATCCGCGAGGTCATCGCCCGGATCGTGGACGGCTCGCGCTTCGACGAGTTCAAGCCGCGCTTCGGCGAGACGCTGGTCACCGGCTTCGCCCATGTCATGGGCCTGCCGGTCGGGATCGTCGCCAACAACGGCGTGCTCTTCTCGGAAAGCGCGATCAAGGGCGCGCATTTCGTCGAGCTGTGCAGCCAGCGGAAGATCCCGCTGGTCTTCCTGCAGAACATCACCGGCTTCATGGTCGGCCGGAAATACGAGAACGAGGGCATCGCCCGGCACGGTGCCAAGATGGTCACCGCCGTCGCCACCACCGCCGTGCCGAAGGTCACCGTGCTGGTCGGCGGCAGCTTCGGCGCGGGCAACTACGGCATGGCGGGCCGCGCCTACCAGCCGCGCTTCCTCTGGACCTGGCCCAACAGCCGGATCTCGGTGATGGGCGGGGCGCAGGCGGCGGGCGTGCTGGCGACCGTCAGGCGCGACGCGATCGAGCGCGCGGGCGGCACCTGGTCGCCCGAGGAGGAAGCCGACTTCAAGCGTCCCACGCTCGAGATGTTCGAGCGCCAGTCGCACCCGCTCTATGCCTCGGCCCGGCTCTGGGACGACGGCATCGTGGACCCGCGCAAGACCCGCTCAGTTCTCGCCCTGTCGCTGCGCGCGGCGCTGAACGCCCCCGTCGGGGAGACACGCTTCGGCGTGTTCCGGATGTGAGCGGGCCCGACCGCCCCCCGTGCCGCCCGGGTGCCCCCGCGTCCGGGCCTGTCTTCCTGATCCGAAAGGACCGCCGATGTTCCGCCGCATCCTGATCGCCAACCGGGGCGAGATCGCCTGCCGCGTGATCGAGACCTGCCGCCGTCTCGGCGTCTCGACGGTCGCGGTGCATTCCGATGCCGACGCGGGCGCGCGCCATGTCGCGATGGCCGACCTTGCGGTGTCGCTGGGCGGACAGACCCCGGCCGAAAGCTACCTGCGGCAGGACGCGATCCTCGCCGCCGCCCGCGCGACCGGGGCCGAGGCGATCCATCCCGGCTACGGCTTCCTGTCCGAGAACCCCGACTTCGTCGCGGCGGTCGAGGCGGCGGGCCTGACCTTCATCGGCCCCTCGGCGCAGGCGATCCGGGCGATGGGGCTGAAGGACGCCGCCAAGGCGCTGATGCAGGCGGCGGGCGTGCCCGTGGTGCCGGGCTATCACGGCGAGAACCAGGACCCCGAACACCTCAGCGGGGCGGCCGACACCATCGGCTACCCGGTGCTCATCAAGGCCGTGGCGGGCGGCGGCGGCAAGGGGATGCGCCTCGTGACCCGGCCGCAGGACTTCGTCGCCGCGCTGCGCAGCGCCCGGGGCGAGGCCGAGGCCGCCTTCGGCAACCCCGCTGTCCTGATCGAGAAGTTCGTGTCGAGCCCGCGCCATATCGAGGTGCAGGTCTTCGGCGACGGGACCCGCGCGGTGCATCTCTTCGAGCGCGACTGCTCGCTCCAGCGCCGCCACCAGAAGGTGATCGAGGAGGCCCCGGCCCCCGGCATGACCGACGAGATGCGCACCGCGATGGGACAGGCCGCCACCCGCGCCGCCGAGGCGATCGGCTACTCGGGTGCGGGCACCGTCGAGTTCATCGTGGACGGTTCGGACGGCCTGCGCCCGGACCGCTTCTGGTTCATGGAAATGAACACCCGCCTCCAGGTCGAGCACCCGGTGACCGAGGCGGTGACCGGCATCGACCTCGTCGAATGGCAGTTGCGCGTCGCCTCGGGCGAGCCGCTGCCCGCCCGGCAGGAGGACCTGCGCCTGACCGGCCACGCGGTCGAGGCCCGGCTCTATGCCGAGGACCCCGCCAACGACTT
>JAUIAU010000039.1 GCA_030425185.1 Alphaproteobacteria bacterium
GGCTGTAGATTTTCACCCATGCGTGCGTCCGTAGCTACTGCGGATTTCAGTGTAGCAGCTTGAATCTAAAGCGCTTTCAGGCGCACGCAACCTTTCCCGCCGTTTTGGACGAATAAGGCGGGATCAAACGTCCAGCTCCTCCACGAAGCGCGCGTTCGCCTGGATGTATTCGAACCGCTTCTCCGGCTTCTTGCCCATCAGGCGCTCGACGAGGTCGCCGGTTTCGCCGGGCTCGTCCTCGTCGATCGACACCCGGATCAGCTTGCGCGTTTCGGGGTTCATCGTCGTGTCCTTCAGGTCCTTGGCATCCATCTCGCCGAGGCCCTTGAACCGCGAGACGTCGATCCGGCCCTTGCCGCCGAGGCCCTTTGCCAGCCACGCGTCGCGCTCGGCCTCGTCGAGGCAGTAGACCCGGCGCGCGCCCTGCGTCAGGCGATAGAGCGGCGGGCAGGCCAGGTAGAGGTGCCCGTGGTCGATCATCGGGCGCATCTGGGTGAAGAAGAACGTCATCAGCAGCGAGGCGATGTGCGCCCCGTCCACGTCAGCGTCGGTCATGATGATGACCTTCTCGTAGCGCAGGTCCTCGACGTTGAACCGGGACCCGAGGCCGACGCCCAGCGCCTGCGTCAGGTCCGCGATCTCCTGGTTCGAGCCGAGCTTGCCCGAGGCCGCCCCCAGCACGTTCAGGATCTTGCCCCGCAGCGGCAGCAGCGCCTGTGTCTTGCGGTCCCGCGCCATCTTGGCCGATCCGCCCGCCGAGTCGCCCTCGACGATGAACAGTTCCGTCCCTGCCCGCGACGAGGCGGAACAGTCCACCAGCTTGCCGGGCAGCCGCAGCCGCTTGGTGGCGGACTTGCGCTGGGTCTCCTTCTCGGCCCGGCGGCGCAGGCGTTCCTCGGCCTTGAGCACCATGTAATCGAGGATCGCGCCCGCCGACTTGGTGTCCGAGGCCAGCCAGTTGTCGAAGTGGTCGCGCACTGCGCCCTCGACCATGCGGGCGGCCTCGGTGGTGGCGAGGCGGTCCTTGGTCTGGCCGACGAACTCGGGCTCGCGGATGAAACACGAGACCAGCGCCGTGCCGCCCGACATCAGGTCCTCGCGGGTGATGTTGGCGGCCTTGCGGTTGCCGGCCAGTTCGCCATAGGCGCGCAGGCCCTTCAGAAGGGCCGCCCAGAAGCCCGCCTCATGGGTGCCGCCCTCGGGGGTCGGCACGGTGTTGCAGTAGGACTGGATCGCGCCGTCGCGTGCAGGCGTCCAGTTGATCGCCCATTCCACCGACCCGGGGGCGCCGAACTTCTCCTGGAACCCGACCTTGCCCGCGAAGGGCTGGTCGGCATAGGTCGCCGTACCGCCGAGCGTCTCGGTCAGGTAATCGGCGAGGCCGCCCGGGAAGTGGAACGTCGCCTCGGTCGGCGTGGTGCCGTCGTCGACGGCCGATTTCCAGCGGATCTCGACCCCCGAGAACAGGTAGGCTTTCGACCGCGCCATCCGGTGCAGCCGAGCCGGTTTCAGGCTGAGCGGGCCGAAGATCTGCGCATCGGGGTGGAAGGTGACAGTGGTGCCGCGCCGGTTCGGGGCCGGGCCGATCTTCTCGACCGGGCCCTGCGGATGCCCGCGCGAGAACTCCTGCGCGTAAAGCTCGCGGTTCCGCGCCACCTCGACCCGCAGGTGATCCGACAGCGCGTTGACGACCGAGGCGCCCACCCCGTGCAGGCCGCCGGAGGTCTCGTAGGCCTTGCCAGAGAACTTGCCGCCCGCGTGCAGCGTGCAGAGGATCACCTCCAGCGCCGAGCGGCCGGGGAACTTGGGGTGCTCGTCCACCGGCATCCCGCGGCCGTTGTCGCGGATGGTGACCGAGTGATCGGCGTGCAGTTCGACCTCGATCCGGCTGGCGTGGCCCGCGACGGCCTCGTCCATCGCGTTGTCGAGGATTTCCGCCACGAGGTGATGCAGCGCCCGCTCGTCGGTGCCGCCGATGTACATGCCGGGCCGCTTGCGGACGGGTTCGAGGCCCTCCAGCACCTCGATCGAGGAGGCGTCATAGGTCTGGGCGTCGGGCGGGCCGGAGAGAAGATCATCGGACATCTGGGCTGCTCGGTTCATGATTTCTTTGGGCTGGCAGTCTGCCCGAGGACGCCGGGCGAGGAAAGGCCGGGGGTCAGGTTGTCCACAGGCGATGCGCCTTCCCGCCCTTGCCAGACCCATCCCGGTGCCGTCTGGTGGTCTTGAGGGTGGGGAGACACGCGCATGGCCGACCGCTGGAAGATGCTGATCGTTCTGTTTCTCGCCCGCACCGCGATGGGCGTGCAGTTCCAGTCCGTCGCCGCCCTGTCGCCGCTTGTGCAGGATCGATACGGGATCGGACTGGCCGAGATCGGGCTGCTGATCGGGCTCTACCTCGCGCCGGGGGCTGTCGTGGCCTTGCCCGGCGGGGTTCTCGCCGCGCGGCTGGGTGAGAAGCGGATCGTCGTACTGGCGCTGATCGCGATGCTGGCGGGGGCCGTGATCGTGGCGCTCGCGCCCACGGCCGGGTGGCTGATGGCCGGGCGGCTGGTGGCGGGCACCGGCGGCGTGATCCTCAACATCGTGACGACGAAGCTGCTGGTGGACTGGTTCGCGGGCCGCGAGATGGCGACTGCGATGGCGATCTTCGTGAACTCCTGGCCGGTGGGCATCGCGGCGGGGCTGTTCGTCTACCCGACCGTGGCCGAGAGCTTCGGCCTGGGCGCCGCCCGGATGATCGAGCTTGGCGTCGTGGCAGGCGGTCTGGCCGTGTTCGCGCTGGTCTTCCGGGTCGCACCGGGGGCGGCGGCCGGACCGGCGGCGGTCCGGGCGGTGCGGCTGCCCTGGGCGCCCCTGGTCGCGGCCGGGCTGATCTGGGCGCTCTACAACGCGGCGCTGGCGATGCTGTTCAGCTTCGGGCCGACGGTTCTCGTGGCGCGGGGGCTCGACCTGGTGAGCGCGGGCGGGCTGACCGGGCTTTTCATGGTGGTGGCGGCGGTGATGATCCCGCTCGGGGGCGTGCTGGCCGACCGGACCGGACGGCGCGACATGCTGATCGCCGCCAGCGTGGCCGGGTTCGCCGTCCTGATCCCGGCCACGCTGGTGGTGCCGATCGCCGGGGTCACCACGCTCTACATCGGGATCGCGGCGGTCTTCGCGCTGGCGGCGGGCCCGATCATGACGCTGCCGGGGGCAATCCTCGCCCCGCCGCAGCGCGCCTTCGGCATGGGCGTGTTCTTCACCCTCTACTACGGCGTGATGATGGTTGCGCCGTCGCTGGCGGGCCGGGTCGCGGAAACGCTCGGCACCCCGGCCGTCGCGCTGCTGATCGGCTCGGGGATGAGCGCCGCCTGCCTGATCCTGCTGGGGCTCTACCGGACGAGCGCGCGCCGCGTTGCGGTGGCTTAGGCCGTCATAACGGGGTTCCGATCCGCTGAAGGCGCCTACCCCGCCACCAGCCGCGACCGCAGGTAGGCGGCCAGCTGGTCCTCGCCGTGGCGGCCCTGCGCCAGAAGGATGATGCGGTCGCCGATCTCCTCGGTCCCGTGGGTGATGCGAAGGCCGTGCAAGTCCAGCGTCACCAGAAGGCACCGGTAGGCGGTCCGCTTGTTGCCGTCGTTGAAACAGTGGCCCGTGCTCAGGGCGAGGGCATAGGCGGCAGCCAGATCGAAGGGATCAGAGATCAGGCCATAGGCCAGACGGTTTTCGACCCGGCCGAGCGCGCCTTCGAGGGACCTGTCGCGGGCGCGACCGCGTACCTCACCGGCGTTCAGCACGCGGTCATGGATCATCTCGACCAACTCCGGTGCGAGCAGCCGGTGTCTCATTTATCGCGCAGGTACTCTTGAACGGGTGCGGCCTGCGCCTCGGTTGCATCAAGCGCCGCCAGCACCTCCTCCCGCGTAGCATAAACCGGCTCGGTCGTCTGCACCGCCTCGGCGGGAACGAAGTAGCCGACAAGCTGCGAGTTCTTGAGGATCGCGATGGGCTCGCCGCCCGCGCGGTCGAACACCTTCTGCGGCTCGCGCAGTTCGGTGATCGTGGCGATGTTCCGGGTCAGAAGGCGGGTCACAGGGCAATCTCCATCAAAGTGTACACGTGAATATACATCACAATATCCGATACGGAAAGCCCGGCCCGATACGACAGTTTTATGACACCGACTTGATGCATCTCAACGCAACCTTTCCCGACCTGTGCCATGCGGGGTCCGACACCACCGCTGCCATCCCCGGAAAGGAGACCCGATGCCCGGACTCGACACTGATCCCGCCCTGCTCACTCCGGACACCCCTGCCCTGCCCAATCCGGCCCCGGTGCAGGCGACAGCCCCGGCGCCCGCGCCCAAGCGGCGCAAGCCCGCGCCGACGCAGGCCGAGATCCGGCACGCCTTCGAGACCGGCGAGTATCCCTACGCGACAAAGATCAGCCGCCGCAGCTACGAGGCGCAGAAGGCCCGCCTGCAGGCCGAGTTGCTGAAGGTGCAGAAATGGGTGGCCGAAACCGGCGAGCGGATCGTGATCCTGTTCGAGGGGCGGGACGCCGCGGGCAAGGGCGGCACGATCAAGCGGTTCATGGAACACCTGAACCCGCGCGAAGCCCGCGTCGTGGCGCTGAACAAGCCCTCGGACGCCGAGCGCGGCCAGTGGTTCTTCCAGCGCTACATCCAGCACCTGCCCACGGCGGGCGAAATGGTGTTCTACGACCGCTCCTGGTACAACCGCGCGGGCGTCGAGCGGGTGATGGGCTTCTGCGAACCGAACGACTACCTTGAATTCATGCGCCAGACGCCGGAACTTGAACGCATGCTGACCCGCTCGGGCGTTCGCCTCTACAAGTACTGGTTCTCGGTCACCCAGGACGAACAGAAGCGCCGCTTCGCCGCGCGCGAAACGGACCCGCTCAAGCGCTGGAAGCTGTCGCCGATCGACAAGGCGAGCCTCGACAAGTGGGACGACTACACCGAAGCCAAGGAAGCGATGTTCTTCTACACCGACACCGCCGACGCGCCCTGGACCGTCATCAAGTCCGATGACAAGAAGCGCGCCCGGCTCAATTGCATGCTGCACTTCCTCGACAGTCTCGACTATCCCGACAAGGATCGGAGGGTCGCGCATGCCCCCGACCCGCTGATCGTCGGGCAGGCCGGCCACGTGATCCACCGGACCGAGCACATCCTCGGCACCTCGCTGCATCCCGACCTGAGGCGCGTGAGCCCGTGAACGACTTCTGGGACCAGCGGTTTTCGGGAGACGGCTACCGGTTCGGCACGGAGCCTGCGGCCTTCCTGACCCGGCAGGCCGACCGCCTCGTGGCAGGTGCCCGGGCGCTGGCGATCTGTGACGGCGAGGGGCGCAACGGCGTCTGGCTCGCCGGGCAGGGTCTTCGCGTGACCAGCTTCGATGCCTCGCCGGTCGGAGTGGACAAGGCCCGGGCACTGGCCGCGGCGCGCGGGGTCCCGCTTGACGCGCATGTCTCGGGGGTCGAGGACTGGACCTGGGAACCCGAAGCCTTCGACCTGGTCGCGGGGGTCTTCTTCCAGTTCGCACCGCCGGAGCTGCGCGCGCGCATCTTCGACGGCATCGCCCGGACCCTGAAGCCCGGCGGCCTCCTCCTGCTGCATGGCTATGCGCCGCGGCAGGTGGCCTACGGCACCGGCGGGCCGGGCAAGGCGGAGAACCTCTATACCCTCGACCTGCTGGAAGAGGCCTTCGCCGGATGGCAGGTGCTGGAAGGGGTCGACTACGACGCCGAGATTGCCGAGGGCGACGGCCATGTCGGCCGCTCGGCGCTGATCGATTTCGTGGCGGTCAAGCCCGGCTGAGGCGCCCGGGGCTCAGTCGCGCGCCCCGGCCTGCGCCGTCCCGCCCGCGGACGCTCCGGCATCGGGGGCGAGATGGGCAACCGCGACAAGGGTGCAGAGGCCAAGGGTCGCCACGCAGGCGGACAAAAGGACGGCGCTCGTCCGGCTGCCGCGCCCGGCGGCCGGACGGTCCTCCCGGGACACGGCCGACGCGTCCCCGGCACTCTGCAAACCACTCATCGGATGCTCCTCGCGATACCTGCACACCATACCGGATCGTTCACGCGATCTCTTGCTGACCTGAAGGATGCCACCGCAATGCGGCAGTCACACGGCACCGGTCCGGCTTGCGAAGGACGATTCTCTGGCCTAGCTCTGCCCCATGCGTGGCGCGGGCATCATCTTGGCGGCGGGAGTGGCGGGGTTGGCGGCCCCGGCGGCCGCGCATCCGCATATCTTCATCGACACCGGGGTCGAGTTCCTGTTCGACGACGCAGGCAAGCTCGCCGCGCTACGCGTTGTCTGGGCCTATGACGAGCTCTACTCGCTGCTGATTCTCGAGGACATGGGTCTCGACGACGATTACGACGGCGTGCTGACCGAGGCCGAGCGGGCCGCCCTGTCGGGCTTCGACATGGCCTGGGTCGAGGGCTACGACGGCGACCTGCGCGGCACGGCGGGCGGACAGGACCTGGCGCTGAGCGGACCGCTGGACTGGACCGCCGATGTCCGCGACGGCCGCATCGTGACGACCCACGTGCGCGCGCTCGAGACCCGCGTCGACCCGCGCGCAGCCCCGGTTTTCCTGCGGCCCTATGATCCGACCTTCTACACCGCCTATTCCGCCACGCTCGCCAACACGGCCAGCGCCGCGGGCTGCACCGCCGAGACGGTCCCCTTCGACGAGGACGCCGCCTATGCCGGGCTGGAACAGGCGCTGGCCGAGGCCGAGGCGGGCGGCATGGACGTCGAGATGGATTACCCGGCCGTCGGCGCCCTCTTCGCCGACGAGATCCGCCTGACCTGCGGACCGACCGGATGAGCGCGGTGCGGCTGGCCGGGCTGGCGGCGCTGGCGGGCCTCGGGCTGCTGGCGCTCTGGCTTGGTCCCGGCGGCGGGATGCAGGACGCGGCCCGCTGGGCAGCCGCCGGACAGCGAGAGGTCCAGACCGCGATGGCCGGGGCGCTGCGCGGCCTGCGGGCGGGCGAGGCCGGGGCGCTGACAGCACTCCTCGGGGTGTCCTTCGCCTATGGCTTCTTCCATGCGGTCGGACCGGGCCACGGCAAGATCGTGGTCGGCGGCTACGGACTGGCCGAGCGCGTGCCGCTGGGACGCCTCGCGGGCATCGCGGTGGCGGGAAGCCTGCTGCAGGGCGCCAGCGCGGTCGCGCTGGTCGGCGCGGGCGTCTGGCTTCTGGGCGCCACGCGCGAGCAGATGACCGGCTGGGGCGACGACTGGCTGGCCCCGGCGAGCCTCGCCGCGATCGCGCTTGTCGGGCTGTGGCTGGCGCTGCGCGGCGGGCGGCGGCTGGCCCGGACGGCCCGCAGCGGAATCCCTGCGCCCAACCACGATCACGACCACCACGGCCCGGGCGCGGTCTGCGAGACCTGCGGCCATGCCCACGGCCCGGACCCGGCCGCGGTCGCCCGCGCATCGGACCTGCGCACACAGGCGGCGCTGGTCCTCGCGGTCGGCCTGCGTCCCTGCACCGGGGCCCTCTTCCTGCTGATCCTCGGCTGGCGCATGGACCTCGTCCCTCAGGCGGTCGCGGGGGTTACGGCGATGGCACTCGGCACGGCCAGCGTCACGCTGGCGGTGGCCGCGGCCAGCGTGACGGCGCGCGAAAGCGTGCTCGTCGGCTGGGGCGCGGGGCGCGGCGGGCAGAGGCTGGCCGCCCTGCTGGAACTTGCCGCCGGGCTCGTCGTAGCACTGGTCGCGGTCGCCGCGCTGCGCGCCGGTCTCTGAGCCGCCCCCCTTCTTCTTGGAAAAAATACTCCCGCGCGGAGCGCTCCGGCCGCAGGCCGGACCGGGGGGCTCTGCCCCCCGCCGCGCGCCCGGACGGGCGCGCGCCCCCCGGAGTATTTTCCCCAAGAAGAAGGGCGCGCCTCGTCGATTGCGCGGGACGCCGCCGCGGGATAGAGGAGCCGCATGGTCACCGATCCGCCCCTCTCCCATACCGCCCATGCCCGGGCGGTGCTCGTGCTCGGGCTGCCGCTCGTCGGCAGCCACCTGGCGCAGATCGCCATCACGGTGACCGACACGCTGATGCTCGGGCGCTACGGGGTCGAGGCGCTGGCCGCGGGCGTGCTGGCGCACACGGTCTTCTTCACCGTGTTCGTGGTCGGCGCGGGCTATGCCTTTGCCGTGATGCCGATGGTGGCCAAGGCCGCCGCGGCGGGGGATGCGACACAGGTGCGCCGGGTCACGCGGATGGGCCTGTGGCTGTCGGTGCTCTATGCTGCTGTCGTCTTTCCGCTCTTCTGGGCCTCCGAGCCGCTGCTGCGCGGTCTCGGGCAGGAGCCCGAGATCGCGGCGCTGGCCTCCGACTACCTGCGGATCGCGGCCTTCGGAATGCTGCCCTCGCTGCTCGTGATGGTGATGAAGAGCTATTTCTCCGCGCTCGAGCGCGCGCAGGCGGTGCTCTGGGTGTCGGCGGCGGGGGCACTGGCCAATGTCGGGCTGAACTGGGTGCTGATCTTCGGCAACCTCGGCTTTCCGGAGATGGGCGTGCGCGGTGCGGCGGTGGCGTCGCTGCTGACCTTCGCGGGGATGCTGGCCGGGTTCATCGCGATTGCCGTGCTTGCCCTGCCCGAGCACCGGCTGTTCCAGCGCCTGTGGAAGCCCGACTGGGAGGCGTTCTTCGCCGTCTTCCGCCTCGGCTGGCCGATCGGGCTGACGCATCTCGCCGAGTCGGGCCTGTTCTCGGCCGCGACGATGATGATGGGATGGATCGGCACGGTGGAGCTTGCGGCGCACGGCATCGCGCTGCAGCTCGCCTCGATCACCTTCATGGTCCACATCGGGCTGAGCCAGGCCGCCACGGTCCGCACCGGCCGGGCCTGGGGCCGGGGCGACGCGGTGAACCTGATGCGCGGCGGCGTGATGGCGCTGGTGGCCTCGGCGGCCTTTGTCGGCGTCACCATCCTGCTGTTCCTGACCCTGCCCGAGCCGCTGATGGGCCTCTTCCTCGACCCGGCCGATCCGGATCGCCCCGCGGTGATCGGCGTCGGCGTCATGCTGCTGGCGCTGGCGGCGCTGTTCCAGCTGGCGGATGCGGCGCAGGTGATGGCGCTGGGCCTGCTGCGCGGCGTGCAGGACACCCGCGTGCCGATGGTGATGGCCGGGGTCAGCTACTGGCTGATCGGTGCCCCGGCCAGCGCGGGCCTCGGCATCTGGCTAGGCTGGGGCGCGGCCGGCGTGTGGCTGGGTCTCGTCGCCGGTCTCGGCGCCGCGGCCCTGATGCTGATGGCGCGCTTCTGGGGCCAGCGGCTGTGGCTTTCGCAGATGGGCCTCGAGAGCGACGTCGCCGCCCCGAAGTCCGGGCCCGCCCCGGCTGCCTAGTCGCGCCCGTTCAGGCGATCGGCCTTCTTCCGCACCAGGACCTGCCGCAGGTCGAACATCGCCAGCAGCAGCTTGTCGGTGAGCGCGTCAAGTTCCTCGGGCGTCGCCCGGGTCTGCGCCCAGTGCGCGGTCAGGTTCAGCTGGTCGATGGTGCGGTGGATGTCGTCGAGGTCGCGGGCCGCCTGCAGGGCGCGGCGCTCGGCCAGCCAGGCCTCGATCACGGCATGTTCCTCGGCGGTCACGACCGACTTGCCCTGCGCCTTGATCTCGCCGTTCCGGAGGTTGACGTTGGCGATCTGGTCGAGGTCGATCCGCTTCTGCCGGTTCTCGGGATCGACGCGGAACACGGCGGCCCCGTTGTCCTTCAGGCGAAAGTAAAGCTCGGGCAGGTCGACGGGCATGGCATCATCCGGGTTGTTCCGGGCGAAGGGTAGCGGGTTGCGCCCGGGGCGGGAAGAGGGCCTTGGCCCCGGTCCGCGATGACGGCAGGATGCCGGCAGAGGCCGGGAGGGAGACAGCCATGACCGAGATCGACGCGCTGGCGGACACGGTGCTGGGGGCGCTCGACGCCGGGCGGCAGATCCCGCCGCTGAGCGGGCGGGACGGCGGGCTGACGATGGCGCGCGCCTACGAGGTCAGCGCGGCGGTGACGGCGGCCCGGGTGGCCCGCGGCGCGCGGGTGGTCGGGCGGAAGATCGGCTTCACCAACGCCACGATCTGGGAGGAATACGGCGTCTCGGCCCCGATCGTCGGGCCGATGTACGACAGGACGGTCCGCCCCCTCGCGCCCGCCTTCGCGCTGGACGGGCTGCTGGAGCCCCGGATCGAGCCGGAGATCGCCTTCCGGATGTCCGCCGCCCCGGTTCCAGGCATGGGACCTCGCGAGCTGATGGGCTGCATCGGGTCGGTCTGCGCGGGCTTCGAAATCGTCCAGTCGCTCTATCCCGGCTGGCGCTTCGCCGCCGCCGACACGGTGGCCGCCTTCGGGTTGCATGGTGCCTTCCTGCACGGGCCGTTCCAGGCCGTCGCGCCGGGATCGGAGGAGGACTGGACCTTCCGGCTGGCGGGGTTCGAGACGGTGCTGAGCAAGGGGGGCGGAGTGGCCGACGTCGGACATGCCCGCAACGTGCTGGGCGGCGGGCCGCTGGTCGCGCTGGCGCATCTTGTCCGCCTCGCCGCGGAGGAGCCCGGCATGGCCCCGGTCGCGACGGGCGAGATCATCACGACCGGCACCCTGACCCGCGCCCTGCCCGTCGCCCCCGGAGAGACCTGGCACGCCGAATTCGGTACGCTGGGCCTGCCCCCGATCGAGGTGCGGTTCGCCTGAGGGCGCGCGCTTACTTCAACCCCTCGCAGAACCGCTGGATGCGGGCGCAGGCGTCCTCCAGCAGCGCGTCCGAGGTGGCGTAGCTGATCCGGAAGGCCGGGCTCAGGCCGAAGGCCGCGCCGAAGACCACGGCGACGCCGGTTTCCTCCAGCAACGCGGTGGCAAAGGTCTCGTCATCCGTGATGACCGTGCCGCCCGCCGAGGTCTTGCCGAGGCAGCCGCCGATCGTCGGATAGACGTAGAACGCCCCCTCGGGCACCGGGCAGGTGATGCCGGGCGCCGCGTTCAGCATCGACACCACGAGGTCGCGGCGGCGCTGGAACAGGGCCTTGTTGCTCTCGATGAAATCCTGCGGGCCGGTCAGCGCCTCGAGCGCGGCGTACTGGCTGACCGAACAGGGGTTCGAGGTGGTCTGCGACTGGATCTTGCCCATCGCCTTGATCAGCGCGACCGGCCCGGCCGCGTAGCCGATCCGCCAGCCGGTCATCGCGTAGGCCTTCGACACCCCGTTCACCGTCAGCGTGCGGTCGTAGAGCGCCGGTTCCACCTGTGCCGGGGTGCAGAACACGAAATCGTCGTAGACCAGATGCTCGTACATGTCGTCGGTCAGCACCCAGACATGCGGGTGGCGCAGCAGCACGTCGGTCAGCGCCTTCAGTTCGTCCCAGGTATAGCCCGCGCCGGTGGGGTTCGACGGCGAGTTGAAGATGAACCACTTGGTGCGCGGGGTGATCGCGGCCTCGAGCTGTGCAGGGGTCAGCTTGTAGGCGGTCTCCGGCCCGGCCGCGACCGCGACCGGCTCGCCGCCCGCCAGCAGCACCATGTCGGGATAGCTGACCCAGTAGGGCGCGGGGATCACCACCTCGTCGCCGGGGTTCAGCGTGGCCATCAGCGCGTTGATCAGCACCTGCTTGCCGCCGGTGCCTACTGTGACCTGCTCGGGCGTGTAGGTCAGCCCGTTCTCGCGGGCGAATTTCGCGCAGATCGCGGCCTTCAGCTCGGGGATGCCGTCGACGGCGGTGTACTTCGTATAACCCGCATCGATTGCCGCTTTCGCGGCCTCCTTGATGTGGGCGGGCGTGTCAAAGTCGGGCTCGCCGGCACCCAGTCCGATGATATCCCGGCCCGCCGCCTTCAGCTCGCGCGCCTTGTTGGTGACGGCGATGGTGGGCGAGGGTTTCACGCGGGCGAGGCTGTCGGACAGGAACGGCATGGCTTTGAACTCCGGGGGAGGGCGGTTTGCACCTGAGGCGTCGGTCTCATAGGGTGCCGCCCGAGCCCGATCAAGCAGGAACACCGAAGGGAAGACCGATGACCGACACCAATGACTGGTTCGCACCGGAGAGCACCACGTTCGGCGACCGGCTCGCCGGCGCGCGCGAGGCGGCGGGACTGACGCAGGCCGAACTGGCGCGGCGGCTGGGCGTCAAGACCAAGACGATGCGCGCCTGGGAGGAAGACCTGGCCGAGCCCCGCGCGAACCGTCTGCAGATGCTGGCGGGCCTTCTGAACGTGTCGCTGGGCTGGCTTCTCAGCGGCGTGGGCGAAGGCGTGCCGGGGCCCACGGAAGAGGTGGACCTGACGCCCGATCTGAAGGATATCCTGACCGAGATGCGCAGTCTCCGGGCCGAAATGGCGCGCAACGCCGACCGGCTGGCCCGACTGGAAAAACGGCTGCGCAAGAGCCTGGAGACGCCCCTGTGATGGACATTCCCCGCCCCGAGACCGGACCCGAAACCCACGAGCACAGGCTCAAGCGGATGCGGATGCGGTCATGGCGGCGGGGGACGAAGGAGATGGACCTGATCCTGGGTCCCTATGCCGACACCCGGCTCGGGGGCATGGACGCGGCCGCGCTCGACCTCTTCGACGCGCTGCTCGACGAGAACGACCAGGACCTCTACCGCTGGGTCTCGGGACAGGCCGCCCCGCCCGACCGCTTCGCCGCCCTGATCGCGGAGCTCGCCCGCTGAGGGCGGCCCGGTCCCGCCCCGACCGGACGGCTTAACGACTTCTTTGGGTTTTCACCGGAACCTGCCCCCGTTCAGACCCGGACGGAGGCCCGCATGAGCATTCACACGCATCCCACGGACGCGCGCGCGTCGGGGTTCCTCGCCTCCTACAGGGATACGCTGTCACTGGTCGAACGGCTGCACCGCCTGCTGCTCGACGTCATCAAGGACGAATTCGAACGCCTCGGCATCCTCGACGTCAACGCGGTGCAGGCGCTCTTGCTGTTCAACGTGGGCGAGAACGAGGTGACCGCCGGCGAGCTGAAATCGCGCGGCTACTACCAGGGCTCGAACGTCTCCTACAATCTGAAGAAACTGGTCGAGATGGGTTACATGCACCACGAGCGCTGCGCCATCGACCGCCGCTCCGTGCGGGTGCGCCTGACCGGGGAGGGCCGCCGGGTCCGCGACCTCGTCGCCGACCTGATCGCCCGCCACTCCGCCGGGCTGCAGGAGCGGAGCGTCCTGACGCTGGAGGCGGTCGAGGACGTGAACGCCCGTCTGAAACGGCTGGAACGCTACTGGACCGACCAGATCCGGTACATTTACTGAGGAGATGCTTTGGTGGGCGAGGCCGCCCGGGTCGCCGGGGCTCGGGCGTGCCTGACATGAGGATCGGACGCGGGACCCCCGCAGGCTGACGGTGCCGCGACTCTCGACCGGCACCCGCGCCGCACCAGCGCCCCCTCCACCGACCCCGGCCCCCTTGCCCCGCCTGCCCGGCCCTGCCACCCTGCGCCGGTCCCCACCCGGAGCGCGCCATGTCCGACCCCACCCCCGCCGGCACCGCCCAGAGTTTCCTCGACGAGAACTTCGCCGACTGGGTGCGGGCCCTTGCGCCGCGGGTGACCGCCGCCGGTCCGGAAGGGGTGACGCTCGACGCGCCGATCACGCCCGCCATCGCGCGGGTCGGCGGCATCGTGTCCGGCCAGGCGCTTGCCACGCTGGCGGACACGACGATGGTCCTCGCGGTCTGTGCCGCGACGGGCGCGTTCCGGCCGGTTGCCACGGTCAGCCTCGAGACCCAGTTCCTGCGCCCGGCGACCGGCGACCGGATCACCGTCACCGCCACGGTCACGCGCGCCGGGCGGACCCTTGCCTTCGCGCGGGCCACGCTCGTCGCCCAGCCTTCGGGCAAGGCCGTCGCAACCGCCAGCGCGACCTTCGCACTGCCGGATTGAACCGCCGCGCGGGCAGGCTACCTCGCCCGTATGCGTCGCGTTCTTGCCCTGCTCCTCTGCCTCGGCTGCGCCCTGCCCGCCACCGCGCAGGACGTCGAGCTGGAGCTCGTCCTGCTAGCCGACAGTTCCGGTTCGATCGACTACGACGAGCTGCTGTTCCAGCGCCAGAGCTGTGCCGAGGCGCTGCAATCGCCGGAAGTGCTGGGCGCGATCGCCTCGACCGCCTACCAGCGGATCGCGGTGACCTATGTCGAGTGGGCCGGGGTCACCAGCCAAGACGTGGTCGTGGACTGGACGATCATCGCAGACGCCAGCGATGCCGCCGGGTTTGCCGCGGCCCTCGAAAACGCACCCGCCCGCGCCTTCGGACGCAACGCCATCGGCGCGGCGCTCCTGAAGGGGAAGGCGCTCATCGAGGGGAACGACATCACCTCGTGGCGGCAGGTCATCGATTTCTCCGGCGACAGCGTGAACAACTACGGCGGGCCGTCCATCGCCAGCGCCCGGCGCGAGGTGCTGGAGGCCGGGATCACGATCAACGGGCTGGCGCTGCTCTGCCGGTTCTGCTCGGGGCGGCCGGGCAATCCGAACCTCGAAGCCGATTTCCGGGACCGCATCATCGGCGGCATCGGGTCCTTCGTGATCACGGCCGAGGACGCGGCGGGCTTCACCGAGGCGGTCAAGAAGAAGCTGATCCTCGAAATCGCCGGCCGCACCCCGGAGGACGCGCCAATCCCCGCGGCCTTCCGTCCCTAAAGCGGCTCGACCACCACCTGCCGGGCATAGGCCTCCGTATCCTCGCGGCGGCAGAGCGCGGTGTCGGGCGTCGTCACGGCCGAGGCCGCCGCGCCCACCCCGGCGATGCAGGCGGTCAGCGGATCGGCCCCGCGCGCCAGCGCCAGCACGACACCCGCCAGGTGACTGTCGCCCGCGCCGACCGCGCTGACCACGGCGACCTTCGGCGGGCGGCAGAGCCAGCAGCCCTCGGCGGTGGCGAGCACCGTGCCCTCGGCCCCGCGCGCGACCTGCACCATCGCCGCGACGCCCTCGCCGACCAGCCGCCGCGCGAGCCGGGCGCTGTCGGCAGCTGTGGGCAACGGCGTGCCCGCCAGCGCCTCGGCCTCGGCATCGTCCATCCGGAGCAGCGCGAGCCCGCGCGCCTCCGCCGCCGCGACAAGGGCGGCGCCGGAGGTATCGAGCACCATGCGCACGCCCTTCCCGGCCAGCCGGGCACCAAGTTTCGGAAAGGTGTCGGGCGGCACACCTTCGGGCAGGCTGCCGGAGGGCACCAGCCAGTCGCCCGCCGCGCACCAGCCGACCACCCGCGCCAGGGCGCGGTCGAGGTCGGCGGCACTCCAGACCGGCCCGGGCATGACGAACCGGAACTGGTCCCCGCTGGCGAGATCGGTCACGGCAAGGCTCTGCCGGGTCGGCAGGTCCAGCCCGAGGTCGCGGGCCTCGACCCCCTCGGCGGCGAGCAGGGCCAGCAGCGCCGCCCCGGCATCGCCCCCTGCCGCGACGGCGCAGAGCGACGCCCCGCCCAGCTTCGCGATGGCCCGGGAAACATTGACGCCTCCGCCGCCCGGGTCGCGTCGCGGCGGGGCACAGCGCAGCTTGCGGTTCGGGCGCACCTCCGCGGTCTCGGTCGAGAGGTCGAGCGCCGGGTTCAGCGTGACGGTGACGATGCGCGGCATGGGCTTCCCCTGGACGGTCGCGGCAACTCCACCCGATCCGGGCGGGTCCGGCAACCGGGCCGCGTGCCGCACCGCTGGACCGGCTGCCCGGACCGTGCCACGCTGCCCCCCGGCAGGGAGAGAGGACCATGCACAGCGACTGGCTCGGCAATCCGGTGACAGGGGGCGATGCCGCCGTCCTGCAGGGCATCGACGACTTCAGCCTCGGGTTCCTCGGCTACGAGACGCGGATGGTGAACCTGCTGGCGGTAGCCGACGCGCATCCCGGCCACTGCCTCGCCAATGCCTATGCCGCGATGCTGCACATGTTCGGCGAGGCGGCGGGTGTCGAGGCGGCCGCGCGCCCCTACCTGGCGCGGGCGGAGGCCGCAGCGACCGGCATCACCGAGCGCGAGCGGCGGGCCGTGGAAATGGCGCGCGCCTGGGTCGGCGGCGACATCGGCCGGGTGATCCGGCTGGGCCAGGAGGGGGCCGAGGCCGACCCGCGCGACCTGACGCTGATGAAGATCGCCCAGTATCACGCGTTCAACCGGGGCGACGCGGCCGGGATGCTGCGCCTCGCCCATGCCGTCCTGCCCGCCTGTGACGAGGTGCCCTATGCCCACGGCATGGCCGCCTTCGCCTATGAACAGTGCCACCTGATGACCGAGGCCGAGCAGGCCGCGTGGCGGGCGGTCGACCTGAAGCGCAAGGAGCCCTGGGCGCATCATGCGCTGGCCCATGTCATGCTGACCGGCGGCCGCATCGCGGAAGGGCGGGCCTTCCTGGCCGATGTCTCCGAGACATGGACCGACCTCAATTCCTTCATGGTCACGCATAACTGGTGGCACCAGGCGCTGTTCCTGATCTCGCAGGGCGATCTGGAGGGCGCGCTGTCGCTCTATGACACGCAGGTCTGGGGCGTCTGGAAGGAGTACAGCCAGGACCAGATCGGCGCGGTGTCCTTGCTGGCCCGGCTGGAACTGGTCGGGGTGGACGTGGGCGACCGCTGGAGCGACGTGGGCGCGTACCTCGCGCACAGGACAGGTGATCTGGTGAACCCGTTCCTGACGTTGCAATACCTCTACGGCCTAGACCGCGCCGGGCGGCCCGAGGCCGACACCCTGATGGCGGCGCTGGCGGCACGGGCCGCGGACCCCGCCGGCGACCCGGTCTGGCGCGAGGTCGCCCTGCCCGCCGCCGAAGGCCTGCGGGCCCATGCGGCGGGGGACTGGCCGACATGCCTCGCCCGGCTCGGATCGGTGCAGGGACGCCTGATGGAGGCCGGTGGCAGTCACGCGCAGCGCGACCTCTTCGACCAGATCCTGCTCGACGCCCTGATCCGCGCGGGCCGCGACGGTCCGGCGCAGCAGATGCTGGAACTGCGCCGCCGCCACGAACCCGACTCGGTGCCCCTCAACCGGATGCTGGCCGGGGTCTATGGCCGTCTCGGTCTGCCCGAGGAAGCAGCACGCGCGCAGGCGCGGGCCCGGCTGACGCCCTGATCGCGCATACGCGCTGTATCCAAATCGCGCCTGACTTGCATTTTTCTTGCTTTTCTCATGCAGAAAGCGCCGAATTTCCGCCACGGACTGTCCGCACCCACCGAAAGGATACGACATGATGCTCCGTTACGGCCTCGGCCTGATGGCGGCCATTGCACTGATGCCCGCCGCCGTGCTGGCCCAGGGCACCGGGTCGGAGGGCTACTTCACGCTCTTCAACAACACCACGAACAACGTCGTCGTGAGTTTCTACACCAACGACGGCTCCGGCTGGTCGCAGAACTGGCTGACCACCGATGCGCTGGTGCCGGGTGCCTCGGCGACCGCGGAGTTCTACGCCGACACCGGGGCCTGCGACCAGGCGTTCCTCGTCGGCTGGCTGGGTCAGGACGGGTCGGAGGTTCTCGACGAACCGATCGCCATCGACATCTGCGCCGCGTCGAACGTCTATCTCGACGACAACGAGATCTTCTACGACTGAGCGCGCCCGGCCCCGGCGGCACCGTGCCTCCGGGGTCCGGCCACCGCCGCGACGGCGAGGATCAGTCCCGAGACGGCCGCGATCATCCCCGCGGCGCTGACCGCATCCTGCATGCCAAGCCACAGCGGGCCATAGCCCGCCAGCACGTAGCCAAGCACGGCCGAGAGGGTGGCGAAGACCACCGACCACGCCACCTGCACCCCCAGCCGGTCCGTCATCAGCCGGGCCGCCGCGGGCGGGCAGATGAACATCGCGATGACGATGATCGAGCCGACGGCATCGAACGCCGCCACCGCCGCCAGCGCCGCCACGGCCACGAGGCCCAGCCCGATCAGCGAAACCGGCAGGCCCAGGGTGCGCGCGAAGCCTTCGTCGAAGGTCGCCAGCGCCAGCGGGCGCCAGAACACCGCCAGCAGCACCACGATCACCGCCAGCGTCACCGCGATCCGCCCCAGTTCCGGCGGCAGGTAGGCCAGCGCGGCGGGGTCGAGCAGCGAGCCCCATCCGGTGGCGTCGAGCCAGATCAGCGACTCGAGGTTGCCCATCAGCGCATGCTCGACGTCGAGATGGACCGAGGAGGTGTCCGAGCGCTCGAGCAACAAGACCCCGCCCGCGAACATCGCGGTGAAGACGACGCCCATCGCGGCCCCGGGTTCGATCCGTCCCAGCCGCCGCACCGCCTCGATCCCCGCGACCGCGACCAGGGCGGCCGCGCCCGCGCCCAGCATCATCGGCAGCGCGGCCACGGTGCCGGTGACCAGGAAGGCCACCACGATGCCCGGCAGCACGACATGGCTGATGGCGTCCCCGATCAGCGCCTGCCGGCGCAGGATCAGGAAATTGCCCGGCAGCGCACAGGCGATGGCCGCGAAGGTGCCGATCAGGATCGGCGTCAGCGACAGGGGAACGAACTCGGCGCCCATCACGGGGTCACCCCCGCCGGTCGGGCCATCCGCGCGTCTAGCGCGCGCAACTGGTCCGGGGTCAGCAGCCCGGCGAGATCGGTCAGCCCGTCGTCACGGGCGACCAGCGCCTCGGCCTCGGTCCCGGTCTCGCGGCGCAGCAGGCGCCAGCGCGCCTCGTCCCGCAGCGCGGCGGCGGCCGCAGCGCGCCCGGCTTCGGTCGGCACGCCATCGGGCCGGGTCAATCCGGCGCGGGTCAGCAGGCGTCGGGTATAGCCCTCGTGCACCGGCAGCCCCTGCCCCAGCGTGACGAGGCCCTGCCGCAGATGCACGCGCGCCCGGGTCGCCCGGGCCGCCAGAAGCGCGGCCAGCAGGCCCCGGCTGGGCGACACCGCCAGCGACACGACGAACAGCGCGAAGGCCGCCAGAACGATCAGCGGGCCGGTCGGCAGGGCGGGCGCGGTGGCCGACAGCGCCGCCCCGACATAGCCCGCAACCCCGCCGAACACCCCGGCGAGGGCCACGACGGTCCCGGCCCGGTCGCTCCAGAACCGGGCAGTGACCGGCGGAATGATCAGCAGCGCCACGATCAGGATCAGGCCGACGACCTTCAGCCCAACTACCGTGACCGCCAGCACCAGCCCCATCGCGGCCAGGTCCAGCCGGTGCAGGTTCAGACCCCGCGTCAAAGCATAGTCGGGATCGAAGGCCACCATCAGCAGCGGCCGGCGGAGCAGCAGCACCAGGGCCAGCACCAGCGCCCCGCCCGCGGCGATCAGCAGGGCATCGCCCCGGAGCATGCCCGCCGTCGAGCCGAGCAGCAGCGTGTCGAGCCCAGCCTGCCGTCCCGACGGCAGGGTCTGAATCACGGTCAGCAGAACGATCCCTGCCCCGAAAAACACCGACAGCACCGCGCCGATCGCGGCGTCCTCGGACAGCCGGGTGTGACGGGTCAGCGCCTGAACCAGGATCAGGCCAAGCGCCGCCGACAGCGCCGATCCGACCAGCAGGCCCGGCAGCGCACGGCCGTCGCCGCCGAAGGCCACCATGACGAGAAACGCGAGACCGACGCCCGGCAGGGTCGCGTGGCTGATGGCGTCCGACAGGAGCGCGCGCTTCCGCAGATAGAGGAAGGTGCCGGTGACGCCCGCCGCGATGCCGAGCAGCGTCGCCCCCACCGCCACCAGCGTGGCGTTGTAGCCGAGACTGAGCGTCAGCGCGTCGAGGAGCATCACCCTACCCGGCGTTCCGGTCGCGCGCCGCGGTCGCCAGCCGCCCGCCATAGGCCGCGCTCAGCGCGGCCTCGGTAAAGGCCTCGGCCACCGGCCCCTCGGCCAACTTGCGGCGGTTCAGGATCAGCACGCGGTCGAAGTAATCGGCCACGGTGCTCAGGTCATGGTGGACCGCGACGACTGTCCGGCCCGCATCCCGCAGCCCCTTCAGGACGGCAACGATGGCCGCCTCGGTCGCGGCATCGACCCCCGCGAAGGGCTCGTCGAGCAGCACGATGTCAGCCTTCTGCGCCAGCGCGCGCGCGAGGAACACGCGCTGCTGCTGGCCGCCGGACAACTGGCCGATCTGGCGCGGGGCGAAATCCTCCATCCCGACCTGCCGCAGGCAGTCGAGCGCGGCATCGCGGTGCCGGGCGCGGACCCGTCCGAGAAGCCCGAGCTCCCGGTACAGTCCCATCATCACGACGTCGATCACCCGGGTCGGGAAATCCCAGTCGATGCTCGCGCGCTGCGGGACATAAGCGATCCGGTCCCGTGCCTCCGGGATCGGCCGGCCGAAGACCGTGACCACCCCGGAGACGCGCGGGATCAGCCCCAGCGCCGCCTTCAGCAGGGTGGACTTGCCGGCCCCGTTCGGCCCGATGATGGCCGTCATGGTGCCGGGCGGCATGTCGGCATCGACCGAGAACACCGCCGGGGCGCCGCCGTAGCTGACCGTCATCCCCCGGAGCGCCAGCGCCTGACCCGCCGGGTCGGTGGCCGGGCGTGTCACCCCGTCTTCTGCAATCAGGTCGAGCGATGCCATGTCGGCTCCCGTTGTTCCGGTCTCAGACGGCAGCCAGCCGTCCGTCCATGCCCCCGCGCGGCGCGGAGCCGCCCAGCGCGGTGGCGATGGTGGTGATGTTGTGGTCGATCATGCCGACCCATGTGCCCTCGTAGGTGCCCGGCACGCCCATCGCGTCCGAGTAGAGTTCGCCGCCGATCCGGACCTCGTGGCTCCGGGCCGCGGCGCCCTCGATCAGGGCGCGCACGTTGCGATCCGAGACCGAACTCTCGACGAAGACGGCACCGATCCGGCGCGACACCAGCAGGTCGACGAGCGCGCCGATCCGGGACAGGCCCGCCTCGCTCTCGGTCGAGATGCCCTGGATGCCGATCACCTCGAACCCGTAGGCCTGTCCGAAATAGCCAAAGGCGTCATGCGCGCTGAGCAGCACGCGCGCGGCCTCGGGCACGCTCGCCAGCACGTCGCGGGCATAGGCGTCGAGGCGGGCGGCGTCGGCCCGGTGCGCGGCGGCCCCGGCGGCGAACACGTCTGCAGCGTCGGGCCGGGCCGCCGTCAGGGCGCGCGCAACTTCCGAGATCACGCCCGACCACAGCATCGGGTCCATCCAGACATGCGGGTCGAAGCGGTTCTCGTACTCCTCGTGGGCGCGCAGGCGGTCCTTCGGCAGCGCCTCGGCCACCGCGACCACGGCGCGCTGGCGGGCGAGGTCCTCGAAGAACTCTTCCATCTGCGCCTCGAGGTAGAGCCCGTGCCACAAGGTCAGGTCGGCGCGCGTCATCGCCACGATGTCGGTGCGGGTCTGGCGGTAGCTGTGCGGATCGACCCCTGGCCCCATCAGGGCGCGGACCTCGACAGCCTCGCCGCCGACCTGCCGCGCGGCGTCGGCGATCATGCCGGTGGTGGCCACGACGGACAGCGGTGCCCCGGCTGCGAAGCCGGTCAGCGGCAGCGCTGCGGGCGTAGCCGCGGCGGCGGCGGTCATCAGCAGGGAACGGCGGGTCAGGCGCATGGTCGGTCGGTCCTCGTCCGGCAGGTCGGGTGTGACAGTCTCAGCGGGGCCATGCCTGACATATGCGAGCCATTCGCAA
>JAUIAU010000138.1 GCA_030425185.1 Alphaproteobacteria bacterium
CCTTCATGACCGGCAAGCTCAAGCTGGACGGCGACATGGGCCAGGCGATGCGTCTCGGCAGCGTGCTGAGCTGACCGACGCCGCGCCATACCGGGCCGATCTGGCCCTCGCCCCCGAGGGCACCCGCGCGGTCTGGGCCGCGGCCCCGGACGGCGTCCGGGTGCGCGTGGCCCTGACCCCTGTCGAAGGCGCGCGCGGGACCATCCTGATCTTCCCGGGACGGACCGAGGTCGTCGAGAAATACGGCAAGGTGGCGGGCCGCTTCGCCGCCGCTGGCTGGGCCAGCGCCTCGATCGACTGGCGCGGCCAGGGCCTGGCAGACCGGCTGCTGGAGGACCCGGACATCGGGCATGTCACCCGGTTCGGGGACTACCAGCGCGACGTGGCCGCCTATCTCGACACGGTGCGGGGCGTACTGCCGGAGCCGTTCGTGCTGCTCGGCCACTCGATGGGCGGGGCCATCGGCCTGCGCGCGGTGCTGGACGGTCTGGACGTGCGCGCTGCAGGGTTCTCGGCGCCGATGTGGGGCATCTTCATGCCGCCCCTGCAGGCGCCCTTCAACCTGGCGCTGGCCAAGGCGATGGATCTGCTCGGCCGCGGCCGGACCCGCGCGCCCACGACACCGCGCCACTCCTACCTGCTGGAGAGCCGCTTCGCGGGCAACACCCTGACGACCGACGAGGGCGAATGGGCCTACATGCGGGCGCAGGTCGAGGCCGAGGCCCGCTTCGGACTGGGCGGCCCCAGTATCCACTGGCTGCGCGAGAGCCTGAAGGAATGCGCGGCGCTCGTGCATGCCCCGCCGCGCGCGCTGCCGCTGCTGGCCGGGATGGGCAGCCGGGAACAGATCGTGTCGAAGCCCGCGATCCGCACCCGTGTCGGCACGTGGCCGGGCGCGGAACTGGTCGAGATCGAGGGCGCGCGGCACGAGCTGATGATGGAGCGCCCGGAGCTGCGCGACCAGTTCGAGACACGCCTCCTGGACTTCTTCGCCGCCGCCTGCGCCTGAGCGCGGGTCAGCCGTCGCGGTCGGCCGCCGGGGTCACCGGGTCGAGCGCGCCCAGCGGCAGGGCCGTCAGTTCGCGCAGCAGTTTTCGCCGCATCGCCTCGGCGAAGTCGGTGTAGCTGAGCGCGGCTTCCACGAAGGCGTCCGGCCCCCGGATCACCTGCGTCTCGAAATAGGCCATCAGCTGCTTGATCTCGTTCAGCTGCGGCTCTGTCGTGGTGCGGCTCGACGAGCCGACCGCGAGGGCATTGATCGTCACCCGCGCCATCTCCGGGTCCTGCGCGACGACGGTGGGCGGCGGGCCGGTGTTGTTCTCACCGTCGCCCGCGATGTCGAGCTTCAGTTGCCAGCAGTCGGTCTGCCGCGCCAGTTCCCGCGCCCCGAAGCGCATTGCCTGTCCGAGACCCGTCGCCCCGTGCCCGAGGGGCGTGCCCGTCGCCCGCAACTGCCCGGCAATCGCCAGCAGGGTCGGCTGATCGGTCACGTCGGTCCAGTGCAGCACGACCACCTGGTGGCCGAGCGCGCTCCATTCGTAGACCATCAGACGCACCGGGGTCTCGGGCAGTTCCAGCAGCTTCGCCGCCACGTCCGGCGACAGCAGCGCGTCGGCGAGCCCGTCGATCTGGAGCCGGTGCTCCTCGGCATCGACGGAGGACGAGACATCGAGCGCAATCGCCAGCGCCATCCGGCAGGCCGCCCCGGCGGGCGCGGTCAGCAGGCCCAGGGCAACCATGGCCCCCAGCACGCACCTCATGGATCGAGCCTCCCCAGCACCTGAACCCCCAGTTCCCGG
Organism: Alphaproteobacteria bacterium; assembly: GCA_030425185.1. Classification (GTDB taxonomy): domain Bacteria; phylum Pseudomonadota; class Alphaproteobacteria; order Rhodobacterales; family Rhodobacteraceae; genus Dinoroseobacter. The sequence goes on from JAUIAU010000138.1 coordinate 1,800, forward strand.
ATCAGCTTGCGCCGCATCGTCTCGGCGAAATCATCGTAATTGTCGGCGATCTCGATGAAGGCGCCCGGCCCGCGGATCAGCTCGTCCCGGTAATAGGCATCGACGCCTTCCAGTTCGCCCCCGACCGCCAGCCCGTTCACCGTGATCCGGTCCCAGCCCAGCAGCGCATAGACCCGCCCCGGGTCGGCGCCCTCGTTCGACCGGCCGTCGCCCGACACGTCGAGCGTGTGGAACAGGCAATCCTTCGGGGCGGAGCGGAACAGGAAATCGGCATAGACCAGCGCCTCGCCCAGGGCGGTCGGCAACTCGCTGTGGGTGCGCGCGACACCGCCGAGGCGGGCCCGCACGCGGTCGAGGTCGGCGGGCGTGCGCAGGCGGGTCCAGTCGAGCACCAGCACCTGCTCCGCCGCGCCGCTCCATTCGAAGACGGCCAGCGCGACATGTTCCGGCCCGGCGAACAGCGCCTCCTGTACCTGCGGGTCGCCCAGCGCATAGACGATGCCATCCCGCTGCAGCGCGTATTCGCGCGCATCGACCGACGAGGACACGTCGAGCGCCAGCGCGAGCGCGAGGCGGCAGGTCTGCGCCCCGGCCTGCCCGGCAAGCAGCCCCCCGAGGGCCAGCACAAGCGCGGCGGCCTTCATTCCCCGCCCCCCGGCGCGAGCGCCCCCAGCACCTGGACGCCCAGTTCGCGCTCCAGCTTGCGGCGCATCGCGCGGGCGAAGTCGTCGTACCCCTCGGCCACCTCGACGAAGGACCCGGGGCCGCGGATCAGCTCGTCGCGGTAATAGGCTTCGATCCCCTCCGGATCGCCTGCGCCCTCGGTCACCGCGAGGCCGTTCACGGTGATCTCGCGATAGGCGAAGGCGCGATAGGCGCTGGCGGGCGGAAACCCGTCGTTGTTGCGGCCGTCGCCCGAGATGTCGAGCGTGCGGAACAGGCAGTCCCCAGGCGCGCGGCGCATCAGGCTGTGGGCGTAGCCGAGCGCATAGCCCAGCGCGGTCGGGAACTCGTCGTAGCTGCGGGGATGGGCGCGCAGAGCGGCGGCGGCGGTGCGCAGGACCTCGACCGAAGTCACCAGCCGCCAGTCGACCACCAGCGCCTGCTGGCGGATGCCGCTCCACTCGAACACCGCCAGCGCCACGGGGCCGGGGCCGCCGAGAAACGCCCGCGCCACGTCGGGGTGCAGGAGGGCAGCCGCCAGCCCGTCGCGCTGCAGCGCGTACTCGCGGTCGTCGACCGACGAGGACACGTCGAGCCCGAGCGCCAGCGCGAGGCGGCAGCCGGTCTGCGCCTCCGCCGGGAGGACCGACAGGGCGAGGGCCA
>JAUIAU010000040.1 GCA_030425185.1 Alphaproteobacteria bacterium
AGACGGTCGAGCCGTCGCCCGCGAGGCGGCGGACCTGCACCTGCGGGTCCGGGGTCTGGGTGTCGAGCTGGCGGGTGATGATGCCGCGCAGCTGCTCGGGCGTGTTGCCCGCGGCGCGGATGCGGCCTGCGTAGGGAATGAAGATGAAGCCTGCGCCGTCCACCTGCACCTCTTCGAGGATGGCGGCGTTCTGGCCGGTGCCGACGAGAAGGCCGTCCTCGACGTTCTCCCAGACTGTCAGGCCGAGCGTGTCGCCCGGCCGGATGGTGTCCGAGCCGATCGGGCCCGCGTGCTTGAACGCGTCGCTGAACCCGAGCGCCGGGGCGACGGCGGTCGCCCGCGCCACGCGGTCGGTCACCGACACGATGAAGGCGTCGCCCTCACGCTGCACGGAGCTCGCGAAAATCTCGCGCTTGTTCGGCCCGGACCGGGGCAGTCCGCACGAGCCGACCGCCAGCACGAGCAGGCTCAGGGTCAGGACCCTGACCCCCGTGGAAATCACCGACGATGTCACGCGTCTGCTCCTCGTTCGAAACTCTGCCTCAGGTTTTTCTTTTAAGCATACAGGATCGTGGAATTTTTGGCCAGACAGGATCGTTTTGAGACTGTTTTCCTCAGGTGACCACTCTCAGTTGTGGCCGGGGCGGCGCGCTGCCCGAAATAAGCGCATCATAGGGGTCATCGCCGGCCAGCATCATGTCCACGACCTGCCGCAGCAGGCGCCGCCGACCGCGCGCGGCATAGAATCCGCCGGTCACCTGGCTCGTCTCGAGCAGGAAGTGCCGGTAGTCGCGGTAGGCGCGGGTGTCGGGGCGGCGCGGGGCGGCGAAGAACTCGGGCAGCGGCTGGTCGGACACGAACTCCGGGCGCGAGAAGACTGCGCGCCCGAACGCCTTGATCGGCAGGCCGCGCCACAGCGCCTGCTGCGCGGCGGTCGAGTTGACGGTGACGACGCTGCGCGCATGGTCGAGCAGTTCGGCAAGCTTGCCGCCCCGGATGTAGTGGACCCGGTCCGCGAGACCGTGCGCGCGGGCGAGGCGGCGCAGCTCGGCGGGGATCCGGGCGCGGCCGTCCTCCAGCGGGTGGGCCTTGAAGACGAGGTGGTGGTGGCTCTCGGCCCCCTCCGCGAATCCCGCGAGGCAGGTGTCGAGGAACTCTGTCATGCTGGCGAAGGGACCGTGGTTCCGGAACGAGGCGTCATGGGCCAGTTGCAGCAGGACGAGGTGATAGGGAAAGCCGCCGTGCTTGACTCGCCGGGTGGCCAGCGTGCGGCTGAGCGAGTGCAGCGGCATCAGGGTCAGCCGTTGCAGGTAGAGCGCGAATTCCCGCGCCACGCTGATGTCGCGGTGCGGCCGCAGGCGGCGGTAGGGCCGGTTCGCCAGCAGGACGGCGGTGTGGTAGAGGAAGCCCCAGACGACGTGCTGGCGGAGGTCGCCCCAGCGCGCGGGCGGTGCGGGCACTTCGAGATCGAGGGTCTCCAGCGCCGCCTTCATCACCGGCAGGGACATGTCCACGAGACGGGAATGCCCGTTGGTGCCGTCGCGCTCGTAGGTGACCCAGTGCGGGCGCAGGTAGCCTTCCTCGAAGACATGCACGCGCAGGCCGCGCGCGCGGGCCGCCGCGATGGCATGGGCATGCACGGGCCGGGTGTCGCCGTAGAGCACGAGATCGGTCACGCCGTGGGTGGCGATCCGCGCGGCGATCTCGGCCGGCCAGTCCTCGATCGGGCCGCGATAGGGCAGGTAGCCGCCGCCGGGCCACATCACCCGGTCGCCGGTATTGAAGCCGCAGCGCAGGCAGGTCGCCCCGGTCCGGCGCAGTTGCGTCGCCAACTGGTGGAAGAAGGGGCCGTGCGGTCCCTGCAGGAACAGGAACACCCGTCCGGATCCGGTCTGTCTGCCCATGTCGCCTCGTACTCGTGCTTCCGTTCAACGCGGCCCGGACGCGGGCCATAGGGTGCAGGCGGCCAGCAGGCCTGTCACCGCTCCCGGCACACTAGCCAGGGAATGGTGCCAAACTGTGGCATGACCGGCACTTTGTTGCCGACCATGGCAAGGGGGTCGCGCCGCGCGCGCCGCTTGCGCGCCCGCCCGCTTCGCCCTAGCTGACGGAACAGCCCGAGAAAGGAGCCGCCGCCATGTTCACCGGAATCGTCACCGACATCGGCACCGTTACCGAGATCGAGAAGCGCGGCGACACCCGCGCCCGGATCCGCAGCGCCTACCGCGCAGCCGGGATCGACCTCGGGGCCTCGATTGCCTGCGACGGGGTCTGCCTGACCGTGATCGCGCGCGGGGCCGAGGGCGAAGGGGCCTGGTTCGACGTGGAGTATTCCGCCGAGACGGTGTCGAAGACCAACCTCGGCGACTGGGCCGTGGGCCGGCGGATCAACCTCGAACGCGCGCTGAAGGTGGGCGATGAGCTGGGCGGGCACATCGTGTCGGGCCATGTCGACGGCGTCGCCCGCGTGGTCGGCGTGCGGGCCGAGGGCGACAGCACCCGTGTCACCTTCGAGGCCCCGCAGGCGCTGGCGAAATTCATCGCGCCGAAGGGCTCGGTCGCGCTGAACGGCACCTCGCTGACGGTGAACGAGGTCGAGGGGACCCGCTTCGGTGTCAACTTCATCCCGCATACCCAGAAGGCCACGACCTGGGGCGGGGTGGCGGTGGGGGATGCCGTCAACCTCGAGATCGACACGCTGGCGCGCTACGTGGCGCGGCTGGCGGAAGCGGGATGAAACCGCTGGTCCTGATGTCGCTCGAGGACGCGTCGGGCGACCGCTGCGTGGACATCCTGCGGCTTTCCGACACCGACTTCGGGTTTTCCGAGTGTCGCCGCGACCCCGAGGACAGCCGCGGCTGGCGGCGGCTTGCCGGGATCACCGCGGGCTTCGCCGATGCCCGGGCCGCGTGGGCTTCGGCAACGCGTGCGGTCGCATGGCTGGGGGCGCCGGATTGAGCGGTATCGGGCACAACGGCGGGCCGACGCTGGAGCCGGGCTTCGGCTTTCGCAAGGTGGCCTGGACCAAGGCGCGGGCGGCGCTGCTGCCCAGCCTGCCGCTGGAAGTGGTCCGGCTGCGGGTGGCGCGGGCGCAGCGGCTGGGCCTGAGTTATCGCCGCTATGCCTCGATCCGCGCGGCGACGGGCTGCGATATCGTGGCGTTCCTGTTCTCCGATAACGCGCTCGACCTGCGCCGCGCCCGGATCGAGGTGCCCGCCGAGGTGGCCGCGCGGCTGGCGGGGCTGCAGGGGGCAGCGACGCGGCTGGTGGCGGTGCATCCGCCGCATGCGCCGGGGGCCGTGCTGGCGGCCAACGCGGGTCTCGACGCGGCGGCGATGGCCCCGGGCCTGTCGGCAAGCTGGCGCGAGACGCGCAACCGGTTGCGCGCGCTCGTCCGTGCGCAGGGCGTCCCGTTCGACGGCGTGGTGGTGGTGCCCGCGACGATGCCGGAAGGCAGCTGGTGTGCCGCCGCCGGGCTGGCGGGCGCGGTGCCCGCCGAGGCATTCTTCGCCCCGACCGCCTGAGGCGGCCGCTCTGCGCGGGTGCAGGTCTGCCCTGCGCCGGCGTGGTCCCCGTGCCACTGGCATTCCGTCCGCCGCTGGTCTAAGTGCGCATCGAACTGACCCCGGTGGACTCCGCGATGACCGATCCCGTCCCATTCGAACAGCCCGGCCCCGTCGAGGAGAACTGGCGTGATGCCATTTCCTCGGTCGAGGAGATTCTCGACGACGCGCGCAACGGGCGCATGTTCATCCTCGTCGATCACGAGGACCGCGAGAACGAGGGCGACCTCGTCATTCCCGCGCAATGGGCGACACCGGACGCGATCAACTTCATGGCGACGCACGGGCGCGGCCTGATCTGCCTGTCGCTGACCAGCCAGCGGATCGAGGCGCTGGGCCTCACGCTGATGTCCACCAACAACTCGTCCCGCCACGAGACCGCCTTCACGATCTCGATCGAGGCGCGCGAGGGGGTGACGACGGGGATTTCCGCCGCTGACCGCGCCCGCACGGTGCAGGTCGCCATCGACGCCTCGAAGGGCGCCGCCGACATCGCGACGCCGGGCCACGTGTTCCCGCTGCGCGCACGCGAGGGCGGTGTCCTCGTCCGCGCCGGACACACCGAGGCGGCGGTGGACATTTCGCGGCTGGCCGGGCTGAATCCCTCGGGCGTGATCTGCGAGATCATGAACGAGGACGGTACCATGGCGCGGCTGCCGGACCTCGTGGCCTTCGCCCAGAAGCACAACCTGAAGATCGGCACGATCTCGGACCTGATCGCCTATCGCCGTCGCCACGACAACCTCGTGAAGGTGCGGCAGGAGACGACGGTTCACAGCGAGTTCGGCGGCGAGTGGATCATGCGTATCTACGCCGACGAGACGCAGGGCGCCGAGCACATCGCGCTGATCAAGGGCGACATCACCACGCCTGACCCGGTGCTGGTGCGGATGCATGCGCTCGACCCGATGCTCGACATCATCGGGACCGGCGGCGCGGGCCGCGCGGGCGAGTTCGGCGACGCGATGCGACTGGTGGCCGAGGCCGGGCGCGGGGTGGTCGTGCTGCTGCGGGACACCACGATGAAGATCGTGTCGGACGAGCATGCCTCGCCGCAGACGCTGCGGCAGTACGGGCTCGGGGCGCAGATCCTGTCCTCGCTCGGGCTGTCGGACCTGATCCTGCTGACCAACTCGCCCACGCCGAAGGTGATCGGCCTCGAGGCTTATGGCCTGACGATCACTGGCACCCGCAAGATCCCGACGACGAGAGGCTGAGACATGGCTGGCGCATCGCATCATTCGCTGGAAACGCCGAAGATGGAGCGGCCGACGAAGCTGCTGATCGTCGTGGCGCCCTATTACAAGGACATCGCCGACGGGCTGATCGCCGGGGCCACCGCCGAGATCGAGGCGGCGGGCGCGACCTGGGAGCTGGTCGAGGTGCCCGGCGCGCTGGAGATCCCGCCCGCGATCGCAACCGCGCACCGGCTGTCGAACTTCGACGGCTACGTGGCGCTGGGCTGCATCATCCGGGGCGAGACCACCCATTACGACACCGTCTGCAACGACAGCTCGCGCGGGCTGATGCTGCTGGGCCTGCAGGGCGCGGCGCTGGGCAACGGCATCCTGACGGTCGAGAACCACGACCAGGCCGCCGTGCGCGCCGATCCGGCGGGCCAGAACAAGGGCGGCGGTGCGGCCGCGGCGGCGCTGCACCTGATCGCGCTGCAACGGCGCTGGGGCAAGCCGAAGGGCAGCGTCGGGTTCCGCACCGACGACGAGCTGCGGCTCGCGGGCGGCGAGGGGACGACCAGCGCATGACCGTCGATCGCAAGGCGCAGCGTCGCCAGATGAAATCCGCGGCCCGGCTCTATGCCGTGCAGGCGCTGTTCCAGATGGAAGTCTCGGAGCAGGACAGCGAGGCCGTGATCCGCGAGTTCGAGACCTTCCGCCTCGGCGAGGTCTACGAGGAAGACGGGATCGAGATGGCGGAGGGCGACATCGACCTGTTCCGCAAGACGGTCCGCGACGCGGTCAACTGGCAGGCGAAGATCGACCAGATGACCGATCGCGGCCTGGTTGCGAAATGGCCGATCGCCCGCATCGACCCGACCCTGCGGGCGCTGTTCCGCGCCGCCGGGGCGGAACTGGCCGAGAACGACACTCCCCCGCGCGTGGTGATCACCGAGTTCGTGGACATCGCGGGCGCGTTTTTCCCGGAGGGGCGCGAGCCGTCCTTCGTGAACGCGGTGCTCGACCACATGGCGCGCGAGGCCCGGCCCGAGGCGTTCTGAGCCCGGCAACTGCCCAATTTCCCGGCATCTGCCCGAACCGGGGCGCGGAAACGCGCCGCGGCCGGGCGTATTTCAGGGCAGGCCTTGTCGCGCGGGGCTCGGAGGCGCATGTTCAAGGCACGGCAACCTTCAGGAGGATTCCATGCCTGCCCTCGTCCAGCTCTACATCCGGTCCTGCGCCATGGGCTTCGCCCTCGCGGCGGTGTTCGTCGGCCTGCTGTTCTGGTCCGACGTGGGCGGGCTGTGGCACCTCGTCTCGACCTCGGACGTGGGGATCATCGCGGCCGTGATGCTGTTCATGGGAAACGGGATCATCTTCGCGGGGGCGAACTTCGCCATCACGATCCTGCGCATGGAAGAGCGCGAGCCGCCGCGCGACGGCGGTCGCCGCGCGCCGCAGATGGTCGCCGTGCCGGTCCCGGTGCGGGTGGACCGCGATCCCCGGACCGTCAGCCGTCGTCCGCGGGACTGGTAAGCGCAAACGCCGCCAGTTCGTCCGGCTCGAAGATGTAGATCGCGTCCGGCGGGGTCTGCATCGCCTTTTCCATGACGCGCACGTCGATGCCCATGGCGTCGAGATAGCCCATGACCTCGGCCTGACCGGCCTGGATGTCGGACACCGCGAGGAACGCCGGCAGATAGGTGTTGGTGTCGAAGTAGTGCTGGTGGACGCCGACCGCGCCCTCGGGGTGGACGGTCCGTGCCGTGCCCGCCGCCAGCACGTAGGGGCAGGCGGAGAAGCACACGTCGCCCGCACCGATTTCCGTGGCGAGCCCCGCCGCGCGCAGGGCGCGGCCGATCTCCAGCGCATCCGCGACCGAGCCGCCCGGTGAATTCAGCAGGACCGTTTCCGGGGCCGGGTCGAGAGCCGCGAGCGCCTCGGGGATGCGCGCGCCGTCGCCGGGCGCGATGCTGCCGATCAGCGCCACGCGGGTCGGATCGCCGGGCACCGGCCGCAGGTCGAGGCGCGAGGGCAGGCCCGCCGGCATCTCGTAGGGGCGGGACGGCACCTGCGGCAGCTCGCGCAGGCGCGGCGTGTAGCGGCGGGTCTGGTCGCCCGGGGCCGTCGGGCTGTCGAGGTCCGGCAGCGCCTCGCGCGTCGTTTCGCGCAGGATCAGCGGTCCGAGATCGCTGAGCAGCATCACCCCGGCCAGCCCCAGTTGCAGCACCAGCAGGCCGCGCAGCGTGGTGCGGACGGCGGGACGGGGCAGGCGCATCAGGCGCCGTTGCCCCGGTGCGGGCTGTCGGGATCGGGATGCGCTTCGGGGCGCGGGGTGGCGATCAGCGCCTCTTCCACCTCGCGCACGGCGGTCATCGCGGCCCGCAGTTCGGCCACGGTCATGCGATGTTCGATCCGGACCTGTGCCCGGCCGCCCCGGATCGCGGCCTGCGTGATGGCGACGATCAGCACCAGCACGGCGGGCAGCAGGTCGATGGCGATGGCCCCGGCCCAGCTCGGGACGAAGTTCCCGGCATAGCGGATCACGGCATCGGCGGCCGAGATCGGGGTGTAGGTCGTCTCGGCCGGCGGCGGCATCGCGATGACCGCGTCCGCCGCGCCGCGCAGGGACGTTGCGCGCAGTTCCAGCACGTCGAGGATGGCGGTGATCGTCGAGGCCTGGTCGCTGCGCGCGCCTTCGGAGCGCCCGTCGAGATCGGGCAGCACGGCCGAGGCCACCAGGTCATCGGCGGCGCGCGCGACCAGCGGGGCGGGGGAGAGTTGCCGCAACTCGGCAATCAGACCGGCGAGGCGCACGGACTCCTCGGAGAACGCGACCGAGCGCACCTGCACCGGCCCCTGCTCGACGGTCAGGGCCCGCATCCGGCTGAGGATGGCGTTGCCCTCGTCGAAGGCGGCCTCGATCTGCGGGGCCTGCTGGGCGATCTGGCGTTCGAGGCTGGTCAGTTCCTCGGCCTTCTGGCGCAGGAGGCTGAACACCGCCCCGCGCCCCGCGAGGCCGGAGAGTTGCCCGGTCGCCTCCTGCTGGGACAGGTCCTCGAAGCTCTGGCGCACGCGGGCCACGTCGCGCTCCAGCGCCTGCCCGGAGACGGCGATCTCATGCGCGCGCTCGAGGGCGGCCTGGTAGTCCTGCACGGTGCGGGCGAGGTGCTGCTCCACCGCTGCCGCCCCGGCCAGCGCCGCGGCGTTCAGCCAGGACGACATCGCCACGATGGCGAGCGAGCCGAGGCCCATCGACAGGAACAGCCCGAGGCGCGCGCCGACGGTCCGCACCGCGGGCAAGAGCCGCATCAGGTAGGACCAGAACACGAAGATCGCCACCGAGACCGCCAGCGAATAGGCGACCGCGGCAAGGAAGCTGAGCGCCCCGGTGTCGTCGAGCAGGGACGACACGCCGAGATAGGTGTAGATGCCGGACGCCACCGCGAGCACGCCGAGCGCCGCCCCGGTGAAGGTGTCGAGCCACGCGAGGTGACCTTCCAGTTCGGCCGAATAGGCCGCGTCGGCGCGGTGCTTCGCGTCGCTCTCGCTCTCGGTCACGGTGTCCCCCCGTCCTGCCGCCGGGGCGCGCCCGGCCAAGCCCCGGTGCGCCGGGGCACGGGGGTGAAAGCGGCGGGACCACCACAACCGTGGGGGCATCGCATTCCCGAGGACCTGTATGTACAGGTGGGCGCCGGGTAACCGGACCAGGGTCCGGACAGAGCCAGCCCCCTCGGATTTGCTTAAGGCCACCGGAATATGGCCCCTGCACGGGAAGGGCAGAGCCCGCCACGCCGAGAGGTAGGACGCCACGGGGGGCGCTGCAAGGGGATCGTTAGGCTGTGGTGCCGCCGGAGGCTGGACAGATGTTCACGTTGTGTTCATAAATGACCACATGGATGTGTCCCTGACCGACCCGATGAGCCTGCAACCGGGCCAGCGCCTCGCGCGCGGGGTGTGCCGCCATCTGGCGGCGCAGGGCTTTGCCTGTCTCGAGGAATTCACCCCCGAGCGCGGTCTGCGCGTCGATGTCATGGCGCTGGGCCCGAAGGGCGAGCTGTGGGTGGTCGAGTGCAAGTCGAGCCGCGCCGACTATACCGGCGACCGCAAGTGGCAGGGCTATCTCGACTGGTGCGACCGTTACTTCTGGGCGGTGAGCGAGGATTTCCCGACCGAGCTTCTGCCCGAGGGCACCGGTCTGATCCTCGCCGATGCCTGGGACGCCGATCTCGTGCGGCTGGGCGACGAGGTCAGGCTGGCGGGCGCGCGGCGCAAGGCGCTGACGATGAAGTTCGCCCGCGCCGCGGCGCTGCGGCTGCAAGGATTGCGTGACCCGACGTCCGGTCTTGGCTGAGGCTTTGCCTCGGCGCGGCGGCCCCGCTACGCTGGTGCAAACACGGGGGGAGCGGATGGTGGAAGCGGCCTATCTGGACACGCCGCAGGGACGGCGGCTGGCGTATCACCGGACGCGGGGCACTGGGCCTTGCGTGGTGTTCCTCGGCGGGTTCCGGTCGGACATGACCGGGACCAAGGCCCAGCACCTGGAAGACTGGGCGCGCGCCCGGGGCCGGGCCTTCCTGCGCTTCGACTATTCCGGGCACGGGGTCTCGGGCGGCGACTTCCTGACGCTGGGGATCGGCGACTGGGCCGAGGACGCGCGCGCGGCGATCGCGGCGCTGACCGAGGGGCCGCTGATCCTCGTCGGGTCCTCGATGGGCGGCTGGATCTCGCTGCTGCTCGCCCGCGGGATGCCGGAGCGGGTGGCGGGCCTCGTGACCATCGCGGCGGCGCCGGACTTCACCGAGGACGCGATGTGGGACGGCTTCGATGCCGCCCAGAAGGCGGCGCTGCTGGCGGACGGGGTGGTCCACCTGCCGTCGGACTACGGCGCGCCCTATCCGATCACCCGGCACCTGATCGAGTCGGGGCGCGCCAACCTGGTGCTGCGCGACCCGCTGACGCTGCCGATGCCGGTGCGCTGCCTGCACGGGACGGCGGATGCCGACGTGGCTGAGGCGGTTGCGCTGCGGCTCCTCGCCCATGCCGAAGGGCCTGATATCCGCCTGACGCTGGTCAAGGGCGCCGATCACCGGTTCTCGGGGCCGGAGGAGCTGGCGCTGATCGTGGCGGCGGTCGAGGATGTGACCGCACGATCCGGGAGGTGAGGGAATGCAGAGCTTTGGCAAATGGCTGGGACGGCTGCTGGTGGTGGTGCTGGCGCTGGCCCTCTTCCTGTGGCTGGGGCCGCGCGACAGCATGATCCGGCCCGCGAGCTTCGCGGCGGTGACGGCGGAGGTGCCGGGGCCGGAGGCGCTCGACGGCTGGCTGGCCGACCGCGAGGCGGCGGTGCCCGGCCTACGCGACGGGGCGGCCAAGCGGATCGTCTGGGCCGGGGCGCCGGGTGCGGTCACCGACCTTGCCGTGGTCTACCTGCACGGGTTCTCGGCCAGTGCCGAGGAAGTGCGCCCGCTGCCCGACGAGGTCGCCGCCGCGCTGGGGGCGAACCTGTTCTTCACGCGGCTGACCGGGCACGGGCGGGACGGCGCAGCGATGGCCGAAGCGCGGCCCGAGGACTGGCTGAAGGACACCGCCGAAGCGCTGGCGATCGGGCGGACCATCGGGCGCGAGGTGCTGGTGATCGGCACTTCCACCGGGGGCACGCTGGCGGCCTCGGCCGCGACCGACCCGGAACTGGCCGAGGGCGTCCGGGGCGTCGTGCTGATCTCGCCCAACTTCGGGGTCCGCAACCCGATGGCGAAGATCCTCGACCTGCCCTATGCCGCCGTCTGGGCACCGCCGCTGGTCGGGCGCGAGCGGGCCTTCACCCCGCAGAACGAGCGCCACGCCGCGCACTGGACGACCCGCTATCCGTCCTCGGCTCTGTTCCCGATGGCGACGCTCCTGCGTGATACGGCGCAGCGTGATTTCGGGGCGGCGGGAATGCCCGCGCTGTTCCTGTTCTCGGACCTCGACACCGTCGTGGACCCGGATGCCTCGCGCGGGGTTGCGTCGCGCTGGGGCGGCGGAGCCGAGGTGATCGAGATCGAGCCTGCGGCGGGCGCGGACCCGGACATGCACGTGCTGGCGGGCGACATCCTCAGCCCCGGCCTGACGGCCATGGTGCGGGACGCGATCCTCGACTGGGTGGCGCGGCAGCCGTGAGCGCCGAGGCGGCCCCGACCCCGGTGCTGTTCCTGCCCGGGCGGATGTGCGACGCGCGCCTGTGGCTGTCGCAGATGGCCGCCCTTGGCAGCGAGCGCCCCGCGATGGTGGCGCCGCTGGCCGCCCTGGACACCGTCCGCGGGATGGCCGAGGCGCTGCTGCCCGCGCTGCCCGAGCGGGTGATCCCGGTCGGGCACGGCCTCGGCGGGGCGGTGGCGATGGAGGTGCTGCGCCTCGTGCCGGAGCGGATTGCCGGGCTGGTGCTCGTCGACTCGGACGCGCTGGCCGAGACGCCGCAGACCGTGACCCAGCGCGAGACGCGGCTGGTCCGGGTCGCGGGCGGGCGCTTTGCCGAGGTGCTGGAGGAAGAGACCGCGCCCGAGCTTTTCCCGCAGAGCGAGATCCGCCGGGATATCGTCGCGCTCGCCCGGGCGATGGGCAAGCGGCTCGGGCCGGACATCTGGCGGCGGCAGGCCAAGGCCGAGCAGCGCCGCCCGGATCAGCAGGCGCTGCTTCGCAAGACCTCTTGTCCCCTGCTGATCCTCGCGGGGCAGGAGAACCGCCTGACCCCGCTGCGCCGGGCCGAGGTCATGGCCGGTCTCGCGCGGCAGGCGCGTCTGGTCGGGATCGAGGGGGCAGCCCATCTCAGCCCGCTGGAGGCGTCCGACGCGGTGACGGACGCGCTCCGGGCGTGGCTGGCGCAGACCGGGCTCTGAGCCCGGTTACTCGGCGGCCGTGCGGGCGGCGGACCCGGCCGTGCCGTTGGCGTCGATGAAGTCGAGCACCAGCGGACGGATGTTGTTGCGCCAGGACTTGCCGGCGAAGATGCCGTAGTGACCGGCGCCCGGTTCGAGGTGCGCCGCCTTCTTCGAGGCGGGCAGGCCGGTCAGCAGCTTCAGCGCCGCGAGGCACTGGCCGGGGGCCGAGATGTCGTCCTTCTCGCCCTCGACGATCTTCACCGCGACGGTGCTGATCTTCGACGCGTCGCAGAGCGTCTCGTTCACCTTGAAGGTGTTGCGGGCGATCTCGCGCTTCTTGAACACCCGCTCCACCGTGGACAGGTAGAACTCTGCGGGCATGTCCATCACGGCGAGATACTCGTCGTAGAAGCGGTTGTGCGCGTCGTGGTCGCTGGCCTCGCCCTTGGCGACGCGCAGGATCTGGTCGGAGAACGCCTTGGCGTGCCGCTCGGCGTTCATCGTCATGAAGGAGGTGAGCTGTTGCAGGCCCGGATAGACCATGCGTCCCGCCCCGGCGTACTTGAAGCCGACGCGCTGGAGCACGAGCTGTTCGAGCTGGCCCATTGTGACGCGGTTGCCGAAGTCGGTGACCTCGGTCGGCGCGGCGTCGGGATCGATCGGGCCGCCGATCAGCGTCAGCGAGCGCGGCTGCGCGTCCGGGTCTTCCGCGGCGAGGTAGGCGGTCGCGGCCAGCGTCAGCGGCGCGGGCTGGCAGACGGCGATGACATGCGTGTCCGGCCCGAGGTGCTTCATGAAATCGACGAGGTAGAGGGTGTAATCCTCGACGTCGAACTTGCCTTCGGACACGGGAATGTCGCGCGCATTGTGCCAGTCGGTGATCCAGACCTCGCAATCCGGCAGCAACGACTGTACGGTCGAACGCAGGAGCGTGGCATAGTGGCCCGACATCGGCGCGACGAGCATCACGCGGCGAGGCTTCTCGGGGCGGCCGGCGACGTGGAACCGGACGAGGTCGCCGAAGGGGCGGCGCACGACGGTTTCGATGTTCACGAGGTGGTCGCGCCCGTCCTCGCCGACGACGGTGCGGATGTTCCAGTCGGGCTTCACCACCATGCGGGCGAAGCTGCGCTCGGTCACTTCGCCCCAGGCGGCGAGGGTGCGGAAGAAGGGGTGCGGGATGAGCCCGAGCTGGGGGTAGGACCCCATCGCCACCGCAGAGGCCCCGAGCCACTGGTTGGTGTTCCTGAAGCTTTCCATCAGGTCATACATCGCGAGGTAACGCATTGGCACTCCTTAACGAACGGCACGTGCGCCCGGTTCAATTGGTCGCTTTGCCCCCCGGTCCCCGCGACGATATTCTGCGGACGCACAGTAAGGGGGGTTCCTTCACATGACAACCGAGTCGGATGACGCAGGAGGGCAGACGGTTCTCATGGGCGAGCAACTCGACAAGCTGAACGCCAACATCGCCAAGATGGAGACGCTGTCCCAGCGGCTCGTTGCCGCGCTGGCCAAGCGCGACAGCCACGACTTCGGGCTGCAGGCGCCGGGCACGGACGTCTACATGAAGGCCGCCGCCGCCTATGTCGCCGAGATGATGGCGAACCCCGCGAAGATCGTCGAGCACCAGGTCAAGTACTGGGGCAAGACGCTGACCCACATGGTCGAGGCACAGCAGCTGCTCGCGCAGGGCAACCTGTCGGCGCCCGCCGATCCCGGCCCGAGCGACCGGCGCTTCAAGGACCCGCTGTGGGACACCCACCCCTACTTCAACTTCGTCAAGCAGCAGTACCTGATCTCGGCCGAGGCCATCGAGTCGGCGGTCAAGGACCTCGAGGGGCTGTCGGGCAACGACAAGCGCCGGGTCGAGTTCTTCGCGCACCAGATCGTCGACCTGTTCTCGCCCACCAACTTCCTGAACACCAATCCCGAGGCGCTGCGCCGCGCGGTCGAGACCGAGGGCGAGTCGCTGGTGCAGGGGCTGGAGAACCTGATCTCGGACCTGGAGCGCAACCAGGGCGACCTGCTGGTGACCCTGTCGGACCCGGAGGCGTTCAAGGTCGGCAGCGATCTCGCCACGTCCGAAGGCAAGGTCGTGTTCCGCAACCGGATGTTCGAGCTGATCCAGTACACGCCGAAGACCGAGCAGGTGCACCGCACACCGCTGGTGATCTTCCCGCCGTGGATCAACAAGTTCTACATCCTCGATCTGAAGCCGCAGAACAGCCTGATCAAGTGGATCGTCGAGCAGGGTTACACCCTGTTCGTGGTCTCCTGGGTCAACCCCGACGCGTCCTATGCCGAGGTGACGCTCGACACTTATGTCGAGGAAGGGTTCCTGGCCGCGATCGAGCAGGTCAAGCAGGTCACCGGCGAGAAGCAGGTCAACGCGATCGGCTACTGCATCGCGGGCACGACGCTGGCGGCCACGCTGGCGCTGATGGGCAAGCGCGGCGACAAGTCGGTGCGTTCGGCCACGTTCTTCACGGCCCTGACCGATTTCGAGGACCCTGGCGAGATGGGCGTGTTCCTCGAGGACGACTTCGTGAACGGGATTGAGCGCGAGGTCGACGAGAAGGGCTACCTGCACTCGTTCTTCATGTCGCGGACCTTCTCGTACCTGCGCGCGAACGACCTGGTCTATGGCCCGGCTATCCGCAGCTACATGCTGGGCCAGCGTCCGCCGGCCTTCGACCTGCTGCACTGGAACGGCGACTCGACCAACCTGCCGGGCCGGATGGTCGTGCAGTACCTGCGCGACCTCTGCCAGGACAACCGGCTGGCGGGCGGCACGCTGGAGCTCTGCGGCGAGACGCTGTCGCTGAAGGATATCAAGGTGCCGGTCTACTCGATCGCCTGCGAGACCGACCACATCGCCGCGTGGAAGGGGGTCTATGCCGGGCTGCGCCAGTTCGGCAGCCGGGAGAAGACCTTCGTGGTGTCCGAGTCGGGCCACATCGCCGGGATCGTCAACCCGCCGACCAAGCAGAAGTACGGCCACTACACGAACGATGATCTCAAGGGGACGCCCGAGGAGTGGATGGAGGGCGCGACCTTCCACCAGGGGTCGTGGTGGCCGCGCTGGAGCGAGTGGCTGTCGCGCCGCTCGGGGGCCAAGACCGAGGCCCGCGTGCCGGGTGATTCCGCCCATCCCGTGCTGGCCGATGCGCCGGGAACCTACGTGGTTGCCAAGCCAAACGCCTGATTTCACGGCCTGACCTGTTTTTTCTGCGACGCAGCATTTCGACTTGATTTGCTGCGCCGCAGCATGTATATCCTGTTGCAGACGCAGAGAGGGTTCGACGGACGGACCCGGGCGCACCAGACCGCTGGACCACAGGAGACAGACCAATGGCCAAAGCCGATGATTTCACCAAGTACATGACCGAGCTGATGCAGTCGTTCCCGATGGACACCGCTGCGATGCAGGACGCCTTCAAGTCGCAGGCCGCGATGGGCGAGAAGATGTCGAAGGTCGCGCTGGAAGCCGCCGAGAAGTCGACCGAGCTGTCGGCGAAGTGGACCAAGGACACCCTGTCCAAGATGGCCGACGTCACCAAGGTGAAGGCCGAGCCGGCCGACTACACCAAAGCCATGACCGACTTCGCGTCGGCTTCGGCCGAGATGGCTGCCGAGCACATGGCCGCCTTCGCCGAGATCGCCAAGAAGGTCCAGATGGAGACCGTCGAGCTGATGCTCGCCGCCGGCAAGGAAATGACCGAAGAGACCACCGCTGCCGTCAAGAAGGCGACCGCGGAAGTCACCACCGCCGCCAAGAAAGCCACCGCGGCGGCGAAGTAAGCCATCACGGCATCTTTCACCGGCTGCCTCCCTGTCGGTGAAGATCGGAGGGACGGGTCCGAAAGGATCCGTCCCTTTTCCTGCCTTTGTGCTGCTCTGCGGCAGACCGATTTCGCTGCGCAGCGAAGCGGGTCATGCTGCGCTGCGCCAAATTGCTTTTCTTTTGCGAAACGCTGTCCTAGGCTCCGCTGCACTGGCAAAGACAGGGAGGCAGACATCATGGCCGAGACGGAAAAGGGGCCGCTCCTGATCAAGCGGTACGCCAGCCGACGCCTCTACAACACCGAGACCAGCGATTACGTCACCCTCGAAGCCATCGCGAAGTTCATCCGCGAGGGGCGCGAGGTCCAGATCGTCGATCTCAAGACCGGCGACGACCTGACCCGCCAGTACCTCATCCAGATCATCGCCGAGCACGAAAGCCGTGGCGAGACCATGCTGCCGATCAACGTGCTGACCGACCTCGTGCGCAGCTACCAGACGCAGGCCGGCTCGATGGTGCCGCAGTTCCTCGCCTCGTCCTTCGAGATGCTCCGCGAGAGCCAGGCGAAGATGATGGAGAACATGACGCACATGCCGAACCCGCTGGCCTCGATGCCCGGGTTCGACGCGATGCAGAAACAGCAGGCCGCCTTCCTGAAGGCGATGACCGGCGGGATCATGGGCGGCACGTCCGGTCCCGATCCGGCCGACGAGAGCCACACCGAGGACGACCTCGACGCGATCAAGAAGCAACTTGCGGAACTGCAGTCGAAGCTGAACAAGCTCGGCAAGTGAGCCCGCGCGCCCCGCGTGCCGCGGGGAGGATCGGACCATGCTGACAGATGTCGCCGTGATCGCCGCCGCGCTTGCCGTGGCGGCGTTTCTCGTCTGGCCCCGCATTGCGCAGGCCCCTGGCTGGCGGGCCACGGTCACCCCGCTGGCGTCGATCATCGGCAGCGGGTTCCTGGTTCTCGGACCGATCCTCGACGACAGCTTCGGGGTCTGGGCGCCGGTCGCGATGGCGGGCCTCTGCGCCGTGGCCTGGGCCTTCGGGGCGGCCATCCGCGTGAACATCGCCGACCTCGACGCCCACCCGCAGGCGCGCGGCCGTGCCGAACGGCAGGTCGAGACGGCGGCGAGCTGGGTGCTGGCGGCGGCCTATGTCATCTCGGTCACCTACTACCTGAACCTGTTCGGGGCCTTCGCCCTGCGCATCGCCGATCTCGGCGCGGGGGCGGCCACCCGGGGCGGCACCGGCGCGCAGATCGTCACGACGCTGGTCTTCCTCGGCATCCTCGCGCTCGGCGCCGGGCGCGGTTTCGGCGCGCTGGAGCGGGCCGAGCAGGTGTCGGTCGGTCTGAAGCTCGCGATCATCGCGGGGCTTCTGGCCGGGCTCGTCATCGCCTTCGGCGGACGCGCGGCGGAGAACGCGCTGGTGGTGAACCCGGTCACTGTCAGCGGCTGGCCCGCGGTCTGGCTGGTCTTCGGGCTGATCGTCACGGTGCAGGGCTTCGAGACCTCGCGCTATCTCGGGGCGAGCTACGACGCCGCGCTGCGCATCCGGACGATGCGCCGGGCGCAGGCGCTCTCGGCGGCGATCTACGTCGCCTATGTCACGCCGCTGGTGTTCCTGTTCCCGGCCGGGGCGGTGCCGTTCTCGGAAACCGCAATCGTCGGCATGATGGGGCAGGTGGCACCGGTCCTGCCGCCGCTGCTGATCCTCGCCGCGCTGTCGGCGCAACTGAGCGCCGCCATCGCCGACACCGGGGGGTCGGGCGGCCTCGTCGCCGAACTGACCGGTGGCCGGGTGTCCGAGCGCATGGGCTACGCCGGTCTCGTCGCGCTCGGGATCGGGATGACCTGGATGCTCGACGTGTTCCAGATCATCGCCTACGCCAGCCGGGCCTTCGCGCTTTACTATGCGTTGCAGGCCGGCCTGGCGGCGATGGCGCGGCACCGGGCCGGGCGCGCGGACGCCCCGCTCTATGCCGGGCTGGCGGTGCTGGGCCTGCTGATGGCGGCGCTCGGTGCCCCGGTCGAGGGCTAGGCGGCGTCCAGTTCCGCGAAGACCTGCCCGAGGGCGGCGGAGAGCTTGCCGAACATCTCGTCCATCTGCGCTTCGGTCAGGATGAACGGCGGGCAGAGCACGATCGACTGCCCCAGCGGACGGCAGATCAGCCCGTGATCGGTGCAGGTGTTGGCGATGCGCTCGCTGACCGACAGGGTGCCGGGGAAGGGGGTCTTGGTCGGCTTGTCCGCGACTGCCTCCAGCGCGCCCATCAGCCCGCGCCCGCGCGCCTCGCCGATATGGGGCTGGTCCGCCAGCGCGTTCAGCCCGGCGGTGAAGCCGGGGATCAGCGCGCGGCATTGCTCGAGCAGTTCGGTTTCGACCAGCTCGATGGCCTTCAGCGCGATGGCGCAGCCGACCGGATGGCCCGAGGCGGTGAACCCGTGCGGGAATTCCTCGATGGCCTCGGAGGCGGCGGTCAGCCGGTCCGCGAGATCCGGCCCGAGGATCACCGCGCCCATCGGGAAGAGACCGGCGGTCAGCACCTTCGACGAGATGATCGCGTCCGGCATGAAGTCGTAGCTCTCGCAGCCCCACATCTCGCCGGTGCGGCCGAAGCCGCAGATGACCTCGTCCGAGATCAGCGGGATGCCGTGCTTCTTCAGGATCGGGTGGATGGCCTGGAAATAGCCGTCGCTGGGCGGAATGACCCCGCCCGCGCCCATCACCGGCTCGGCGACGAAGGCGGCGATGGTGTCGGCGCCTTCGCGGGCAATGACGTCCTCCAGCTCGGCGGCCATCCGGGCGGTGAACTGCGCCTCGGTCTCGCCCTCCGCCCCGTTCCGCCAGTAATGCGGGCAGGTCAGGTGCAGGAAGCCGGGCAGCGGCAGGCCGAAGACCGCGTTGTAGGGCTTGCCGGTCATCGAGGCCGAGACCACCGTGACCCCGTGATAGGCGTTCACCCGGGTCAGGATCTTGGTGCGCTGCGGCTGGCCCTCGGCGCGGTTCAGGAACCACAGCATCTTCACCAGCGTGTCGTTCGCCTCGGACCCCGAGTTCGTGTAGAACACCTTGCCGCGCGGAAAGGGCGAGACCTCGACCAGCTTCTCAGACAGGGCGACGGTCTGGTCGGACATCCGCCCGAAGAAGGCGTGGTAGCCGGGCAGGCGGTCATACTGGGCCTTGGCGGCCTCGGCGAGGCGCGCATCCGAGAAGCCCGCCACCATATTCCAGAGCCCCGAGTTGGCATCGAGGTAGCGCTTGCCGTTGGTGTCGAAGACATAGGGCCCGTCCCCGTGGGTCAGCACGACGGTCCCGCGCGCGGCGATGGTGGGCAGGTCGGTGAAGCCGTAGAAGGAATGCGCCTCGGCGCGGGCTTCCCAGGAGTTCGGTGCGGGGGTGGACATGGGGCCTCCGGGCATTGGATGCCGCGAGCCTATGCCGCCCGCCGGGGGACCGCAATCGGGGGGGGATGCCCGCGCGGCGGCGTTGCGCGCTGCCGCCGCGCAGCCTAGCGTCAGGGCAGCGGGAGGACCCCATGAGCGAGACGAGCGGCAGCAGCGGACGCCTGACCCTGTGGGGGATCGAGGTCTTTCTCGCCACCGTCGAGGAGGGCGCGATCACCGCTGCCGCGCGTCGCCTGGGCGCTTCGGCGAGCGCGGTCTCGCAGCAACTGACCAACCTCGAGGCCGCCCTCGGGGTGACGCTGCTCGATCGCAGCGCGCGACCGGTGCGGCTGACGCCCGAGGGGACGCTGTTCCGGCTCCGGGCGCAGGCGATCCTGACCGAGGCGGCGCAGGCGCGGGCCGAGTTGCGCCGGGCCGAGGCCGGGCGCCTGGCCGTCCTGCAACTGGGCATGATCGAGGATTTCGAGGCGGACGTGACGCCGCGCCTGCTGACGGAACTGGCCGCCCGGCTGGACGGCACCCGCATCCTGTTCGAGACCGGGCCGAGCCACCGCCTGCACGACCTGCTCGAGGCGCAGGGCCTCGACATGATCGTGGCGGCCGAGGCGGGCGCGGCCCCGGACTGGGCCGAGGTGCACCCGCTGATGCGCGATCCCTTCGTGGCGGTGGTGCCGCCGGGTACGCCCGAGGGGCTGCCGGACCTGCCGTTCCTGCTCTATACCACGCGGCACCTGATGGGGCGGCAGATCGAGGGCCACCTGGCCGCCGCCGGTCTGCGCCTGCCGCACCGGTTCGAGATCGGCAGCTACCACGCGCTGATGGCGCTGGTGGCGGAAGGGGCCGGGTGGACCATTCTCAGCGTGCTGGGCGCGACCCGCGGGCAGCGCTTTCTCGGCGCGGTCGAGTTGCGGCCGTTGCCGACGCAACCGCTGGCCCGCGACATCGCCCTGATTGCCCGGCGCGAGGGGATGGGCGACTGGCCCGCCGTCACCGCCGGGCTTCTGCGCGCCGGGATCGAGGCGCAGGTGCTCGGTCCCGCGTGCGGGCGCTGGCCGTGGCTGGGGGACGATCTGCGGCTGGCTCAGGTGCCGTAGGCGCGGACCGGGGCCCCCATCACCTCGGCCGCTGCGCCGATCACGCCGTCCGCGATGAAGCGCAGCTCCGGCTCGGTCAGGCGCGCCGGAAGGCGCACGTCGCAGGCCGACATCAGCATCGCGCGGGTGCGGGGCAGGTCGGGGGTCTCGCCGAGGAACTGCCAGTTCCAGAAGGCGCGCGCGTTGTCCTCGGACAGGCCGAACACCGACACCGACACGCCGCGCGCCTTGGCGGCGGCCTGGAAGGCACGGGCCTGGTCGTCGGTCATGCCAATCAGGTTGAACTGCAGCGAGTCGGGCGCGCGGGCTTCCTTGGGCAGGGCCGGGGGCACGTGCATCCACGCGGTCGCGTTCAGCAGGTCGGCAACCAGATCGTGGTTGCGGCGTCCGTCGCGGACCCGGCGGGCGACATGGGGCAACTGCGGGCGGATCACGGCGGCCGACAGGTTCTGCATCCGCATGTTGTAAAGCGGCAGCCGGTTCTGCCAGCGGGCAAAGGCCTCGGCCAGTTCGGGGCTGTTCTGGCCCTGCGGACCCTTGTGCTTCTTCCAGTTGTGCTCGTAGGCGCCGGACATGATGACCGCGCGCGCGATCACCTCGGGATCGTCCGAGATCAGGATGCCGCCTTCGCCCGCGTTCACCAGCTTGTAGGACTGGAACGAGAAGCAGCCGACGGTGCCGATGGTGCCGATGTTGCGGCCGTCCCACGTGGTGCCGAGCGAGTGGGCGGCGTCCTCGATCACCGGCACGCCCTTCGCATCGGCCAGCGCCATGATCGCGTCCATGTCGGAGGTATGGCCGCGCATGTGGCTGATCATCACCGCCGCGATATCGTCGGTGAACTTCGCCTCGAAATCGGCGAGGTCGATGCGGAAGTTCTCGCCGACCTCGACGAGGACCGGCACGCAGTCGGCATGCACGATTGCCGAGGGCACGGCGGCGAAGGTGAAGGCGGGGATCAGCACCTTCGCATCGCGCGGCAGGCCGAGCGCCTTGAGCGACAGGAAGAGTGCCGCCGAGCAGGACGAGACCGCCAGCGCGTAGCGGGCCCCGAGCAGGTCCGCGAATTCGCGCTCCAGCAGCGCCACCGGGGCATCCTCGGGCGCGGTGTAGCGGAACAGGTCGCCCGAGCGCAGCAGGCGGTCGATCTCGGCCCGGGCCTCGGGCGGGATCGGCTCCGCGTCGTAGGTGTTCG
>JAUIAU010000139.1 GCA_030425185.1 Alphaproteobacteria bacterium
AACTTCACCGTGGCCCTGCCGAAGTGGGAGTCGTTCTCGACCGAGGAGCGCGCCACCATCGCCCGCGCCGCGAACCGGGCGAAC
Organism: Alphaproteobacteria bacterium; assembly: GCA_030425185.1. Classification (GTDB taxonomy): domain Bacteria; phylum Pseudomonadota; class Alphaproteobacteria; order Rhodobacterales; family Rhodobacteraceae; genus Dinoroseobacter. The sequence goes on from JAUIAU010000139.1 coordinate 85, forward strand.
TTCGACCTGACCGACCGCTGGGGCTTCCAGCTGCCGGCCGCCGCCTGGGAAGCCGTGCGCGCCTCGGACATCACCGTGGTCGAGGCCTCGGACGAGATGCTCGCCGCCGCGGATGCCTTCGCACAGGAAGACCGTGCGGCGCAGGTCGCCGCGGGCGGACAACTGGCGGCGGACTTCGTCGCGCTGGTCGATGAGTGGTCGGCCGCCATTGCCGATATCGGCAACGATCCCGATGCCCTGGCCGCGATGGCATGGGAGCGGATCTGGAGCGACGTCGACTTCTCGACCTACGGTCTCTGACCCCTTCCTCCTGCCCCGGCATGTCCGGGGCAGGACCTCCCCTCGTTCCGGATCGCCCCGATGGATATGCTCGTGACCGCCGCGTCCCGCGTTGCCCGGCTTCTTGCGCTTGTCGGCGCCGCCGCCGTGGTGGCGATGATGCTCCACATCTGCCTCGACGTGGTGCTGCGGAACCTCTTCCGGTATTCCTTCAGTTCCACCAACGCGATGGTGGCGCGCTACTACATGGTCCCGCTGGCGTTCCTGCCGCTCGCCTATATCGAGCTGAAGGACCAGATGGTGTCCGTCGAGCTGATCGACGGGCTGCTGCAGCGCCCCCTGCGCGAGGCCTCCGATGCCCTTGTCGCCGCCATCGCGAGCGGCATCTACGGCACGCTGACCTGGGCCACCTGGGGCGCGATGGTCTCGAACTGGAACCGGGGCACGCTGATCGAACTCGGCGAGGTCCGGTTCATAACCTATCCCAGCTACATCTTTCCGACCCTCGGCTTCGCGCTGGCCACCGCGGCCTGCCTCGTGAAGACGGTGGACCGGACACGCCGGATCGGACGCGTCTCATGAGTGTTGAAACAGGCTTCATCGGCGTCGGCCTCCTGATCGCGCTGTTGCTGTTGCGCGTGCCGGTCGCCATGGCCCTGATCGCCGTCAGCTTCGGCGGGGTCGTCAGCCTCGTGGGGGTGAAACCGGCGGTCGGCATCCTTTACTCCACGCCTTACGATTTCGTCGCCTCCTGGACCCTGTCCGCGGTCCCGATGTTCCTGCTGATGGGCTTCGTCGCCTTCCACGCGGGCCTGACCGGGGGCCTGTTCGACGCCGCCAAGGTGGTGCTGCGCCGCCTGCCGGGTGGACTGGCGATCTCGTCGATCTTCGCCTGTTCCGGCTTCGCCGCGGTCTCGGGCTCGTCGCTGGCCTGCGCGGCCGCGATGGGCCGCATCGCGATCCCCGAGATGGTGCAGGCGGGCTACCGCCCGTCCATCGCCGCGGGGTCCATCGCCGCCGGGGGCACCATCGGCGCGCTCATTCCGCCGTCGATCCTGATGATCCTCTACGGGGTCTTCGCCGAGACCTCGATCACCGAGGTCTTCGTCGGCGGCATCTTCATCGGCCTCGTGACGGCGGTCTCGTATTGCGCGGTGATCCTCGTCATCAGTGTCCTGCGCCCCGACGTGATCCCGCCGCGGGCCGCGGCCGAGGACGCGCAGAGCGCCCGGGCCGCCGTGCTGAACGTCCTGCCGATCCTCGCCCTGATCCTGCTGGTGTTCGGCGGTCTCTTCGCCGAGTTCTTCTCGGCGACCGAGGCGGGCGCGGTCGGCGCACTCGGCACGCTGATCATCTCGGCGGTGACCGGGCGCCTGAACCGGGACGTCATCAGCCGGTCGCTGCTGGAGACGGTCACGACGACCGGATCGCTCTTCATCATCGCGGTCGGGGCGTCGATGTTCACGCGCTTCCTCGGGCTGTCGGGCCTGTCGAGCTTCATCAACAGCTGGGTGGCTGGGGCCGATCTGGGCTACATCCAGCTCATGCTGATCGTGGTGCTGGTCTACCTCGCGCTCGGCACCTTCATGGAACCGGTCGGCGCGATGCTCGTGACCCTGCCGGTCTTCCTGCCGGTCCTGCAAAGCCAGGACCTGAGCCTCGTGTGGTTCGGGGTGCTGGTGGTCAAGCTGCTCGAGATCGGGATGATCACGCCGCCGGTCGGGCTGAACGTCTTCGTGATCAAGAACGTGGCGCACCAGTACGTCTCGACCGGCCAGATCTTCGCGGGGGTGATCCCGTTTCTTCTGGCCGATCTCGTGGTGGTGGCCCTGACGATCGCGTTCCCGGCGGCGGTGCTCTGGCTGCCGGGCCTGCTCTAGCGGCAAGGCCCGGCGCGCCGGGGGACTGTCCCCCGGCACCCGTCGCTTGTCAGTCCGCGGTTTCCGCGCCGCCCGGGTCCTTCTCCACCGTGCCTCGGACCGCGGCGAAGCCGTCCGCCTGCACCGCCACCGCGATATGCTTGCCCGCAAGCCTGGTGACGTAGAGCGAGTTCGGATTGGCCCGCAGGTGGCCCGGCGCGGTGCCCTCGTCGACGTGCAACCGGGCCTCGCCGCCCGCGGCAACGACCAGCGCGGGGTGATAGACGTAGCTTTCCACCGCGCCGCTGTCGGCGTCGGTGATCGTGTAGAACACGGTCAGGCCCGACAGGTCGGCCGCGCCGTCGTTCAGGATCTGGACCTCGAGGTGATCCGGCGCGTCCCGGTGCGTGGCCGGATCGACGTTGTTCTCGACAAGGATCTCGCCCAGCCGGTAGGGGGCCGCGGCCCCGCCCGCCGTGATCGGGTCGGCGGCCGTCACCGGATCGCTGTCGGCGAGGTCGTTCAGGCCGTCGCCATCGGTGTCGGGGTTCATCGGATCGCTATGCAGCAGCGGCTCCGAGATGTCGGGCACGCCGTCGCCATCCATGTCGGCGGTGGCCGTCTGGGCATGGGCGAGGCCGGCGCTCAGCACCAGCGCGGCGAGGGTGATCGAGGTGATCGTCTTCATGTCAGGACTCCTTGGTCAGACGGTCGGGGTTGATGGGCCGGAGCAGCACGACGCCGCCCAGCCCGAGGGAGAAGAGGAACAGGAACAGGAGATCGCCGCGCTTCTCGGCCAGCACCTTGTCCAGCGGCGCGCCGGTGTAGGTGTCCTTGATGCCGAGCACG
>JAUIAU010000041.1 GCA_030425185.1 Alphaproteobacteria bacterium
TGGACGTGGAGAGCGGCGCTTTCGTCCACCAAGACGGGAGCCTCAACGCTGCGGCCATCGCACAGCGTGCGAACTCGGGCTCGGTCGGCGTGATCCATCAAGACGGGACCGGCCATCAAGCACGGCTCGACCAACGTGGAAATGGACAAGCGCACGGGATCTTCCAATTTGGCCACGGTGCGGACGCGGATGTGATCCAAACCTCTCATGGCGAAACGGGCCTTACGTTCCAGTGGGGCTGGTAGAGACCTAAGCCACAATGCCTTGCGGTCGGGCAAGCCGATTGACCCGTGTTGCCCGCGCCGAATTCTCAAACACATGCCACCGCAATGGTTGGGCTTCACCCGAATGAACGCCCACTCAACCGCAAAATGCGTACGCACCAAGAAAAGGGACATCAAACCAATGTTCAAGCTTGCCACCACCGCCGTCCTCGCCACAGCCATCGGGCTTGCCCCCGTCACTCGGGCCGAGGCCAACAATCACAATAACGATGCCCTTGGTGCCCTTGTCGTCGGCGGCCTGCTCGCGATCGCTCTGGCTGATGCCGCGCGGCGCGCCGAGGCCCAGGGGACCCCGGCGCCCGACCCGGGCCATGCGGCCCCCAATGCGGAACCCAGCCAGTTCCAGCTGGTGATCGGCATCCAGACGGCACTCAACTACTTCGGCTTCTCGGCGGGTCCGGTTGACGGCATCCCGGGCCGTGGGACCCGAGGCGCGATCCAGCGCTACCAGGGTGCGATGGGGTATCCGGTGGGCAACGGCAGCCTGCGCCAGCACCAGTTCGAGTTCCTGATGGAGGCCTATAACTGGGCCATCACGGGAGGTGCGGCGCAGACCGGCCTTGCTGGCGAGGCGCTGCTGATCGTCTATCGGGATGGTCTTGCAGGTCAGCCGCAGCCGCCGGTCATCGATCCGCCTGTCGTTGACTTGCCCGTGGCGTATTCCTTCACGGGGACATGGCAGACCGAACGCGGAAAGCTGAACCTTGTGCAGTATATCGTCGGCAACCAGCGCTACGTGGTGGGCGATTTTGCAGGCCAGGGGGTGATCGCGGGCCGCGTCATCGGCAATTGCGCGAGCGGGATCTTCACCGATGACGCCGCCCATCGCTACGGTGCGTTCCGCTTCCGCTTCGAGGGCAGCGAGCTGGACGGGGAATGGCGCTGGCCGAACAGCTTCGTCACCAACAGCTGGGACGGCAGCTATGGTGGCGAAGAGATCACCTCGATGCAAAACTTCAGCAATGCAGGAAGTTTCCCGATCACGACGGGGCGCGGTGTGCATCCCCAGTCCGGGCTCTGGTCAATCAACAACATGGCCTATGGTCAGATGCACAGCATGGTCGCGAGCAACATCTGGGTTGCCGATCTGAACCCCGGCGGTGTCATGGTCGCGCTGTCCAATGACGGCAGAACCTACCATGGGGTCATGACCGACGAAGGCCAGGCGAGCGATGTCTCGTTCACGCTGCAGGGCGGCGAAGACGCCCGCCGGGCCGTCGGCACCTACGGGCCGACCATTGGACGCTCGCTTGGGTTCAACATGACGCAGGTCCGGGACCGCGAGATCCGCGACGGCGGCCCGCGCCTCGGCAGCGACCTTCTGCCCTGCAACTGACCGCGACGCGCTCCTTGTCAATCTGCAGGCTGCCCAATCCGGGCAGCTTGGTTTCCGCTTTGCGCAGCGTTCTCATGCCTCGCTCCGCGCGATCCAGCCAAGGGGCGCGGCATCTTCGTGCAGTTCACCTATGGCCATTTCCCGCCCGCACCGCCGTGGCCGCGCGGGCCCTTGAAACGGAAGCCGCCGCGGTATTCAAACAGGTAGCACGTCCAGCGCAACGCGCCGCCTCATAACCGTGCCCCGGTAAACAGACTTGGAATGTTTTCGCGCGTCAAGAAACGGCGGAACGCCGGCGAGGGAAGGATCGCACAGGATGTATCTCGGGATCGACCTCGGAACCACTGCCGTGAAGGTCTGCGTGATGGCCGCGGACGGGCCTGTCGTGGCGACGGCCTATGCGCCCTTGGGCGTGGCGCACCCGTTCGAGGGCGCGAGCGAGCAGACCTGCGACGCCTGGTGGGCCGCGACGGTGGCGGCGGTCACCGCGCTCGACCCCGGGCTGCGGGCAGGCCTGCGCGGCATCGGGCTGTCGGGACAGATGCACGGGGCGGTGCTGCTCGATGCTGACCACCCGCTGGATGCCGTGGGGCTCGGACCTCCCCACGCCCGCAAGTACCCGCACGAGTTTTCCGGCGGTCAGCGGCAGCGGATCGCCATCGCCAGCGCGCTGGTGTTCCGCCCGGAACTGATCATTCTCGCCGAGCCGGTTTCGGGGCTTGACGTCTCGATCCGGTCGCAGATCATCAACCTGTTCAAGGACATCCAGCAGGAATACGGCGTCAGCTACCTGCTGGTGGCGCATGACCTGGCCACGACGCGCTACCTGGCCGACCAGGTTGCGGTGATGTATCTCGGCTCGATCGTCGAAACGGGCACCACCGACGACATCTTCGAGGCGCCGCAGCACCCCTATACCGAGGCGCTTCTGTCAGCCGCCCTGCCCAGCACGCCGGGCCAGCGCCGGACCGAGATCGAGTTGCGCGGGGAAGTGCCGTCTCCGCTCGATCCGCCTTCGGGCTGTGCGTTTCATCCCCGGTGTCACCGTTTCATCGGCGATGTCTGCGTGCGGGACGCCCCGGAGCTGGTGCGGAGCGCGGGGCGGGACGTCCGCTGCCATCTGGCCTGCCCCGACTGGGCGCGGTGCGCCTGATCGGGGCGGCCGGCCTTTTCCGTCAGGCCACCGATGCGACCCAAGGGCCGTGCGGGGCGTCGATGCCGTCGGTCCGCTCGAACCCGTGCGCGCCGAAGAAGTCGCGCTGCGCCTGGATCATGTTGGCCGGAGTGCGGCGGGTGCGCATGGTGTCGAACCAGGCCAGCCCCGCGGAGAGGGCGGGCACAGCGATACCGGCGCGGGTCGCAGCGATCACCGTCTCGCGCAGCGCCTGCTCGGAGTCGCGCAAGAGCGCGGTGAAAGGTTCTGAGAATATAAGGTTCTGCCCCGGCTGGGCATGCAGCGCCTCGGCCATCTCGGTCAGCATATCGGACCGGATGATGCAACCCGCGCGCCAGACGCGCGCAATGGTGTCCATCGGCAGATCCCAGCCGTATTGCTGCGTGGCGGCGTCGAGCATCTCGAAGCCCTGCGCGTAGCACAGAATCTTGCCCGCGATCAGCGCCTTTTCGAAGCTCCGGACGGAGGGCCCACCCTGCGGCAGCGGCCCAGGCATGTCACCAAATACCGCTGCGCCCCTTTGACGGTCATGACGCCGCGCCGAGAGGTTTCGCGCGGCCACCGCCGCCTCGATCACCGGCACCGGCACGGCGAGGTGCTGCGCCTCGATCGCGGTCCAGCGCCCGGTGCCTTTCTGGCCGGCGGTGTCGCGGATCATGTCCAGCATCGGCGCGCCGGATATCGGGTCTCTGGTCCGGGCGATGCGCGCGGAAATTTCGATCAGGTAGGACGCCAGCGGCCCCGAGTTCCAGGCCTCGAAGGTCTCGGCGATGGTCCCGGGCTCCAGACCCATGCCGTCGCGCATGATTGAATAGACCTCGGAGATCATCTGCATGTCGGCATATTCGATGCCGTTATGGACCATCTTAACGAAGTGTCCCGCCCCGCCCTGCCCCATCGGCGCGGCGCAGGGATCGTCCTGATGGCGTGCCGCGATCGCCTGCAGCAGCGGGCCCACGCGCGTCCATTGATGGGCCGAGCCACCGGCCATGATCGCCGCTCCGTGACGCGCGCCCTCCTCGCCGCCGGAAACGCCAATGCCCATGAAGCCGAAGCCATCGGCGTGCGCCTGCTCAGTGCGCCGCTGGGTGTCGGCGAAGTTTGCGTTGCCCGCATCGACGATCAGGTCGTCCGCGCCAAGCAGCGGCCGCAAGGCCTCGATCTGAGCATCGACCACCGGACCGGCGGGCACCATTAGCAGGATCGTCCGGGGCGGCACGATGGCGGCCACGAAGGCCTCGAGGCTCTCGGCCGGTATCAGACGGTTGGCCAGCCCACCCGCGGCGGCGATGAAGGCCCGCGTGACTTCGGGGGTCCGGTTATAAACGGCGAGGGCAAAGCCCTTTTCGGCAATATTGAGCGCCAGCGCGGCCCCCATCGTGCCAAGGCCGATCAGGCCGTGATGTGTCGTGTTCGTCATGCTGTCTGTCCTATTGCGGCCGTGGTCCTCCGCCGCCGCCATCCCAGCAGCGTCGGAGGTGGCTTCACACGAAACGAATCTGCGCCTTGATGGCCGAGGTACGGTCAGAGGCGGTCGTGAAGGCCCGCTCGGCCTCGGCCAGCGGGATGGAATGGGTGATCAGCGGGGTCACGTCGATCCGGCCCGAGCGCATCGCCGCGACAGCGGTGGCGAACTCGGCATGGAAGCGGAAGGAGCCGCGCAGGTCGAGCTCCTTCGCGGTCAGCAGCATCATTGGCAGCGGCATGTCGCCGCCCAGCCCCAGTTGCACCACAACGCCGCGCGGCCGCATGGCCGGGAGCGCCGCGGCCACCGCCGCCGCCACGCCGGTGCATTCGAAAAGCACGTCAAAGCTGCCCTTGCCCGCCGCGAAGGGCGCGAGGCCCTCGGGATCGCTGCCGGTGTTGACTGTCGCGTCGGCGCCGATCTCGCGCGCCTTCGCCAGCGTGAAGTCCGTCAGATCGGTGGCGACGATCTCGCCCGCGCCCGCTATGCGTGCGGCGAGGATGCAGAGCAAACCGATCGGGCCGCAACCGGTCACCAGCACCCGCCTGCCGACGAGTTCCCCGGCCCGGCGCAGCCCGTGCAGCGCCACCGAGAGCGGCTCGGCCATCGCCGCGGCCTCGGGGGTCAGCCCCTCGGCGCGGGTGCATTGCGCGGCGTCCGCGACCAACTCCTCGCGAAAGGCACCCTGGATATGCGGGAAGGGCATGGCCGAGCCGTAGAAGCGCATGTTCTCGCAGTGGTTGGGCAGCCCCTCGCGGCAATAGCCACAGCCGCCACAGGGCCGCGAGGGAGAAACCGCCACAAGGTCGCCGCGCGACAGCCCGGTGACGCCCGGACCGACATCTTCCACCACGCCCGAGACCTCGTGGCCCAGCACCATCGGCTCGCGCAGCCGGACCGCGCCGAAGCCGCCATGGTGGTAGTAGTGCAGGTCCGATCCGCAGACCCCGCCGACCGAGGTCCGCAACCGGACCTGCCCCTCGCCGAGCGGCTCGGGTGTCCACTCCTGAAGGCGCAGGTCGCGCGCCGCGTGGATGACAAGTGCTTTCATGGCGGTCCTCACAACACCGGCGTGGGCAGGGCATCGCCTGCGAAATGCGCGTCCAGGTTCTTGCGAACCAGCGCGCCCATGGCTTTGCGGGTCTCGACGGTGCCCGAGGCCTGGTGCGGCTGCAGCAGCACGTTGGGCAGCGCCAGGAAGCGCGGGTCGATGGACGGTTCGCCCTCGAACACGTCCAGCGCCGCGGCGCCCAGACGCTTGTCCTGCAGCGCTTCGATCAGCGCCGCCTCGTCGATGTTGGACGCGCGCGAGACATTGATCAGCGTGCCCTCGGGGCCGAGCGCGTCCAGCACCGCGCGGTTGACTATGTGCCGGGTCCCGGCCGAGGCCGCCAGAGTCACGAAGAGGAAATCCGACCGCTCCGCCAGGTCCACCGGGTCTGTGACGAAACTCCAGCCGTCGGCATAGGGCTTCTCCGCGATGTCGGAATAGGCGATCTCCATGCCGAAGCCCTGAAGCCGCTTCGCGACCTCGAAGCCGATCCGGCCAAGCCCGAGGATGCCGGCCCGGCGGCCCCAGACCCGGCGCTGCAGCGGGTAGTTGCCCTTGTCGGCCCACTCCCCACTGCGCACCCAGGCCTCGGCACCCACCACCCCGCGCGACAGCGCAAGCATCATCGCGACGCCAAGGTCGGCCACGTCGCCGGTGAGCACGTCCGGCGTGTTGGTCACGCGCACCCCGCGGGCACGACAGGCCTCGAGATCGACTGCGTCGTAACCCACGCCGTAGACCGAGACGATCTCGAGCTTCGGGCAGGCCGCGATGACCTCGGCGCTCGCGCCCAGCTCGCCCCGCGTCGCGATGGCGCGGATGTCGGGGCCGCAATCCGCGAGGAAGGCCGCCTTGTCCGGCGCCTCGAAATAGCGGCGCACGTCGTAGCTCTGGTTGAGCGGCGCCTCGTCCCAGTCGGGATAGGCGCCCATTTGCAGGATTGTCGGTTTCATCATATCTTCTTTCCGCGGGGCCCCGTCGCGGGCCCGATGTGAGGGACGGCCCGTGCTGAGACCGCGTGGCTGAGATTTCCGGGCGACGGGTCATCGGCCAGCGCCGTCAGGATGTCGTCGAGAAGCGCCGGAACCGCCCGGTCGGCGGCGACGGTGATCGCGGCCTCATCCGCGTCGGGCAGTTCCAACGCCGCGAACTGGCTGCGTAGCAGCGTCGCAGGCATGAAGTGGCCTTTCCGCGCGCTGACCCGTGCGCAGAGCCGCTCCTGATCGGCATGCAGGTGGATGAAGCGCAGGCCATGAAGCCCGGAGCTCTCCCGCAGCCGGTCCCGGTAGCGCCGCCGCAGCGCCGAACAGCCCAAAATCAGCCCGCCCTCGGCCGCGCGCAGCGCCGCGCCGCAGCGGTCAAGCCAGGGCCAGCGGTCGGCATCGTCTAGAGGTTCGCCCTCGCACATCTTGCGAATGTTGCGCAGTGGGTGCAGGTCGTCGCCGTCCCGGAACGGCAAGCCGAGCCGTAGCGACAGCGCAGCGCCGACAGTGGACTTGCCGCAACCGGAGACGCCCATGATGACAAGGTGGCGGGGGTCAGAGAGAGACGCTGATCGCGCCGTCGACATAGAGGACATGGCCATTCACGAAGCTGGAGGAATCGGAAGCGAGGAAGATGCAGGCGCCGACCAGTTCGTCGGTCTGCCCCCATCGCCCTGCCGGCGTGCGTTTTTCGAGCCAGGCGGTGAACTCGGGATCGGCCACCAGCGCGGCGTTCAGCGGCGTGTCGAAATAGCCCGGCGCGATGGCGTTGACGTTGAGCCCGTGCCGCGCCCAGTCGGTCGCCATGCCCTTCGTCAGGTTGCCGACCGCGCCCTTGGTTGCGGTGTAGGGCGCGATCCCGGGCCGCGCCAGCGCCGTCTGGACCGAAGCGATGTTGACGATCTTGCCCGCGCCACGTCCGATCATGTGCCGCGCACAAGCCTGCCCGACGTGAAAGACCGAGGCGATGTTGGTCTGCAGCAGGGCCTCGAACCGGTCCGGCGGGAAGTCCTCCAGCGGGCTTCGGTGCTGCATCCCCGCATTGTTCACCAAGATGCCGATGGCGCCCCTTTCACGCTCGAACCCGTCCACGGCGTCACGCACCGCGTCGTGTTGCGTGACGTCGAAGACGAGGCTGTCGATCTCGGCCCCGGGCAATTCGGCGCGCAGGTCATCGCAGGCCGCCGCGACCCCCCCGGCGTCGCGACCGTTCAGCACCACCGCCGCGCCCGCCCGCGCCAGCCCGCGCGCCAGCGTCAGGCCGATCCCCTGCGACGAGCCGGTGACCAGCGCGCGCTTGCCATCCAGCCCGAACATCTGCTCCAGCGCGCCGCTCATGACAGCGCCTTGCAGGCTTTCTCGATCCGCGCGCAGCCGTCCTCGAGAATTTCCATCGAGGTGGCGGTCGAGATGCGGAAATGCGGCTCCAGCCCGTAGGCCGCGCCGTGGATCGAGGCGACGCCGGCGCTTTCCAGCAAGTAGATCACGAAGTCGAGGTCGGTCTCGATGGTCTTGCCGTCCGGCGTCGTTTTGCCGATCACCCCGGCGCAGTTCGGGTAGAGGTAGAACGCCCCGTCCGGCCTGACGCAGCTCAGCCCCTCGATGGCGTTCAGCAGTTCCCAGGCCTTCTCGCAACGCTCACGGTAGACCTTCACCGTCGCCTCGACACTGGACTGGTCGCCGGTCAGCGCCGCCGCCGCCGCCGCCTGGCTGATCGAGGAGGGGCAGGACGAGGATTGCGACTGCAGCTTGTTGATCGCGTCGACCAGCACCTTCGGCCCCGCGCCGTAGCCGATCCGCCAGCCGGTCATCGCGTAGGACTTGGAAACGCCGTTGACCACCAGTGCGCGATCGGCCAGCTCCGGCACGACCGAGACGATGCTCTGCACCTCGAACTCGGCGTACCAGATGCGGTCGTAGATCTCGTCGCAGAGAACCATGACATGCGGATGCCGGAGCAGCACCTGTCCCAGCGCGCGAAGCTCATCGGCGGTGTAGGCCACGCCGGTGGGGTTCGACGGCGCGTTCAGTACCAGCCAGCGCGTTGCCGGGGTGATCGCGGCCTCCAGCGCCTCGGGCGTCAGTTTGAAGCGGGCGGCCTCGTCGCAGCGGACGATGACCGGCGTGCCGCCATTGGCCACCACCATGTCGGGATAGGAGACCCAGTAGGGCGCGGGGACGATCACCTCGTCCCCTGCCTCGACCGTGGCGGTCAGCGCGAGAAACAGGATCTGCTTGGCCCCGCCACCGACGCAGATGCGGTCCAACGGGGCGTCGATCCCCAGCCGGGTCCCGTAATCGTGCCGGATCGCCTCGCGCAGCGCCACTGTGCCGTTCACCGGCGTGTACTTGGTCTCCCCGGCGCGGATCGCGGCAATCGCGACCTCCTTGATGGCGTCCGGCGTGTCGAAATCCGGCTCGCCCACCGTCAGGTCGACGATGTCGCGCCCCTCCGCCTTCAGGTCACGCGCCTTCTGCGCAGCCGCCGTGCTCGGCGAAACACGTATGTCGGTGACACGGCGGGCAAGTTTGACGTTGGCCATAACAGCCTCCAATGCTGGATTTTCTATTTGGATCGCGCACGGCCTTGCAGGGCGTCCGTCTTCGCAAAACCGGATCGGCCCCGGCCCGCGCGGTCAGAGATCGGTGGTCAGGCCCTTGGCCTTCAGCACGGCCTCGAGATTGCAGACGTCGATGATCGTGCGGCCGGACTTGTAGGCCTCGATGAACTCGGCCTCGGCCTCCTGGCGCGCGGCGGACTTGCGCGCCGCCTCTGCGGCATCCTCGCGGCGCACGGTGACCAACCCGTCGGCATCGCCCCGGATCACGTCGCCGGGGCGAATTTCCTGGCCGCCGACGATGATCGGCCCGCCCAGCTGACCCAGCGTCTCCTTCACCGTGCCCTTGATGCAGACACTCAGCGAGAAGACCGGCAAGCCCAGCCGGATCAATTCGGCCGTGTCGCGTACGCCGGTATCGGTGACCACGCCCGCGATCCCCTTGGCAACGCAGGCATTGCCGAGCACGTCGCCGAAGCTGCCGGCCTCCTCGTACTCGCCCGCCGAAACGACGATCACGTCGCCGGGCTGCGCGTAATGAATGGCAAGCTGAAGCATGAGGTTGTCGCGCGGCGAGCTTTCGACGGTGAAGGCGGGGCCGCAAAGCGACATATCCCGGTCGATCGGCTTGATGCGCGAGCTGAGCGCGCCAAGACGGCCCTGCGCCTCGTGGATCGTCGCGCTGCCGAACCGCGCCAGCGCGGCAACGTCATTGGGGTTGGCCCGTTCGAATTTCGTGATCACGTGAGGCATCAGGACGCTCCTTGTCAAAACCGTTGCGAAGCCGGCAGGGAAGACGTCCGCGGCTCCGGTCGAGGCGACCATAGAAGAGGCGAAGGGCCGCGGCATAAGAGCGTATGTGTCTGATGTGATCGGGTTTCGCGATGCTTGCGCCGGGTATCATCCGAAAACGCTCTGACATCATTGCCGATCCGCGGTGCTAAGTTTCGAGCGACTTCAAACGCGAACGAAGGGCGCAAAGACAACCATGCCGATCGACGTCCGGGAGCTGATAGAAAAGATGGAGTGGGCGGCCGCGAACGATCTTCGCGAACTACGCTTCTGCATCGGCAGGACACAGGTGAAGATGCGCCGCGGCGTCGCACTCCGGGCGACCGTTCCCGACCGGTCACTGCCAACGCAGCCCGTCACCGACGACGCACCCGAAACGGGATCGGGCGAGGAGCCCGGGAAGGTCACCGCACCGCTCGCAGGCATGTGCCATCTCGGCCCGGAGGCCGGGAGTGAAGCCTTCGTGTCGGTGGGGGACGCAGTCACGGAAGGCCAGACGCTCTGCGTGATCGAGGCGATGAAGGTCATGACGCCGATCCCGTCCCCCCGGGCCGGGACGCTGGCAGAAATCCTCGTCGCCGACGGGACCTCGGTCGCGGTGGGCGACCCCGTGATGCGGCTGACCTGAGGGAAACGATTCAGATGGAAACCGTTCTGATTGCAAACCGCGGAGAGATCGCCCTGCGGATCATCCGCGCCTGCCGCCGGCTGGGCCTGCGCGCCGTCTGCGCGTTCTCCGAGGATGACAGGGGCGCCGGGTATCTCGATCTGGCCGACGAAGCCGTCTGCGTCGGTCCCGCCGCCGCCACGAAGAGTTATCTCAACATCCCCGCGCTGCTGTCCGCGGCCCGTGCGACCGGCGCCAGCCTCGTCCATCCCGGTTACGGCTTCCTGTCCGAGAATGCCGATTTCGCCCAGGCGGTCAGTGATGCGGGCCTGACCCTCATCGGGCCGAGCGCCGCGATCATGCGGAAGATGGGCGACAAGGTCGAGGCCAAGCGGGCCATGATCGCGGCCGGCGTGCCCTGTGTTCCCGGTCCGGACAGCGTTCTGCCGGACGACCCGGACGCTCTGGCCACCCTCGCCGCAGAGATCGGCTATCCTGTCATCCTGAAGGCGGCCGGCGGCGGCGGCGGGCGCGGCATGCGCGTCGTTCAGGGCGAAAGCGATCTGGCGCAGGCCTTCATGATCACCCGGCAAGAGGCGCGCCGGTTCTTCGGTAATGCAGATATCTACATGGAGAAATACCTGCAGGCGCCCCGGCATGTGGAAATCCAGGTGATCGCCGACAGCCATGGTCACGCGCTCTGGCTGGGCGACCGCGATTGCTCGATGCAGCGGCGGCACCAGAAGCTGATCGAGGAGGCCCCCGCCCCCGGCATCGACCGGGCGCTCATCGCCGATATCGGCGAACGCTGCGCCGCATCCTGCCGCGAGATCAGCTATGTCGGCGCCGGGACGTTCGAGTTCCTTTACGAGAATGGAGAGTTATACTTCATCGAAGTGAATACTCGCATCCAGGTCGAACACCCGGTGACGGAAATGGTCACGGGGCTCGACATAGTGGCGCTGCAGATCGAGGTGGCGCGCGGGGCGTCCCTGCCGCTGACCCAGGCGGAGGTCCGGACTTTCGGCCACGCCATTGAATGCCGGATCAATGCCGAGGATCCGCACAGCTTCACACCCAGCCCGGGCCATATCTCGCGGATGCATGTGCCGGGCGGGCCGGGCATCCGGGTCGATACCCATGTTGCCACCGGCGCGGAGATTCCGGCCAGCTACGATTCCATGATCGGCAAGGTGATCGCTCACGGTGCCGACCGCAACGAGGCGTTGGCCCGCGCCGCGACCGCGCTTGCCGAACTGCGCGTCGACGGTGTCGCCTGCAACGCGGCCCTGCACGGTGCCCTTCTGGGCGACCCGGACTTCCGCCGGGGCGGCGTCAGTATCCACCATCTCGAACAATGGCTCGCCAGGCGGGAGGGTGCCGATGCCTGAGACCAGAACATCGCTGATCGGCAGCCGCGCCCTGCTCTTCCAAGCCGATTGCCCCTTCGACCTCGTCCACCAGCAACGCTTCTGGGCGCTGGCCGAAGAAGCCGCCGGCTGGCCCGGCGTACGAGAAGCCGTGCCTGGCATGACAAACCTGACCCTGCTGCTGGACCGCGTTCCGACCAATATCGACCGTCTCTCGGCCGATTTGGCAAAGCTCTGGGAAAGCGGCGTCCGAAAGGAGGTGGACGGCCGCCTGCTGGAGATCGAGATCGCCTATGGCGGCACGGGCGGCCCGCACCTGGCCGATGTGGCCGAACTGACCGGGCAGAGCATCGACGAGGTCGTGCGCCTGCACACGGCCCCGGAGTATACCGTGTACGCGGTCGGCAGCCATGCAGGCTACTGCTATCTGGGCGGGCTCGACCCCCGGTTGGAAACCCCCCGGCGAAAGGTGCCGCTGACCCGCCTGCCCGGCGGCTCGCTGTCGGTGGCGGGGCTTCAGACCGGAGTCTCCGCCTCGACCGGCCCCAGCGGCTGGAACACCATCGGCAGCGCCGATGTGGCGTTCTTCGATCCGGCCCGCAGGCCCGCGGCGCTGCTCGGCCCGGGAGACCGCATCCGGTTCAAACCCGTGGAGGTGGTGGCATGATCGAGATTCTCGCAATCCCGCCGCTGGCCACCGTCCAGGATCTCGGCCGGGACGGCCACTGGTTCCAGGGGCTCGGGCGTGCCGGGGCGATGGACAGCCTCGCGCATCGCGCGGCCAACCTCCTGCTCGGCAACGACGAGGATGCCGCGACGCTGGAAATCCCGCTGACCCCGGCCAAGTTCCGGTTCCACGGACGACAGGCCTTTGCGCTGGCGGGCGCGCCCTGCGGCGCCAGGCTCGATGGCCGCGCACTGCCCCGCGTCTGGGCCGGGATGGCCGAGGACGGTCAGGTGCTGGACCTCGGCGGGATGTCCGACGGGGCGCGAGTCTACCTTGCGTTGCGCGGCGGCATCGACGTGCCCGAAATCCTCGGATCGCGCAGCACGCAGCTGCGCGAGGCTTTCGGCGGGCTGGAGGGGCGGGTCTTGGCTCCGGGCGACCGACTCGTGCCGCTCGGCAATGAGACACCCTTACTTCCCGGACACGGTCTGAGCCTCGGCCTGCCGCCCCTGCGGCGGGAGGGGGACGGTGCCATCACCCTGCGCGCCCTGCCCTCGACCGAACATGACGATTTCAGCCCGGCGGCGCAGCAGGCCTTCTGGTCCACGCCCTACACGGTGACCCCGCAAAGCAATCGCCAGGGATACCGTCTGGACGGGGTAGAGCTGACCCGCGCCGAGATCGGAGAGCTGCGCTCGCACGGGATCGTGCCCGGCATCGTTCAGGTGCCCGGCGGCGGTCAGCCCATCGTCCAGCTGGCGGATTCCGCGACTATGGGCGGCTATCCCAAGATCGCCGCCGTCATCGCGCCGGACCTCTGGCGCATCGGGCAGGCACGTCCCGGCGATCAGCTCCGTTTCGAACGCGTCGACCTTGCGGAAGCGGAGAAGGCCGACCGCGAGTCGGACCGCCTGTTCGCGTACTGGAAGAGAGATATTGCGGCCCTCGTCCGCCAACTGGGGAGCTGGACATAGATGTTTTCGCAATCGGACCTCGACCAACTGCTCTCGGCGATGCGCGCCAATGGCATCACGCGCCTCGATGTGCGCGACCGGGACAAGCATCTGCGGCTGGACCTGCCGCCGGGCGCCGCCCCCGCAGCCCCACCGACCGCCGCAATAGACAACGCGCCACGGACCTTGGCGGTGCACAGCCCCTGCATCGGCCGCTTCCTTCCGCGCGGCGGCGACGATGGCCTGCCGCTTCTGGAACCTGACGCGGAGGTCACCGCGGACGAGGTGCTGGGCTATGTCGGCGACGGCGAGGCCCGCGCCATCTTGGCGGCACCGGCCGGCGGCCGGCTCCGGGGCGTTGCGCCCGCGCCGGGAACCGTCCTTGGTCATGGCGACACAGTTTTCACGATGGAGCCCAGCTCATGAAGATCGACATAAATTCCGACATGGGCGAAGGCTTCGGCCCCTACACCATCGCCGACGACGCCGCCCTGATGGCCCATGTCAGCTCGGCCAATGTCGCCTGCGGCTACCATGCGGGCGATCCCGTGATCATGGACCGGACCATCCGCCTCGCGAAGGAGCATGGCGTCGATCTGGGCGCGCATGTCAGCTTTCCCGACCGGATGGGCTTTGGCCGCCGCAGGATCGACATGGCCCTGCCCGAGCTGGAGGCGCATGTACTCTATCAGCTGGGCGCGCTGGACGGGCTGGCGCGGCGCGCCGGGCACCGGATCACCCATATGAACCCGCACGGCGCGCTCGGCAACCTGGCCAGCGCCGATCCCGAGACCGCCGCCGCCCTGACCCGCGCCACCCTGGCCTTCGATCCCAAGATTGCCTTCTGCGTGCTGCCCGGCAGCGCGCTGGAAAAGGCGGCGACGACCGCGGGCGGGCGCTGCGTGAGGCTCTTCTTGGCCGACCGTGCCTATCTCGCGAACGGCCAGCTGGCGCCGCGCGGACGGCAGGGCGCGGTGATCGAAGACGTGTCGCAGGTGGTGGAGCGGGTGCTGCGCGTCATCGAGGATCAGCAGATCGACACGCTGGACGGCAAGGTCATCCCGATGCCAGTGCAGTCGATCCTCGTGCATTCGGACACCCAAGGCGCGGTCGACCTTGCCACCCGCCTGAAACAGAGCATCACCGCCCGGGGCGGAACCATCACGCCTCTCTCGTGCCAAGCGTAGAGCGCATCACGGAAATTCAGAAAGGAACGGAAATCGACATGGCCATCTCCGATTACAAAACCGCACTCGTCACCGGCGCCTCCGGCGGTATGGGCCGCGCCATTGCCGAGCGGCTTGCAAGAAACGGGGTCACGGTTCATGCGCTCGCCCGATCCGCGGACAAGCTGGAGACCCTGTCCGACGAGGTCCCCAACATCAAGCCGATGGTCTGCGACGTGGCCGACACCGACGCCCTGGCCGGCGCGGTCGAGGGGCTGGAAATCGACGTTCTGGTGAACTGCGCGGGTGTCTCGCGTCCCGGCAGCCTATTGCAGTCCGACGCCTTCGACATCGACGAACAGATCGACGTGAACCTGCGCGCCGGTCTGCACCTTGCCCGCCTGCTGCTGCCCGGGATGATGGAGCGCGACCGCGGCCACATCGTCAACATCACCTCCATGGCCGGTCATTACGAGTTCGGCGGCCACATCGCCTATCACGCCACCAAGGCCGCGATGCATGTCGTCTCGCGCCAGCTCCGCGTCGATGCCTTCGGGCGCCGCGTCCGCGTGACCGAGATCAGCCCCGGCCGGGTCGAAACCGACATCTTCGCCCATGTCGAGAAGATCAGCCCGGAGGAGGCGAAGAAGAAGTATTTCGAGGGGTTCGAGATGCCGCAGGTCTCGGACATCGCCGACGCCGTCGAATACGCTGTCGGCGCGCCGCAATACGTCAATATCGGCCTCATCGAATTGCTTCCGACGCTGCAGGTGCCGGGCGGACTGCGCACAGCCAAGCGCGTAGGCGACGAGGTCATCCTGACCGGGAACAAGTAATCCCCTCGAGGAAGCGGATGACGGCCGGGCTCCTTCGAGGTCCGGCCGTCCTGCATTCGGCGGTCAGGGTGCCTGAAGGCCCTGCATCGCGGCTGGTCCTCCCCGGCGCGACGTCCGGGCTTCGGCGGCGTCGCGGCCCTTGACGCAGGTCATCACCGTGCCGAGCGCGATCAAGGCAAGGTCCAGGCTCTCCTGCGGTGTAGGTGCGTCTGCGAAGATCACGCTCCCCCACAAGGCCGCGAAGCCCAGATACGCCGTGTCGAACACGCCGACCACCGGCGGCGGCGCCAACTGGTAGGCCAGCGCCACGGTCAGGGCGATCACCGCCTGCAGCCCCCCCGAGCAGCAGCACGAGGCCCGCGCCGGACGTGCGCAACTCGGGCCAGATGGCCAGCACGAAGCCCCCGCCCTCCGGCGGGCCTGCAACCGTCAGGACGACCAGCCCGCACGCCGCCACGGCGCTCAGGCAGAGGTTGAGGTTCAGCGCCAGCGCGCCGGCGCTCTCCTGCAGGCAGCGGCTCCAGGTGATGATGCCGGCCAGCGCATAGAATCCGCCCGCGGCGAGGGGCCACAGCAGGAAGGGAGACAGCGCCGCGCGCCCCGGGTCGACCGCAAGCAATACCCCCCGCGACCGACAGCGCAATGGCCACCCAGCCTTGCCCGTCGATCACTGTGCCAAGTACGAAGCGCGCCATCAGCGCCATCCAGACCGGCGCCACGTAATAGTACGCCGCCGCCAGCGTGAGGGACATGGACGGCAGGGCAGCGTAGTAGCTCAGCCGGGATTACCAACTTGTTTTCGCCTATTTGAGAGGAGCGAGCCGTTACACGCTCTTCATGGGACAGCATCATCTTTGGCGTTGCGTCGTGGCTGAACGAGAATATCAAGCACGTCGCCGTTCGCGTCGACCGCCCTCCAGAGCCAGTATTCTCTGCCGTTGATCGGGATAACGACCTCATCCAGATGCCATTTGTCAATCGCAACAGGTCTGTCCCGTTTGATACAATCGGCGAAGTGGCGGCCAAAGCGGTTCACCCATTTCCGGATCGACGTCCGCCGTACTGAGCGCGAAGCGATGGTAGACCCAGACGGCATATGCGACGATTTCTCGAGGGAAGCGGTAGCCTTTCAGGCGCGGCATAAAGGATGGCATATTCATACCCAACGCCTAACCAAGCGCCGCACCGCAAACAAGTTGGCAATCCCCTTGCAGGGGCCGTAAGCGCCCCCGGCAAGGGGCACGGGGCCGCCGGGCGAGGACCCCGCCGGCCCCGTGCCGCGCTTATCCCAGTATCAGGTCGGGGAGGAAGGTGACGATACCGGGGAAGACTGCCAACATGATCACGAAGCCGATCATGATCGCGAGGAAGGGAAAGGTCACCCGCGCGATGTAGCCGGTGCTTCGGCCGGTGATGTTCTGGATCACCGCGAAGTTGAAGGCCACGGGTGGCGTGATCTGGGCCATCTCGACCACCAGCACCATGAAGATCCCGAACCAGACCTTGTCGAAGCCCGCCGCCTCGACCAGCGGCAGCACCACCGGCAGTGTCGTCGCGATCATCGAAAACCCTTCGAGCGCCGTGCCCAGCACCAGGTAGAGCGCGACCAGCGCAAGGATCAGCACGATCGGCGACAGGTCCCAGCTTGTGACCGCGCCCGCCACTGCCGCGGGAATGCCAAGGGTCGAGGTGATGTTGCCCAGCACTGAGGCGCCAAGGATGATGATCCCCATCACCGAACAGGTCTGCACCGCCCCAAGGATCACGTCGCGCAGCTCTTTTAGCCCCAGCGCGCCCTGCGACAGGGACACGATGAACGCACCCAGCACGCCGAGCGCAGCCGCCTCGGAGGGCGTGGCCAGCCCGCCATACATCGAGCCCAGCACGCAGAGGATCAGGAACAGCGCCGGGGCCAGATCCTTCAGCGCGGCGAACCGGTCGCGCAAGGACATGTGGCGCATCGCGCGCTCGGCTTCGGGCACCAAGTCGGCCTTCAGCGTGGTCCGGATCATGATGTAGATGCCGAAGGTCGCCGCTAGCAGCAGACCCGGCAGGAAACCGGCGGTGAACAGACGCAGGACGGATTCGTTGGCCAGAACGCCGTACATGATCATCACGGTCGAGGGTGGGATCAGGAATCCCAGCGTGCCCGCCCCGGCCAGGCTGCCGATGGCTACCTCGGGCGAGTAGCCCCGGCCCAGCAATTCCTTCAGCGTCATGCGCCCGACCACCTGCGTGGTCGCCGCCGAAGACCCCGAGATCGCGGCGAAGATCGAACAGCCCACGATGTTGACGTGCAGCAGACGGCCCGGCAGCAACCCCGCCCAGGGCGCCAGGCCGGTGAACAGGGCCTCGGATATCCGCGTGCGGAACAGGAACTCGCCCATCAGGATGAACAGCGGCAGCGCCACGAGGTCCGGGGTGGTGAGGATGTTGTAGACATATTGCGGAAACAGGCGGTCCACCGGCAGGCCGGTGAACAGCAGCGCCAGTCCGATCGCGGTGGACAGCAGTGCTATGCCGATCCACGCCCCGGCGGCAAGCGTGCCGAAGAGCAGACCGAACAGGCTGGAGACAATCGCGCCCATGGCATTCCTTCCCTTATCGGTCCGAGCCGCTCGGCACCGACGATCATTCGATGGCGGTTGCGACGCCGAGTTCGGGTTTGTTAACCGGAATTCCGGCAAGACAGCTCACCAGCCGCGCGATCATCTGAAAGGCGAGAATGCCCATTCCGATGCTCAGAACCATCTGCGGTATCCACAGCGGGGTGAAACTATCTTGCGACACCTCGCCATAGCCGTAGGTGCGCAGGGTGAACTTTGTCAGCCAGATCGTCAGGCTGACCGTCACCGCCGTTCCCAGCACGCTGGACGCCAGCTCGAGGGTGTATGCCAGCCTGCCTTGGCCGGCGTTCATCAACAGCTCGACCCGCAGCTGAAGCCCCGACCGTAGCGTCAAGCCCGCCCCTAGAAGAAAGGCCGCGCCCATCAGGTAGGCGCCGTATTCCCAGCCGACTCCGGTGCCCGAGGGGATCGCGGGCAAATATCGGCTGGCGGAGGCAAGAAGCGTATCCAGCAGAACCAGAAGCGTCAGCCCGGCGATGCACGCCCCTGCAAGCCATGCTCCGGCCAGGGAAACGGTGTCTGCGACCCTCTGAAGGGCCGCAGCGTATCCCCTTGCTCCGGACCATGTGGCCGGATCATTCGGGGACGTCATCTCAGTTAGACGCCTTCGACGCGCGGTAGGCCTCGACGATCGGAAGCGCCTCCGGCACGCGATCGAAGAACTCGGCCTGCACCGATTGCGCCCGCTCGGCGATCTGCGCCTTGAGTTCGTCGGACAGCGGCACAAGCTCCATGCCGTTCTCAGTCATGGTGGCGATACTGTTCAGGTCACCCTGACGCGACACCTCCCAGAATTCCGGCTCGAGTTCCGCAGCGACGGCTTCGATCGCGGCCTGGTCTTCTTCCGACAGGTCGTTCCAGACATCGAGGTTGATGGTGACGGCGTTCGAACCCCAAGTGTGATTGGTCGGATAGATGTACTCGAGGAATTCCCAAAACTTGCCGTCGACGCCAGAGGTCGCCGAGGTCGCGACACCGTCGACGCGGCCGGAGGCCAGAGCCGGCAGCAGCTCACCCCAGGGCATGACCACGCCGTCCATGCCGATGGCGGTGATGATGTCGACGGTATTCTTGTCGGCGCCGCGCACCGGGATGCCGCGGAAACCCTCGATGTCGTCCACCAGAACCTTGAGATAGACGTACTGGGCCGGGGACGGCACCATGTAGAGGATCTTCTGGTTGTAGCGTTCTGCCAGTTTCTCGAACTCGGGACGCAGGAAGGCGTGATAGTCCTTCAGCTCCTCCATCGAGGATACGAGGAACGGCACACCCTCGGCGCCGAACATCGGGTTCAGACCGACCTGCTGGCTGATGTTGATGTCGGCCATCGCGACAAGCCCGTCACGAACCGCCGCCAGCTGGTCGGGCCCCTTGAAGCCCAGCGACCCGGCAGCATTCACCGTGATCACCACCTCGCCGTCGGTGGCCTTTTCGACCGCCTCGGCAAAGACCTTGGCGTTCTCGACCATGAAGTTACCTTCGGGCAGGACGTCGGACAGGCTCAGCCGGGTTTCGGCCGAGACGGACTGGCCCAGGGTGAAGGCCGCGACCGCGCCATAGGCAAGCGCCTTGAAATATTGCATGGTTGTACTCCCGTGGTTGGTGCTGCGCATCTCCGGCCGGAGGTCTGGAGCGGCGCCTTGGTTTGAGATGCGTTGCCGGCCTCCGTCCGGCTCGAGTCCCAGATTACGCGGTCGTGTCACCGGCTCAAAAGACGACTTCGATCTGACATGATCGCAAACGGATATGATCCTTGCGGGCCATGAGGCATTATCAAGGCGACGTCGCAGAGGCAGGGGAACCATGGATATCAAGAAACTGCACGCATTTGCCAAGATCGTCGACATCGGCAGCATCACCAGAGCGTCCTCGATCCTGCATATCGCGCAGCCTGCGCTGAGCCAGCAGATCGCCTATCTTGAAACCCATTTCGGCCGACCGCTGCTGGTTCGGTCCAAGCGCGGCGTCGTGCCGACCGAGGCGGGCAAGCTGCTCTATCGCCACTGCCAGATCATCCTGAAACAGATGGACCAGGCAGAGCTGGAGCTCAGCACCTCGGATGAAAGCATCTCGGGGTTCGTCACGGTCGGGCTGGCCCCGCTCAGCCTTGGCTCTCTCGTGGCGACGCAGCTAGTCAAAGCGATCCGCGAGGAACATCCCGGCATTGTGCTGCATATCAACGAGAATGTCGGCGGCGTCATCAGCGAGATGATCATGGCCGGAAAGATGGACCTCGCCCTGATCTACAACCCCGGCGGCATCCCGGGCGTCTCCTTCGACCCGGTCCAGACCGAAGAGCTGCATTTCGTCACCGCCGGGCCGCCGCGGGGCGAAGAAGGCGACGCCACGCTGGCCGAGGCGGTCGAAAGCCCGCTGGTCCTGCCGAGCGAGATCCACACCATCCGGCAGGTGATCGACACGGCGGTCACACGGGCCCGCCTCAAGACCAATGTCGTGGCGCAAACGGAGTCGATCTCCATCCTCGCCGGGCTTGTGGGCGAAGGGCTCGGCGCCACCATCCTGCCGATTTCCGCGGCGCAGGCGCTCCGGCGGCGGGTGCCGGAGGCGCGCGCCTACCGCATTCACAAGCCAAACATTAAGGTCAACATGGCGATCTGCGTCTCCGGCCAGCTGCCGCTGTCCGAGCCCGCGGCGGCAGTGAGGGATCGGCTGGCGGAACTGGCGCAGGACATCGCCAATGACCGGGTGCGCCGGGAGTAGGTGACTGCACCGGCAGCTTTCCGGGGTCGCCACGGCGACCCCGGGACCTGTGGGGCGGTCGTCTTACAGGATCGACTGCAGGTAGGCGAAGGACGCCTCGAAATCGCCCGCGACATGGGGGATACGCGCCGCCTCTAGTGTTCCACGCCTGACATAGGATTCCCAATCCTGCTCCGCCGTGACAGGGTGGGCGGATGAGACGCTCCGACATCTGCCTTTACCTTGGCCCCGCCGACCGCGCTGAGCTTGAAGCGCTGCGCACCGACCGCAACACGCCGCGCAAACTCGCATGGCGCGCAGGC
>JAUIAU010000042.1 GCA_030425185.1 Alphaproteobacteria bacterium
GCTTCACCGGCACGCCCCTGCTGAAGAAGGAGAAGAACACGCTTTCGACCTTCGGGCGGCTGATCCACCGCTACGCCATCGACGAGGCTGTCGCCGACGGCGCCGTCGTGCCGCTGCTCTACGAGGGGCGGCTTGTCGAGCAGCAGGTCTCGGGCACCGTGATCGACCGCTGGTTCGAGAAGATCAGCGAGGGGCTAACCGAGGACCAGAAGCGTGATCTGAAGCGGAAGTTCTCCCGGATGGACGCTCTTGCCAAGACCGACCAAGCCATCCGAGCCAAGGCCTTCGACATCTCCGAGCACTATCGCCAGCACTGGCAGGGGACCGGCTTCAAGGCGCAGCTCGTTGCCCCGTCCAAGGCGGCGGCGGTCCGCTTCAAGGAGGTTCTCGACGAGATCGGCCACGTCTCGAGCGCGATTGTCATCTCGCCTCCGGACGAGAACGAAGGCAACGAGGAGGTCGACCAGGAATCCAAGGACCTCGTGCGCCGCTTCTGGTCGCAGATGATGGCGAAGTACAAGACCGAGGAGGAGTACAACCGCCAGATCATCGATGCCTTCAAGGAGTCCGGCGATCCGGAGATCCTGATCGTCGTCTCCAAGCTTCTCACCGGCTTCGACGCCCCCCGGAACACGGTGCTTTACGTCTGCAAGTCCCTGAAGGAACATAACCTTCTCCAAGCGATTGCGCGCGTGAACCGTCTCTACGAGGACGGCGGCACGGAGAAGCAGTTCGGTTTCATCGTCGATTACGAGGGTCTGCTGGGCGAATTGGACAGCGCCCTGACGACGTACAGCGCCTTCGAAGGTTACGAGGCCGCGGACCTTGCAGGGACGGTGCATGATGTCCGGGAGGAGATCCGTAAGCTGCCCCAGCTGCACGATCAACTTTGGGACCTCTTCAAGCCAGTCCGGAACAAGAAGGACATGGAGCAGTTCGAGCAGCACCTAGGTGACGAGGCGCTGCGCCATGAGTTCTACGCGCGCCTCAAGGCTTTCAGCCGCTGCCTGCACATCTCGCTCTCGTCCGACAAGCTGTTCGATGTCTTCGACGAGGCCAAGATCGATGCTCTGAAACGCGACTGGAAGCAGTTCTCTGAACTCAAGCGCTCGGTCCAGCTCCGCTACCAGGAGACGGTCGATGTCCGCGAGTTCGAGCCGAAGATCCAGAATCTCCTTGATGACCACGTCGTGGCAATGCCGGCGGAAACCATCATCGAGGTGGTCAACATCAATGATCCCGACGCGCTGAAGGCCGTCGTCGAAGAGACGGGGGTGTCCGAGGCCTCGAGGGCCGATCGCATCGCCAGCGCCACCCGGCGGGCAATCACCGAGAAGATGGATGAGGACCCGACGTTCTACAAACAGTTCTCCGAGCTCCTCGAAGAGACCATCCGTGCCTACCGCGAGAAGCGGCTGTCCGAGCGCGAATACCTGAACAGCGTCGTGGACCTCGCGAGCAAGGTTGCGCGCAAGGATCGCGGCCGCGATGTTCCGGAAAGCATCCGGGGCGATGAGGATGCGCAGGCGTTCTTCGGGATCCTGGACGGTCAGCTGAAGACCGAAGGCGATGAGCTGGTAGCCGGCGACGATGCCGCAGCGATCGCTCAACAGATCATCGACATCATCAAGTCCCACCTGATCGTGGACATCTGGTCGAACGAGGTGGCCCAGAACAATCTGCGGAACGCCATCGATGACTACTTCTTCGACGTCCTGCGCGACGAAAAGGGCGTCGAACTGCCCGTGGAGGTGCTCGACGAGCTCGAACTGAAGATCATGGACCTCGCCCGGGCCCGGTTCGCAGCATGACGCGGGAATTGCATTGCCTGCAGTACGGTGAGCAGGAGATCCGATACGAAATCGTCCGCCGCCCGAGGAAGACACTGGAGATCGCCGTCGAGCCGGATGCGTCGGTGGTGATCGCGGCCCCGGAAGACGCGACACTAGACGCCATCGAAGCCAAGCTGCGGAAGCGCGCGGCATGGGTGACGAGGCAGCAACGGTACTTTGCCCAATTCCTGCCGCGGACGCCGGAGCGCAGGTTCGTCGCCGGAGAAACGCATCTTTACCTAGGGCGCCAGTACCGGCTGAAGGTCGTCCCGCATGTCCAGGAAAGCGTGAAGCTGATCCGCGGCTTCATCGTCGTGCAGACTCACCGGCCGACCAGGCCGGAGGTGACACGCGACCTGGTCGAGGCATGGTATCGAGACCGGGCCCACATCAAGTTTCCGGAACGGATTGAACTCTGTCTCGGTCTGTTCCCGGATCCCGAGGCATTCAGGCCGAAGGGGCTCATCGTACGCCAGGCCCGGCAGCGATGGGGGTCCATGTCGCCCGTCGGTCGCCTACTTCTGAACCGCCGCCTCGTGCAGGCGCCGGTCGATGCCATCGACTACGTGATCACCCACGAACTCTGCCACGTGGCCGAACCCCATCACGGGGCAGCCTTCTTCGATCTCCTCGACAAGGTGATGCCCGACTGGGAGCGCCGGAAACAGAGACTGGAACGGGCCATGGCCTGAGAACTTCCGAACCCGATCGCGGCAGCCCCAAACGCGACTCCAATCCAAGCAATTTCAATGGCTTGAATTTCGTCAATATCTACAGGGTCTTACGAGAAATTCACCAAATCGGTCCAGTCATGAGGTCGGGAGAATATCGGCCCCGAGAGACCGCTTTCGGACCTCACGGAGCAGGTGCCAGTGCTCAGCCCCACCCGCATAACCCTCGAAAACAACGGAAAAATCCGGCCGCAGCCGGATCGGGAGAACGCTTTCGCGAGGGCAAGTGGCGGAGACGAAGGGATTCGAACCCTCGAGACGGTTTCCCGCCTACTCCCTTAGCAGGGGAGCGCCTTCGACCACTCGGCCACGTCTCCGCCGACCCGTCTAATGGGCGGCGCGGCGGGGAACAAGGCGAAACTTGCACCCCGCGCGCGGCAGCCTCGTCAGGCGTTGAAGAGGAAGTGCAGGACGTCGCCGTCCTTGACGGTATAGGTCTTGCCCTCGACCCGGAGCTTGCCGGCGTCGCGGGCGGCGGTCTCGCCGCCGAGGGTCACGTAGTCGTCGTAGGCGATGGTCTCGGCGCGGATGAAGCCGCGCTCGAAGTCGCCGTGGATGACCCCTGCCGCCTGCGGCGCGAGGGTGCCGTGCCGGATCGTCCAGGCGCGGGCTTCCTTGGGACCCACGGTGAAATAGGTCTCGAGCGCCAGCAGGGCGTATCCGGCGCGGATCAGGCGGTCGAGACCGGCTTCCTCCAGCCCCATCTCCGACAGGAACATCTCGGCTTCCTCGGCGTCGAGCTGGGCGATCTCCTCCTCGATCTGGGCAGAGATCACCACCGTGCCCGCGCCCTGCGCCGCCGCCATCTCGGCCACCTTCGCGGAAAAGCCGTTGCCGCTGGCGGCCGAGCCCTCGTCCACGTTGCAGACGTAGAGAATCGGCTTCGCGGTCAGCAGTTGCAGCATCTTCCACGCCTTCTGGTCGTCGGCGGCCACCTCGACCATGCGGGCGGGCTTGCCGTCCTCCAGCATCGCGAGCGCGGCCTTGAGCAGGCGCTCCTGGTCGACCGCCTCCTTGTCCCCGCCGCGCACCTTGCGGGTCAGGTTCTGCAGGCGCTTCTCGATCGACTCCATGTCGGCGAGCATCAGCTCGGTCTCGATGGTCTCGGCATCGGCCACCGGATCGACACGGCCCTCGACATGGGTCACGTCGCCATCCTCGAAGCAGCGCAGCACATGGGCGATGGCGTCGCATTCGCGGATGTTGGCGAGGAACTGGTTGCCCAAGCCCTCGCCCTTGGACGCGCCCTTCACAAGGCCCGCGATGTCGACGAAGGTCATCCGCGCCGGGATGATCTGCTTCGAGCCCGCGATGGCCGCCAGCCGGTCGAGCCGCTTGTCCGGCACCGCCACGTCGCCCACGTTCGGCTCGATCGTGCAGAACGGGAAGTTCGCGGCCTGCGCCGCCGCGGTCTTGGTCAGTGCGTTGAACAGGGTGGACTTGCCGACATTCGGCAGCCCGACGATCCCCATCTTGAAGCCCATCGCGGCTCTCCTCGTGGCGTTACCGGGCGCGGTCTACCGGCTGCAGGGGTTTGCCGCAAGGCGGCGCTGCGCAAGCCCCTTGCCGCAGTGCCGCGAAGCGCCTACGCTGCATCGCAGAGAGACGGGTGCGGTCCACGACCGGACCGCGATCCATCTGGGGGCCAGACGATGCGACGTGCGACCCTGACAGCCTTTGTCCTGCGCCTTGCGCGACCCGGTGATGATGCACAACGCGCGGGTCTGCTGGCCGCCCTGACCCGGCGGCAGGACGGGGCGCTGGCGCGGTTCGACCTGCCCGACGCGCAGGCCTGTGCCCTGATCCGCGCCCAGATCCGGGCCGGGCGGCGCGCCCGGGCCTCGGGCGCTGCCGCAGTCACGGCACCTCCGGCCCAGCAGAAGGCGGCCGGATAACCCGGCCTGCGGCCCCCTCGGCACCCCACGGGCCATTGATTTCCCCCGCCCCATGCCGCAAACCGCGTGTCGGACACGACGCCAGAAGGACGAAGGCAGGGGCATGACACGCATCGACGACACATTCGCGCGGCTCCGGGCCGAGGGGAAGAAGGCCTTCGTCGCCTATGTGATGGCGGGCGACCCCGACTACGAGACGTCGCGCGAGATCGTGCTGGGCCTGCCCGGCGCGGGCGTGGACATCATCGAACTCGGCCTGCCCTTCACCGATCCGATGGCCGACGGCCCGACGATCCAGCTGGCCGGGCAGCGGGCGCTGGAGGCGGGGCAGACCCTCGACAGGACACTGGACATCGCCCGGGCCCTGCGGGCGACCGGGGACGAGACCCCGATCGTGATGATGGGCTATTACAACCCGATCTATTCCCGGGGCGTCGCGACCTTCCTCGAGGAGGCGCGCGCGGCCGGGATCGACGGGTTGATCGTGGTGGACCTGCCGCCCGAGGAAGATGACGAACTATGCCTTCCGGCGCAGGCGGCGGGGCTGAACTTCATCCGCCTGGCGACGCCCACGACCGACGACAAGCGCCTGCCGAAGGTGCTGACCAACACCTCGGGCTTCGTCTACTACGTCTCAATCACCGGGATCACCGGGGCGGCGGCGGCGCAGGCGACCGATGTCGGCCCCGAGGTTGCGCGGATCAAGGCGCAGACCGACCTGCCGGTGATCGTCGGCTTCGGCATCAAGACGCCCGAGGCGGCGCAGGCCATCGCGGGCGTGGCGGACGGGGCCGTTGTCGGCTCGGCCATCGTCGAGCGGATCGGCAAGGGCGAGCCGGTCGCGGACGTGCTGGCCTACGTGCGGGCGCTGGCCGACGGCGCGCACAGGGGCTGAGGGCGCCTGCTAGCGCCGCGCGTCCATCCAGATCCGCAGGGCCTCCAGCCCCTCGACCAGACCTGCGACCCGGTCCTCCGGGAACGCCTCGGCGATGGCGGCGAGGTCGGGCGTTAGTGCGGCAATCGCCTCGTCCCGAAAGGCGCGGCCCCCGGGCGTGATCCAGACCCGCTTCGAGCGCCGGTCCTCCGGGTTGGACCGCATCTCGATCCAGCCGCGCCGTTCGAGATGCCCGAGCACGTGGGTCACCGTCGTCTTGGGCATCTGGAAGGCCCGCGCCAGGTCCAGCGGCGTGCGCCCGTCCTCGACCCGCATCAGGTGGTTCAGCACCGCGAAATGCGAGGCCAGAACCCCGTCGGGCAGCCGCGCCTCGAACATCGTCCGGCTCAGCTGTTCGAGAATACCGATCTCGTTGAACAGGCGAAAATACAGCGGCAGGGACCTATCGGGCATCAGCTCTCCAGCAGTTTCGCCTCGACCGGCCAGCGCGGACTCGGGGCAACGTCGGGACCGTAGCCCAACCGTGCCCACATTTGCACGGTGCCGCCCTCCGGAGCCAGACGCCGATGGATGTCGGCACGGGGCGCGGCCATCTCCGGGTATTCCTGCAGCGCCTGGCTGAGGGGCTGCAGGCCCAGCCCGAGCGCGGTTGCAGCCAGGTTGATCCGGACCCAGTCCCGTCCGGCCGCGATCTGGTCGGCCCGGGTGTTCGCCGCGGTCACCTGCCAGATGTGCCCCATCGCGGTATCGGTATTTGCAAAGACCGCAGCCAGACCCTGCCGGTAGGCCGTCGAGTCCGGGTCGAGCGCGCTCTGCCGCGTGAAGAGGCCCGCGGCGGCGAGGCCTTCGAACACGGGTCCGGTGAAGTCGATGCCGTCAGGGTTGGCATCGACCTCGCGGGCCCCGATGCGGAAGAGGTCCACGCTTTCCCTGTAGGTCCGGGGCGTCTCGATCTCGATCCGCAGGGCCTCGTGGCTGAGCGCGCGCATCTCCGCGATGCTGTCCGGCGCGACCGACGCCCCGACCCGTGTGCCGTGGATCGCCGCGGCGATCAGCGGCGGCAGGGCGCTGTCGGGCACCGGGCGCGTCTCGTCGAAGGGCTCCTTCAGCGAGCGGCGGTGCAGCACCTGCGCGAACAGGGGATCGGGCGAGGCCCCGGTGGGTGCGAAGCGGCACACCGCGACCGGGCGCCCGTCCAGCGCGGCGGCATCCGCCCCGTCCGGGAACAGGTCGAAGCTGACCGCGAGGCCATCCTCCAGCGCGGCCATCCGCAGCACTTCGAGAAAGCAGCCCAGACCGATGGTGATCTGGCGGCTGAACGGATCGGTGTGCGGCAGCAGGCGGCTGGTATCGACGTAAAGCACCGCCGTCTCGGGCCGGGACAGGTCGACCATCCACGGCTGGCGATTGTGCGGGTTGGGCGCGAGGATCGCGTAGCTCAGCGCCCGCAGGCGGGGGTCGTCATAGGTCCCGGCGAGGCCCCACGGCGCGTCCGCGGTGCGGGGCGCGCGGGTCAGGATCAGTCCGCCCCCTGCCCCGGCGGCGAACAGGGTGCCCCCGCCGATCAGGGCCAGGGTCTTGCGTCGGGTCAGAGTCATGGCGCGCTCCGATTTAATACGATATTGCACTATATAGTTCGATATCGTATTACTTGCAAGCCCGGTCCGCGGCGCATGAAAAAGGGCGCGGCCGTTTCCGGACCGCGCCCTCGATCTTTCGGGATCGGATGGGACGGGCTTACGCCTCGTCGCCCTCCGCCGCTTCCTCGGCATCGCTCGAGCGCAGGCCCGACGGAGCCGAGATGTTGGCGATCACGAAATCACGCTCGATGACGGGCTTCACGCCTTCCGGCAGGGCCACGTCGCTGATGTGGATGACATCGCCGATCATGCGGCCGGTCAGGTCCACCGTGATGTGATCCGGGATGTCGCCCGCGAGCACGTTCAGTTCGACTTCCGGACGGACCACGGTCAGCACGCCGCCACGCTTCAGGCCCGGGGCCGCTTCGTGGTTGATGAAATCGACGTGGATGAACAGGTTCACGCGGCTCGTGCGGCGCAGGCGCATCAGGTCGACGTGGGTCGGAAGGTCCTTGACCACGTCGCGCTGCACGCCGCGGCAGATCACGCGGACGTCGTCGTTGCCGTCAACCTTGAGGTTGAACAGCGTCGACATGAAGCGACCGGCCTTCAGGTGCTTCAGAAGGACGTTGAACTTGATCTGGATGGCTTGCGGGTCGGCCCCGCCGCCATAGACGACACCGGGCACATACCCGTCGCGGCGTGCCTGGCGGGCGGCCCCCTTGCCTGTCCCCGCGCGCGGCTCTGCCACCAGATCCGGAATTTCTCCAGCCATTGGCTTTCTCCTGGTTGAAGGGGCATCCTCCAAGGGTGTGTGCCCCGATGAACGCCTGCCCTTAGGATACTTTCCCCCGGCTGAAAAGGCGGAATCCGCGGGGTGCGGCGGATTTTGACCCGCCTCCGCAGGTGGCCGTGGACGCCGCCGCGCGTCAGCGCTAACGGGGGATCATGCGTCTCGTCGAACAGATCCGTCTCGCCCATGCGCCGCTCGCGGGCTTCGCTGCGATCGGCGTCTGCTGGGGCAGTTTCGCCGCTGCGGTGCCCGGCTACAAGGCCGCCCTCGGGATCGACGAGGCCGACCTCGGCCTGGCCCTGTTCTTCGGCGCGGCGGGCGCGATGACCTCGATGGCCCTGTCGCCGCGGATCATGGCGCGCACCGGCGTCGGCCCCCGCACGACGGCGGCGATGATGGCGGTCGTCGCCTGCGCCGTGGCCACCCCCGGCTTCGCCCCGGCGTGGCTGGCGCTGGCCTTTGCGCTCTGCGCGATGGGGACGACCTCGGGCCTGCTCGACGTGGTGGTGAACGCCCGCGTCTCGTCGCTGGAGGCGCGCAGCGGCGCGCACCTGATGAGCCTCGCGCACGGCCTCTTCTCGCTCGCCTATGCCGTCGCGGCCTTCTCGACGGGACTTGCGCGCGAGGCCGGCGTGCCGCTGCCGCTGATCTCGCTCGGCGCCGCGAGCGCCATCGTCGGGCTCGCGCTCCTCGCCAGCAGGGATCCCGACCGCCGCTCGGCACGGCCTGAGCCCCCCTCGCCCGAGGAGGCCGCCGCCCGCCTGCCCTTCTCGATCCTCTGGATCGGGCTCCTGGTGCTGATCGCCTTCTTCGGCGAGAACGCGACCGAGGTCTGGTCGGCGCTGCATGTCGAGCAGACGCTGGGCGGGAACGCGGCGCAGGGCGCGCTCGGGCCGACGCTGCTCGGCCTGACGATGGCGGTGGGACGGTTGTCGGGACAGGCGCTGGCGAACCGGTTTGGCGCGGCCCGGCTGATGATCGCCTCGGCCCTGTTCGGGGCGACCGGCGGCATGGTGGCCGCGCTCGCGCCGACGCCGCTCGTGGCCTATCTCGGCTTTGTCGGGCTCGGCCTCGGGGTCTCGACGCTGGCGCCGCTCGGCTTCGCGCTGGCGGGCGCCCAGCTGACCGAGGCGCAGCGCGGACGCGGCATCGCGCGGGTGTCGCTGATCGGCTATTCCGGTTTCTTCATCGGCCCGCCGCTGCTGGGCCTCGTCGCCGAGGCGTTCGGCCTGCGGGTGGCCTTTGCCTGCGTCGCCCTGATGATCGGGCTGATCCCGCTGCTGATCGGGGCGGCCACCCGCGGCACCGCCCCGTCGCCGCGCTGACGGCTCAGGTCGCCTGCCAGCGGCCTTCGAAGTCCTCGGGGATGAGCAGCACGCTTCGGTCGAGGTCGTTGACGTCGCGCTTGCCGCAGAGCGCCATCGACAGGTCCAGCTCCTTGTGGATGACCTCGAGCGCCTTGGTCACGCCGGCCTCGCCCATCGCGCCGAGGCCATAGACGAAGGCGCGGCCGATCATCGTGCCCTTCGCGCCCATCGCCAGCGCCTTGAGCACGTCCTGACCCGAGCGGATGCCGCTGTCGAGATGCACCTCGACCCGGTCGCCCACGGCATCGACGATCGGACGCAGCATCCGGATCGAGGACAGCGCCCCGTCCAGCTGGCGCCCGCCGTGGTTCGACACGATGATGGCATCGACGCCCAGATCAGCGGCCTTCTTCGCGTCCTCAACGTCGAGGATGCCCTTCAGGATCACCTTGCCGCCCCACATCTCGCAGAGCTTGCCGATCCGCTTCCAGTCCAGCGAATGGTCGAAGGCCTCCGCCGTCCAGGCCGACAGCGAGCCGGGATCGGTCACGCCCTTGGCATGGCCGACGATGTTGCCGAAGAATCGCCGCTTGGTGCCGAGCATCTCGAGGCCCCACGGGATCTTCGTCATCATGTTGGCGATCGACGAGGGCGTCAGCTTCGGCGGGGCCGAAAGCCCGTTCTTGATGTCCTTGTGACGCTGACCCATGATCTGCAGGTCCACCGTGATCACGAGGGCCGAGCAGTTGGCCGCGCGAGCGCGCTCGATCAGGCGGCGCATGAAGTCGTCGTCCTTCAGCGTGTAGACCTGGAACCAGAACGGGTGGTCGGTCCAGGCCGCCACGTCCTCGATCGAGCAGATCGACATCGTGGACAGGGTGAAGGGGACCCCGAACCGGGCCGCCGCGCGGGCCGCCTTGATCTCGCCGTCCGCGCTCTGCATTCCGGTCAGGCCGACCGGTGCGAGGGCCACCGGCATCGCGTACTCCTGCCCGATCATGGTGCAGGCGGTCGTGCGGTTGGTCATGTCCACCGCGATCCGCTGCCGCAGGCGGATCTGGTCGAAATCTGAGCTGTTCTCGCGGAAGGTCTGCTCGGTCCAGCTGCCGGACTCGGCATAGTCGTAGAACATCTTCGGGACGCGCCGCTTGTAGATCCGTTTCAGATCCTCGATCTCGGTAATCACGGGCATGGATCCCCTCCGCTCTGATGCGCCGCATTGGTAAGGTTGTCCTACCAATCGCCCTGCAACCCGTCCATGCGGCGAATGCGGTCCCGGTCTTTTCCCCGGACCGGGGGCCCTGTTTGACACATCGGCCGATCCCCGCCAAAACCGGGGCCGAGGCTCCACGGGGCCGGATCACGGAGCGGAACATGCGTCTATTCGTCGGTCTCGGGAACCCGGGCAGCCAGTATGCCGGGAACCGCCACAACATCGGCTTCATGGCCCTCGACCGGATCGCCGCCGATCACGGCTTCGCACCGTGGCGCGCCAAGTTCCAGGGCCAGATCACCGAGCGGCGTCTGGGCCGGGACAAGGTCCTGCTGCTGAAGCCCGAAACCTTCATGAACCTGTCGGGCCAGTCCGTCCGGGCCGCGGTCGATTTCTACAAGCTGGAGCCCGGCGACGTGACGGTGTTCCACGACGAGCTCGACCTCGCCCCCGGCAAGTGCCGGGTCAAGAGCGGCGGCGGCCATGCCGGGCACAACGGGCTGCGGTCGATCCACGGCCATCTCGGTCCCGACTACCAGCGCGTGCGCCTCGGGATCGGGCATCCGGGGCGCAAGGAACTGGTCTCCGGCTACGTGCTGCACGACTTCGCCAAGGCCGACCAGGACTGGCTCGACGACCTGCTGCGCGGGCTGTCGGACGGCGCGCCCGCGCTCGCGGACGGCGATGCGGCGCGGTTCCAGAACGCGGTCGCGCTGCGGACCGCCCCGCCGCGCTCGTCCGGAGGCAGCGCAGCCGGCGCCGAGACACCAGCCAAGCCCGCCCCGGCCGCGAAACCGGCGGCGGAGACCGCCCCGCCCGAGGCCGCGCGCAGCCCGCTGCAACGGCTGGTCGACCGCTTCAAGTGACCGCCACCGAGCCGCACCCGGTCCGGCGCGCCTTTCACTCGCAGGCCAAGAGCTGCGCGGGGCTGGGTTCGCCGTTCATGGGCCGCCTGATGACGCTCTGTGCCGAGCGGCTGGACCCGGCCACGGAGATCGGCGCGCGTGTGCTCGGCTGGACCGGTGACGTCGGCCCGGCGGGGCAGTCGGTGCCGCTGCGGCTGGCCGGGGCGCTGCACCGTCTCGTTCTGAGCGGGGCCGATCCGGACCTCGCGGCCGTCTATCCGCCGGCCGTGGTGCCGGACGATGACCTTTGGGCTGCGGTGGCGCGCGCCCTCGCGGTGCAGACCACGGCGCTGCACGCCGGGCTCGACCGTGCCCCGCAAACCAACGAGATTCGCCGCTCCGCCGCGCTGATCCCGGCCGCACTGCACCTGACCGCGCGGTTCAGCCTGCCTCTGGTGCTGAGCGAACTGGGGGCCAGCGCCGGGCTGAACCTCGCCTTCGACCGCTACGCGCTGGACCTCGGCCACCGCCGCTTCGGCCCGGCGGACAGTCCCGTGCGCCTGAGCCCGTCGTGGGAGGGGCCGCTGCCGCCCGACCGGACGCTCCGCGTGGCCGAGCGGGCCGGGGTCGACCTGGCCCCCGTCGATGTCCGCGACGCGGACGACCGTTTGCGCCTGCTGTCCTATCTCTGGCCCGACCAGCCCGAACGGCTGGTCCTGACCCGCGCTGCGATTGCCCTTGGCCCGCCCGTGCCGGACAGCGGCGATGCGGCGGACTGGCTGGCGCGGCGCCTCGCCACCCCGCGGCCGGGCACGCTGCATCTCGTCTATCACACGGTCGCCGCCCAGTATTTTCCCGACACGACCGCGCGGGCCGTGGCGCAGGCGCTGGACGAGGCCGGGGCGCGCGCGACGTCGGACGCCCCGCTGGCGCATCTCGGGATGGAAGCCGACGGCGAGCGGGCCACCGCGGCCCTGACGCTGCGCCTCTGGCCGGGCGACGGCCGCCCGATTCCCCTCGCCCGCGTGGATTTCCACGGACGGCGCGTGATCTGGACCCGCGAAACGCCGCTGCCCTGAGCGATTCGGCTCGCGCGGGCCGTGTGTCGTGGTGCTGCCGGCAACCTGCGGCCACGGTCAGGACCGCTCCCTGTGCAGCCTGCCCAAGGCACGGGCACCAGGGCGGGAGGGGCGAGCGGGACAGCGCCGCGCCGGGGTGCCGGGCAACCC
This sequence comes from Alphaproteobacteria bacterium, assembly GCA_030425185.1. GTDB lineage: Bacteria > Pseudomonadota > Alphaproteobacteria > Rhodobacterales > Rhodobacteraceae > Dinoroseobacter. The sequence goes on from JAUIAU010000042.1 coordinate 12,321, forward strand.
CTCGGGATTACAGGCGCTTAGGCTTGGCCTATCCGTATGGCACATTCACTTTTGCAGAATGGGAAGGCATCTGTCTTGCAAAGCTTACACTCACCCCTTACTGTCAACCTTGCGTGACATCAGGGAGCCACCGATGCCGTTCTCGAAGGCCCCGTCGCTCAATGTTGTGGGCGGCCCGCTGCAGCCATGCTCGTTGGACCCGCTGACCGGTTTCTACCGGAACGGGTGTTGCGACACCTCGGACCTCGATCAGGGCAGCCACACCGTCTGCGCGGTGATGACGGCCGAGTTCCTGGCCTTCTCCAAGTACGTCGGCAACGACCTGTCGACCCCGCGTCCCGAGTACATGTTTCCCGGCCTCAAGCCCGGTGACCAGTGGTGCCTCTGCGCGACGCGGTTCCTGCAGGCGCACGAGGACGGCTGTGCCCCGCGCGTGCGGCTGGCGGCGACGCATATGCGCGCGCTCGACATCGTGCCGCTGGAGATCCTGATGGAAACCGCGATCGAGGCCGAGGACCCCAGCGCCACCGGCGACCGCCGCCCCGACCGCTGAGCCCCGCCCGCCGCGACGTCGCGCTGGACTTGATCCCCGCCGCATGCTGACCTCGCGCCCGGAAACGGGAGGGCACGTCATGGGCAAATGGCTGAAACGGCTGGGACTTCTGGTGCTGGTGCTGGCGGTGCTGGCAGGGGGCGCGGCCCTCTGGAAGCGCGAGGAAATCGCGCGCCTGATGGCGGTCAACACGCTGTTCGCCCCCGACCGGATCGTCGGGAACTTCTCGCACATGGACCGGGCCTTCCTGACCGCGCCCGTGCCGCGCGGCGCGGGCGCGGTGACCCCGCTGCCCGCCGGGACGGAGGTGCCGCTGCCCGAGGGGGCCGATGACTGGATCGGCGCGCGCAGCGTCACGGCGCTCGTGGTGCTGAAGGACGGCGCGGTGACCCACGAGAGTTACCACCTGGGCACAGGGCCGGAGGACCTGCGCATCTCGTGGTCGGTCGCCAAGAGCTTCCTGTCGCTGCTCTTCGGACAACTTCACGCCGACGGGACGATCCCGGACCTCGACGCGCAGGTGACGGCCTATGCGCCCGAGCTCGTCGGCAGCGCCTATGACGGGGCGACGATCCGGGACGTGCTCCAGATGGAGAGCGGCGTCGCCTTCGACGAGGACTATCTCGACTACGATTCGGACATCAACCGGATGGGCCGGGTGCTGGCGCTCGGCGGATCGATGGACGGGTTCGCCGCCAGCCTGAAGCTGCGCGAGGCCGAACCGGGCAGCCGGATGCACTATGTCTCGATCGACACCCATGTGCTGGGAATGGTGATCCGGGGCGCCACCGGGCGCGACATTCCCGGGCTGATGTCCGAGCGCCTGATTACCCGCATGGGACTGGAGGCCGAGCCCTATTTCCTCACCGACGGCGAGGGGACGGCCTTCGTGCTGGGCGGGCTGAACCTGCGGACCCGCGACTATGCCCGGATGGGCGAAATGGTGCGCAACATGGGCCGGATCGGGTCCGAGCAGGTGGTGCCCGCCGACTGGGTCGCCGTCAGCACCACGCCCTCGGCCCTGACAGCGCCGGGCCGGATGCAGTACGGATACCAGTGGTGGATGCCGAAGGACGCGCGCCCCGGCGAGGTGATCGCACAGGGCATCTACGGGCAGTACGTCTACATCGACCGGACCCGGGGCGTGGTGATCGCGGTCAACTCGGCGGACCGCGGGTTCCGCGAGCCGGGCGTCGAGGACGGCAACATCGAGATGCTGCGCCGGATCGCGGCGGCGCAGGGCTGACGGTCAGCCCTGCATGTCCCAGCCCAGCGCGCGGGCCACGGTGAAGATGTCCTTGTCGCCCCGGCCGCAGAGGTTCATCACCAGCAGGTGGTCCTTCGGCAGGTCCGGTGCGATCTTCAGCACATGGGCCAGCGCGTGGCTGGGCTCCAGCGCGGGAATGATCCCTTCGGTTTCGCAGCAGACCTTGAAGGCTTCCAGCGCCTCGGCATCGGTGATCGAGACATACTGCGCCCGGCCCACGTCGTGCAGCCACGCGTGTTCCGGCCCGATTCCCGGGTAGTCGAGCCCGGCCGAGATCGAGTACCCCTCGAGGATCTGGCCGTCCTCGTCCTGCAGCAGGTAGGTCCGGTTGCCGTGCAGCACGCCGGGCCGCCCGCCGGTCAGCGAGGCGCAGTGCTCCATCTTCTCGTTGACGCCCTTGCCGCCCGCTTCGACCCCGATGATGGCCACGTCCTTGTCGTCGAGGAACGGGTAGAACAGGCCCATCGCGTTCGAGCCGCCGCCGATCGCGGCGATGATGGTGTCGGGCAGACGACCCTCGGCCTCCATCATCTGCTCTCGGGTTTCCTTGCCGATGATCGACTGGAAGTCGCGGACCATGGCCGGATAGGGGTGCGGGCCGGCGACGGTGCCGATGCAGTAGAACGTGTCGCGCACGTTGGTCACCCAGTCGCGCAGCGCGTCGTTCATCGCGTCCTTCAGCGTGCCGCGGCCGGAGGTCACGGGAACCACCTCGGCGCCGAGCAGCTTCATGCGGAACACGTTCGGGGCCTGCCGCTCGACGTCATGCGCGCCCATGTAGACCACGCATTTCAGCCCGAACTTGGCGCAGACGGTCGCCGTGGCGACGCCGTGCTGACCGGCACCGGTCTCGGCGATGATCCGGGTCTTGCCCATGCGGCGGGCGAGGATGATCTGGCCCAGCACGTTGTTGATCTTGTGCGCACCGGTGTGGTTCAGCTCGTCGCGCTTGAAGTAGATCTTCGCGCCGCCCAGCCGCTCGGTCAGGCGTTCGGCGTAGTAGAGCGGCGACGGCCGTCCGACGTAGTGCTTCCACAGCCAGTCCATCTCGGCCCAGAAGTCCGGATCGGTCTTGGCGTGCTCGTACTGCGCCTCGAGTTCGAGGATCAGCGGCATCAGCGTCTCGGACACGAACCGCCCGCCGAAATCGCCGAACCGGCCCTTCTCGTCGGGGCCGGTCATGAAGGAGTTGATCAGGTCGTCGGGCATGGTCGGGCCTCTCGCTATGCTCAGCGGCCTTGGTAGGGGACCCGGGGCGGCGAGACAAGCGGAAGGCGCAGGGCCGGACGCGGACGGCCACGCCGCAGGATCCCGCTTCCCAAGCCCCGAAACCGGCCCTAGCCTGCGAACCCATGCGCCGGTTCATCGCCCTGGCCCTCGCGGCCCCGCTCCTCGCCCTGCCCGCCCTCGCGGAGGCCCCGCGCCTGCCCGACATCGCGCGGCTGGAGGCGCTCGACGCCACCCTCGGCCGTGCCCTGAAGGGCGCCTTTGCCGAGGGACCGCGCGAGGACCTCGCCGTCCTGACCGCAGCCCTGGCCGGGGCGCCGGGACCGCTGGACCCGGCCGGCGACTGGCAGTGCCGGACGCTGAAGCTGGGCGGCTTCCTGCCGCTCGTGGCCTATGGCAACTTCGCCTGCCGCATTGCCCCGGACGGCGCCGGGGGCTGGGTACTGGAAAAGACCACGGGATCGCAGCGCCAGATCGGGACGCTGACCCCGCAGGAGGGCGGCGCGCTCTATACCGGCGTGGGGTACGTCAGCGGCGGCCCGGCGGTGCGCTACGACGCCCTGCCGCCCGACGACCAGACCCCGGTCGAGCCGGGACAGACCATCGCGCAGGTCGGCCTGTTCGAGCAGATGGGCCCAAGCCGCGCGCGCCTGCTGTTGCCCCTGCCCCTGCTCGAAAGCGACTTCGATATCCTCTACCTGACCCGCTGAGCGGTCAGAGGCGCGGGACGGCCCCCGACACACCGGCGGCGGCACAGAAAGCCGCGATCTGCGCGGCATCCTTCACGCCCGGGGCCGATTCCACCCCCGAGGACACGTCGACCTGCCCTGCGCCGGTCAGACCGATTGCCTCGCCCACCGTCGCGGGGGTCAGCCCGCCCGCCAGCATCCACGGCACCGGCCAGCGCCGGTTCGCGATCAGCCGCCAGTCGAAGGCGAGACCGTTGCCGCCCGGCAGCGTCGCACCCTTCGGCGGCTTCGCGTCGACCAGGAGCTGGTCGGCCACCTTGGCGTAGGTCTCCAGCGCCGCGAGGTCGGCGGCCTCGGCGATGCCGACCGCCTTCATCACCGGCAGACCGCTGCGGGCGCGGATCGCGGCGACGCGCTCGGGGCTTTCGTGGCCGTGCAGCTGGAGCATGTCGATCGCCACCTGCCCGGTGATCGCGTCGAGCAGTGCGTCCTCGGCATCCACCACGAGCGCCACCTTGCACAGGCCGGGCGGCGCCTCGAGCGCCAGCGCGCGCGCGGTGGCAATCTCGAGGTGGCGCGGCGACTTCGGGAAGAACACGAACCCGGCATAGGCGGCCCCGGCGTCCGCAGCCGCATGCACGTCTTCGGGGCGGGTCAGCCCGCAGATCTTCACGGCAACGGGGGGCATCCGGTCAGCGCGCGCCGTCTTCCAGCAGCGCCAGCACATCATCCTCGCCGCGGGCGCGGCGCTTGTCGGACTTCAGCGCCTCGACCTCGCGCTTCAGCTTGCGGGCCTCGCGGCTCTGCTCGGCGGCGGTGACGCGGTGCCGGTGCTCGCGCAGCCACTCCCAGACGAAGCCGATCAGCAGGCCCGCCACGATGCCGAGAACGATCACGAGGAACAACGGCATCTCGACCGACCACGTCAGCCCGGCAAAATGCGCCATGTCCGGCGGAAGCAGGCTGAGGGTGACGGTCTGCCGATTCGCCAGCGCCACGGTCAGGAGGACCACGGCGAGCAGTGCCAGGAAGCCGAGTTTCATCCAGCGGATCATGGGGGATCTCATTCGTCGTCGTCGCCGCCGTCACCGTCGTTGAGGCGGTCACGCAGCAGTTTTCCGGTCTTGAAGAAGGGCACGGCCTTGGGTTCGACCTCGACGGCCTCGCCGGTGCGCGGGTTCCGCCCGATGCGGCCATCGCGGTACTTCACGGAAAAGGCTCCGAAACCGCGCAGTTCGACCCGGTCACCGCGTGCCATCGCCTCGACGATCTCGTCGAAGACGGTGTTGACCACGCGTTCCACGTCGCGCTGCGAGAGCCTCGGATTTTCCTCGGCGATGATCTGAATGAGTTCGGACCGGATCAACCTGCTCACCCTCCCGCGCTGCGCCCCAGACACCCGTACGTCCGTTGGACGCCGACTATAAGCCCAATCCCCTGCATTGGGAAATGTAAACCCATACCGTGCAAGCAAAATCTCGCGCGTCCGCCGGAACGGTCCAAAACCCGCCGATTGCAGGATGAAACGGAAAACCCCGCCGCCTTGCGGCGACGGGGTCAGGTCTTTGCGCCTGCCCGCGGGGTGCGGGCGGGGATCTTACTTGTCGCCGCCCTTGAGCGCGGCGCCGAGGATGTCGCCCAGCGACGCCCCCGAGTCGGACGAGCCGAACTGCTCGACCGCTTCCTTCTCTTCGGCGATCTCGCGCGCCTTGATCGACAGACCCAGACGACGGGTCTTGCTGTCGATGTTGGTCACGCGGACGTCGACCTTGTCACCCGGCTGGAAGCGCTCGGGGCGCTGCTCGGCCCGGTCACGCGACAGGTCGGAGCGACGGATGAAGGACTTCATGCCCTCGTACTCGACCTCGATGCCGCCGTCCTCGATCTTGGTGACGGTGACGGTGATGATCGAGCCGCGACGCACGTCGCCGATGGCCTCGGCGAACTTGTCACCGCCCAGCGCCTTGATCGAGAGCGAGATACGCTCCTTCTCGACGTCGACTTCCGAGACGACCGCCTGGACGACGTCGCCCTTGCGATAGTTCTGGATGGCGTCCTCGCCACGCTCTTCCCACGACAGGTCCGAGAGGTGCACCATGCCGTCGATCTCGCCCGGCAGGCCGATGAACAGACCGAACTCGGTGATGTTCTTGACCTCGCCCTCGACCTGCGTGCCCTCGGGGTGGGTCTCGGCGAAGACTTCCCACGGGTTGCGCATGGTCTGCTTCAGGCCCAGCGACACGCGGCGCTTCGCCTGATCGATCTCCAGCACCATGACGTCCACTTCCTGCGAGGTGGAGACGATCTTGCCGGGATGGACGTTCTTCTTGGTCCAGCTCATTTCCGAGACGTGGACCAGGCCTTCGACGCCCGGCTCCAGCTCCACGAAGGCGCCGTAGTCGGTGATGTTGGTGACGCGGCCGCTGTGGACCGAGGCCAGCGGGTATTTCGCCGCCACCAGGTTCCACGGATCTTCCTGCAGCTGCTTCATGCCGAGGCTGATGCGGTGGGTTTCCTTGTTGACCTTGATGACCTGCACCTTGACGGTCTCGCCGATCGACAGGATCTCGGACGGGTGGTTGACCCGGCGCCAGGCCATGTCGGTGACGTGCAGCAGGCCGTCAACGCCGCCGAGGTCGACGAAGGCGCCGTACTCGGTGATGTTCTTGACCACGCCGTCCACGGCATCGCCCTCGTTCAGCTTGCCGATGACCTCGGCGCGCTGCTCGGCGCGGCTCTCCTCGAGGATCGCGCGGCGCGAGACAACGATGTTGCCACGACGACGGTCCATCTTGAGGATCTGGAACGGCTGCTTGAGGCCCATCAGCGGGCCGGCGTCGCGCACCGGGCGGACATCGACCTGAGACCCGGGCAGGAAGGCCACGGCACCGCCGAGATCGACGGTGAAGCCGCCCTTGACGCGGCCGAAGATGGCGCCCTCGACGCGCTCCTCGGCGGCATAGGCCTTCTCGAGACGGTCCCACGCGGCTTCGCGGCGGGCCTTGTCACGGCTGATGACGGCTTCGCCACGGGCGTTCTCGACACGGTCGAGGAACACCTCGACTTCGTCGCCGACCGAGATGTCGGGCGCTTCGCCGGGATTTGCGAATTCCTTGAGATCGACGCGGCCTTCCATCTTGTAGCCGACGTCGATGATGGCCTGGCCCGCCTCGATGGCGATGACCTTGCCGCGCACCACCGAGCCTTCGTCCGGGGTGTCGATTTCGAAGCTTTCGTTGAGGAGGGCTTCGAATTCCTCCATGGTTGCCTTAGCGCACATGCGTTGGGTGTATCCTATTCATCGGTGCTATTCGGGCCGGGCGGTTGTCTCCGCCGGTCTTTCGGGATTGGTCGCACGGACCGGGACCCGGATATGCAAAAGGGCCGGTGGTTGTCCCCGACCCCTTGTCCTCTGGGTTCTTGTGCCGTGCTGCTCGACGGGTGCGCGTATAGTCGCGTGCGCGCGGGCTGGCAACCCCCAAGCGGAGACCCGGACCGCAGAGCGGATTGCGCGGCGCGCCCACAGCGGCTATCCCCCGCCGATCCACCCACGAACGCGAGGACCGTCGATGACCATGCTCGGGACCTTCCTGAAGCCCATGCACCCGGAAGGGATCCGCTTCGTCGGCGCCTTCGCGCTGGCCAGCGCCGTGCTGTTCCTGATCTGGGCCCCGCTGGGCTGGATCGGGGTCGGCCTGACGGTCTGGTGCTACTATTTCTTCCGCGATCCGAAGCGGGTGACGCCCACGCGCCCGGGCCTCGTCATCAGCCCCGCCGACGGGGTGGTCTCGCTGATCGAGCCCGCCGTGCCCCCGGCGGAACTGGGCCTCGGACCCGAACCGCTGACCCGTGTGTCGGTCTTCATGAACGTGTTCAACTGCCACGTGAACCGCGCGCCGGTGCCGGGCACCGTCACCAAGGTCGCCTACCGGCCGGGCAAGTTCCTCAACGCCTCGCTCGACAAGGCCAGCGAGGACAACGAGCGCATGAGCCTCGCGATGCAGATGGAGGACGGCCGCCATGTCGCGTTCGTGCAGATCGCGGGCCTCGTCGCGCGGCGCATCGTCTGCTTCGTGACCGAGGGCACCCGTCTCGGCGCGGGCGAGCGGTTCGGGCTGATCCGCTTCGGCAGCCGGGTCGATGTCTACCTGCCGCAGGGCGTCAACCCCCTGGTCGCCGTCGGCCAGGGCACCATCGCGGGCGAGACCGTGCTGGCCGACCTGACCGCCAGCGAGCCGCCGCGCCAGGGCCGGACCCACTGAGCCATGACGCACGAACCGCCCCTGCCCGCCGAGGCCCCCGACACCGACGAGACCGCCCGCGCGCGGCGCAGCCTGCGCGACGTGCCGCTCCTGTCGCTGCTGCCGAACCTGATCACGCTGGCCGCGATCTGCGCCGGGCTGTCGGCCCTGCGCTTCGCCATCCTCGGACAGTTCGAAGTGGCGGTGATCCTGCTGATCTTCGCCGCCCTGCTCGACGGGATGGACGGCCGCCTCGCGCGGCTGTTCCGCAGCGAAAGCGCGATCGGGGCGGAACTCGATTCGCTGGCGGACTTCCTGAACTTCGGCGTGGCCCCGCCGCT
>JAUIAU010000140.1 GCA_030425185.1 Alphaproteobacteria bacterium
TGACCTGACAATAGCCATTGATTGACAAGCGGTCGCATGGGAAACTTCCGGACGCAAGACGAGAAGGACGACCGATGCCCGAGACCAAGAAACTGATGCGCGCCCTGGCGGGCGAGGTCCTGCCGACACCGCCGATCTGGATGATGCGTCAGGCGGGGCGCTACCTGCCCGAATACCGCGCCACGCGGGCACAGGCCGGGGACTTCCTGTCGCTCTGCTACAACTCTGAGCTCGCCGCCGAGGTGACGCTGCAGCCGATCCGCCGCTACGGTTTCGACGCGGCGATCCTGTTCGCGGACATCCTGCTGCTGCCGCAGGCGCTCGGGGCCGACCTGTGGTTCGAGACCGGCGAGGGCCCGCGCCTGAGCACCATCACCACCGAGGCGGACTTCGCCCCCATCAAGGGCAAGGACGACATCCACGACCACCTCGCCCCGGTCTACGAGACCGTGCGGATCCTCGCACGCGAACTGCCGAAGGAGACCGCGCTGATCGGTTTCGCGGGCGCGCCGTGGACCGTGGCGACCTACATGATCGCCGGGCGCGGCACCCCGGACCAGGGACCCGCCCATGCGCTGCGGCAGGAGAACGAGCCGCTCTTCGCCGCGCTCATCGACCGGCTGACCGAGGCGACGATCGAGTATCTGGACCAGCAGGTCCAGGCGGGTGCGGAAACCGTGAAGCTCTTCGACAGCTGGGCCGGGTCCCTGAAGGGCGACGCCTTCGAGACCTACGCGGTCGCCCCGGCCAAGCGGATCATTTCCGAGCTGAAGGCGCGTCATCCCGGCCTGCCCGTGATCGCCTTCCCGCGCGAGGCGGGCGACGGTTACGTCGGATTTGCCAGGAAGACCGGCGCGGATTGCGTCGCGCTCGACAACTCGGTCACGCCGGAATGGGCCGCGGCGCATGTGCAGGTCGATGGCTGCGTGCAGGGCAACCTCGCGTCGTCGCACATGGTGACTGGCGGTCAGGCGCTGGTGGACGAGACCCGGCGCATCGTCGAGGCCTTCTCGAAAGGCCCGCACATCTTCAACCTCGGGCATGGCATCACGCCGGACGCGGATCCGGAGAACGTGCAGATCATGATCGATACGGTGCGCAGCACGGTCCCGGCCTGACAGGACACTCCGGGTCCCGGCCCGCGGCCCTAGGGCGGGTCGCGGGAGGGATCCGGTCAGCCGATCCTCAGGGCCACTTCGCCTCGGGCGGCAGGCTCATCAGCACGGCGTTGGCGTCGTGCCCGGTCTCCAGGCCGAACTTGGTGCCACGGTCATAAACGAGGTTGTACTCGGCGTAGAGACCGCGATGGACCAGTTGCGCCTCCTTGTCGGCGTCGGTCCAGGGCAGGTCGCGGTTCTTCTCGGTCACCGGAAGGAACGCGGGCAGGAAGGCGCGCCCGACATCCTGCGTCAGGGCGAAATCGGCATCCCAGTCGCCGGTGCAAAGGTCATCGTAGAAGATGCCGCCGACGCCCCGCGCCCGCCCCCGGTGCGGGACGAAGAAATACTCGTCCGCCCAGGCCTTGTACTTCGGATAGATGTGGTCCCCGTGGCGGTCGCAGTACTCCTTGAGAACCCCGTGAAACGACGCGGTGTCCTCATCCTTCTCAAGGCAGGGGTTCAGGTCCGAGCCACCGCCGAACCACCAGGCATGCGGGGTCCAGAACATGCGCGTGTTCATGTGAACGGCCGGCGTATGCGGGTTGCGCATGTGGGCAACGAGGCTGATGCCGCTGGCCCAGAAGCGCGGGTCGTCCGTCATGCCCGGGATGCCCTTGCGGGCGGCCATCGCCATCTGCGCCCGTTCGCCAAGGGTGCCGTAGACGGTGGAGATGTTGACGCCGACCTTCTCGAACACGCAGCCGCCGCGCATCACGCTCATCAGGCCGCCGCCCGCGTCGGTGCCGTCATCGGAATGACGCCGGGTTTCCGTCACTTCGAAACGTCCGGGCGGCAGGTCCGCGAAGGGTCCGGTGGTCTGGGTGTCCTCAAGCGCCTCGAACGCCGCCACGATGTCATCCCGCAAGCTGCGGAACCATGCGCTGGCGCGGGCTTTCCTGTCGTCGAACTGGGCCGTCATCGTCACACTCCTTGCCGATGCCCAAGGCGTAGCAAGCCGGTGTGGAAGTGTCAGCCGAAAATGACAGTCCGCGACGCTAATGCGCGGGCGAGGCCACCGGGTCGATCAGCGTACGGCCGCCATCGATGGTCAGAACCTGCCCCGTGACGAAGCCCGAGCCTTCGGACGCAAGGTACTGGACGGCATCCGCGACTTCGCTGGGCGAGGCGATCCGGGCCATCGGCGTGCAGTCGAGGATCTCGGCCCGCAGACCGCTGCTCTCCTTCAGGGATTCCTTCAGCGAGTTGCTCATCACGCTGCCGAAGGCGACGCTGTTGACGCGGATGCGGTGCTCGGCCAGCGCCACGGCCATCGACCGGGTCATCTGGTCGAGCGCCGCCGCACTGACCGAGTACCCCAGCAGGTTGGGATGGGTCCGGCGGGCGGCAATCGAGGACAGGTTCACGATCGAACCGACCTGGCCGTCCTCGCGCCCGTCCTCCTCGGCCTGCCGGATCATCCGCTTGGCGACCAGCTGGGACAGGCGCAGGGCCGGCATCAGGTTCTGGCTCAGCATGGCCTCGACCGCGTCCTCGTCGGGATTGAGCGGGTCGGAGACCTTCACCTGCCGGGACGCGTTCACGAGGATGTCGACCCGGTCGAAGGCATCGACGGTTGCCGACAGCAGGTTCGCGACCGTCAGCCGCTCGCGCAGGTCCCCCGAGAAGTAGCGGATCGTGCTGCCCTCCGCCTCGGCCGCCTCGCCGCATTCGGCTTCAAGCTGATCGTCGTCGCGGTCCGCGAACATCACGTTCGCCCCCTGGTCGACGAAATGGCGCGCGATGGCGAGCCCGATGCCGTGCGCGGCTCCCGTGACGATGGCGGTCTTGCCGGCGATGGAAAAGGACATGGCAGCCTCCTATGCGGCCTTGCGCGGGCCGGACCT
>JAUIAU010000141.1 GCA_030425185.1 Alphaproteobacteria bacterium
GACCCCGAATGATCGATGCCCAGCCCCCGTGGTGGCAATCCGCGACCGGCTACCAGATCTACCCGCGCAGCTTCTGCGACGGGAACGGGGACGGCATCGGCGACATTCCCGGCATCCTGTCCCGGCTCGATCATCTCGCCGATCTCGGCGTCGATCTCTTGTGGCTGTCGCCGGTCTATCGCTCGCCGATGGTCGACAACGGCTACGACATCTCGGATTACGAGGCCATCGCCCCGGAGTACGGCACGATGGCCGACTTCGACCGCCTGCTGGCCGAAGCGGCGGCACGCGGCATCCGCGTGGTGATGGACCTCGTCGTCAACCATTCCTCCGATCAGCACGCGTGGTTCCGGTCGGCCCGCGCCGACCGCCAAAGCCCGGTGCGCGACTTCTACATCTGGCGCGACCCGGCCCCGGACGGCGGGCCGCCGAACGACATGCAGTCGTTCTTCGGCGGTCCGGCCTGGACGCTGTCCGAGGAGACCGGCCAGTACTACTTCCACCTTTTCGCGCCGGGGCAGCCCGATCTCAACTGGCAGAACCCGGCGCTCAGGGCCGAGATCCACGCGATGATGAACCGCTGGCTCGACAAGGGCATCGCGGGCTTCCGCATGGACGTGATCGACCTGATCGGGAAGGATCCCGACCGCAAGATCGGCTTCGACGGCCCCGACCTGCACGGCTTCCTGCAGGAGATGCACCGCGCCACGCTGGCCGGGCGCGACGTGGTCACCATCGGCGAGTGCTGGAGCGCCACGCCCGAGACCGCGCTGCTCTATTCCGGGCGGTCGCGGGGCGAGGTGTCGATGGTCTTCCAGTTCGAACATGTCCTGATCGGCTTCGACCCGGCAGTCGGCAAGTGGTACCCGAAGCCCGTCGACCTGCCCGCGCTCAAGCGCGTCTTCTCCAAGTGGCAGGAGACCTGCGCCGAGGACGGCTGGAACTCGCTCTTCTGGTCGAACCACGACCTGCCGCGCGCGGTGTCGAAATACGGCGACGACGGCGGCGACCGGGTCCGGTCGGCCAAGATGCTGGCGACGCTGCTGCACCTGATGCGGGGCACGCCGTTCATCTACCAGGGCGAAGAGATCGGGATGACCAATGCCCGCTTCACCCGGATCGAGCAGTTCCGCGATGTCGAGACGCTGAACCACCACGCGCTGGAACTTGCGAAGGGCGTGGACGAGGCGACCTTCCTTGCCGGCGCCAACGCCAACGGCCGCGACAACGCCCGGACCCCGATGCAGTGGACCGACGGCCCGAGCGCCGGGTTCACCGACGGCACGCCGTGGATCGAGGTGACGCCGAACTACCGCAGCATCAACGTGGCGCGCGACCGGGCCGACCCGGACGGCATCTTCGCCCATTACCGGCGCCTGACCGCGCTGCGGCGCGACCTTCCGCTGATCCGCGACGGACGGTTCCATGCCGTGGACGAGGACCACCCGCGCATCTTCGCCTACACGCGCGAGGGGGCAGGGGGCCGGATCTCGGTGCTGGCCAACGTCTCGGGGACCGACCTGCGTTACGAAGTGCCGGACCGGCTGGCCATCGCGGGAACCGCCGTCAGCTGGAACGTCAGCCCGCGCGACACGCTGTCGGGCCATGTGACCCTCGCCCCGTGGGAGGTGGTTGCCATCCACGCCCCGGCAGCCCCGGAGGCCTGAGATGGGTGTTTCCCCCATGCCTTCGGTGATTGTTAGCGCTAGCACAGCGCCCTTGACCTTGTTGTCCGCACGGACCTTGATGGAGACGACCCTTGCGTGACCTAGCCCCCGGACCCGACCGCGTGACCCATCAGGACATGACCCCCGCGCTGCTCCGGCAGTCGATGCTGCACCACCTGCGCTACACCCTCGGCAAGACCGAGGAGGCCGCCAGCCTCTATGACTGGCGCATGGCGCTCAGCTACGCGCTGCGCGACCGCATCGTGGACCCGTGGTTCGCCGCGACCCGGCGGATCTACGCCGAGAAGGCCAAGCGGGTCTATTACCTGTCGATGGAGTTCCTGATCGGCCGCCTGATCGAGGATGCCGCCGTCAATCTCGGTCTGCGCGACATGGCGGAGGAGGTGCTGTCCGAGTTCGGCCTGTCCTTCCGCGCCGTGGTCGAGGACGAACCGGACGCGGCCCTCGGGAACGGCGGCCTCGGCCGTCTCGCCGCCTGCTTCATGGAGAGCATGGCGACGCTGGGCCTGCCCGCCTACGGCTACGGTATCCGCTACGAGCACGGTCTCTTCCGCCAGCGCTTCGAGGGCGGGCGACAGGTCGAGACACCCGAGGACTGGCTGATCCAGAACCACGCCTGGGAATTCGAGCGTCCCGAGGCCGCCTACGAGATCGGCTTCAAGGGCCACGTCGAGACGCATGACGGCAAGCCGCTCTGGGTACCGGGCGAAACCGTGGTGGCGTCGGGTCATGACACCCCGGTGATCGGCTGGCAGGGGCGCTGGGCCAACACCCTGCGCCTGTGGTCCGCCAAGCCGACGACGCTCTTCGATCTGGAGCGCTTCAACCGGGGCGACTATGCCGCCGCCGCCGAGCCGGAGGCGCTGGCCCGCACCATCTCGCGCGTGCTCTACCCCGACGACACGACCTTCGCGGGCAAGGAGTTGCGCCTGAAGCAGGAGTTCTTCCTGACCTCGGCCGCGCTGCAGGACATCCTGCGCCGGTTCCTTGCGCACGAGAGCGACCTGCGGCAACTGCCGAACCGGGTCGCGATCCAGATGAACGACACCCACCCGGCGATTGCTGGGCCGGAACTGGTCCGCCTCTTGTCCGACGTCCACGGCATGCCGATGGACGAGGCGATCGAGACCGCGCGCGCCTGCCTCGGCTATACCAACCATACCCTGCTGCCCGAGGCGCTGGAGCGCTGGGCGACCTATCTCGTCGGCACCGTCCTGCCGCGCCACATGCAGATCATCGAGAAGATCGACAGCTGGCACCGGATGACCTACCCGAT
>JAUIAU010000142.1 GCA_030425185.1 Alphaproteobacteria bacterium
ATGGTGCCCGGGGGCGGATTTGAACCACCGACACGCGGATTTTCAATCCGCTGCTCTACCCCTGAGCTACCCGGGCGCCGGGTGACGGGAGCGGGCCTTTCGGGCGGCGTCCGCGTCGGGTGGCGTGGTCTTAGACGCGGGCGCGGGGCATGTCCAGAGGTCCCGCGCAAAAATCGCTCAGGCGCCGGGACGCAGTTCCAGGTCGGCCAGAAGCCACGCCCATTGCGAGGCGTGCATGTCCCGGTCGGCCGGGCTGCCCTGCACCGTCGGACGCGGCATCGACAGCTTCACCACGTTGAGATCGGCGATGTCGAAGCGCTTCAGCGTCTCGGGCGCGACGCGGTAGAGCGCCGCCACGTCCTCGGTCCGCAGCCCGTCGCGCACGGCCTCCCAGGACGCCCGGTCGGGGCAGAAGATGTCCAGCGTCAGCCAGAACGGTCCGGCGTTCTTGGCGCGCAGCCGGTCGGTCACCTCAGAGAGCTTCGGCACGGCTCACCTCCGTCACCTCGAGGCGGAAGGCCGCCATCGGATCGTCGAGCACCATGACATGGTGCAGCCCGAAGGCATGGACCGGCCCGCGCGGCCAGTCGGCGGGCGAGAACGGGAAGGCGAAGGTCGGCGCGGGCTCGTCGTCGGTCAGCGCGAAATGCAGCAGGAACGGGTTGGCGAGCCGGGCGATCTCGGTCGCGCGCTCCTGCGTGCCGGCCGTCGTGACCAGCAGCACGCCGACCTCGTTCGGCACGGCGGTCCCGGTCTCCAGCGGCCCCAGCGTGGCGTTCACCCCGATCAGCCGGAAGTCGAGAGTGTAGTCCCCGTCGCCCAGCCCCATCCGGGCGGCGATCTGGCGCCGAAGCTCGCCCGACAGCCGGTCCACCCAGGCCTGCGCGTTGGCGACGTAGCGCGGCTCGCGCAGCATCACCAGCGAGGTGGTCTGCCAACCGGTCAGCCGCGCCCCCTCCAGCTTGACGGTATAGGCCTCGGACGGCACCCAGACCGAGCCCTCGACCCGCACTCGCCGGTCGTCGAGCGCGGTATAGCGCGCCGCGGCCACGTCGAGATGCCCGCCCGGCTCGTGCAGCAGGTAGGGGTCCGCGTTCTCGTAGAGCATGTGCGCCGCGACGGTGCGCGGGGTGCAGGCCGCCTCGGCCGCCATCGGGGTCACCGTGAACCCGGTGTCGTCGATCTCGACCAGGATGGTCCCCGTGGCGGGCCGCGTGGTGCAGTAGGCCCCGCACTCGCCGATCTTGGCGGCATGCCAGGCGGCCCCCGGATGCGCGCCCCGCATCAGCGGCAGCGCGGCGATCGAGGCGGTGTCGGTCGCCCGCCCCGCGATCACGATGTCGGCCCCGGTCGCCAGCGCGGCGCCGATCTGCTCGGCCCCGGCCAGCGCGACGATGTTCGACATCGCGGCGATGTCGTCGTCACCGGCCTCCGGCGCACCCTTCAGCGGGATCAGCCGCCCCTCGGCGCGCGCGGCCAGCACGCGGTCGTTCGGCTGCTGCGAATAGAGCCGCGCGATCTTCAGGCTCTCGCCCCGCTCGCGCGCGATCTCCAGCGTGATGTCGTAGAGCCAGTCCACCGTGGTGTCGGTGCCGCAGGTGCCCGCTGTGCCGACGACGAGCGGGCAGCGGGCCTCGGCGCGCGCCGCCATCAGCGCGCCCCACTCGGCCCGGGTCGCAGCCCGCCCGTATTTCGAGATGCCGCCGCCGAGATAGGCCGGACCGCTGTCGGTCGAGCCGCCGTCGACGGCGATGATGTCGGGGCGCGCGGCGATCCCGGCCGCCAGCGCCTCCGGGTCGAACCCGAGGCCCAGCGCCCCGGTCGGGATCAGCACGCGCGTTCCCATCAGTCGCTGAGCCCCGATTTCGGCTTGGCGAAGAAGCCACGCAGGAACACCGGGGCGATGAAGCCCAGGATGGCCGCCACCCACAGCCCGATCGCGATCGGCGACGAGAACAGGTAGGTCCAGTCCCCGTTCGACAGCACCATGGCGCGGCGCAGCGCGTCCTCCATGTAGTTGCCGAGCAGGATGCCGAGGATGATCGGCACCAGCGGCACCCCGAGCTTGCGCAGCGCGTAGCCCGCCGCCCCGAAGCCCACCATCATCAGCAGGTCGAAGTAGCTGCCGGTCAGCGAGTAGATGCCCACGAAGCTGACCATCGTGACCCCGGGCAGCAGCACCATCGGCGGCACCGACAGGATCTTCACGAAGATCTTCACCATCGGCACGTTCATCACCAGCAGCACGACGTTGGCGATCAGCAGCGAGGCCATCAGGCCCCACACCACCTCGGGCCGGTCGGTGAAGAGGGTCGGACCGGGGGTGATGTTCAGCGTCATCAGGAGCGCCAGCAGCACCGCCGTGGTGCCCGAGCCGGGCACGCCCAGCGTCAGCATCGGCACCAGCGCGCCACCGGCGGCAGCGTTGTTGCCCGCTTCCGGGGCCGCGACGCCGCGCGGGTTGCCCTTGCCGAAGCTGTCCTTGTCCTTCGAGACCGACCGCTCGCCCATGTAGGCGAGGAACGAGCCCAGCGAGGCCCCTGCGCCCGGCAGCACGCCCGCCACGAAGCCGATCACCGACGAGCGCAGCATGGTCATGGTCGAGCCCGCGATGGTCTTCCACGGGATCGTCACCTTCTCCAGCTTGATGCCGACAGCGGTGTCCTTGCCGTGGCTCTCGATGAAGAAGAAGACCTCCGCGATGGCGAACAGGCCGACGATGGCCACGAGGAAATCCACCCCGTCCATCAGGTGCAGGTTGCCGAAGGTGAAGCGCGGCATGCCGGTGGTGTTGTCGAGACCGATCATCGCGATCCCAAGGCCCAGCGCCGCCGCCGCGGCCGCCTTGGCCTGGTTCTTCGAGGCGATGCCGCCCAGCGTGCAGAACGCCAGCAGGTAGAGCGCGAAGTATTCCGCCGGGCCGAACAGGTAGGCCACCCGCGCCAGCAG
>JAUIAU010000143.1 GCA_030425185.1 Alphaproteobacteria bacterium
GTGCTCGACCGCATCCACGATCACAAGATCAACCGGCTCGACGAGCTCCTGCCGTGGAACTGGACGCCCATTGCCGCCGCTCAGGCCGAGGCCGCCTGATCAGCCGCGGTACCAACCGGGTGGTTACTGCCAACGGCGGGTTCTACCATTTCCGGGCCGTGTCCGGTGATGCGCTCTCGGCGCAGGTGAAGGGCAACAGCACCTACATCTACGACGAGAGCGGCAATGCCAGCCGCATCACCATCGCCGACGTGGATCAGTCCAACGGCGTGATCCACGTGATCGAGAACGTCCTGCTGCCGCGCTGACGCGCGCCCGCATCCCGCGCGCCTGTTCCTCTGGTCCCCACCTCTCAAACAGGCGCGCGGGTCTTCGGGCCGGGGCGGTCCGTGTCCCAGCGACCGGCCAGCCCCGGCCCGAGCCATTTTCTCCGACCAAAGGAGCCTCCCATGAATCGCCGCACCCTGCTTGCCACCCTCGCCCTGTCGCCGCTGGTCCCGGTCCGCGCCCTGGCCGCCGGGGAGGGCTTCGAGGTCTCGCTGACGCCAGACGAATGGCGCGCGCGCCTGACCGAGACCCAGTTCGCTGTCCTGCGCGAGGAAGAGACCGAGCGTCCCTACACCAGCCCCCTGCTGAAGGAGAGCCGCGCGGGCACCTACCACTGCCAGGGCTGCGACCTGCCGGTCTATTCCTCCGAGACCAAGTATGACAGCGGCACCGGCTGGCCGTCGTTCTGGGACAGCCTGCCCGATGCGATCGGGACCCGCGAGGACCGCACCCTGCTGTTCCAGGTCCGCACCGAGGTTCACTGCCGCCGCTGCGGCGGGCATTTCGGCCATGTCTTCGACGACGGCCCCGCGCCGACCGGCAAGCGGCATTGCCTGAACGGCGTCGCGCTGCGCTTTCAGCCCGACGCGGCCTGAGCCGCCCGGATCGCGGTGCCCGCCGCCCAGCCGCTAGACCACGCCCACTGGAAATTGTAGCCGCCGAGCCAGCCGGTCACGTCGACCACTTCCCCGATGAAGTGGAGGCCCGGCTGGTGGCGGCTTTCCAGCGTGCGCGCGTCGAGCGTGCCGGTCTCGACCCCGCCCAGTGTCACCTCGGCCTTGCGGTAGCCCTCGGTCCCGGTCGGCTTCAGCCGCCATTCCTGCACGCAGGCGGCGAGGTGGGCGAGTTTCGCATCCGACTGTTCGGCGAGGTTTCCGGCGAGGCCGCTCGCCGCCACCCGCGCCGCGGCCAGCCGCTTCGGCAGATGCTGCCCGAGCACCGTGACGAGGTCGCGCCGCCCCGCCTCGGCCCGGGCGGCCTTCAGCGCGCCCGGCAGATCCGTGCCCGGCACCAGCCGGACCGCGATCTCGTCGCCCTCGCGCCAGTAGCTCGACACCTGCAGGATGGCCGGACCCGACAGCCCGCGATGGGTGAACAGAAGCGCCTCGTCGAAGGCGCCGCCGTTGCAGGCGATGCGCGCCTCCGCCGCGACCCCGGCCAGCTCGGTGAAATCCCCGCCGAAGGTCAATGGCACGAGGCCCGGGCGCGTTTCGACCAGCGCGTGGCCGAACTGCCGCGCGATCCGGTAGCCGAGGTCGGTGGCGCCGATCTTCGGGATCGACTTGCCGCCCGTCGCCACCACCAGCCGCCGCGCGCGCACCGTGACGGGCCGCCCGTCGCGGACCAGCTCCACCCGGAACCGGCTGCCGTCGTGGCCGATCTCGCCGACGCTGGTGGACAGCCACAACGCCGCCCCG
This sequence comes from Alphaproteobacteria bacterium, assembly GCA_030425185.1. Taxonomy (GTDB): domain Bacteria; phylum Pseudomonadota; class Alphaproteobacteria; order Rhodobacterales; family Rhodobacteraceae; genus Dinoroseobacter. The sequence goes on from JAUIAU010000143.1 coordinate 1,746, forward strand.
GCCGCCGCCATCTCGGCCCGCAGCAGGTCGATGATCCGGCCCGCGCTGTCGTCGCAGAAGAGCTGGCCCAGCGTCTTTTCGTGCCAGGGCACCCGGTGCTTCGCCACGAGGTCGAGGAAATCCCACTGGGTGTAGCGCTTGAGCGCTGACTTGGCGAAATGCGGGTTGACGGACAGGAACGCCTCGGGCGCGACGTGGAGGTTGGTGAAATTGCACCGCCCGCCGCCCGAGATGCGGATCTTCTCGCCCGGGGCGGCGCGGTGTTCGACCACGACCGCGCCCGGCCCGGCATGGGCCGCGCACATCATCCCCGCCGCGCCCGCGCCGAGGATCAGTGTCCCGATGTCCTCGACGGTGGTCATTCTGCGGGCGCGACCTCCGGCGCCTCGGCGCCCGGAACCAACCCGCCCTCGGCCAGCCGCTTCCACACCGCGTCGGCCATCAGCGTGTGACCGATCAGGTTCGGGTGCATCGTGCCGTGCTGGTCGCCCGAACCGGTCATCTGGGTCAGGAAGCTGTCGTTGGCGGTGCGCACCGCGCGGCCGGTCGGGCTCCAGGCGTAGGGCTGCCACTCGGAGGGATGCCAGCGCGCGAAGGCCGAGCCGTGCGTCGGCAGGTTCATCTTCACGCCCTGCCACCAGCCATGGCCCAGCATCGCGTCCCGCGTGCCGCAGGCAAAAGTGATGCCGGTGACCCGTCCCATGACGGCGACCTGCCGGCGGAACTGCTCGGTCTGCCCCAGCACCAGCGGGGCCTCCGCGGCGGTCAGGTTCAGCTCCCATTCCTCGGTGACATCGGTCGGATCGAACGCCTTCAACGCGTTGAACCCCGAGCGCGGGTCATAACCCGGCCCGGCCCCCGGCGCGCTGACGGACGACAGGTTCAGCGGCCGGCAGGAGACCGCGTCGGGCGTGTCGGGCGGCAAGGGGTCCCCGGCCCGCAGCGGGTCGGGGTACTGGCCCATCACGATCTGCGGCGGGGTGATCTTCAGGTAGGTCTCCAGCGCCCGGATCAGCAGGCGGTAGCGCGCGCCGACCCCGCTGTCGGTGCCCCATGTCCCGATCAGGTCGCCCATGTTGTAGCGCATCGCGGCGTCCCGGCGCTGGCAGTGGCGCGTCGCCTCGGTGTTGCTGGCGTCGTAGCGGAACGCCCCCGCCGGACAGAAATCGGGCAGCAGCGCCCCGTCCACCCCGGTGTT
>JAUIAU010000043.1 GCA_030425185.1 Alphaproteobacteria bacterium
CGGCGCTGGCGGTTCACCTCGACCAGCATCAGGAACACCACGCCCGCGGCGCAGAGATGCCCGAGCGTGCCGTCCTCGTCCTGCCGGTTCGGGTTCACCACCGCGCAGGCGGGCGGCAGCTCCGCCCCGCCGAGGTGATGGTCCAGCACCACCACGTCCGCCCCGCGGGCGGCCGCGATCGGCTCGTGGCTGAGGGTGCCGCAATCGACGCAGACGATCAGGTCATGGTCGCGCGCCAGCGCCGCCATCGCGGGGGAGTTGGGGCCGTAGCCCTCGTCGATCCGGTCGGGGACGTAGAGCGTCGCGCCCCGGTGCCCGGCCTCGCGCAGCCAGGTCAGCAGCAGCGCGGCCGACGACCCGCCGTCGACGTCGTAATCGGCGAAGACCGCGATGCGCTCGCCCGTCTCGACGGCGCGGGCGAAGCGGGCGGCGGCGGGCCCCATGTCCTTCAGGAGGTGCGGGTCGGGCAGCAGGTCGCGCAGCTTCGGGCTGAGGTACTCCTCCGCCGCCTCCGGCGCGACGCCCAGCCGGGCGAGCACCCGCGCCACGGCATGCGGCAGGCCGGTCTCCTGCACCATCCGGTCGGCCAGCCGTTCGGCGTCGGGCTCCAGCCCGATCCAGCGCCGCCCCGTCAGCGAGGCGGAGACGCCGAGATAGGCAGGCGCACCGAAATCCTTGGCCATGTGTCCCGAGATGTAGTCGTCCACGATGACGGGCAGACTACACGTCGGGCCGGGGCGGCGAAACCCCGGACCGTGCGGGCCCTGGTCAGGCCTTCGGGTTGCGGTAGGTCATGCGCCGCACCGAGCCGGTCTTCGAGCGCATCAGGATCGTCTCTGCGGTCAGGTGCTTCACCTCGCGCTTGATCCCCGGCAGGATCGAGCCGTCGGTGACCCCAGTCGCGGCGAAGATCACGTCGCCGGTCACCATGTCGTCGCGGGTGTAGACGTGGTTCAGGTTGGTGATCCCGGCCTTTTTCGCCCGGTCCCGCTCGTCGTCGTTGCGGAACACGAGCCGCCCGAAGATCTGCCCGCCCATGCATTTCAGCGCGGCGGCGGCCAGCACGCCCTCGGGCGCGCCGCCCGAGCCCATGTACATGTCGATGCCGGTCACTTCCGGCTCGGCGCAGTGGATCACGCCCGCCACGTCGCCGTCGGTGATCAGCCGGATCGCGCAGCCGGTCGAGCGCAGTTCGGCGATCATCTCCTCGTGGCGCGGGCGCTCCAGCACGCAGACGGTGATGTCCTGCGTCGAGCAGCCCTTGGCGGCGGCCAGCGCCGAGACCCGCTCGGCCGGCGTCATGTCGAGCGTGACCACCCCGGCGCGGAAGCCCGGCCCGATGGCGAGCTTCTCCATGTAGACGTCGGGCGCATGCAGCATCGAGCCGCGCGGCCCCATCGCGATGACGGTCAGGGCGTTCGGCATGTCCTTGGCGGTCAGCGTCGTGCCTTCCAGCGGATCGAGCGCGATGTCCACCGCCGGTCCGTTCCCGGTGCCGACCTCCTCGCCGATGTAGAGCATCGGCGCCTCGTCGCGCTCGCCCTCGCCGATCACCACGACGCCCTTGATGTCGAGCTTGTTCAGCTGGTCGCGCATCGCGTTGACGGCGGCCTGGTCGGCGGCCTTCTCGTCGCCGCGCCCGATCAGCCGGGCCGAGGCGAGCGCCGCCGCCTCCGACACGCGGGCGAGGCCCAGCGAGAGCATCCGGTCGTTGAAGTCGGTGGGCGGGGTCATGCGATCTGTCCTTCCGGCTGCGGGGTCGCCAAAGGTCTAGCCGGGCAGGGGTGACAGGCACAAGACAAGCCGCCCGCTGTGTGCGCTAACGGTGCCCGCGTGTCGCGGACGGGTGCGGATTCCAGCATCTTGAGCGCCGCCCCGCGCCAAATTCACGCCACGATACCGGGTTAGGTCCTGCCAAAAGGCCAGAGACGAGTCCCCCGATGACAGACCTGCCCCCCACTCCCCGCGCCGTGTTCGGCTGGTCCGGCTTCGCCGTCGGCGCCGCCGCGCTGATCCTGACGCTGGTGATCGTCTGGGCCGGTCCCTTCGCCCCGCAGCCCCCGGCCGGGGTCACGCTGGGCGAAATGGCCGCCGACATCATGCGCTCGGCCGCGCGGTCGGTCGCCGGTCAGCCGCAGCCCGCGCCCGCGCCGCTGCCGCGCACCCTCGACGATCACCTGAAGACGGGGGTCGCGGTGCTGGCGGGGCTGGCGGTGGTGCTCGGGATGGCCGGGCTCGTCCGGAACGAGCGCCGCGCCGCGGCGGCCTCCGGCATCGCGCTCGGGCTGCTGGCGGTGGGCGTGCAACTCTTCGCGATGGCCGTCATGGCGATCGTCGGCGCGCTGGTGGTGGCCGCGCTCGTCTACGCGCTGAAGGACGCGCTCGGCGACCTCTTCGCCTAAAGGGGCCGGCGCGCCCTCAGACCTCCTCGATCCGCAGGGCGACCGGCGCGGTCTCGACGACCCCGGTGCCGGGCAGCGCGTCCAGCGCCGCATCGAGGTCCGCGCGGGCGCAGGCATGGGTCACGATCAGCACCGGTGCCGAGCCCGCGTCATGGGAATACTGCCGCATCCGGTTGATCGACACACCCGCCTCGCCCAGCACGGAAGCGACCTTGGCCAGCGCGCCCGGCTTGTCGGTCAGCGCCATGCGCAGGTAATAGGGCGCGGGCGCCGCGGACTGGCTCGGCGGCGCATCCGCCAGCGTCGTCGCGGCCTGGCCGAAGGTCGGCAGGCGGAAGTTGCGCGCCACGTCGATCAGGTCCGAGAGCACCGCGCTGGCGGTCGGTCCCGCGCCCGCCCCCGCGCCGCGGAGGACGATCTGGCCCACCGCGTCGCCTTCCAGCACCACCATGTTGGTGCCGCCCTCGAGCTGCCCCAGCGGCGAGGTCGCGGGCACGAGGCACGGCATCATCCGCTGTTCCAGCCCGTCGGCGGTGCGCTGTGCCACGCCCAGCAGCTTGATCCGGTAGCCCATGTCGGCGGCCTGCCGGATGTCCTCGATCGAGATCCGCTCGATCCCCTCCAGCGTCATCTGGTCGAAGGCCACCCGGGTGCCGAAGGCGATGGCGGCGAGCAGGCTCAGCTTGTGCCCGGCGTCGATCCCGCCCACGTCGAGGGTCGGGTCGGCCTCCAGGTACCCCAGCGCGTTGGCCTCGGCGAAGACCTCGTCATAGGGCAGGCCCGCGGTCTCCATCCGGGTCAGGATGTAGTTGCAGGTGCCGTTCATCACGCCCATCACGCGGGTGATGCGGTTGCCCGCCAGCCCCTCGGTCAGCGCCTTCACCACGGGGATACCACCCGCGACGGCAGCCTCGAAACGCAGCACGGCACCGTTGCCCTCGGCCAGTTCCGCCAGCGCCTGCCCGTGATGCGCCAGCATCGCCTTGTTGGCGGTCACCACATGCGCGCCGCGCGCCAGCGCCGCCTCGGTCGCGGCCTTCGCCGGGCCGTCCGAGCCGCCCATCAGTTCCACGAACACGTCCACGTCCGGGCGCTTGGCCAGCGCGACGGGGTCGTCCTCCCAGTCATAGCCCGACAGGTCGACGCCCCGGTCCTTGTCCCGCGACCGGGCCGAGACCGCGACGACCTCGATCGGGCGGCCTGCGCGCGCGGCGATCAGCTCGCCGGAACCGGCAAGGATCTTCACGACGCCCGCACCGACGGTGCCCAGACCCGCGATCCCGAGGCGAAGGGGGGTGGTCATCGGCATCTCTCCCGTTGGGTCAGCTGAGGGGGGGGCCGGACACGGCCCGGCAGGTCGCGCAAGGCCTTAGCGAAGCCCGCGCGCCGGTGCAACGGCGGTGCGGTGTCTCAGCGGAACTGCTCGGCGCGGGCCCGCAGCGCGGCGGCCCGGGCCAGCAGGCGCGCGCCCTCGTCGGTGTCGATCGCGCCGGTCTCGTCTGCCGCGAGGATCGGCGCCAGCGGCTCGATCCGGGGGGCGGGCGCGACGGTCGCCACGGGCGCGGCCGGGGCCGGGGCGGGGGCTGCCGCCGGGATCGGGACCAGCGCGGGCGCCTCCGCGCCGTCGAGCAGCGCCATCTCCGAACAGCCCGCCAGCGCGAGCGCCAGCCCCGCTCCGATCCAGATCCGCGCCATCTCGTTCCCCCGGTCGTGTTGCGCGGCGATCCTAGGCCAGCCGCCGGGTCCGCCGCAAGCGGGCGAAGCGCTCTAGGAAATGAACGCGTGATCAATTATCAACACGCGCATGGCGCGCAAACTCGGCTCTCATTCGGAAATCACCGGTCCGCGGATCACCTCCGCCGCGACGACGCTGATCGCGCGGCACGGCTTTGCCGCCGTGACCATGCGCCAGATCGCGGCCGAGGTCGGGGTGCAGGCGGGCGCGCTCTACCTCTACACGCCCGACAAGCAGACGCTGCTCTTCGACCTGATGCGCGCGCATATGGAAGAGTTGCTCGACGCCGCGGCGGCGCAGGACTTCTCCGGTCCGCCCGAGGCCGCGCTCGAGGCCTTCACCCGCTTCCACATCGCCTTCCACCTCGACCGCGCCGAGCCGGTCTTCGTCGCCTACATGGAACTGCGCTCGCTCACGCCCGAGAATTTCGAGGCGCTCGAACGCCTGCGCAAGCGCTACGAGGAGACGCTGACCGCCATCCTGCGCCGGGGCGCCGCCGACGGGGTCTTCGACGTGCCGGACCCGGCGGTGACGACGCGCGCGCTGATCGCCATGCTGACCGGCCTCACCACCTGGTTCCGCGACGGCGGTCGCCTGACCCGCGACGAGATCGCCGATCTCTACTGGCCGATGGTGCGCGGCGCGGTCCGGCCGGGCTGAGGCGCGCCCTCTTCTTCTTGGCCGAAATACTCCGGGGGAGTCCCGCCGCAGGCGGGACGGGGGCAGCGCCCCCATGCCCCGCGTGCCCCAGCGCGAAAAGGTCAGCCTTTCTGACAGGATGTTTCGCGCGCGAAACAAAGCGTCACGCAGGCTGACCTAACGTTATGATTTTGTTAACTCTTCCGGGCCCACCTCAGTGCGCTGGCTGGATGAAGGTGCCGTTGCGCAACTCGCGCATGGCCTGCTGCAACTCGGCCTGCGTGTTCATCACGATCGGCCCGTGCCACGCGACCGGCTCGGCGATCGGCGCGCCCGAGATCAGCAGGAAGCGCACGCCCTCGGGTCCGGCGGTGACCGTCACCTCGTCGCCGGTGCCGAAGCGCACCAGCGTCCGGTCGCCGGACAGGTCGCGGATGTTGACCTCGCGGCCCATGACTTCCTTCTCCAGCAGCACGCCCTCGGGGGCCGAGGCGTCGCGGAACCGTGCGGCCCCCTCGAAGACATAGGCAAAGGCGCGGCGGTAGGTGTCGATCCGGAAGCTGCGGGTCACGTTCGCGGGCACGCTGACGTCGAGGTACTGCGGATCGGCGGCGATGCCGTCGACCGGGCCCTTCACGCCCCAGAACTCGCCCACGATCACCTTCACGCGGGTGCCGTCGTCCTCGATCACCTCGGGAATGTCGGCCGCGCCCACGTCCTGGTAGCGCGGCGCGGTCATCTTCAGCGACGACGGCAGGTTGCCCCAGAGCTGGAAGCCGTGCATCTGGCCCTTCGCGTTCCCGAGCGGCATCTCCTGGTGCAGGATGCCGCGCCCGGCAGTCATCCACTGGACCGAGCCCGCGCCCAGCCGTCCGGTGTTGCCCAGCGAATCCCCGTGCTCGACCGTGCCGGCCAGCACGTAGGTGATCGTCTCGATCCCCCGGTGCGGGTGCCACGGGAAGCCGCGCAGGTAGTCCTGCGGCCGCTCGTTGCGGAAATCGTCGAACAGCAGGAACGGGTCCAGCTCGGTCGGGTCCTGGAACCCGAAGGCGCGGTGCAGGTGGACGCCGGCGCCCTCCATCGTGGGCTGGGCGCGGCGGGTTTCGAGAACGGGACGGATCGACATGGGCGGAACCTCGGGAATGAGACGCGTTTCGCGGTATCTAGGCTGCGCCGCGCGCCCGGGCGAGGTCCGTCCGCACACCGGGTCGGTGCGCCGCCGCACAGGCGCGCGCCCGGTCCCCCTCGCCACCGCCCGGCGCAGCGGCTAGAGAGGCCAGAGCCCGCGCGAGGAGAGCCGCCATGCCGACCCCCGATCCCACCGAGGATGCCGTCATCGCCCGGCTCGAGGTCGCGCCCGTGCGCTGGGGTATCGCGCTGGCGATGCTCTACGTGCTGGCCGCGCTCCTGCTCTACATCGCCTTCGCGCACCCGCCTGAGGCGGCCTGGGCCGTGTTCCTCGTCGTCATGGGCGGGATCGCGTTGTGGCAGGCCGAACGCAGCCGCCGCGCGAAGGGCGTCCTGCTGGAGCTGACGCGGACCGAACTGCGCGAAGCCGGCCCAAGCGGGCGGCGGCTGGCGCGGATCGCCGACGTGCGCGGCGTCGATCGCGGCGCGCTGGCCTTCAAGCCCGCCAACGGGTTCCTGCTGCGCCTGACGGTCAAGGCACCGCGCGGCTGGGTGTCGGGGCTGTGGTGGGGCCTCGGGCGGACGGTCGCGGTCGGCGGGACGACGCCCGCCGGGGCCACGCGGTTCATGGCCGAGATGATCGCGACCCTGCTGAAGGAGCGCGCCGCCGGGCAGGACGCCGGCTGACGCGCAGCGGGGCGGCCTCAGTTGCCGCCCATCATCCGCTCGTGCACGGCCTCCATGCCGCGCGCGGCCATGTCCGAGACCTCGGCCGCGTGGATCTGCAGCAGCGTCGCCATCTCGGGATCGTCGGTCGTCTGGGTCACGACGATGCCCGCGTCGGTCACCCGGATGTCGTTCACCAGCCGGTCGCCGTGCACGAAGAACATGTCCAGCGTCGGGCTCTGGATGAAGACCTGCGGGTCGCGGCCCTCCTCGACGCGGGCGATCATGCCGACGACGTGGCTGACGAGGGCGGCCATCACCTCCGGGTCGCTCGACGAGGTGGTGGTGCGGATGCCGTCGGGCAGGTTCTCGACCCTGCGGGTCATCGTCTCGAAGCCGCGGAACATGGTGGCGAGTTCCGCGCTCTCGGTCTCGGTGGCGTCGAGGCCGCGCAGGCCGGGCATCGTCATTTCGTCATGGCCGGTGCCGTCCGCGCCGTGCATCATGGCGTGCATGCGGTCGTGCATCCCGCCCATCATCTGCGCCTCGGCCGCGAGGGGCAGGGCGAGGGCGCAGGCGAGCACGGCGAGGCTGAGGCGGCGGGGCATGACGGTCATCTCCTGATCGGTGTCCCGGACCGCCTTACATGCAGATCGCTGAATGTGAAACGCGTCCCGCCGCCGCGCGCGATCAATTCTTGGCCAGCTGCGGCGCATAGCGCGGGCTGGTGACCACGAAGTTCGAGAACAGCAGTTCCGCCTCGAGCCCGACGTTGAAGGTCGGCGCATAGGTGGTGAAGCTCTCGACGAGGATGATCCGCTCGCCGTTGACCAGCGTCGGCAGGCGCTCGGCGATGTCGTCGAGATCGCCGTTGGTCAGCCGCGCGTCGTTGTGCCCGTCGGTGCCGTAGGACCAGTCGATCCGGTAGCGGTCGCGGCTGCCCTGCCAGTAGATCTGCGTCACCCGCAGCCAGCTGTCGTTGCGCTGCTGGGTGAGGTAGTCGAAGATGTCGGACATGCCTTCGAGGTAGGCGTCGTTGATCGCATCGGTCTGCCGCGAGAGCATGTCGCCCACGGTGTAGGCGGCCTTCACGTTCATCGAATACTGCTTGAACCCGTCGAAGAAGACGAAGCTGGCGACGTACCACCACAAGAGCAGCGGCATGATGACGACGGCCTCGACCGAGACCGAGCCCGCCTCCTCGCGGAGCGCGAAGCGGCGGAGGGCGCGGACGAGGGCGCGCATCACGGCTCCCCCACGTAGGCCGAGGCAGTCTTGATCTGGTAGCCGCCCGAGGCGTCCTTGGTCAGCGCGAGGCCGAGGCCCGTCATCGGGAACAGCGGATCGACGACGACGCAGGCGCGGATCAGCATCAGCTGGTTGCCGACCCCGTTGGTGAAGCCGTGCTGCGGGATGACGTCGTTGGCACGGTCGACGCAGGGCACGTCGGCGTTCGGCAGGGTGAAGGCGGGCACCGGGACCGGGGTCAGCTCGATGATGATCGAGTCCTCGCAGTCGCGGATCACGTTGGTGTATTCGCAGACCTTGGCCGCCACCTGGGCGCGGGTCGGCGCGGTGCCGGTGGTCAGCCGCAGGCTGCGCACGGTCAGGTCGAGCGCGCGCTCGAGCATCGCCTGCTGGACCGTCATCAAGGCGCCCTCGAACATCGACATGAACACCGTGATGATCAGCGGGAACACCACGACGAACTCGACCGTCGAGCTGCCCCTCTCGGAGCGGCGGAAGCGTCTGGCGAGACTGCGGATCACTGGGTCAGCCTGAGCTGGTTGATGGTGCGCGCGATGGCGCTGAAGGCTTCCGAGATCTCGACGCCGTTCACGTCGAAATAATGCGAGGGCGAGGACGCGCAGTCCTGCAGCAGGGTCCGGCCGCGGTAGGGGGCCTCGAACCCAATGGAGAAGATGACGATGCCCGCCTCCTTGGCCGCGGTGCACAGCGTGCGGGTGCGCAGGTCGGCCTCGGAGTTCGACACGATGGTCTCGACCGCGTCCTGGTAGTCGCGGTACTGGCCGTAATAGTCGGGCGTCCGGAAGAAGTAGTCCGGGATGAACCGGGTCGAGAAGCGCGCGAACAGCTCCTGCTGGGTCAGCCGGCGCGACTCGCTGGTGCCGCCGTAGGGCTGGTTGTGGAACCGGTTCGGGTCGTGCGGGTACCAGTAGTCGTTGTAGCCCGGGGTATAGACCGAGTAGCGGTTGTCGTCCTCGTGCCACCAGACGTTGGACAGGCCCGACTTGAACTCCGGGCGCAGGTCCCACTGGCTGGTGTTCTCGCCGTCCGTCATCAGCACGATGACCTTCAGGGTCTCGTTGTCGGTGTAGTCGGCCGGACGGTCGCGCAGTTCCTCGTGGACGATCCCGGCATCCTCGAGCGAGTTGATGACCGGGCGCGCCGCCGGATCGAGCAGCGCGGTCGCCCATTTCACGCCGAGATCGATGGCGGTGTTGCCGCCCGCCGTCAGGCCGTTGATCTTGGCCTTCAGCGCGGTCGGGTTGACCGAGTAGGCAAGGATCGCCTCTGTGTCGTTGGTCGGGCAGTGCGGGCTGCGGATCGGGGTCGAGCCGCTGCTGGTGTCGCGGTCGAAATGCGCCATCCGCTCGATCTCGTCATCGGGATCGATCGCGGTCTCGCTGTAGTCCGAGCGGTCGAAGACCACGCAGTTCGAGTAGTCGTGCTCGGAGGACAGCGTGAACCGCTCGCCGAGGTCGTCGCCGATGTTCACCAGCGCCTGGTAGGGGATGATCGACAGCGAGGTCACGCCGGTGATGTCGGTGTCGTCGAGCTGGTCCTCGTCGATCACGGTGTCGATGAATTCGCGCGCGGCCTGCTTGAGGTTGGTCAGGCGGTTGTTCGAGCCCATCGAGCCCGAGATGTCGACGACGAGGCTGATCTCGACGTTCTGGATGCGCTCCTCGGCGGTGGCGGCGGCGGGCGTCACCATCTGCTCGATCCCCACCATGTTGAGGAAGAACGTGTCGATGGTCGCCTGCGTGGTCGCGCGGACACGGCGGTAATTGAGGCCTTCCTCGACATCCACCGAGATCAGGTAGTCGCGCAGACCGGCGGCATCGAAGTAGTCCTCGACGACGCCTTGCGCGTCCTGCACCTGGTCGAGGTCGGCGGCGGCCAGCACGGCGCGGTCGGCGGTGTTCTGGAGAACGGTGCGCACCGACTCGCGGCGCATCAGGTCGATGGCCATGCCCCCGGCCATCAGCATCAGCAGGAACATGATCAGCGCGAAGGGCAGGATCGCGCCCGTCTCGTCCCGCAGGAAGCGGTGTCCCGCCGCCCTTACCGCGCCCACGCCCGACAGTTCCCGCTCTTCACTCGTCCTGGTCATGTCCTCGTCCTCGCTCGTGCGGGGCAGCGCCGCGGCAGTGGCCTGATCCCGCTTCGGAACACATTCCGACCCGCAGGATGTATGCGGCGGCTGCGGCCTCAATTGGGCGGAAGGGGGGAATTTTGTGGCAGGTCCGGGGCGGTTTGGCGGAAGCCGGCCTTCGCCGGGCAACAGTCCGGGAAAACCCTGCACATCCGACGCAGGGCCGTTACAGTGGGCACACTAACATGAAGCCCGTGACGACAATCGGGCACGATCAGGGAAGGAAGCTGTCATGTCCGCCGCCCCCGCCGGCACCGAACCGGGATTCCGCGATTCCGTCGATCTGATGTCCAACCGGGCCGTTGCGCACCTCGACCTGCCGCGCGGCCTGGAAGAGAAGATCCGCGTCTGCAACGCCACCTATACCGTGCGCTTCGGCGTCCGCCTGCGCGGCGACATCCATACCTTCACCGGCTATCGCAGCGTGCATTCCGAGCACATGGAGCCGGTCAAGGGCGGCATCCGCTACGCGACCAGCGTCAACCAGCAGGAGGTCGAGGCGCTGGCCGCCCTGATGACCTACAAGTGCGCGCTGGTCGAAACCCCGTTCGGCGGCTCTAAGGGCGGGCTCTGCATCGACCCGCGCGCCTGGGAGGAGGACGAGCTGGAGCGGATCACCCGCCGCTTCGCCTACGAGCTGGTCAAGCGCGACCTGATCCATCCCTCGCAGAACGTGCCCGCGCCCGACATGGGCACCGGCGAGCGCGAGATGGCCTGGATCGCCGACCAGTACGCGCGGATGCACACCACCGACATCAACGCCCGGGCCTGCGTCACCGGCAAGCCGCTGGCGGGCGGCGGCATCGCGGGCCGGGTCGAGGCGACCGGGCGCGGCGTGCAATACGCCCTGCGCGAGTATTTCCGCCACCCCGAGGACGTCGCGAAGTCGGGCCTCGCGGGCACGCTCGACGGCAAGCGGGTGATCGTGCAGGGCCTCGGCAACGTGGGCTACCACGCGGCGAAATTCCTGTCCGAGGAGGACGGCTGCAAGGTCATCGCCATCGCCGAGCGCGACGGCGGCCTGTTCAACCCGCTGGGGCTGGAGGTCGAGCGGGTGCGCGAGTGGATCGCCAAGCACGGCGGGGTCCGCGGATGCCCGGAAGGCACCTATGTCGAGCATTCGGCGCTGCTGCTGGAGGAGGAGTGCGACATCCTGATCCCGGCCGCCATGGAAGGCGTGATCCACCAGCAGAACGCCGACCGCATCCGGGCCGCGGTGATCATCGAGGCGGCGAACGGCCCGGTCACCGCGCTCGCCGACGAGATCCTGCGCCGCAAGGGATGCGTCATCATCCCCGACCTCTATGCCAACGCGGGCGGGGTGACGGTGTCCTATTTCGAGTGGGTCAAGAACCTGAGCCACATCCGCTTCGGGCGCATGCAGCGGCGGCAGGAGGAAGCGCGCCACCAGCTTCTGGTCGACGAGCTTGATCGGGTGCTGCGCAAGGCGGGGCTGGACGACACGCTGTCCGAGAGCTTTCGCAAGCGCTACCTCTCCGGGGCGGACGAACTGGAACTGGTGCGCTCGGGCCTCGATGACACGATGCGCACCGCCTACCAGTCGATGCGCGAGGTCTGGCACACCCGCGACGGGATCGAGGACCTGCGCACCGCCGCCTACATCGTCTCGATCGAGCGTGTCGCGGACAGCTACCGAACCAAGGGGCTCTGAGCCATGGCGGGTCTGACCCATGCCTGCCGCTGCGGCGCGGTCGAGATCGCGGTCGCCGTGCCGTCGCGCCGGGCAGGCACGCGCGTCACCTGCTACTGCGCCGACTGCCAGACGGCGGCGCGGCTGTGCCCCGAGCCGGACGCGCTGCTGGGGCCCGCGGGCGGCACCGACATCTGGCAGACCACGCCGGACCGGCTGACGCTGGTGCGCGGGGCCGAGCACCTGGAGATCCGGCGGCTGTCGCCCAAGGGCCTCTGCTGCTGGACGGCGACCTGCTGCGAGACGCCGCTCTTCAACACGCTGGAGCGGCTGGGCTTTCCCTTCGTCGGCCTGACCCTGCGGCCGGACGAGGCGGGCGCGGCGGCGCCGGTGCTGGGGCCGGTCACGGCGCATGCCTTCACCCGGTTCGCGAAGCCCGGCGCCGGGGCGCCGCCCAGGGACGTGCGCTTCGCCGCGACCGGTGCCGGGCTGATGCTGCGGGCGCTGGCGGCGACCCTGACCGGGCGGGCCGCGCGGACCCCGCTGCGGCGCGCCGACGGCGGACCCATCGCGCCGGTGCGTATCATCGACAAGGCGGCGCGGGACGCGGCACGCCCGTGACCGGGCGTCCCGAACCTGTCGCGGCCTGACCCCGAGATGTCGAAAACCCCCGGGACAGGTCCGCCGGGCATTGCGACTGTCGCCGCGACTTGGTTCTGTCGGACCATGACAACAGGGAGACCGGCATGGCGTTCTCAGGCTGGCGCATCCTTCGGGAGGGCCTGACCGGCAACAAGGGCTGGGGACCGCTGTGGCGGACCCCCGAGCCGCGCAAGGCCTACGACGCGCTGATCATCGGCGGCGGCGGGCACGGGCTGTCCACGGCCTATTACCTGGCGAAGAACCACGGCATGACGCGGATCGCGGTGCTGGAGCGCGGCTATCTCGGCGGCGGCAACGTGGGGCGCAACACCACCATCGTGCGCGCCAACTACTTCCTGCCCGGCAACCAGGAGTTCTATTCCCACTCGCTGAAACTGTGGGAGGGGATGGAGGCCGACCTCAACTTCAACGCGATGCATTCGCAGCGCGGCCTGATCAACCTGTTCCACTCGGACGGCCAGCGCGACGCCTTCGCCCGGCGCGGCAACGCGATGATCAACCAGGGCGACGACGCGATCCTGCTCGACCGCGAGGGGGTGCGCGAGCTGCTGCCCTACCTCGACTTCGACAACCACCGCTTCCCGGTCTACGGCGGGCTGCTGCACCCGCGCGGCGGCACCGCCCGGCACGACGCGGTGGCCTGGGGCTATGCGCGCGGGGCGGACCGGCTGGGCGTGGACCTGATCCAGAACTGCGAGGTGACGGGCTTCACCATCGCGGGCGGCAAGGTCACCGGCGTCGAGACCACGCGCGGCCCGATCGCCGCGCCGATGGTGGCGATGGTGGTCGCCGGGCGGTCGGGGCAACTGGCCGCGAAGGCCGGGATGCGCCTGCCGATCGAGAGCCACGTGCTGCAGGCCTTCGTCACCGAGGGGCTGAAGCCGGTGATCGACCATGTCGTCAGCTTCGGGATGGGCCATTTCTACATCAGCCAGTCCGACAAGGGCGGTCTCGTCTTCGGCGGCGACATCGACTTCTATTCCTCCTACGCGCAGCGCGGGAACCTGCCGATGATGGAGCATGTCATGGAGGCGGGCATGTCGCTGATGCCGATGATCGGCAAGGCGAAGGTCCTGCGGTCCTGGGGCGGCATCATGGACATGACGCCGGACGGCTCGCCGATCATCGACAAGACGCCCGTCGAGGGCCTGTTCGTGGATGCGGGCTGGAACTACGGCGGGTTCAAGGCCGTGCCCGCCTCGGGCTGGTGCCTCGCCCATCTGATGGCCACCGGCGACAGCCACCCCGTCGCCGCGCGCTTCCGCCTCGACCGCTTCCGCGAGGGCGTGCTCCTCGACGAAGAGGGCACCGGCGCGCAACACAACCTGCACTGAGGACGACGAGCCAGATGCGCATACCCTGCCCCCTCTGCGGCGACCGCGACCGGCGCGAGTTCTATTACATGGGTGCCGCCGAGGCGCTGACCGCGCCGCCCGGACCCGAGGCGCCGCCCGAGGTGATTGACGACCAGCTGCACCTGCGCACCAACCCGGCGGGCGAGACGCGGGACGTCTGGTACCACGAGACCGGCTGCGGTGCGTGGCTGATCGTGACCCGCGATACCGTCACCCACGCGGTGCATGGTGCTGTGCTGGCCGAGCGCCGGGGGACGACGGCATGAGCGGTCCGATGCGTCTGGAGAAGGGCGGCCTGATCGACCGCAGCCGCGAGATCCGCTTCCAGTTCGACGACCAGTGGATGGGCGGGGTAGCGGGCGATACGCTGGCCTCGGCGCTGCTGGCGAACGGGGTGCGGCTGGTCGGGCGGTCGTTCAAGTACCACCGTCCGCGCGGCATCCTGACGGCGGGCAGCGAAGAGCCGAACGCGCTGGTCGAGATCGGCAAGGCGGCGCGCCGGACGCCGAACGTGCGGGCGACCACGCAGGAGCTCTACGAAGGGCTCTACGCGGTGTCGCAGAACCGCTTCCCCTCGCTGAAGTGGGACCTGCTGGAGGTGAACGACCTGTTCGCGCCGTTCCTCGGGGCCGGGTTCTACTACAAGACCTTCATGTGGCCGCGCGCCTTCTGGGAGCGGCTTTACGAGCCGCTGATCCGCCGGGCGGCAGGCCTCGGCGCGCTGTCCAAGCAGACCAACCCCGACCATTACGAGAAGGCCTTCGCCCATTGCGACCTGCTGGTGATCGGCGCCGGTCCGACCGGCCTGATGGCGGCGCTGACGGCGGCGCGGGCGGGCGCGGACGTGATCCTCGCGGACGAGGGCGACCGGATGGGCGGGCGGCTTTTGTCCGAGACGATCACGCTCGACGGGCAGCCGGGACCGGACTGGGTTGCGGGCGTGCTGGCGGAGTTGCAGGGCATGGACAACGTGCGCCTGATGCCGCGCACCACGGTGACCGGCGCCTATGACGGCGGCACCTTCGGCGCGGTCGAGCGGGTCGGGCTGCACCTTTCCGCGCCCGCCGCCGACCTGCCGCTGGAGTGTTTCTGGCGCATCACTGCCCGCCGCGCGATCCTCGCGGCCGGGGCGCTGGAACGGCCGATCGCCTTTCGCGACAACGACCGTCCGGGCGTGATGCTGGCGAGTGCCGTCCGGAGCTACGTCAACCGCTACGCGGTGGCGCCGGGCCGCAAGGTCGCCGTGTTCGGCACCAGTGACGACGCCCACCGCACCGTCGCGGACCTGCAGGCCGCCGGGGTCGAGGTGGTCGCGCTGATCGACGCCCGCGCCGATGCGACGACGACGCTCGACGTGCCGTTCTATGCCGGGGCCACCGTGACCGGGACCGAGGGACGGCTGGGGCTGCGCCGGATCACCGTGACGCGAGCCGCGGGCAGCCGGGTGATCGACGCCGACTGCCTCGCCATATCGGGCGGCTGGAACCCGACCGTGCACCTGACTTGCCATATGAACGCCCGCCCGGTCTGGCGCGAGGACATTGCCGCCTTCGTCCCGCCCGAGGGCGCGGTGCCGGGCCTGACCCCCGCCGGGGCCTGCGCGTCCCGGTTCGCGACCACCGACTGCCTCGGCGACGGGGTGGCGGCGGCGACCGAGGCGCTGACCGCGCTCGGCGCCAAGGTCAGCCCGCCTGACCTGCCGCGCACCGACGACGCCGCCTGGCGCGGTGCGGCGCTCTGGGCGGTGCCGGGCAAGGGGCGGGCCTGGCTCGACTTCCAGAACGACGTGACGGTGAAGGACGTCCAGCAGGCGGCGCGCGAGAACATGGTCTCGGTCGAGCACATGAAGCGCTACACCACGCAGGGCATGGCGCCGGACCAGGGCAAGAACTCGAACGTCGCGGCGCTGGCCATGCTGGCGGACGTGACCGGGCGCGCGATCCCCGAGACCGGCACGACCACCTTCCGCCCGCCCTACACCCCGGTGGCCATCGCCACGATGGGCGCGGGCGGGCAGGGCGCGGGGTTCGCGCCGCAACGCTACATGACCAGCCACGACGCGAGCGTCGAGAAGGGCGCGCCGATGATCGAGGCGGGGCTGTGGTATCGCCCCTCGTACTTCCCGCGCGCGGGCGAGCGGACCTGGCGCGAGGCCTGCGACCGCGAGGTGGGCCATGTCCGCACTGCGGTCGGGGTCTGCGATGTCTCGACTCTGGGCAAGATCGAACTGCACGGCCCGGACGCGGGCAGGTTCCTCGACCTCGTCTACACCAACACCTTCTCGACGCTGGCCCCCGGGCGCACCCGCTACGGGCTGATGCTGCGCGAGGACGGGCACGTGATGGACGACGGCACGACGGCCTGCCTGGCGGAGGGGCATTACCTGATGACCACCACCACGGCGGCGGCGGGGCAGGTGATGCGGCACCTCGACTTCGTGCAGCAGGTCCACGCCCCCGGGATGGCGGTGCGCTTCACCTCGGTGACCGAGCAGTGGGCGCAGTTCGCCATCGCCGGGCCGCGGGCACTTGAGGTGGTGAACGGGTTCCTCGACACCCCGGTCGATGACGCGGCGCTGCCCTTCATGGGCAATTGCGCGGTCACGCTGGGCGGCATCGGCGGGCGGCTGTTCCGGATCTCGTTCTCGGGCGAGCGGGGCTACGAACTGGCGGTGCCCGCGCGGTACGGCGCGGCGCTCTTCCGGGACCTCGTGGCGCGGGCCGAGGGCCTGGGCGGCGGGGCCTACGGGATGGAGGCGCTGAACGTGCTGCGGATCGAGAAGGGCTTCCTGACCCATGCCGAGTTGCACGGGCGCACCACGGCCTTCGACCTGGGACTGGCGAAGATGGTGAGCGCGAAGAAGGTCTGCGTGGGCCAGCGCGCGGCGGCGCGTCCCGGCCTGACCGGTCCCGACCGGGAACAGCTGGTCGGGCTGAAGCCCGCGGGCGCGGTCAAGCAGATCCTCGCCGGCGCGCACCTGTTTGCCGAGCGGGCCGAGGCGGTCCGCGAGAACGACGAGGGCTATGTCACCTCGGCCTGCTATTCGCCGACGCTGGGCACGACGCTCGGCCTCGGGTTCCTGCGCAACGGGCGGGCCCGGCATGGCGAGGTGATCCGCATGGTGGACCATCTGCGCGGGGTGGAGACGCTCTGCGAGGTCTGCGACCCGGTGTTCTTCGACCCCGAGGGAGGGCGTGCGCGTGGCGAAACTTCCTGAGACCAGCCCGGCGGCGGGGCTTCTGCCGCTGACCCATGGCGGGCTGACCCTGTCCGAGGGACCGGCGCGACGGATGTGGATGATCCAGCCTTACCCGGGGCGCGAGGCGGGGCTCGACGCGGCGCTGCGCGATGCGCACGGGATCGGGTTCCCGGAGCCGAGCCGCAGCACCGGCCAGCGCGGCGGGCGGCTGATCTGGGCGGGCCGGGCGCAGGCGCTGTGGATCGGCACCGCCGACCCCGCGCCGGGGCTGGCCCAGCACGCGGCGCTGACCGATCAGTCCGATGCCTGGGCCTTCCTGAAGCTGGAAGGGGCGGGGGCCGAGGCGGCGCTGGCACGGCTGACGCCGCTCGACCTGCATCCGAGCGTGTTCAAGCGCGGCCACGCGGCGCGCGCGCCGCTGGGGCACATGTCGGCGATCCTGCACCGGCGCAGCGCGGCGCTGGAGCTCTTCGTCTTCCGTTCGATGGCGCGGACGGCGGTGCACGAGATCGGGGTGGCGATGCGGTCGCTCGCCGCGCGCGCCGCGGTCTGAAAGGGGGGCAAGGCCGCTTGCAAGCGGCCTGCCACGGTCTGCAAACCGCGTCCGCGTCGGGCGGCGCGGTCGCCGCCTCTGGAAACCGGGGCGGATTGCGCGAATATAACCCCCATGAGTCTCCCGCCCGGTTTCCTCGACGAACTGAAGTCGCGCCTGCCCCTGAGCCAGGTGGTCGGTCGGAAGGTGACGTGGGACGCGCGCAAGTCGCAGCCGCACAAGGGCGATCACTGGGCGCCCTGTCCGTTCCACCAGGAGAAGACCGCCTCGTTCCACGTCCTCGACGGGCCGGGCATCTACAAGTGTTTCGGCTGCCAGGCCTCGGGTGACATGATCTCGTTCGTCCGCGAGACCGAGAACATGGGCTTCATGGAGGCGGTGGAACTGCTGGCGGGCGAGGCCGGGATGCAGATGCCCGCCCGCGACCCGAGGGCGCGCGAGAAGGCGGATGCCACCGCCGAACTGGTCGCGGTGATGGAGGAGGCGCAGCGCTGGTTCCGGCTGAACCTCTCGACCCGCGCCGCCGAGGCCGCCCGCGCCTATCTGGCCCGGCGCGGCCTGAAACCCGAGACGATCGAGCGCTTCGGCATCGGCTTCGCGCCCGACAGCTGGGACGCGCTGCGCGAGGCGCTGACCGGCAAGGGCATCGCCCCGGAGAAGCTGATCGCCTGCGGGCTGCTCAAGGCCTCGGACAAGGGGCGCGCGCCCTTCGCGGTGTTCCGTGACCGGATCATGTTCCCGATCCGCGACACGCGCGGGCGGCTGATCGCCTTCGGCGGGCGGGCGATGAAACCCGACGATCCGGCGAAATACATCAACTCGCCGGAGACGGTGCTCTTCGACAAGTCGCGCACGGTCTACAACTTCCATGCCGCGCGGGCCGAGGCCGGGCGCGGGCGGCCGATGGTCCTCTGCGAGGGCTACATGGACGTGATCGCGCTGAGCGAGGGCGGTTTTCCCTGTGCCGTAGCCCCGATGGGCACGGCGGTCACCGAGGAGCAACTGAAGCTGATCTGGCGCGCGGCCCCCGAGCCGGTGCTGATGCTCGACGGCGACAAGGCGGGGCTGAACGGGGCCTACCGCGCGCTCGACCGGGCGCTGCCGATGCTGGGGCCGGAGCAGACGCTGCGCTTTGCCATCCTGCCCGCGGGCCAGGACCCGGACGACCTGATCCGCAGCGCGGGGCCGGAGGCGGTGCAGGCGCTGCTCGACGGGGCGCGGCCGCTGGTGGACCTGCTCTGGATGCGCGAGACGGAAGGACGCCGCTTCGACAGCCCCGAGCGCAAGAGCGCGCTCGACGCGGCGCTTCGCAAGGCGCTGAAGGCGATTCCCGACCCCGGCCTGCGCCGCCATTACGGCGCCGAGATCGATGCGCGGCGGCGCGCCCTCTTCGGCTATGCCGAGGCGGGGCCGCGCCCGGGTCCGGCGGGGCAGGGCTACGGACCGGGCAGCGGCGGCGCGCGGCGCGGCGGGGCCCAGGGCGGGCGCCGGGCGACGGGCTTCGCGGCGGTGCCGATGCGGGTCCCGCTGCCCGACCCGGTGGCGCTGCGCGAGGCGACGGTGCTGGCGACGCTCGCGCGCTACCCGGACCTGATCGACGGCCATGCCGATCTGCTCGACCTCCTGCCCTGCGCCGATGCGGGGCGGGCCGCGCTGCGCGATGCGCTGGCGGGTCTCGATCCCGGTGCCCTCGACCCCGAGGCCGCCGATCCGGTGGCCGCGCAGCTCGCCGGCAGTCCGGCCGGGCGCGCCCTTGAAACGCTGCGGGCCAGCCGCCATGTGGGCCTCGTGCCCTGCCTGCGCGCCGCGCCGGACCCCGAAGGTGCGCGGCAGACGCTGCGCGAGGTCGGGCTGCTCCTGAAAGCCGATCGCGGCTGGGAGGCGGAGATCGAGGAGGGGGCCGCCGAACTGGAAGGACTGGCCGACGAAGTGGTGACACGACGCCTGCGCGACGCGGCCGAGGGGCGCTTCGCCCCGGGCGGTGCCGCCGAAACTACGGTGGTCGCGGTTGAAACCGCCGCCAACGGAGCCACCCTTGACCGCGAGGAACTGGAACGCGCCCGGGCGGCGCAGGCCGCGGCGCTGGCCCGGCTGGGCGGCACCGGGCAGGGGGAGTGACCAGACCGGCCAAACCGGATAGGAAACGGAACAATCCAAGGGGCGAATCACCCGCAGTCGCCCCCGAATCGCCCAAGGGCCGCACGGACCGCAGCCCCCGGACGCAAGGAAGACAGATGGCAGCCAAGGACACGACCGAGGACGGCAAGATCGAGGATGGCGAAACCGAGCACACGCTCGACATGAGCCAGGCCGCGGTGAAGAAGATGATCGCCGACGCCCGTGCGCGCGGCTTCATCACCTACGATCAGCTGAACCAGGTTCTCCCGCCCGAACAGGTCAGTTCCGAGCAGATCGAAGACGTGATGTCGATGCTGTCGGAAATGGGCATCAACATCATCGAGAACGAGGAAGCCGAGGACGACGGCGACGACTCGAGCGCCGGCGAACTGGTCGAGACCTCGACCTCGCGCGAGGTCGCGGTGTCCACCGCCGAGACCGAGAAGCTCGACCGCACCGACGACCCGGTGCGGATGTACCTGCGCGAGATGGGCTCGGTCGAACTGCTGAGCCGCGAGGGCGAGATCGCCATCGCCAAGCGGATCGAGGCCGG
>JAUIAU010000005.1 GCA_030425185.1 Alphaproteobacteria bacterium
GACACACGTCACCGGTGGCGATGCAACGCCGCTCCGGTCCGGCATCCCGGTCCTTGTCCTGTCCGCCGCGGCTCACGGCGCCGTCTCCGGGGCCCGATCAGGCCCCGGCCTCCTCGTCTTCGGCCGCAGCTTGCGCCCGGGCCGCCTCGGCCTCCGCCTCGGCCTCGGGATCGACCCAGCCCAGCATGACGCGGGCCGTCATCACCAGCATCTGCGCCTCTTCCAGCGAGACCTCGAAAGGCTCCAGCAGGCCGTCGTCCTTGACACGCTGGCCGTCGACGGTCGTCCAGCCACCGGCCAGTTCCCAATCGGCACAGGTCGCGAAGTCTTCCAGCGTCTTCACGCCATCCTTTGCCAGCGCCTCCAGCATCTGCGGAGTCAGCCCCTCGAAGTTGGCGAGGCTGTCCTCGAGGCCCAGCGCACGTGCGTTCTCGAGCGCCTTGCGGTTCTGCTCCTCGATGAACTCGCGGGCGCGGGCCTGGAGCTCTTCGACAGTGTCCTCGTCGAAGCCCTCGATGACGAGCAGTTCGTCGGCATCGACATAGGCGACCTCTTCCAGGCTGGTGAACCCTTCGGTCACCAGCAGCTGGGCGATCACCTCCTCGACGTCGAGGGTGTCCATGAACATCTGGGTCCGCTCGGCGAACTCGGCCTGGCGGCGGCGGCTCTCTTCTTCCTCGGTCATGATGTCGATATCGAGACCGGTAAGCTGCGAGGCGAGGCGGACGTTCTGACCGCGGCGACCGATGGCGAGGCTGAGTTGCTCGTCCGGCACCACCACCTCGATTCGCTCGGCCTCTTCGTCGATCACGACTTTAGAGACCTCGGCAGGCTGCAGCGCGTTCACGAGGAACGTCGCCTGATCCTCGTTCCACGGGATGATGTCGATCTTCTCGCCCTGAAGCTCGTTCACGACGGCCTGCACGCGGCTGCCCCGCATGCCGACACAGGCCCCGACCGGATCGATCGAGTTGTCATAGGAAATCACGGCGATCTTGGCGCGGCTGCCCGGGTCGCGGGCGACGGCCTTGATCTCGATGATGCCGTCGTAGATCTCCGGCACTTCCATCTTGAACAGCTCGGCCATGAACTCGGGCGCGGTGCGGCTGAGGAAGATCTGC
Organism: Alphaproteobacteria bacterium; assembly: GCA_030425185.1. Classification (GTDB taxonomy): domain Bacteria; phylum Pseudomonadota; class Alphaproteobacteria; order Rhodobacterales; family Rhodobacteraceae; genus Dinoroseobacter. Next base: position 1,122 of record JAUIAU010000005.1, read on the forward strand.
GGACCGCGCTGTTCGCGGCGCACGTCCTTGACGTAGCAGCGGATCCGGTCGTTCGGGCGATAGCTCTCGCGGCCGATCTTCTCGTTGCGGCGCAGCACGGCTTCGCCGGCCCCGACGTCCACGATGATGTTGCCGTATTCCTCGCGCTTGACCTGGCCGTTGATGATCGTGCCGACGCGGTCCTTGAATTCCTCGTACTGGCGGTCACGCTCGGCCTCGCGCACCTTCTGCAGGATCACCTGCTTGGCCGACTGCGCGGCAATCCGGCCCATCTCGACCGGGGGGACCTCGTCGACGATGGTGTCACCGACCTTCGGGTCCGCGAGGTACTGCTTCGCCTGCGCGACGGTCAGCTCGGCCTGGTAATTCTCGAGCAGGTCGTCCTCGACCACGGTCCGGACGCGGGTAAAGGTCGCGCGCCCGGTCTTGCGGTCGATCGACACGCGAATGTCCATCTCCGAGCCGTAGCGGGACTTTGCCGCGCGCGCGAGGCTCTCTTCCATCGCCTCGATGACGAGGCCGGGATCGATCATCTTCTCGCGCGCGACCGCCTCGGCGGTCTGAAGAAGCTCAAGCTGGTTGGCAGAGGTGATTGCCATGGTTCAGTCCTCCTCCGACGCCTCGTCGGTTTCAATCTCGTCGAACTCGTCCACATCGATGCCTGCGGCCTTTTTCTGGCGCAGGATTTCGCGGATCAGGTCATCCGTCAGGATCAGCTTCGCGTCGCTCAGCCAGTCGAATTTCAGCCCGATGGTCACGTCGCCGTCCGGCGTGTCCTCGAGCGTGATCAGGATCTCGTCGCCCTCGGTGCCGTTGAGGATGCCCTTGAAGCGGCGGCGGCCCTCGATCAGCTCCGTGGTCTCGACGCGGGCCTCGTAGCCTTCCCACATGTCGAAGTCCTTGAGCCGGGTCAGCGGCCGGTCGATGCCGGGCGAGGACACCTCCAGCGTGTAGTTGTCCTCGATCGGATCCTCGACGTCGAGAACGGCCGAGAGCGCGGTGGAAATCTTCGCGCAATCGTCGACCTCGATGCCGCCTTCGGGCTTCTCGGCCATGATCTGCAGGGTGGGCGTCTTGCCCCCCATCAGGCGCAGGCGGACGAGCTCGTAGCCCAGGTCCTCGATCACGGGACGGACGATCCCGGCGAGACGCTGGTCGATGGGGCTCTTGGCAATCAGATCGTTCATGGGGCCTGACAACAAAAAAACGGGCTCAGCGGCCCGTTGTCGTGTTCCGGTCGGGCCTCGGGTGTGGACCCCGACGCGCCGCTGTTGCAAAGGCACATAGGCTCGGGGCCGCGGAAATGCAAGCGCTCAGTTCAGGTCCTTCAGCAGCCGCCCATGGGCCTTCATGCCGTCGACCGCCTGCCCGAAGGTCTCGACGCCGCGGGCCTTGAGCATCGGCAGCATCTTGAGAAACACGTCCGTCGTGGCCACCGCGTCGCCGAGGGCCGTATGCCGGTCCTCGTCCGCGATCCGCACGCCCAGCCGGTCGGCGATGGCATCCAGCGAATGCTCGCCGTTGGTGCCGTAGAGCACCGCCGACAGCAGGACCGTGTCGAGGACCGGATGGTCGAAGCGCGCGCCGATCTCGTTCTGGCGGCGATAGAAGAACGCCATGTCGAAGGGCGCATTGTGCGCGACCAGGACCGCACCCGCACAGAAGTCGTGGAACCGGCGACCGGCCGCCACCATGTCCGGCGCGTCGGCCACCATGTCGTTGGTGATCCCATGGACGTTGGTGGCACTCAGCGGGATCGACCGGCCCGGGTTCACCAGCGTGTCGAAGACCTCGCCCGCGACCCGTTTGCCGTTGACGACCCGCGTGGCGGCGATCTGGCAGACCTCGTCGCCCCGGTCGGGCAGCAGGCCCGTGGTTTCGGTATCGAAGATCACGTAGGTCAGCCGGTCCAGCGGTGTCTCTCGCAGCGCCTCCGAGGGCCGGGCATGCAGCAGGTCGAAATCGTAGACCGCTTCCCGCGGCGGCGCGGCCCCGTCCCGCGCGGCGCGCAGGGTCAGAACATAGCCCGGCGCCGTCTCGGACCCGGCCACCGGCTCCATCAGCCGAAGGGCAGCGCAGAGCGGCTGCGCGTCCTGCCGGGCATCGAGGGCCACCTCGGTGGTGGTCGCGAAGTCCCGTCTTGTGGCGAGATCCTCGTGCGCCGCCGCCAGCGGCGCGATCTCCACCAGGTCGGCCAGCGACCGGTCGAGCCGGACCTGCCCCGGCGCGCCGAGGAGAGCCCGCGCGGCACCGTTGTAGAACGCGATCCGGTGGCCGGCGGTGCACAGCAGGACGCCGTCCGAAAGATCCCGCAGGACCGTTTCCAGCGCGGTGCGATCCGCTGCAATGCGCGCGGTCTCGCGCCCGACCGCTTCGGCCATCGCGTTCTTCATGTCGGTCAGGTTCGCGGTGACCGCCGCCGCCGCCGGGGCCAAATCGCCAAGGTAGCGCGCCGCCTGCGCGTCCACCTCGTGGGTCACGTCGGCATGGGCCCGGGCGCGCATCTCGTTGGCAAGCCGGTCCACCGCCTTGGCGACATTCTCGTCAAACAGCAGCCAGACCCAGGTGACCAGCCCAAGGATCACGAAGCCCGAGGTCGTGCCGGCAAAGACGAAGGCCGAGCGCGCATCCCCGCTGTCCAGCCGCCCGTAGCCGAGCCAGAGCCCGCCGCCGACCGCCACCAGCGCGCCCAGCGCGACGAGCGCGAAGAACAGGAAAACCCTCAGGCGCAGACTCAGTGTGTGCAGCATGCCTCCCCCTCCCCCGGGTCGGCGCGGGCCCTATCCCGCGTCGGCGTCACAAACGGCCCGGAGCAGGGGATCGGTGTCGTCCAGCGCGATCCACTCCGCCCCCTCGATGGTGCCATCCGCGGCGAACTCGGTGCCATCGATCAGGTCGGCGCGCCTTGATTCAGCGCAATCCAGCAGGACCGGCACCCGCGCGAGGGGGGCCCAGCGCCCGAAGACGAAAACCTCGACCAGCCGCTCGTCCGGCCGGTCCGGATGCGTCAGGGCTGCGGACGGCTGGACACTGACGAACCGGTCCACGAACGGCGCCGCGAAGGTCCACGGGCGCAGGACCGACCGGCTCTCATTGGTGCGGACGACCACATGTCCCTCCGGCAGGTTGGCCACGTTCCGCGGGAACCAGTTGTACTCGCTCCAGATCGCGAAGCCGATCATCGCGAGGCCTGCCCCGATAGGGATCAGCGCGCGCGGCAGACGGTTCCCGGTCAGCTTGACCAGTCCCAGCACGATACCGCCCGCGGCAACACCGGCGACGAAGGTGGCGATCAGTTCGAGAAACATGGCGATCCTTTCAACTCAGCACGCCGCGGCCTTGCCCCACGGCGGACTGCATCGTGCGCACGACGACAAAGGCGTCGCGCAGGTGGGACCGCTCGAACTCGCTCAGCGAGCTCGGGGCCATGAAATTGTCCGGCGGCGACCCGGCCCGGATCTGCCGGGTCTGGTGGACGAGGCGGGTCTCGGCGATCAGGTCGTAGGCGTCGAGCAGGTCATGCGCCCCGGAGGACGAGATGACGCCCGCGGCTTCGGCCGCTTCCAGCCGGGCCCGGGTGTTCACCTCGGTCAGTTCCGCCATCAGCGCATAGACCCGGCCCAGGTCGACCACCGGCACCACGCCGTTGTGCTTCAGGTCGACGGTGTTCTTGTGCTCGCCGGAGCGGATGGTGGCGAAGCCCCGGATCAGGCCCAGCGGCGGCCGATGCTTGAGCGAGTTCGACACCATGTGCGCGACGAAGATCGAGTTCTTCCGGGCCCGTGCCAGCGTGTCGTGCTGGAGCGCGTCGAGCAACCCGCCCGCGCCGCCGATCGTACGCAGGTCGAACATGACGCTCGCCAGCATCTGCGCGGTCGGATCGGGCTTGGCGATCCAGCCATCGAAATAGCCGCGCCAGACCCGGAGCGGCTGACGCCAGCGCGGATTGGTCGCCATCATGTCGCCGGGGCAGTAAACGTAGCCCGCGTCGTTCAGGCCGTCCGAGACGAACCGGGCGAGCGCGTCGAAGTAGGGGACCATGTCCTCGGTAAAGGCGTCGTCCAGGATCAGGGCATTGTCCTGGTCGCTGACACCGGTCTGTTCCTGCCGTCCCTGGCTGCCGCAGGCGACCCAGGCATAGGGCACGGGCGGCGCGCCCAGCGCGGCCTCGGCCAGCGCCAGCAGGCGGCGGGTGGCGGCATCCGCAACGTCCGTGATCAGGCGCGTCACAACCTCGTGCGGGGTACCGGCCCCGACCAGATGCGCCAGCAGCTTCGGCAGACCCCGGGTCGCGGCGGCAATGCCGGTGGCGTCCTTCGCCGCGACGATGCTGGCGATGATCTGCGCGCTGGAGGTGGCCTGGAACCGGGTCAGGTCCGTCTGGGTGAGGATGCCGACCAGCTGGCCCGCCTCGGTGATCGGAAGATGACCGATCCGGCGCTCCAGCATGGTGTGCAGGACATCCGAGCCAAGCGCACCCGGCGACAGGCTGTAGGGTGCGCGGGTCATCACCTCGGCGACCGGACGGTCGCCCGGCACGCCTTCGGCCAGGGCGCGGCCCGTCAGATCGCCGGTGGTCACGATCCCGGTCAGCACGCCCTTCTCGGTAACGGCGACGCAACTGACATGCCGGTCCCGCATCAGGCGCGCGACCTCGGCGATCGGGGTCGTCGGAGCGGTGGCGATCGGATCGGGCGTCATCAGGTCGCGGACCCGCGCGGTGCTCAGGTCCTTGCCCCGGGCCGCCGCGGGCGGACGGCCACGGTCGAAGAACCGCGCCACCGTGGGATGGTCGGCGACCAGCCGCGCGTAGACCGGCGCGGGAAGAAGATAGAGCAGGCAGTCGGACTGCGCGACGGCCCGGGTGACGGCCTTGCCGCCGTGGGCGAGCCCGCGTTCCCCGAAGCTGTTGCGGGGTCCGAGGTGCGAAATCACCTCGCCGTTCCGGTCCGAGACTTCCACCGCGCCGTCCGCGATCAGGTAAAGCCCCGGCATCTGGTCCCCGAGGTCATAGACCGGGGTTCCGGCCGCCAGGCGCACCGCCTTGACCTGCGCGGCCAGCGCCTCCAGATCGGCGGCACCGAGCGTGTCGTAGGGATGGCTGTGGGACAGGAACCGGGCGATTCCGGCAGGCGTGTCGCTCATCGGGGACTCCGTGAAATCAAGGTGTTGTCCGATGCGCTATCAGTCCGCACGGCGCGCCACGTTGATCCAGGGCAAACGCGCGCCCCCGGGGACGGAGGCGCGCGCGTCGTTCAGGGGAAGGGGGCCGGCCACCAGACCGGCGCCCTCCGATCCTCAGTGGTCGGCCGCGGCAGCACCGGCCCCTTTCGGGATACGGATGCTCTCGACCAGGTCCTGGATCTCGCGCGGCGGGGCCTGGGTCACGCGGCTGACACCGATCGCGACCGCGAAGTTCAGCACCGCACCGACGGTCCCGATGGCCGTGGACGAAATCCCCAGCAGCGAGCCCTCGATGGTATCCGGGAAGCTGTTGGTGCCCGGCACGAAGAACCAGCCCTTGTGCAGGAAGATGTAGACCAGCGTGAACACGAGGCCCGTCAGCATCCCCGCAACCGCGCCAACGTTGTTCACGCGCTTCGAGAAGATGCCCATCATCAGCACCGGGAAGATCGACGCCGCCGCCAGACCGAAGGCGAGCGCCACCGTCTGTGCCGCGAAGCCGGGCGGGTTGAGGCCGAGGTAGGTCGCCACCGCAATCGCCACCGCCATCGCGATCCGGGCGGACAGCAGTTCACCCTTTTCGCTGATGTTCGGGTTCAGCTGGCCCTTGATCAGGTCGTGGCTGACCGCGCCGGAGATGGCGAGCAGCAGGCCCGCAGCGGTCGAGAGCGCGGCGGCGAGACCACCGGCAGCGACCAGGGCGATCACCCAGCCGGGAAGCTGTGCGATTTCCGGGTTGGCCAGAACGAGGATGTCGTTGTTGACGGTCAGTTCCGAACCCTGCCAGCCGCGCGCCGCAGCCGCTTCGGTGAACGAGGCGTTCTTATCGTTGTACCACTGGATCAGGCCGTCGCCGTTCTTGTCCTCGAACTTGAGCAGGCCGGTAACCTCCCAGTTCTTCATCCAGTCGGGACGCTCGTCATAGGCCAGGGCCTCGGCTTGCGGACCGTTCGGATAGACGGTGTCGATCAGGTTCAGGCGCGCCATGGCCCCGACGGCCGGAGCGGTCAGGTAGAGCAGCGCGATGAACACCAGCGCCCAGCCGGCCGACCAGCGCGCATCGGCGACCTTCGGCACGGTGAAGAAGCGGATGATGACGTGCGGCAGACCCGCGGTACCGATCATCAGCGACAGGGTAAAGAGCACCATGTTGAAGGTGTTGGTGTGGTGCTCCGTGTAGGCAGCGAAGCCGAGGTCGGTCACCAGGCCGTCGAGCTTGGCCAGCAGCGGCTCGCCCGACGCGACGTGGTCGCCGAACAGGCCCAGGCCCGGGATCGGGTTGCCGGTCAGTTGCAGCGAGATGAAGATCGCCGGGATGGTGTAGGCGATGATCAGCACGACGTACTGGGCCACCTGCGTGTAGGTCACGCCCTTCATGCCGCCGAGAACGGCATACATGAACACGACGGCGGCACCGATGTAGAGGCCGGTCGAGACGTCGACTTCGAGGAAGCGCGAGAACGCGACGCCGACGCCGGTCATCTGGCCGATCACGTAGGTCACCGACGCCACGATCAGGCAGACCACGGCCACGAGGCGCGCGGTCGGCGAGTAGAAGCGGTCGCCGATGAATTCCGGCACGGTGAACTTGCCGAACTTGCGCAGGTAGGGCGCCAGCAGGAGCGCGAGCAGCACGTAGCCGCCGGTCCAGCCCATCAGGTAGGTCGAGTTGTCATAGCCGGTGAAGGCGATGAGGCCCGCCATCGAGATGAAGGACGCCGCAGACATCCAGTCCGCTGCGGTCGCCATCCCGTTGGTGACCGGGTGCACGCCGCGGCCCGCGGCGTAGAATTCCGACGTGGTGCCCGCCCGGGCCCAGATCGCGATGCCGATGTAGAGCGCGAAGGTCGCGCCCACCACCAGCAGGTTGAGAGTATACTGATCCATCGTTCCGTCCCTTGTCCCCTAAGTCAGTCTTCTTCGACGCCGAACTGGCGATCGAGGCTGTTCATCCGCCACGCGTAGAAGAAGATCAGCGCGAGGAAGACCAGGATGGACCCCTGCTGCGCGAACCAGAACCCGAGGTCGGTGCCGCCGACGGCGATCCCCGACAGCATCGGACGCAAGAGGATCCCGAAGCCGAACGACACCACCGCCCAGATCACCAGACACACGGTGACCAGACGGATGTTCGCCGACCAGTACTCGTTATTCGATGGCTGCTCCGCCATGACTCTCTCCCTTTCCCAAAAGCGGGCCGGACGGCACCGCGATTCAACCCGCCACGCGCTTGACGATTGTCTCGAGCGCAGCTTCCACGTCGGTGATCGATGCCATCGCATCCACCGTGACCAGAGAGTCCCGGCCCGCGTAGTACGCGATCAGGGGAGCCGTCTGGGCATGATAGGCCTGAAGCCGCGTACGCACGGTTTCGGCATTGTCGTCGGCACGGCGCTTCATCTCTGTCCCGCCGCACTTGTCGCAGACCCCGTCCTTGGCCGGGGTCTTGAAGCTGTCGTGATAGCCTTCGCCGCAGGCGGCGCAGGTGAAGCGCCCCGAGACCCGCTCGACCATCGCGTCGTCCTCGACCTCGAGCGAGATCGCGGCGTCGATGGTTTGCCCGCTGGCCTTCAGCAGCGCGTCCAGCGCGGCGGCCTGGGCCTCGGTCCGGGGGAAGCCGTCGAGGATGATGCCGCGGGCAACATCGTCGTCGGCCATCCGGTCCTTCAGGATCGCCAGAACGATCTCGTCGGACACGAGATCGCCTGCCTCCATCACGGCCTTCGCCGCCTTGCCGGCCTCGGTGCCCGCCGCAACGGCGGCGCGCAGGAGATCCCCGGTCGACAGCTGCACGAGCCCGAACTTCTCTTCGAGGATCCGGGCCTGCGTGCCTTTCCCGGCCCCGGGGGGGCCGAGCAGGATCAGGTTGACCGGGCGGGTCCGTGTGGCGCTGGCTCCGTCCATGTCGCTCATCCCTTGTTGGCGCGATTTGCGATCAGGTCATCGACCACCGAGGGATCGGCGAGCGTCGAGGTATCGCCGAGGCTGCCGAAATCGTTCTCGGCGATCTTGCGCAGGATGCGGCGCATGATCTTGCCCGAGCGGGTCTTCGGCAGGCCGGGCGCCCACTGGATGACATCGGGCGAGGCGATCGGGCCGATCTCGGTCCGGACCCAGTTCCGAAGCTCCTTCTTCAGGTCGTCGGTGGGCTCCTCGCCGTTCATCAGGGTGACGTAGCAGTAGATGCCCTGCCCCTTGATCTCGTGCGGATAGCCGACCACCGCGGCCTCGGCGACCTTGGCATGGGCGACAAGCGCGCTCTCGACCTCGGCCGTCCCCATCCGGTGACCCGAGACGTTGATCACGTCGTCGACCCGGCCGGTGATCCAGTAGTAGCCGTCCGCATCGCGGCGGCAGCCGTCACCGGAGAAGTAGTAGCCCTTGTAGTCGCTGAAGTAGGTCTTCACGAACCGCTCGTGATCGCCCCAGACGGTGCGCATCTGGCCCGGCCAGCTGTCCTTCAGGCAGAGCACGCCCTCGCAGGCGGTCTGCGCGATCTCCTGGCCCGAATGCGGGTCGAGGACCACCGGCTGGACACCGAAGAACGGGGTCGTGGCCGACCCGGGTTTCAGCGCGGTTGCGCCCGGCAGCGGGGTCAGCAGGTGACCGCCGGTCTCGGTCTGCCACCAGGTGTCGACGATCGGGCATTTTCCCTTGCCGACGTTGATGTTGTACCAGTTCCAGGCTTCCGGGTTGATCGGCTCGCCCACGGTCCCGAGGATGCGCAGGCTGGAGAGGTCGTGCTTCTCGACGAACTCGGTGCCCTTGCCCATCAGCGCGCGGATCGCGGTCGGCGCGGTGTAGAACTGGTTCACCTTGTGCTTGGCGCAGACTTCCCAGAACCGGCCGGCATCCGGGTAGGTCGGCACGCCCTCGAACATCAGCGTGGTCGCCCCGTTCGCCAGCGGGCCGTAGACGATGTAGCTGTGCCCGGTGACCCAGCCGACATCGGCGGTGCACCAGAAGATGTCCCCGTCCTTGTAGTCGAAGACGTACTTGTGGGTCATCGCCGCGTAGACGAGATAGCCGCCCGAGGTGTGGACAACGCCCTTCGGCTGTCCGGTCGACCCGGAGGTGTAGAGGATGAACAGCGGGTCTTCCGCGCTCATCTCGGCGGGGGTGTTGACCTCGTCGGCCTCGAGCCGCAGCTCGTTGTAGTCGAAGTCGCGGCCCTCGACCCAGGTCGTCTGGCCGCCGGTGCGCTTGACGACCAGCAGCTTGACCTTGTCCGAGGTGTGCAGCAGCGCCGCGTCCGCGTTCGACTTCAGCGGGGTCGCCTTGCCGCCGCGCGGGGCGTAGTCGGCGGTAATGACCAGCTTGGCGTCGGCACCGTTGATCCGGGCCGACAGGGCGTCCGGCGAGAAGCCCGCGAAGACGATCGAGTGGATCGCGCCGATCCGGGCGCAGGCCAGCATCGCGTAGGCCGCTTCCGGGATCATCGGCAGGTAGAGCACCACGCGGTCGCCCTTCCGCACCCCGAGATCCTCGAGGATGTTGGCCATCTTGCAGGTCTCGGCATGGAGACGCTTGTAGGTGATGTGCTGTGCGGGCTCGTTGGGATCATCCGGCTCGAAGATGATCGCCGTCTGGTCCCCGCGCGTGGCGAGGTGACGGTCGATGCAGTTCGCGCTGACGTTCAGCGTGCCGTCCTCGAACCAGCGGATATGCACGTCGTCCGGACCGAACGAGGTGTCCTTCACCTTGGTGTAGGGCTTGATCCAGTCGATCCGCTTGCCTTCGCGCGCCCAGAACCCTTCGGGGTCTGCCACGGACTCGGCGTACATCTTCGTGTAGGTCTCGGCGTTGATATGCGCAGAGGCAGCAACCTCGGCAGGCACCGGATACACGACGGTTTGTGCGGTGGTTTGATCGGACATCCGTCTCTTCCCCTCCTGACAGAAACTGAGTCGAAAGCTTCCGGGTCTGACCTACCATGTCCTGTGAAGGGCGGAATAACCCATTGTGACGCAATGTTTTTTCTGTGAAGGAATTGCCGCCTTTACAGGGTTTCTGTAAAGAAATGCAACGGTATACAAATTTCCGTGAGAATTAAGGCACTTGCTGCAGGCGCATCCGCGAGTCTCGGCGCCGCCGGTACGCCCCAAATCCGGCAGGGTGTCGCAGATGCAGGGCAGGGTTTGCGCGAATAAGCCGCAGGGCGCGCGGGCGGCTCAGAGGCCGTGCCGCTCGCAGGTCTCGCGGAAGCGATCCATCACGCGGACCAGCTCGGCGCTGATGCGCGGCTCGGACAGGGCGTGACCGGACAGCGGCATCATCCGCAGGTCCGACCGCCTCCACGCCTCGGACAGCCGGAACGCCGAAACCGGCGGGCAGATCATGTCGTAGCGCCCCTGCACGATGGTGCCCGGCACCTCGGCCAGCCGCCCGGCGTGGTCGATGATATGGTCCGCGCCGTCGAGGAACCCGCCGTGGATGAAGTAGTGGTTCTCGAGCCGCGCAAAGGCGCGGGCATAGTCCGCCGGGCTTTCGCCGATGATCCCTTCCGACTGGATCGAGGCCAGCGCGTTCTCCCAGCCCGCCCAGGCACGGGCGAACCGGGTTTCCTCCAGCACGTTGCCGGAGAACAGGCGGCGGTTGTAGGCGCCGATCATGTCGTCGCGCTCGTCCGGCGGGATCATGGCGACGAAGCGCTTCCAGACGTCCGGCCAGAACTTGCCCGCGCCGCCGCCATAGAACCAGTCGAGCTCGGGCTTCGTCATCAGGAACACGCCCCGAAGGACGAGGTAGGCGACGCGGTCCGGGTGCGCCTCGGCGTAGACGAGGCCCAGCGTCGCGCCCCAGCTTCCCCCGAAGACGGCCCAGCGCTCGATCCCCAGCCGCACGCGGATCGTCTCGATATCCTGCACAAGATGCCAGGTCGTGTTCGCCTCGACGCTGGCGTGGGGGCGCGAGCGCCCGCAGCCGCGCTGGTCGAACAGGATCACGCGGTAGACTGCCGGATCGAAGTAGCGGCGCATCGCCGGGCTGCACCCGCCGCCGGGACCGCCATGCAGGACCACAACCGGGATGCCGTCGGCATTGCCGCACTGCTCGACATAGACCCGATGTCCGTCGCCGACGTCCATCATCCGCTGATCGAACGGATCGATCGGCGGATAGAGGTAATCGGTCGCGCGTTTTTCGCTCGTGGTCCGTGTCATGCGCGGCCTATATACCCCCTGACAAAATGGGCCGCGGCCCGTTGATCATCCTTCGCAATTTGGAAACGTCATGTCCATGCACTCCACGCAAACGACCGTCGATCCGGGCGAAATCGCGAAGTTCGAGGCGATGGCCGCCGAATGGTGGGACCCGAACGGCAAGTTCAAACCGCTGCACATGCTGAACCCCTGCCGGCTCGACTACATCACGCAGCAGATCGCCGCGGAGTTCGGGCGCGACCTGAAGGCCCCGCAGCCCTTCGCCGGTTTGCGCCTGCTCGACATCGGGTGCGGCGGCGGCCTGCTCTGCGAGCCCATGGCGCGTCTGGGGGCCACCGTGGTCGGGGCCGATGCCGCCGAGCGCAACATTCCCGTCGCCCGCCTCCACGCCGAGCAGTCGGGCCTCGAGATCGACTACCGCCACACCACCGCCGAGGCGATGGCCGCCGATGGCGAGCAGTTCGACGTGGTGCTGAACATGGAGGTGGTCGAGCACGTCGCCGACCCGCTCGCCTATCTCACCGCCTGCCGGGAACTGCTCAAGCCGGGCGGCCTGATGGTCTGCTCGACCCTCAACCGCAATCCCAAGAGCTACATGATGGCGATCATCGGGGCGGAGCATGTCATGCGCTGGCTGCCGAAGGGCACGCATGACTGGTCGAAGTTCATCACCCCGGACGAGCTGTTCGCCCTGATCACCGAGGCCGGGCTGAAACCGGTCGACCGCAAGGGCTTCAAGTTCAACCCGGTGCTGTGGACCTGGTCGATCTCGGACCGTGACCTGTCGGTCAACTACGTCACCGCCAGCGTGAAGCCCCGGTAAAGGAAAAGCGCGCACCCGGGGGTGCGCGCTTTCCGATTTCATCACGCAAGCAGGCGGGTCTTACATCTCGCCGCCGAACTGGGCGAGATACGCCGCGACATCCTCACCGCCACGCGGCAGCTTGAAGGTCATGTTCGACCGTGCCGAGCTGTCGCCCGAATGGTCGCGCAGGTAGGCGGTCGGGTCGGCCACGTAGGTTGCGAGCTCTTCCTCGGTCCACACGAGGCCAGCCTCGCCCGATGCAACCATCGCATCGCTGTAGCCGCTGAAGCCCTCGGCGGTCCCGGCCTGACGGCCGATGACACCGTACAGGTTCGGACCGGTGTTGACGGCCGCGCGGCCGGCAATCACTTCGCCTGCCGGGTCCACGATGTGGTGGCAGGCGATACACTTGCGGAATTCGCGCTCGCCCTTGGCAGCGTCGCCCTCTGCAAGAGCCGGGGTCGCGACAACTGCGGCGGCCAGAATTGCGTAAGTCAGTTTCATGGATTCCACTCCTCCGGATTTACTCCGTTGCGCTATGTAATCCGTCAGTCTGACAGTCAAACGTCAAGGCCAAACAACCTCATGCGACGGCATGCGACAGCGCACATTGCTTCCACAGGACCGTCAGGGCGTTCACAAGGTGGTGAAGGTCCGCGTCGGTGTGGTTCGGGCCCGGGGTGAAGCGCAGACGCTCGGTTCCCTTCGGCACGGTCGGATAGTTGATCGGCTGCACGTAGATGCCGAAGTCCTGCATCAGGATGTCGGCGATCTGCCGGCACTTGACCGGATCCTTGATCATCACCGGGATGATGTGGCTCGGGTTGTCGAGATGCGGGATCCCGGCCCGGTCGAGCAGCTTGCGCAGCAGGGCGACCTGGCGCTGCTGGCGCGCGCGCTCCTCGCCGGAGACCTTGAGATGGGCGATCGAGGTCTGGGCCGCCGCCGCGATGGCGGGCGGCAGGGCGGTTGTGAAGATGAAGCCCGACGCGAAGGAGCGGATGAAGTCGCACAGCGCCCGGCTGCCCGCGATGTAGCCACCGACAACGCCATAGGCCTTGCCCAGCGTGCCCTCGATCAGGGTGATGCGGTCCATCAGGCCCTCGCGCTCGGCCACGCCGCCGCCGCGCGGCCCGTACATGCCGACCGCGTGCACCTCGTCGATGTAGCTCATGGCACCGTGCTTCTCGCAGACCTCGACGATCTCGCGAATCGGCGCGATGTCCCCGTCCATCGAGTAGACGCTCTCGAAGGCGACGATCTTGGTCGCGTTGGCGGGCAGCGCGGCCAGCTTGCGGTCCAGATCCTCCGGATCGTTATGACGCCAGATCACCTTCTGGGCCCGGCTGTGGCGGATCCCCTCGATCATGCTGGCATGGTTCAGCGCGTCGGACAGGATGACGGCATTCGGCAGGCGGCTGCCCAGCGTGCTGAGCGCGGCCCAGTTCGAGACATAGCCCGACGTGAACAGCAGCGCGGCCTCCTTGTTGTGCAGGTCGGCCAGCTCGGCCTCCAGCGCGACATGGTGCGAGTTGGTGCCGGAGATGTTCCGCGTCCCGCCTGCGCCCGCGCCGCATTGCCCGACGACCTCCTGCATCCGCGCGACCACGTCCGGGTGCTGCCCCATGCCGAGGTAGTCGTTCGAGCACCACACGGTGATGTCGCGCTTCTCGCCCGCGTCGCAGATGTTCTGCGCCCTGGGATGCGCGCCGCACTGGCGCTCCAGTTCTGCAAAGATCCGGTAGTTGCCTTCGGATTTCAACTGGTCGAGCTGTGCCTGGAACAGGGCGTCGAATGTCATGGCGTCCTCACTTCGCGTAGTCGGTCTGATCGTTGGTATCGGTCTTCGGCGCGGGCAGCATCCAGCGCCAGAGTTTCTCGTCCGGCAGCTTCGCCACCATGAACCAGTGCTCGAGCAGCGCGAGCCCGGTCAGCGCCGCAAGCAGCGCGAAGCCGGTCACCGCGCCGGGCGTCGTGGCGGCGTAGAGCCGCTCGATCCAGCAAGTGACCGCAAAGGTCAGGGCTGTCACCGAGTAGGGAAACAGCCAGTTCATGTTCGCCGTGTGGAAATGGCTGGGCAGGTGCGCCAGTCCGCTGGGAAGGAACTCGGTGTTGATCTTGGGAACGCCCAGGAACAGGTTCAGCTTGGCGCTGATCCGGGCGAAGAACAGCACCGCGAAGGTCCAGATGCCGAAGGCGTTCTCGGACCCCGCCCCCGCCAGCCCCATCACGATCAGGGCCCCGACAAGGGCCATCTCGTGATAGGCGATCGTCCCCCAGGCGCGGATGAACCGCTCCCACTCCGCGATGCGCGGCGGGCAGACATGGCGGTTCGGGCCGGTCACGACCCCGCCGAGGAAGGCAAGCTCGATCCAGCCCCAGACGGCCAAGGCCGACAGGAACGCCAGCACGACACCCTGGGTCGAGGGGTCGTCGAAGGTCCGGAACAGGCCCAGCCAGCCCAGCGCCAGCACCGGCAGCCCCAGCACGACCGCCCGGCGCATCGCCGCCGGACCCGCCGCATCGGCGCGGCGGACCACCAGCAGGATCGCCCCGGTGGAAAACCACCAGACGAACAGCGCCCCGAGGGCGGCGATCCAGGGCGAACCGGCCATCAGTAGGCCGGTTGCAGGCGGGTGACGGCCGGAACCGCATTCCGCTTGGCAGGGATCGTATAGAGCGACACGAAGGCCAGCGCCGCGCGCGTTCCGGCCGACGCCTTGCCGACCAGCTTGGCCAGGCCGGACTTGCGGTCCGCTGCGGCCATGTCGGCACTCGCCCGCTGCAGTCGTTTCAGCGAAGGCATCCAGCGCGGATGATCGATGTCGAGCGTGATCGGGAAGATCTGCTTCGAGATGTCCGAGGTCTTGCGGAACACCTCCTGACCGTACCAGTCGGTATCGACACCGAGCGCTTCATGGAAGGCCGGGCGCTGGTGGTCGCGGACATACATCGTCGAGAAGACGGCGGTCAGGAAGAACTTGATCCACAGGACGTTGATCCCGGAGGTCAGCTTCGGATCGGTCTTCATCAGCATGGCGAACGCCTCGCCGTGCCGGAACTCGTCGTTGCACCACTCCTCGAACCACTTGAAGATCGGGTGGAACCGCTTCTCCGGGTGCGCTTCGAGGTGCCGGAAGATGGTGATGTAGCGGGCGTAGCCGATCTTCTCGGACAGGTAGGTGGCGTAGTAGATGAACTTCGGCTGGAAGTAGGTGTACTTCTTTTTCTGGGTCAGGAACCCGAGGTTCACCGCGATCCCGGCCTCGCGCAGGGCGTCGTTGATGAAGCCGGCATGCCGTGCCTCGTCCCGCGCCATCAGCTGGAACAGCGTGGTGATCTCGTGGTTCGAGCCGCGCCGCTTCATCTCCTTGTAGAGCACGCAGCCCGAGAACTCGGCGGTGCAGGACGAGATCAGGAAGTCGATGAACTCCTTCTTCAGCTCCGGCTCCATCCCGTCCCAGTCGACGTGGTCCCAGTCGGCGGTCTTGCGGAAGTGGCCCTTGTTGGGGTCGGCCTGCATCTCGGCGATCAGCGGGTCCCACTCGTCGCGGACCGGCTCGACGTTGATGGCGTCCATCTCGTCGAAATCGGTGGTGTAGAAGCGCGGCGTCAGAAGGGTGTTCTGCATCGCGACGGCGGTGGCGGCCTCGCTGTCGAAGGTCGTGGCCTGCGCCTGCTGCAGCTTCAGGCTCTCTTCCGCGTCGGTTGCATCGGCGGTGTGAAGGGGGGTCTGGGCGTTCACAGCGTGGCCTCCTCGGAAAATGAAAACTCGCACAGCTCCATGAACTCGAAATCGCCGGTCAGGCGGGTCCACAGGCGTTCGAGCCCGCTGGCGCGGGTGATCGTGGCGATGCGGTCCTCACAGACGATCTCGCCGTAGGGGGCCATGATCTCGGGGCCTTCGACCTGCACCTCGTCGCCCGGCCAGACGACCGCGCCGTTGTTGAAGCGCACATGCGCATGCAGGCTTTCGAACTTGTGGCTGATCTCGACCGTGCATGGCGCGGTTTCGCGGGTGCGGGTGAACCATCCCATCGCTCAGTCCTCCATCAGGGCGGCAAAGGCCGCCTTGTTGTCGGCGCCGAAGCCCGCGATCTGCATCGACCAGCCGGTCTGGTCGTCGAAGAGGCTCAGGTGACCGTCGGCATATTGCACCAGCCGGATCGGGGCATCCGCGGGCGCGCCGATCTTGCCGCGCTCGCGCGCCACCGCCCGGCCGACACCGGAGATGAACCCGCCCTGTTCCGGGGCGAGGTCGGCGACCACAGTGCCGGTGGTGTCGAGCACACGAACGGCTCCCGACATGTCGGCGAAGAGGATCAGGTTGCGCTCGGCCACCACGGGCACGTCGGTCGGCCGGGTGGCCTCCAGCGGGCGATCGGTCAGGCGGGCGAAGCCCACGATGACGAGGCAGGCAAGCACGAGGAAGAGCATGGCCCGCAGAAGCACGGTCGGGATCATCTCCCGGTCGCGCTCGCGCAGTTGCTCGTGGGCAAAGGATCGGTCGTTCATGGCCGTCTGGCCTCCCTATTCGGCGGGCATGGCCGCCAGATCGGACGGGGTCTGGCCGTCCCTGGCGGTTGCGCCGCGTGTGGCGGTGATCTGCGTCCGCGCCGCCTCGGCGACGATGCGGGCCACCCGCTCGGCGTCCGGAATGCAGCGCAGGGCGGGCTGCGGCTCGCGCAGGTGCCAGGGGCGGACATGCGGCCAGAGCATCAGGTAGCTCAGCTTGGTGTCGCCCTTGAGTTTCAGCGCGATGGTGCCGGTGCCCTTGCGCTTGAGATCGAGGTCAGCGCTCTCGATCCAGGTGTAGGGCAGGTTGTAGGTGACGTTCAGCGCCGCACCGATCCGCATGGCGATGCGCCGGTTGGTGACGGTGTAGACCGTGGTCAGCGCCTGCGAGACGGCGATCAGGGTCAGAAGCCCCACGACGATCAGGCCGAGGATCAGGAACGGCACCGCTCCCTTGAGGCTGGTCAGCACGTCCCGTTCGGCCATCAGCGCCACCGAGCGCCACGCTCCGAGGAAGATGAAATAGATCATCACCCCCCGGATCGCGAGGCTCTCGCGGGCCAGCGTCCACCAGTCCGGCTTGCCTTGCCAGAGGATGGTTTCACCCTCCGGCGGGAGTTCCGGGAGACCCGGAACCGGTTCGATCTCGAAATCGTCATGGGGCATGGTCGTCGCCTCAGATCTGCGGTTCGAGACGCGCCGGATCGGCGTAGAGCTTGCCGCCCGCGTAGTAGGCGCAGATCTTGTCCTCTTCGAGGAGCGTCACCTGCGAGGCCGACTTGGTCACCGGCACGTTGGCGAAGTGGTGGCCGTAGATCGAATGGATCTTCACACGGTCCGACTTGATCTTCGCCAGCTGGATCGGAACCAGCCGCTTGCCGCCGCCATGGGCCGCATCGAGCTCGATCTCGAGGTAGCGCACCAGCTGCTCCGGCTCGTCCACCCACATGTCCGAGATGGTGCCGACAATGGCATCGTCACCGGCCTGCACCGGCAGACCGCGCGGGTCGCGTCCGGCCGAGACCATGAACTTGTCGGTGCCGTTCATCGGAACGATCTTCGGATGGCCGTGGCCGTCCAGCTCGGGCACGTCACGCCGCGCCGCCCAGGACGCCGGACCGACACCGTCGAGCATCGGATCGCCGGTCGGTTCCATCGGGAAGCCATTGGCGGCGTTGGTGCGCGCGAGCGCCAGATCGGTGCGCGCCTGGCGATCCGGACCGGGGACGGTCACCTCGCCGCGGCCGTGCGGCAGGAGGAAGGTCTTTTCCTTCGGAACCGGGAACGGGCCCTGGTTGGCGGCGGGGTTCCCGTCGTCATCCTCAAGCGGGTAGCCTTCCCGCATGTTCTCGGTCTGCAGATAGTAGATCAGCAGCGCGAAAAAGCCCCAGAACAGCCAGATCGACAGGCTGGCGAGGTCGAAGTTGCCGAAGAATGTCTCTTCCATGGGAGTATCCTTTCCTGTTCGGCGATTAGGTGGGGAAGTCGGCGAGCCCGATCGGACCGGCCTCCCCGCTGTCTTGCCGGCTCCGGGTCCGCACCAGCGGGCCAAGCGCCACGAGGGTCACGAAGATCAGCCCGATCTCCATGTGGTAGACGACCGAGTAACCGAGACTCGGGTCGGTGAAGTCGCTGCCCCAGCCACCGCTGAGGACCTGGGCATTGATCACGTCGCGGACGGTGCCGCCGATGGCGACCGCGAGACCCGCAGCCGTGGCCTGCGCCGCACCCCAGGCACCCAGGGCCAGCCCGCGCCCGGCAATGCCCTCGACGGGCATCGTCATCGCGGCGGTCAGGGTCGCGACGGAGAACAGCCCGCCACCGAAGCCGATCAGCCCGGCACCCGCGAAGAAGATCACGTTCGACGACAGCGGCGCCGCGAAGATCACCGCCGAGAAGGCCGCGATACCCGCCAGCAGCCCGCGCGCGGCCATGCGGTACGGGTTGATCCCGTTGCCCAGCCAGCGCGCCGCGAGGGCGAAGCCGGTCAGCGCGCCGCAGGCCCACATCGCGGTCAGGAAGGTGGTGGACGAGACGCTCAGCCCGAGGATCTCGCCGCCGTAGGGCTCCAGCAGAACGTCCTGCATGTTGAAGCCGAGCGTTCCGAGGAACACAACGACCAGCAGCCGTCCGGCGGTGCCGCCGGCCGCGAAATCGGTCCAGGCATCGCGGAACGACGGGCGGGGTGCCTCGCGCTCTTCCTTGGTCAGCGGGCGCACCTGCTCCTGTTTCCAGAGCGCGATCAGGTTCAGCACCACGGTGGCCGCGGCCGTGCCCTGCACCACCTGGATCAGCTTGATCGAGGTGAAGTCGCGCAGGAGCCAGCCGATCACGATGGCCGAGAGGCCCATGCCGATCAGGAACATCACGTAAAGCAGCGCCACGACCCGCGGACGGGTCTCGTCCGACGCCCGGTCGCTGGCCAGCGCGAGGCCCGCGGTCTGCGTCATGTGCATCCCGAGACCGGTCATCAGGAAGGCGAGCGCCGCCAGGACCTCGCCCGCGAAGGGCACGTCGTGGACGACATCGCCGCCCAGCACCAGCAGGCAGAAGGGCATGATCGCGAGACCGCCGAACTGCCACAGCGTGCCGAACCACATGTAGGGGACGCGCTTCCAGCCGATCGCCGACTTGTGGGTGTCCGAGCGGAACCCGAGCAGCGCCCGGAACGGTGCGACCAGAACCGGGATGGCGATCATGAACGCCACCAGCATCGCAGGCACCGACAGCTCGACGATCATCACGCGGTTCAGCGTGCCCAGCAGCATCACCGTGGCCATGCCGACCGACACCTGGAACAGGCTCAGCCGCAGCAACTGGTCCAGCGGCAGGCCCTCGCTCGCGGCATCCGCGAACGGCAGGAAGCGCCGGGCGATCTGTGCAACAAGGGGACGGCGCTTCGCACTCATGCGCGATACTCCAGGCAGGTCGAAATGTAGAAGCCGCTGGTCACCCGCTCGACTTCGGTCAGGCGGCCCGGGGCGCCGGCCTCGGCGGTGGCGCGGGCCAGCCGCTCGGGCGCGTGCGGGATCATCACCGGCGACCGGTCCGAGCGCGGGAACAGTTTGCCCATGCCCCAGAAGGTCATCAGGAAGGCGGTGCGCGGCGCGACGGTGAATACCACCGAGCCGTCGACGCGCGGGCACAGGGTGGCCAGCGCCCGGCCGATGTCGGCGGCCTCGTAGTAGATCAGGCTGTCCATCGCGAGGACATGGTCGAAGCGCCCGTGCGCCGGGTCGAGCATGTCGCCCGCCGCGAAGGTCACGCGGTCCCGCAGCCCCGGATCGAGACGCTTCTCGGCGATCTCGACCAGCGAGGGCGAGATATCGACCGCGACCACCTCGGCCCCGCGCCGCGCCATCTCGGCGGTCGCGAGACCCGTGCCGCAGCCCGCGTCGAGGACGCGCTTTCCGGTCAGGTCGGCGGGCATCCGGTCGAGCATGATCGCCCGCATCCGGTCCCGGCCCTTGCGCACGGTCTCGCGCACCCGGCTGACGGGCGCGTCCGAGGTCAGCCGCTCCCAGACCTGGGTCGCGGTGCGGTCGAAGTAATCCTCGACCCGCGCGCGGGTGGCGTCATAGGCCGGCATCAATCGAACCCCAGCAACTCGAAGATCTCGCGGTCGGGCAGCGGCGCGGGGGCCAGCGGCTCGGTCCCGTTCCATAGTGTCTCGGCCAGGCGGATGTACTCGGCGCGACAGCGCACGATGTCCTCGTCGTCCGGCATCTCGAACAGCGTCTTCTTCTTCAGCCGCGACCGGCGGATCGCATCGACCGCGGGCATGTGCGCGATCTTCTTGAACCCGACCTTCTCGCAGTAGCGGTCCACCTCCTCGGTGGTCTCGCTGCGGTTGACCACGCAGCCCGCAAGCCGCACGTTGTAGTTCTTGGACTTCGCCTGCACCGCGGCGATGATGCGGTTCATCGCGTAGATGCTGTCGAAGTCGTTGGCCGTGACGATCACGGCGCGATCGGCGTGTTGCAGCGGCGCGGCAAAGCCGCCGCAGACCACGTCGCCCAGCACGTCGAAGAGCACGACGTCGGTGTCCTCCAGCAGATGGTGCTGCTTCAGCAGCTTCACCGTCTGGCCCACGACATAGCCGCCGCAGCCGGTGCCCGCGGGCGGACCGCCGGCCTCGACGCACATCACGCCGTTGAAGCCCTCGGTCACGAAATCCTCGGGACGCAGTTCCTCGGGGTGGAAATCGACCTCCTTCAGGATGTCGATCACCGTCGGCTGCAGGTGCCCGGTCAGGGTGAAGGTGCTGTCATGCTTCGGGTCGCAGCCGATCTGCAGCACGCGCTTGCCCAGCATCGAGAAGGCCGCCGACAAGTTCGACGACGTCGTCGACTTGCCGATGCCGCCCTTGCCGTAGACCGAGAACACCTTGGCGCCCTCGATCTTCATCGACGCGTCCTGGTGCACCTGCAACGAGCCTTCCCCATCCTCGCCCTTCTTCAGGATCGGCGGCGATGACAGGGCGCCGACGCGGGGCGCCTGGCTGGCCGGAGGGCCTTTGCTGTCCAGCGGGCTCATGTCGTTCTCCTCGGGTCGTGGCGGTCGGGGGTCTGGGTCCTGGCCGCGGGGTTTCCTTTGCCGCGGATCATTCCGCGGCCACTCCGATGCCCTCGAGGGCGTCTTCGATCTCGTCGGCGGCGTCCTGCAGCGCGGCCAGCGTCGCCGCATCCGGCGTCCAGTAGTCGCGCTCGAAAGCTTCCAGCAGACGGTTCGCCATCCGGGCACTGGCCTTGGGGTTCAGCGCGGCCATCCGGCGGCGCATCTCCTCGTCCAGCACGAAGGTCTCGCTCAGGCGCTGGTAGACCCAGGGATCGACCTTGCCGGTGGTCGCGGACCAGCCCAGCGTGTTGGTGACCTGCGCCTCGATCTGCCGGACGCCCTCGGCGCCGTGCTTCAGCATCCCCTCGAACCACTTCGGGTTCAGGCTGCGCGAGCGGCTCTCCAGCGCGACCTGGTCCTTCAGCGTGCGCACCTTGGCGCTGCCGCGGGTCTGATCGCCGATGTAGACCTCTACCTCGGTGCCCTTGGCGCGCTTCACGGCGCGGCTGATGCCGCCGAGCGTGTCGAAGTAGTGATCGACGGTGGTCACGCCCAGCTCGACGGACTCGAGGTTCTGGTAAGCCATGTCGACATCGGCGAGGGTCTTCTGCAGCACCTCGCGCCCGGCGCGGGCCTTGCCGTTCACGCCGTAAGCGAAGGACTTCCGGGCCTCGTAGGCGTCCGCAAGCTCGCTTTCGTCCTCCCAGGCCCCGCTGTCCACCAGCGCGTTGACGTTGGCGCCATAGGCCCCTTCGGCGTTCGAGAAGACCCTGAGCGCGGCCGTCTCGATGTCGCATCCCATGTCACGGGCATAGGCCAGCGCGTGGGCCCGCACGAAGTTGCGCTCGACCGGCTCGTCGGCCGTGGCGCAGAGATAGGCCGCCTCGGCCAGAAGCTTCGTCTGCAGCGGCAGCAGGTCGCGGAAAATGCCGGACAGCGTCATCACGACGTCGATGCGCGGGCGCCCGAGATCCTCCAGCGGGATCAGTTCGGCCCCGGCCAGGCGTCCGTAGCCGTCGAAGCGCGGCCGCGTGCCCATCAGGGCCAGCGCCTGCGCGATCGGTCCGCCGTCCGACTTGATGTTGTCCGACCCCCAGAGCACCAGCGCCACGGTCTGCGGCACGGTCGGATGGGTCTTCAGCAGCAGCTCGGCCTGCCGCGCCCCGTCGGCCAGCGCAAAGGCGGTCGGCATCCGGAACGGGTCGAAGGCGTGGATGTTGCGCCCGGTCGGCAGCACCTCGGGCGAGCGGATCAGGTCGCCGCCGGGCACCGGGGCGATGTAGCGGGCCGAGAGGGCGCGCAGGATCGCGGGCAGTTCGGTCTCCTGCTGCAGCAGCGCATCGATCCGCGCCAGCGCCTCGGGCGACTGGTCGGCCATCGTCGCAAGATGCTCGCGGCGGGCCTCGGCACCCATCGGGCGGCCGACGACATGCAGCCCGTCGGGGATCAGAGCTTCCTCGGTTTCCAGCAGCTTCAGCCACAGCACCTCGGGCGCGTGGCCTGCCATGTCCACGACCTCGGCCTGGTCGGCGATCAGCGCCTCGAGGTCCGCCCGCTGCGGGTCCGCGGGGTCCATCCCGCGCCAGCGCGAGACCGAATCCTTCAGTTCCGACAGGCCTTTGTAGAGCCCCGAGCTGGCCAGCGGCGGGGTCAGGTGGGTGACCGTCACGGCCCCCGAGCGGCGCTTGGCGAGCGTCGCCTCGGACGGGTTGTTCGAGGCATAGAGATACACGTTCGGCATTTCGCCGATCAGCCGGTCGGGCCAGTCGCGGGCCCCGAGACCCGCCTGCTTGCCCGGCATGAACTCCAGCGCGCCGTGCATCCCGAAATGCAGCAGCACGTCGGCGCCGTAGATCTCCTTCAGCCACAGGTAGAAGGTGGTGAAGGCATGGGTCGGCGCGAAGCCCTTCTCGAAGAGCAGCCGCATCGGGTCGCCCTCGTAACCGAAGGTCGGCTGCAACCCGACGAAGACGTTGCCGAAATGCGCACCGAGAACGAAGACGCCGCGCCCGTCCGACTGGATGCGCCCCGGGGCCGGACCCCAGACCGCCTCGACCGCCTTCAGCGGCGGCGTCATCCGGACGATGGTGTCCGCCGGAACATGGTCCGCGACGTTGGCGTCCTGCCCGTAGGTGGCCGAATTCCCGCCCAGCACGGCGGCGCGCAACGCGTCGACGCTGTCCGGCGGGGTCAGGTCATAGCCTTCGCGCGCCATGTGGTGCAGGGTGTTGAACAGGCTCTCGAACACCGACAGGTAGGCTGCCGTGCCCGCCGCACCGGCATTCGGCGGGAAGCCGAACAGCACGATCCCGACCTTCTTCTCGGCATTCGCCTTGCGCCGCAGGCGGACCAGCCGCGCGACCTTCTCGGCCAGCGAGGTGACGCGCTCGGTGCAGGGGGCCATCGCCTTGGACGCGCCGCCGCCACAGCAGCGGTGCATGCAGCCCTGGCAGCCCTCCTCGCCGTGCCGCCCGCCGAACACGGTCGGGTTGCTGGCGCCGTCGATCTCGGGCAGAGCGATCAGCATGGTGGTCTCGACCGGGCCAAGCCCGCCGTCCGAGGCCGACCATTGCCCGAGCGTCTGGAACTCCAGCGAATGCGCTGCGACGTAGGGCACGTCGAGGTCCTTCAGGACCGCGACGCCCGCCTCGCTGTCGTTGTAGGCCGGGCCGCCGACCAGGCTGAAGCCGGTCAGCGACACCAGCGTGTCGATGGTGGTGCCGTGCACGTCGCGGAAGTACCGCTCGATCGCGGGCCGTCCGTCGAGGCCGCCGGCAAAGGCCGGGATCACCCGCAGGCCCTTTGCCTCCAGCGCGCGGATCACCGCCTCGTAATGAGCGCTGTCCCGGCTCAGGATGTAGCTCCGCATCATCAGCACACCGACGGTGCCCTGCGTCCCGGACCGGGCGGGCAGGTCGGCGATGTCGGTGAAGACACGGGTCGGGTGGTCGGGGTGGAAGAGCCCGATCTCGGGGTACTCGATGGGCGGCAGGACCTCGGCGCGGTCCCAGTTGCGGCCCTTGGAATAGCGGCTGACCAGCAGGCGCAGCATCTGCTCGGTGTTCTCGTCCGAGCCGTCCAGCCAGTACTGCATCGTCAGGAAATAGTTGCGCAGGTCCTGGGCCTTTCCCGGCAGGAAGCGCAGGATCTTCGGCAGACGGCGCAGGATCTTCATCTGGCCTTCGCCGGACGAGGTCTTCTTGGTCTTCGGCTTCAGCTTCTTCAGGATCGCCATCGCGCCCGAGGCGGGCTTCGACAGGTCCACGTCGCCCATCTTGGTCAGGTTGACGATCTGCTGGTCGGCGATCACGCAGACCATCGCGTCGCACTGCGGGCGCCGGGCGCGAAGGTCGGGCAGGATCGCCTGGATCTGGTCGTCGAGGAAGATCAGGTTGACCACCACGATGTCCGCCACCGCGATCGCGGCGCGGCAGGCCACTAGGGCGGCCGGGTTCTCGGACCACTCGCCCGCGGCAAAGACGTTGACCTCCAGCCCCGGGAACGCCGTCGCGAGGCTCGGTGCGACACGCGCCGCCGGACCCGCCGCATGGCTGTCCAGCGTCACGATGACGAAGCGGTAGGGCCGCACCGGCTGGAGGGTCGAACTATCGAGCATAGTGCGCCTTGGCCTCGTAGAGCGTGTCCTTGCTGATCTCGTTGAGGCCCCGCTCGGCGGCATAGGCCTCGGTGTTGCGCCGCGCCTTGCCGCGCACGAAGAACGGGATCTTCTTCAGCTCCTTCTCGGCATCGGCCAGCCAGACCATCACGTCGCTGCCGGTCTGGGCGGGCGCCTCGGCAACTTCGGCCTCGGGGGCAACCTCGGCTACCGGTTGCGGCTCGGCCTCGCCCAGCGCGCGGGGCGCGTGGCCGCCGTGGTGGCTGGGTCCGGCCGCGTCGTGGAACTCGAAGTCCTCGCGGAACATCATCAGCAGGTGCTCTTCGAGGCCCATCACCAGCGGATGGATCCAGGTGTCGAAGATCACGTTCGCGCCCTCGAACCCGACTTGCGGCGAATAGCGGGCCGGGAAGTCCTGCACATGGACGGGGGCCGAGATCACGGCACAGGGAATCCCCAGCCGCTTGCCGATATGGCGCTCCATCTGCGTCCCGAGGATCATCTCGGGCGCGGCGTCCTCGATGGCCTTCTCGACCTCGAGGTAATCTTCGGTGACCAGCGCGGTCAGCCCGAATTCCTTGCCCAGCGCGCGGATATCACGGGCGAATTCGCGGTTGTAGCAGCCGAGACCGACGACCTCGAAGCCCATCTCGTCGCGCGCGATTCGGGCGGCGGCCTTCACGTGGGTCGCGTCCCCGAACAGGAACACGCGCTTGCCTGTCAGGTAGGTCGAGTCGACCGACTTCGACCACCACGGCAGGCGCAGGCGGCTGTCGTCGACCGCGCCGGTCAGCCCGGTGATCGCCCGCACTTCGCCGATGAAGTCCCAGGTCGCGCCGACGCCGATAGGAACCGTCGTGGTATAAGGCATCCCGAGCTCGCGCTTCAGCCAGCGCGCGGCGGCCTCCGCCGTCTCGGGGTAAAGCAGCACGTTGAAATGGGCCTGGCCTAGCCTGGTGATGTCGGTCGGCGTCGCGCCCATCGGCGCCACGACGTTCACCCCGACCCCCAGATCGGACAGCAGGCCGGTCAGTTCCTCGACATCGTCCCGGTGCCGGAACCCGAGGCCCGTCGGCCCGAGAATGTTGCAGGTGATCTGCGCGGTCTTCTCCATCGGCCGCGCAAGGTGGCGCACGATCTGGAAGAAGGTCTCGTCGCAGCCGTAGTTCTCCTTGCGGGAGTAGCTCGGCAGTTCCAGCGGAATGACCGGCACCGGCAGGCCCATGGTTTCGGCCAGCCCGCCGGGATCGTCCTGGATCAGCTCGGCGGTGCAGGACGCGCCGACAATGATCGCCTCGGGCTTGAAGCGCTCGTAGGCGTCGAGGCAGGCGTCCTTGAACAGGTGCGCGGTATCGGCCCCCAGGTCGCGGGCCTGGAAGGTCGTGTAGGTCACCGGCGGACGGTGGTTCCGCCGCTCGATCATCGTGAACAGCAGGTCGGCATAGGTGTCGCCCTGCGGCGCGTGCAGCACGTAGTGCAGCCCCTTCATGCCGGTGGCGACACGCATCGCGCCGACATGCGGCGGCCCCTCGTAGGTCCAGACCGTCAGTTTCATGCGCCGGCCTCCACCTTGAGAAGTCCGCGACGCCGCAGCGGGCGGCTGAACAGCCCGGCCAGGTCGCCCGCCTGGTCGTAGAAATGGACCGGCGTGAAGACGAGTTCGATCGCCCACTTGGTGGTCAGGCCCTCGGCCTCCAGCGGGTTGGCAAGGCCGAGGCCGCACACCGTGATGTCCGGACGCGCGGCGCGGCAGCGGTCGAGCTGCTTGTCCACGTCCTGCCCTTCCGAGATGGTCGGCCCTTCGCTGAGCAGGTCGAGGTCCGCCCCGACGATGCCCTTGTGAATGAAGGGCGCGCCGATCTCGACGGCCTCCATCCCGCACTCGCGGGTCAGGAAACGTGCCAGCGGAATCTCCAGCTGGCTGTCCGGGAAGAAGAACACCGACTTGCCGCGCAGGCTCTCGGCGGCGTTGGCGATGGCAGTCCGGGCGCGGGCGCGCGGCGCCGCGGTCACCCGCTCGAAGGTTTCGTCGTCGACGCCGAACTCGTCCGCGATGGCTTTCAGCCACAGCGTCGTGCCCTCCTCGCCGAAGGGAAACGGCGCCTCGATCCGCTGGGCCCCGCGCCGGTCAAGCGCGGCTGCGGTGTCGCCGAGGAATGGCTGGAACAGGGCATAGCGGGTCTCGGGACCGACAGCCGGCGTTCCGCTGGCCCGGGCGGCGGGCAGGACGCGGATCGGACCCACACCCATCTCGGTCAGCAGATCGACGGCCTGATCCTCGACCACGTCGGGCAGCGCGCCCACCAGCAGCAGTTCGCGCGCGCCGGTTTCGGGCAGCACGGGCACCATGGCCTCGAGGCAGGCATCCTCGCCCTGGGTGAAGGTCGTCTCGATTCCCGACCCGGAATAGTTCAGCACCCGCACATGCGGCGCGTGCTTCACGGTCAGCCGCTCGGCCGCGCGGGCGAGGTCCAGCTTGATGACCTCGGACGGGCAGGACCCAACAAGGAACAGCTGCCGGATGTCAGGCCGGCGTGACAGAAGCCGCTCGACCTCGCGGTCGAGTTCCTCGTGCGCGTCCTGCATCCCGGCGAGGTCGCCCTCCTCCAAGATGGCGGTGCCGAAGCGCGGCTCGGCGAAGATCATCACGCCCGCCGCCGATTGCAGCAGGTGCGCGCAGGTGCGCGAGCCGACGACGAGGAAGAAGGCGTCCTGCATCTTCCGATGCAGCCAGATGATCCCGGTCAGGCCGCAGAACACCTCGCGCTGGCCGCGCTCCTTGAGGACAGGCGTATCGCGGCAGGTGCGCGTGGGGATATTGCTCGGGGCGTTCATGCCGGCACCTCGGACGCTGTGCGGGCAGCGTCCTCGGCCTCGCCCTGAAGGCGGGCCTGACGCAGTTTCCACAGGAACTGGCCGGCGTTGACGACGTAGGTCACATAGGCCGCGAGCGCGATGAGCATCTGCTCCCACGGCGCGATTCCGGCAAACAATGCATAGAGATAGGCGGTGTGCAGCCCGATCACGACGAAGCTGACCACGTCTTCCCAGAAGAAGGCGGGGGCGAAGAGGTACTGCCCGAACACGACCTTCTCCCAGATCGCGCCGGTGACCATGATCGCGTAGAGGAAGCCGGTCTTCACGAGGATCGAGACCGTCGCCGCCGCATAACCCTCGCCGGTCGCCATGTAGCGCAGGACGAGAACCACCGAGACGGCGAAGGCGAGGAACTGCAGCGGGGCGAGGATACCCTGGATCAGCGTCCAGACGGTGGCGTCCCTGCGCTGCCGTTCCTCTGGTGTGTAAAGGCCGGTCTTCGGCCCCGCGGCATGGCTGCTGTGTGCCATAATCGACTCTCTCCCCGCAGTGCTCATTGAGGAAGGCTAGTCCTTCGGGCTTGAAAGTGTCAACTAAAACTTACACACTCCAACTTGACAGTCAGGAGCACTGCGCCGGGAGGAGGCATCATGCAAATTCAACAAAAAAAGACGCTTTCCGCGTCTCGGGTGCCTCCGAATCGCGGTGAACCGCCGACAGGGGCGGATATGTCAATTCGCTTTGACAACCAGAGCGTGACGCGCGATGATCCGGTTGACAGTTCGGGGCCGACAGCCACCGACTCACGTGATACGGGGCGCAACGCAACGCGCGTCCAGGACCCCATGACCAGCAGCGATCAGACACACACCGGGCGCTCCAACACGCATCTTGGAGACATCGAGGTCGAGCGGCTTGCCGCACGGGCCCTCCGCATCCTGGTCGACCGGGCCGAAGTGTCCGATGCCGCGACGCCCTTCGCCCAGCTCTTCGCGCTGACCGACGCCTACCTCGATGCCGACAGCCGCGCGCGGCACGACCTGCTCGCCGGGTTGCTGCGGCGGGGCGTGTCGCCGACGCAGGTGGTCGAGGAGATCGTCCCGGCGACCGCCCGCTACATGGGCAAGCTCTGGGTGCACGACAAACTCAGCTTCGCCGAGGTCACCATCGGCGCCGCCCGTCTCCAGGAGACAGTGCGCGCGATGACGGTGCGCCGTCCGCGCAAGACCCACCATGACGCGGCACCGCGCATCCTTCTGATCGTTCCGCGGACCGAGCATCACACGCTGGGCATCTTCGTGCTGGCCGAACAGTTCCGCCGCCGCGGCTGCCTCGTGCACGTGATCGTCGGCAGCCACCCGCAGGAAATCCTCGACACGATCCGCGCGAAGCGGTTCGACCTGATCGGGATTTCGGCCGGCGGTCGACGCAGTCTGGCGGCCGTCCGGGACCTGATTCGAGTGATCCGGATCGGGGTACCGCGCAACCATACGATCGTCGTGGGCGGGGCCGCTCTGGCCCTCGGTCTGGATGTCGCATCCGTCACGGGTGCCGATTTCGCAACATGTGATGTCGGCGATGCCCTTGATCGTGCAGGTATTCAATTGCCCTTGACACAACCCCGAGTTACAGATTCTTGACACTCTTCAACCGGGCCCGCAGGGTTAGGCGTAAAGGATGAACACGAGAGAGCGCGATTTCTGGAGTGAGCGGTCCGCGCCGCGGATCTCTCCCGAGCATTTCAACGAGATCGTCGCGACAGCGGCCGATCTCGCGATCGTGCTCGACCTGAAGGGAATCGTTCAGTCCCTCGTCGTCAACCCGCTGAACCCGGGTCTCGGCCGTCTCGACCACTGGGAAAAGCGCGACATCCGCGAATTCGTGGCCGAGGACTCGCTGCCGAAGGTCGAGCGCCAGCTCAAGGCCTACCAGGACGGCGATGCCGACAGCATCGACTCGATCGAGGTCAACCACTTCGACAATGCCAACTGGGAGTTCCCGATCCGGTACACGATGCACCGGACCGGCGACAAGGAACTGATCCTGATGCTCGGGCGCGACATGCGCCCGATCGCCGAGCTTCAGACCCGCCTCGTGAAGGCGCAGCTGGCGCTGGAGAAGGACTACGAGGCCCATCGCGACTTCGAGACCCGGTATCGCGTGGTGCTCGAGTCCGCCCGCGATCCCTTCGTGCTCGTCGATGCCGGCACCGGCCGGATCGTCGACGCCAACGGGGCCGCCGGTCTGGTCCTCGGGGCCGATGTGGAAGCGCTCGTGGGGGCCGACTTCAGCCAGGAATTCGACGGCAAGCGCAACGCGGGCTTCATCGACGCGCTGATCAACGCCACCGCGCAGGACCGTTCCACCGGCCTCGAACTGAATACCCGCCGAACCAAGCGCGCGGTGACGGTCACCGGCATCCTGTTCCGCTCGTCGGGCGAGAAGTTCCTGCTCTGCCGCCTCGAAGGCGTCGGCAGCGCCGAGACCGTGGCCGAGGACCTCGCCACCATTCTCTCCGCGCTCTACCGCGACGGGGCCGACGGCGTGGTGATCACCGACCGCAACGGCACCGTGCGCTATGCGAACGACGCATTCCTGTCGCTCTGCGAGGTGGCGCAACTGTCCGACATCAAGGGCAACTCGCTGTCGGATTACCTGATCCGCGGCAGCGTCGACGTGAAGGTGATGATCGACAACGCCGGGCACGCCGGCA
Source organism: Alphaproteobacteria bacterium (assembly GCA_030425185.1). GTDB lineage: Bacteria > Pseudomonadota > Alphaproteobacteria > Rhodobacterales > Rhodobacteraceae > Dinoroseobacter. Next base: position 31,490 of record JAUIAU010000005.1, read on the forward strand.
AGATGTCGGTCTATTCCACCCGGCTGGAAGGCGCCTTCGGCTCGGTCATCCCGGTCGAGATCTCGGTGACCCACCTGACCGCCCGCGCCGACCCGAACTTCGGCTTCGTGGTGCGCGACGCCTCGCGCATGGAACTGGTCCGCGACACCGCGGGCGGCTCCGACCTGCCGCCCGGCATCGGCGAAGGGACCATGCAGAACGTCATGGACCTCGTCGGCTCGGCGCCGCTGAAGGACATCGTCGCGGCCACCACCGACGTCGTCGAAAAGATGTGCATCGAGACCGCGGTCGAACTGACGCGCAACAACCGCGTCGCCGCCGCCGAGATGCTCGGCCTGTCACGCCAGAGCCTCTACGTGAAGCTCCGCAAGTACGGCCTGCTCAGCAAGAACGACTGATCCGGTCCCTGACCTGACACAAGCGCCGCGTGCCACGGGCCGCGGCGTTTCGCGTCTGCGCGTGTGGTTTCGCTTGCGCCGACTCACACTGTCAGGTTTAATTTACACATGACTGTAACGACCGACATACAGGTGCCGCGGCAGTACCCAGACCCTGCCGCCGCCCTCCAGCTTATCAAGCCCGTGACGTGGTTCCCCCCGATGTGGGCCTACGCCTGCGGCGTCATCTCATCGGGCGTGCCCCTGTCCGAGCATTGGGGCAAGCTCACCCTCGGCGTGATCCTCGCGGGTCCGATCGTCTGCGGCATGAGCCAGGCCGCGAACGACTGGTGCGACCGGCACGTCGACGCGATCAACGAACCCGACCGCCCGATCCCCTCGGGCCGGGTGCCGGGCCGCTGGGGCCTGTGGATCGCGCTCGCCATGTCCGCCCTGGCGCTGGTCGTGGGGGCCTTCCTCGGCCTCTGGGGCTTCATCGCCACAGTGGTCGCGGTGATCTGCGCCTGGGCCTATTCCGCCGAACCCGTCCGCCTGAAGAAATCGGGCTGGTGGGGACCGGGCCTCGTCGGCCTCTGCTACGAGGGCCTGCCGTGGTTCACCGGGGCTGCCGTGATGATGGCGATGTTCCCGAGCGCCGAGATCGTGATGATCGCCACGCTCTACGCCCTGGGCGCACATGGCATCATGACCCTCAACGACTTCAAGGCGCTGGAAGGCGACCGGGTGATGGGCGTCAACTCGCTGCCCGTCACGCTGGGTCCGGAGCGCGCGGCGCGGCTGGCCTGCTGGGTCATGGCGCTGCCGCAGGTCGCGGTGATCGCGCTGCTGTTCCAGTGGGGTCTTCAGGACCGCGCCCTGATCGTGACCGGCCTGCTGGTCCTGCAGTTCTGGGCGATGCGCGAAATGATGGAAGACCCGAAGGGCCGCGCGCCCTGGTACAACGGCACCGGCGTGCTCTTCTACGTCTCGGGCATGATGGTCACCGCCTTCGCGCTGCGGGGGATCGGCTGATGCTGTCCTGGCTGTCCATTGTCCGCATGGGTCTCGTCCAGATGTGTCTGGGCGCGATCGTCGTTCTGACGACCTCGACGCTGAACCGCCTGATGGTGGTGGAACTGGCCCTGCCCGCGGTGCTGCCCGGCCTGCTGGTCGCGCTGCACTACGGCATCCAGATCACCCGCCCGCAATGGGGCTACCGGTCCGACACCGGCGGCCACCGCACCCGCTGGATCATCGGCGGCATGGCGATCCTGGCGGCGGGAGGCTTCTCCGCCGCGCTGGGTGTCGTGCTGCTGCCGGGCAGCTTCGCGCTGGGACTGACGGTGTCGATCCTCGCCTATGCCCTGATCGGGGTCGGCGTCGGGGCCTCCGGCACCTCGCTGCTGGCACTTCTGGCCACCGCCACCCATCCGCGCCGCCGCGCCGCCGCCGCCACCATCACCTGGCTGATGATGATCCTCGGCATCGCGGTCACCGCGGGCGTCGTCGGCAGCCTGCTCGACCCCTACTCGCCCGCGCTCCTGCTGAAGATCGTCGGCGTCGTGACACTGGGCGCGGTCGCCCTCACCGCCGTCGCCGTGCAGGGCATCGAGGCGCGCCTGACGATCACCGCCCCAACCGAGGCGCCGGTGCCCTTCCTCGACGGCCTGCGCGAGGTCTGGGCCGAGCGCAAGGCGCGCAACTTCACCCTCTTCGTGTTCCTCAGCATGACCGCCTACTTCATGCAGGAACTGATCCTCGAACCCTACGCCGGCCTCGTCTTCGCCTTCACGCCGGGCCAGTCCACCTCGCTGTCCGGGGCGCAGAACGGCGGCGTGTTCCTCGGGATGGTGACCGTCGGTCTCTGCGCCACGGGTCTCAAGCTGGGCGCGCTGCGCTCCTGGGTCATCGCCGGGTGCCTCGGCTCCGCGGCCGCGCTCATCGCCATCGCGATGCTGGGGCAGGCGGGACCCGGCGCGCCGCTGCTGCCCGCCGTCATCACGCTCGGCTACATGAACGGCGTCTTCGCCGTCGCGGCCATCGGGTCGATGATGCAGCTGGCCGGCGAGGGGCGTGACAGCCGCGAAGGCACCCGCATGGGCCTCTGGGGCGCGGCGCAGGCCATCGCCGCGGGCTTCGGCGGCCTGCTCGGCGCGGCCGCGGCCGACCTGCTGCGCCACCTCGTGGACAGCGACGCCACCGCGTTCGGCACCGTGTTCCTGTTTGAAGCGGCCCTGTTCCTCGTCTCGGGGGCCATTGCGCTCCGGGTCGTGGACGGTCCGCGTCCCGCGTCGGCAGACCCGGCGCTCGTTCCGGGGGAGTGAACCCATGATCTATGACGTAGTGGTGGTTGGAGGCGGACCCTCGGGCGCAACGGCAGCCAGCGACCTCGCCCGCAAGGGACACAAGGTGGCGATGATCGACCGTGCCGGGCGCATCAAGCCCTGTGGCGGCGCGATCCCGCCCCGCCTGATCGAGGATTTCGACATCCCCGACAGCCAGATCGTCGCCAAGATCACCACCGCCCGGATGGTCTCGCCCACCGCGCGCGCCGTGGACATCCCGATCGAGAACGGCTTTGTCGGCATGGTCGACCGCGAGTTCTACGACGAGTTCCTGCGCAAGCGCGCCGTCACCGCCGGGGCCGACCGTCATACCGGCACCTTCCTGCGGATCGAACGCGACGAGGCCGGAACCCACGTCGTCTACCGCGACAAGGCCAGCCGCAACGAGGTCCGTCTGACCACGAAGCTGATCATCGGGGCCGACGGGGCCCGCTCGGACGTCGCGCGCGCCGAGGTGCCCGGCGGCGACAAGATCCCCTACGTCATCGCCTATCACGAGATCATCAAGACACCGGAGGCGGGCAGCAAGGGCGCCGAGAAGTACGACGCAACCCGCTGCGACGTGATCTATGACGGCGTGATCTCGCCCGACTTCTACGGCTGGGTCTTCCCGCACGGGGCGCATTGCTCGGTCGGCATGGGCACCGGCGTCGACGGCACCGACCTGAAGGAAGCCACCCGCCTGCTGCGCGAAAGCTCCGGCCTGACCGAGTGCGAGACCCTGCGCAAGGAGGGCGCGCCGATCCCGCTGAAACCGCTCGACCGCTGGGACAACGGCCGCGACGTGGTGCTGGCCGGCGATGCCGCCGGGGTGGTCGCGCCGTCCTCGGGCGAAGGCATCTACTACGCCATGCAGGGCGGGCGCGAAGCCGCATTCGCGGCGGCCGCCTGCCTGAAGTCGGGCCGCGTCGCGGATCTGAAGCTCGCCCGCAAGCGCTTCCTCAAGGAGCATGGGTCAGTTTTCCGCATCCTCGGCGCGATGCAGGATGCCTATTATCGCTCAGACGAACGCCGCGAACGGTTCGTCAGCCTCTGCCATGACGTGGACGTGCAGCGCCTCACCTTCGAGGCCTACATGAACAAGCGTCTGGTCAAGGCGCGCCCGCTCGCGCATCTCAAGATCGGCGTGAAGAACGTCGCCCATCTCTGGGGACTGGTGTCCCCGCTTTCGGTCTGATCATGCCTGATACGCTTGCCACCCTTGCCGCCGACAGCCGGACCGAGATGGTCCCGGCCTGGGTCGATGGCCACCTGACCCCGGTCGAGAAGCTGGAGGTTCACCAGCGCGGCCTGCGCCACAAGGCGGTCTCGGTCTTCGTCCTGCACGGCACGCAGGTCCTGCTGCAGCGCCGGGCGCTGACCAAGTACCACACCCCCGGTTTCTGGGCGAATACCTGCTGCACCCACCCGCTGTGGAACGAGGACCCCGCCGCCTGCGCCGTCCGGCGGCTGGACGAGGAGCTGGGGATCACCGGGCTCTGTCCGGTCCACCGCGACCGCGTCGAGTACCGCGCCGACGTGGGCAACGGGCTGACCGAACATGAGGTGGTCGACATCTTCGTCGCCGAGGCCGGGCCGGACCTGCGCCTTGCGCCGAACCCCGACGAGGTGGCCGAGACGAAGTGGATCGATCTCTACGATCTCTGCGCCGAGGTGGCCCGCCACCCCGAACCCTACACGCCCTGGCTGCGCATCTACCTGGCCGAGCACCGCGACCGCATCTTCGCGTCCCTGCTGCGCGCCTGACCCCGGCTTCGCGGACACGCAAAAGGCCCGGACCTTCGCAGGTCCGGGCCCTTTTTTCCTGTCGTACCGGCCGTCAGGCCCGGGCACGGCCCTTCAGGCTGTCCACCCCCAGCGCCTGTAGCGCGACACGGGCGATGTCCTGCGCCGTCAGCGCGGCATCGGCATACATGTCCGCCGGGCTCGCCTGGTCGATGAACCGGTCCGGCAGCGTCATCGTGCGCACCTTCAGCCGCCCGTCGAGACGCCCGGTATTCGCCAGCCAGTGCAGCACGAAGGCCCCGAAACCGCCCTCGGCCCCCTGCTCGACGGTGATCAGCACCTCGTGCTCGGCCGCCAGCCGCGCGACGAGGTCCCGGTCGAACGGCTTGGCGAAGCGCGCGTCGGCAATCGTCGGCACGATCCCCAGCGCCGCAAGGTCCTCGGCCGCAGCCCGGCACTCGGACAGGTGCGCCCCCAGCGACAGCAGCGCGACCCGCGCGCCCTCCTGCACGACGCGGCCCTTGCCGATCTCCAGCACCCGGCCCTGTTCGGGCATCTCGATCCCGACGCCCTCGCCCCGCGGATAGCGGAACGCGATCGGCCCCTCGTCATAGGCCGCCGCCGTGGTGACCATGTGCACCAGCTCGGCCTCGTCCGCCGCCGCCATCACCACCATGTTCGGCAGCGCGCCCATGAACCCGATGTCGAAAGCCCCGGCATGGGTCGCGCCATCCGCGCCCACCAGCCCGGCGCGGTCGATCGCGAAGCGCACCGGCAGGTTCTGCAGCGCCACGTCATGCACGACCTGGTCGTACCCGCGTTGCAGGAAGCTGGAGTAGATCGCGCAGAACGGTTTCATCCCGCCCGCCGCCAGCGCGGCCGAGAAGGTGACCGCGTGCTGTTCGGCGATCCCCACGTCGAACACGCGGCCCGGGAAACGCTTGCCCATGATCGACACGCCGGTGCCGCCCGGCATCGCCGCCGAGACCGCGCAGATCCGGCCGTCGCTCTCGGCCAGCGTCGTCAGCGTCTCGCCGAAGACCTTGGTATAGGCCGGGGCGTTGGCCGCGCTCTTCTTCTGCTTGCCGGTCGCCACGTCGAAGGCGGCCACGCCGTGATAGCAGTCGTCCGACAGCTCGGCGGGCGAGTATCCCTTGCCCTTGACCGTGCAGACATGGATCAGCACCGGCCCGGTGGCCTTGGCCCGGGTGGCGCGCAGCACCTGCAGGAGCTGGCCCATGTCATGCCCGTCGATCGGGCCGACATAGGTGAAGCCCAGTTCCTCGAACAGGGTCGCGCTGCCGTGCGGGGCTTCGCCCAGCGGGGCCTCGACCAGCGCACGCGCCCGGCGGGCGCCTTCGCGCAGCGGCGCGGGCAGCACGGCCTCGACGCCCTCCGCGAGGTCCTTCAGCGCATGCAGCGGACCGCTGGCGGACAGGGCCGACAGGTACTTCGACATCGCGCCGACAGGCGGGTCGATGCTCATCTCGTTATCGTTCAGGATCACGAACAGCCGCCGGCCCTCCGAGCCCGCGTTGTTCATCGCCTCGTAGGCCATCCCGGCGCTGATCGACCCGTCGCCGATCACCGCGATCGCGTCGCCGGTCGCGCCGCCGAGGTCGCGCGCGGTGGCAAAGCCCAGCGCGGCCGAGATCGAGGTCGAGGAATGCGCCGCGCCGAACGGGTCGTACTCGCTCTCCGCGCGTTTGGTGAATCCGGACAGGCCGTCCTTCTGGCGCAGGGTGCGGATGCGGTCGCGTCGGCCGGTCAGGATCTTGTGCGGGTAGCACTGGTGCCCGACGTCCCAGACCAGCTTGTCGAAGGGCGTGTTGAAGACCGCGTGCAGCGCAACGGTCAGTTCGACGACCCCCAGGCTGGACCCGAGGTGACCGCCGGTGACCGACACCGCGCTGATCGTCTCGGCGCGCAATTCATGCGCCAGCGTGGCAAGTTCCGCATCGGTCAGCCGCTTCAGGTCGGCCGGCACCGCGACGCGGTCGAGGGTCGGGGTCATCGGTCGGTCGTTCTGGGTCATCGTCGGGTCTCCTCCGCGCCTTCCCCGGTCTGACGGGGGAAGCAAAAAGCGCCGTGACGGTGTCCCCATCACGGCGCCAGTGTCCTGAGGTGTCTCAGGAAGGGGACGGAGGACCGGACGCTGTGGGACGTCCGGTCCGGGCCAGGGGCGAGCCCCTAGTTCGTGGCCGCGGTGAAGTCGGGCTCCACCAGCGCGAGTTCCGGCCAGTCCGAGACCATGTCCATCCCGCCGAGAGGCTTCTGATAGCCCTTGTGGCAGGTGGCGCAGGCGGCCTTCGGCGCGTCCGCGTAGACCGGGCCAAGGCGGTTCTCGGGCAGGATGCCCTCTTCCGCCAGCGGCACCAGGTGCAGGGTGTTCAGGTCCTGGACCATGATGATGCCGAGGCTCGCGGTGGACCACTGCGGCGTCACCTGTGCGGGGTCGTAGAAGGCCCGCGTGTTGTGACAGAAGACGCAGTTCACCCCGAGCGAGTTGGCGAAGTAGTTCATCAGACTGAACGTCCGCTCGGCGTTCTGCCAGGTCGGGTCACCCGGCTGGGTGTCGACCCGGCTGTCGAGGTCGTGGACCTTGATCGACTGCGTGTCGAGCAGGTAGCTCTCCAGCGCATCCGACGGCAGCGAGGTGTACTGGCTCTGCGGGGTGACCCGGTTCTGGACCGAGGCCCAGCCGGCGGTGTTCTCGTTCACCGGAGCGATGCGGAACCAGATGTTGTTCGGCACCGCCTGCCCGCGATGGCAGGTGTAGCAGTTCACACCGGCCTCGCCCGACACGTTGGTGTGTCCGCCCCACTCGTCGTTCAGGCTCTGGACCATCGCGACCATCCGGTAGGCGACCTGGGTCTGGTAGTTCTCCGGGTCTTCCATCAGGTCGGGAATGCCGGTCCAGGACCGCATGGCGACGATCATCTCGGCATAGGCCTCGGGCGAGATGCCCTCCAGCGCGGGCGGCACGTTGGCAAGCGCCGCCTCGCTGACCGCGGCGGTGTCCGCCTCGGTGATGCCGGAGCGGGCGAGGTAGCCCGCGGCGGTGGGATCACCGGCCGCGAGATCGCTCTTGAACTCCGGCACGGACATGCCGGTGCCCCGGGGTCCGGTCTGCAGGCTGGTGGTGGCGAACGGCTGCCCCCACGTCACCAGCAGCGCCACCACGAAGACCGCCGCGCCGATCGCGCCGATCAGGATTGCCGGCCCGTAGATGTTGGTCGGGTTGTCGGCATTCCACTTGTCAAACCACTTGGGCAACATCTCAGTTTCCTCCCGGCAGATAGGCTTCGTAGCCATAGGGCAGGGTATAGTCGGGCGCGAAGTTGTGCTCGACGGCCCACAGGAACCAGTTGTCCACCACGGTGCCGGTCAGCAGGATGCCGATACCGCCCGTGATCGGGGTCAGAACGGCGAACCACCAGGCCCAGCGGTGAATCCCCTCCATCGTGGCGTTGAAGCCCATGGTCCAGCGCCAGAACAGCGCCGCCCGCTCGGAGGCCGTGCCGCGGTCGACGATCTGCTCCAGCTCCCGGTCGCCGCCGAAACGGGTCACCGCGAGGATGGTGGCGCCGTGCATCGCGAAGAGAAGCACCGAGCCGTACAGGAACACGATCGAAAGCGCGTGGAACGGGTTGTAGTAGAGGTTGCCGTAGCGGATCGAGAAGGCCGCGGTCCAGTCGAGGTGCGGGAAGATCCCGTAGGGCACCGCCTCCGACCACGATCCCATCAGGATCGGACGGAAGAGACCCAGCACGAGGAACAGCCAGATCGCCGAGGCGAACGCCCAGGCCACGTGCTTGCCCATCTTGTGCTGTTCGGCCAGCAGGTAGGTCCGCAGCCACCAGGCCGACACCGACACGAGCAGGAAGAAGCTCGCGATGATGAACCAGCCCCCGTCGCTGAGCGGCGGCATCCGCAGCCCGTACTCGGGGCTCGGCGGCTCGAGCGCCAGCCAGAACAGCTGCCGGATGAACTCCGGGATCGAGTAACCGACCTGGCTCAGCATGTTGAAGCCGACGATGTTGAACCAGATCAGGCCCGTCGCAAGGCTGACGACGCCGGCCCAGCCGAGGTAGATCGGTCCGAGCTGGGCGTTGCCGATCCAGCCGATGAGGGTCGAGAAGCCGGGATTGCCCGCCCGCTCGGCCATCATGTTGTTTTCGTTGTCCATGCCCCATTCGGGGGTGCCCTGGACCTGCACTTGGGTAAAGATGTTCTGATACTCAGGCATTTGTCACATCCCCACTTGGCTCGGCCAGATCGGCAGTTCGAGCCACCAGTTCCACCATTCCGGCCAGCCCTTGGTCCAGACCGGGCCCGAGATGATGATGCAGACAGCACTCCAGAAGCCCGCGTTCAGGGCCAGCAGCAGGCCGACGCGGTGGATGCCGAGGGTGCCGACGGAGTAGCCGATGAAGTCGCGGAAGAACGTGTCTTCGTGATCCGGCGTCTTCATTTCCTCGCCTTTCGGCGGGTTGGCGGCCGACAGGATCAGCGCCCCGTGCAACGCCAGCGCCAGCGTCGTGGTGAAGAAGAACGTCACCGCGATCATGTGGGCCGGGTTGTAGTGGAAGTGCAGGTAGGCGTAGCCGGTGTTCGACACCCAGTCGAGGTGGCTCCAGATCCCGTAGGGGAAGCCATAGCCCCAGGCCCCCATCAGAAGCGGGCGGAACACCACCAGCGTCGTGTAGGCGAGGATGGCGAAGCTGAACGCGACGGGCACGTGGTACCCCATGCCCAGCTTTCGGCAGATCTCCACTTCGCGCAGCGCCCAGCTTGAGAAGGCACCGAGTGCACAGATCGTGATGATCTGCCACAGACCCCCTTCGGCAAGCGGCGCGAGGCCGAGACCGTATTTCAGATCAGGCGGGGCGATATTGATCAGCCAGGGATTGAACTCGCCCTGCAGGGCGGCCCCCCAGAAGATCAGGATCGTCCCCAAGGCGGCGAAAAACGCTGTCGTGACTCCGAAGAAGCCCACATAGAAGGGGCCCACCCAGAAGTCGAACAGGTCGCCGCCGATGAGCGTCCCTCCACGGACGCGGTACTTTCTCTCGAAGCTGAGCAAAGCCATCGTCTCTCTCCGCAATTGGCGGCCGGGCCGGAAGCGCAGGGCCGTCACTTGTCTTGGGTTCAGTTTGGCGCGGGCGAGCGGTCAGCCCGCCCGGCGCCGATCATGTTGGCTGCAACCGGCAGCGGCCCGCGCCCCCGGGGGAGGCGCGGACGCGCGATCACATGGCGGCCTTTTGGGCAGCCAGTTCGAGCCAGTTGAAGTGCTCGGTGCTGAGCAGGACGAGGTGAATCATCGCTGCCAGCAGGAACAGGAACACACCCTGGGCCACGAACACGCGGCGGGGATCGAAGATCAGCCAGATCTTGTAGAACTTGGACATGATTCAGTGCTCCTCAGAACCAGGGACGCCAGATGAACGTGGCGAGGTGAGCGACGATGGCGACGGCCGAGAACAGCCAGAGCCCGCTCATGTAGACCGAATGCAGTTCCTGCGCCTGCTCGTCGGTCAGACCCGTGAAGGACAGGTCGGATTTATCAGCCATTGATTTTCCTCCGAAAAAGAACGCTGACACCGCGAACCCCGCGGCCGGGCCCCGGCAAGGGCTCATCCCCTGCCGGCAAATCCGCCCGCCTCCCGGGAGAGACGGACGAAACTCGTGCTCCGCGGCTCAGGCCGCGAAGATCATGGGCGTGATGATCCGCGCCTGGCTCCAGGCGCGGGCCACGGGGCCCTTGGTCTTGATCGTGCCCGAGCGGACCGAGGCGAGGGCCCAGCTCAGGAACGCCAGCGGCAGGGCCGCCAGGAAAATGATCGCGAAGTAGGTGTAGAACTCCGCCTTCGGCGCCCTGCGGCCCCGGTGCAGAGGGGCGTCGATGTTGTGATCGGTCATGCCCGTTCTCCTGTCGCTTCGATGTCTGCTGTCTCGAGGTCCGCACCGGGACGAAGGGCCCGGACGGTCTCGATCACGACCCGCTCGGCACCGCTTTCCAGCGCGGCCTTCTCGGCGGCGTCGCGCAATGTCTTGGCGGCCGAGATGCGGGTCAGGATGGGATGCTCGGCCACGATGCGGTCGAGCAGGCGTTGTGCGTCGTCATCCCACGGGAAGTCGCGGCGCAGCGTGGTCGGTGTGGCGGCGGCACTGTCCATCTCGCTGCCCAGCGGCAGGATGTGGAACAGCGCGTCGAAGAGCGCGTTGCAGACCTCCTGGATCAGGTAGGTCGCGCCGGCATAGCCCATCATCGGCGTGCCGGTGGCGCGGCGGATCGCGGCGCCCGGGAAGCTGGCGGGGATGAAGGCCGGCTTCGGCCCGAACCCGCCCGACATCTCGGCGAGGTACATCTTCTCGTTGATCGACCCCATCACGACCAGCGGCCGCTTGGTGTGCATCAGCTTGCGCACTTCGTCGTTGTCGGTCTTCTTGCCCCGTTGCCGGGCGACGGCAAAGGCGCAGGGCAGGCCCATGTCGGCCTCGAGGAAGTTGCGGATGCCGCGGGCGTAGGTCTCGTTCGCCACGATGGCGAAGCTCGCCGTCGCGAAGAAGTCCTGCGTCACCGACCGCCACAGGTCCCAGACCGGCTTGATGGTCGAATGCTTTTCGCGCGCGATGAACGGCTCGGGGTCCAGCCCGGTCAGCTCGCCCAGCTTGCGCAGGAAGGCGGTGGTCGACTCGATCCCGATCGGCGCCTGCAGGTAGGGCTTGCCCAGCACCTCGGCGAGGCCGCGCCCGAACTCGCGGTACATCACGACGTTCACGTCGGCGTTCACGAGGTTGCGCATCTCGGCCAGGTGGCTGCCCAGCGGCATCACCATGTTGACCTCGGCGCCGATCCCCTCGACCAGCCGCCGGATCTCGGCGAGATCGGAGGGCATGTTGAACGTGCCGTACATCGGCCCGAGGATGTTGACGCGGGGCTTGGCCCCCTCCTCGCGCTTCTTCTCCGGCGGCATCCGGCCCTTGGTCATGCCGAACTCGGTGAAGATCCAGGTCATCGCGCGGTCGGCGCTCTCCCACTGGTCCTCGTCGATGGTGCGCGGCAGGAACCGCTGAATCGAGGTGCCCTGCGGCGTCACGCCCCCGCCGATCATCTCGGCGATCGAGCCGGTGACGACGACGGACGGCAGCGCCGGGTCGAGCGTGTCCCAGGCGCGCTTCATCGCGCCCTCGGTCCCGTCGCGGCCCAGCTCTTCCTCGCCGAGACCGGTGGTCACGATCGGCAGCTCGTGCGGCGGCAGCGCATCGGTGTAGTGCAGCACCGACGTCACCGGCAGGTTCTCGCATCCCACCGGGCCGTCGATGACGACCTGCAGGCCCTTCACCGCGGTGAAGGCATAGACGGCACCCCAGTAGCCGCCGGCACGGTCATGGTCCTGAATCAGCATGCGGGAACCTCCCGCACCGACGCCGCACCGACGTGGGACCGACACGATACCGACGTGATACCGACGTTGATTTTCGCTTGGATAATGCTCCGGCGCATCAGATCATCTCCTGCGCCTTGGCGGCTTTCTCGGCCTTGTCGAGCTTCTTCTGATGCTGCGCGCGGAAGTCCGGCCGCAGGTTCGGCTCGCCCTCCCAGATACCCGCCGTATCGCCCTCGCCGACCCCCTCGAAGAAGGCCCTCATGTGGTCCATCCGGTCCTTATTGCCGATCGCCGCGTTGACGACCTGCTGCAGGGACCCGGCGCCCATCGGGCCCATCAGGGGCCGCGCGGAGATCAGGTTGGTGAAGTAAAGGCTTGGAATTCCAAGCTCCTTGCCCTTCTGGACGACCGGCGTGGTGCCGATGGCCAGGTCGGGGCGGATGGCCTCCATCGCGGCGCAGTCGTCCTCGAGGCTGGCGCGGTACTTGACCGTGACGCCCCGCGCTTCCAGCCACTGGCGGTCCGGCTCGGACCACCTGGTTTTCGGGCAGGCGGTGCCGACATAGGGCACGTTCGCCCCCGATTCGATCAGGAGACGCGCCACCAGAAGTTCGGATCCTTCGTATCCGGACAGGGTGATGGTGCCCTTCACCGGCGTCGCTGCCAGCGCGCCCCTGATCGCGGGGAGGAACCTGTTCTGGGCGTCTGCCACCTTTTCAGCAGGCAAACCAAAGGCTTCGCCGACGGCGGCCAGCCAGGCGGCGGTGCCGTCATGGCCCACGGGCGCGCTGCCGATCACCGCGCGACCGGCGGCTTCGAACTCGCGGATCGCGGCGGTGTAGAACGGATGGATGGCGGCAACGGCACCGCAAGCCAGCGCGGAATAAAGCTCGCGCCACTCACGGCAGGGAACGACCGGACCTGCCGCCAGACCGAGTGGCGCGAGCATCTGCCCGATCCCGATAGGATCAGCAGGGAACATCTCTCCGAGGAGAGAAACTGTGGGACGGTCTGATTTCCCCGATGCGGGCGCCTGAACCGGGCCTGCCTCGATTTCCGCACGGGCGTAGTTCAGCATCGCCCCCGCGAGAATGTCTTTCGCCTCGGCGTGGGTCGGCACGCCGAAACCGGGCACGTCGATCCCGACGATCCGCACCCCGTTGATTTCGCTCGGCAACAGCCGCAGCGGCACACCCGAGGCCGTGGGCACGCAGAGATTGGTGACCACGATCGCGTCATAGCGCTCGGGATCGGCCATCTTGTGCACCGCCTCGCGGATGTCCTCGAAGAGCTTGCCGGTGACCAGCGTCTCCGAGTTGAACGGAACGTAGCCGACCGACCGGCGCGCCCCGTAGAAATGGCTGACGAAGGTCAGGCCGTAGACGCAGCAGGCCGAGCCCGACAGCATCGTGCCGACCCGGCGCATCCGCAGGCCGACGCGCAGCGACCCGAAGGCCGGGCACATGCTCTGCGGCTTGTCATGCGGTCCCTGCGGGTAGTCCTTCGCATACTGGTCGAGGATCTCGCCCATGCCCGCTGCGCGGGCGGCGGCTTCCATCTGTTCGCCCGGCGCATGGCAGCCCATGCCGTCCGGCTTCACCGCGCCCTCGGGCGCGCTCTCGTCGCGGATCGAGGTCCCCTCGATCACTTCGGCCTGGTCGGCCGCGTCGTAACGGACTTCTCCGTCGGGTTTATCCAGCATGGATCGTCCTCCCCTCGGTGCGGGTTGGCAGGTCGTGACCGAACGGGCAGCGCCCCACGGTCCGCATTGGCCCGGCCGCGGGCGCCGCGCGCGGCGGCGTCCGCCCTCCGGTCTCCGGGGTCTGGACCGGAGCTTCGGAGGACAGCGAGGCAAGCGCCTCGTCCCAGCGGTCGAGTTCGGCGAGGTCAAACATCGTCGTAGATGACCTCGAGAGACTTCTTCGGTTTGGCGTCCTTGCCGCGCATGTCGGCATCGGTCGCAGGCTCGAGCACCACGTCGCCGCCGGTGTCCTTGCTGTCGAACAGGGCGAGGAGCTCGTCCTGGTTCAGCGCGGTCGGACGCATCGGCGGGGCAGAGGCGACGTTCTCGCCCAGTTCGGCGAACAGCGCGCCCCACTGGCTCTCGTTGGTGCCGACGATCTGGTAATTCGCGGATTTCTTGCGCAGGTCGTCGTTCTGCGGGATCGCGGCGAGGATCGGGATGTCGACCGCCTTGGCGAAAGCCTGCGCCTCGCCGGTGCCGTCGTCCTTGTTGATCACGAGACCCGCGACGCCCACGTTGCCGCCCAGCTTGCGGAAGTATTCCACGGCCGAGCAGACGTTGTTGGCGACATAGAGCGACTGCAGGTCGTTCGACGCGACGAGGATCACCTTCTGGGCCATGTCACGCGCGATCGGCAGGCCGAAGCCGCCGCAGACCACGTCGCCGAGGAAATCGAGCAGGACATAGTCGAAGTCCCAGTCGTGGAAGCCCAGCTTCTCCAGCAGCTCGAAGCCGTGGATGATGCCGCGCCCGCCGCAGCCGCGACCGACCTCGGGCCCGCCGAGCTCCATGGCGAAGACGCCGCCGCGCTTGAAGCAGACATCGCCGATCTGAACCTCTTCCCCGGCCAGCTTCTTCTTGGTCGAGGTCTCGATGATCGTCGGGCAGGCCTTGCCGCCGAACAGCAGCGAGGTGGTGTCCGATTTCGGGTCGCAGCCGATCAGCAGCACGCGCTTGCCCTGTTCGGCCATCATGTGGCTGAGGTTGGCCAGCGTGAACGACTTGCCGATGCCGCCCTTGCCGTAGATCGCGATGATCTGCGTCTTCTTGGTGGGTGCGCCCTGCGGCACTTCCAGCGTCGGCTCCTCGTGGGCTTCGTCGCGAAGCCGCTGATCGAAGTCCTTCAGGTTCGGTACGTCCAGGCTCATGCGTGGCCCTCCCAGGTCAGGATCATTTTCAGACAGGCAGGGTCTTCGAACGCGGTCTGATACGCCTCGGCTGCACTGCTGGCGGGTCGGGTGTGGGTGATCAGCCCGTCGAGCGAGAGCGCCCCCGCATCGAGCAGGGCATTCGTCGCGATCAGGTCCTCACGCTGCCATTCGGCGGCGATCCGGAACCGGGCCTCCTTCATGAAGGCCGGCGGAAAGGCAAAGCTGAGCGGCTCCGGGTAGAACCCGGCGAGGACGATCTCGCCGCCCTTCTTCAGCCGCATGATCAGGCTGTTCAGCAGGCCCCCGTTCCCGGAGGCGTCGTAGATGTTGCCGTAGTCGCGGCGCGGGTCGGCATCGGGATGCACGACCTCGTAGCCGTCCGCGCCGGACATCCGGTCCGGATTGACCTCCCACACCGTGGGGGCAGGTCCGCCGGCGGCGAGGGTCAGGCGGGCAAGCAGGCGTCCGAAGACCCCGTGGCCCACGATCAGGTCGGGCAGCTCGGCGCGCTCGGTCGCCAGCGCATGGCGGGCGGTGGCGGCCAGCGCCAGCAGCGCGCCTTCGGCCCCGAGGGCAGGATCGAGTTTCACGGCCCGCGCGCCCGCACTGACAAGGCGACGCGACGCGCCGCCGAACAGTCCGCGCGTGTCGCCGTAGCAGGACGCGCCAGGCACGAAGACCCGGTCGCCGACGCGGAACCCGCTGTCGGGTCCGGCCTCGACCACTTCGCCCGCGGCCTCGTAGCCCGGAACCAGCGGATAGCCGAAACCGGGAAAGGCGGGCATCTTGCCCGACCAGATCAGCTTCTCGGTGCCGGTGGAAATGCCGGAGTGGTCGATGTCGACGACGATGTCGGCCGCACCCGGGCTGGTCAGCGCGAGGTCCTGCACCTGAATGGCTTCCGGGCCGGTCAAGACGATCGCGGTCGTATGCATTCCAATCTCCGCTGCTGCCGTGTCCCGTGTAGGGATTCTCTGACAGGTGTTGTTGTAATCCTACCCTGACATACTTAGGTGTCAACTAAATTGGACACCTTGACCGACAACAATCGTCGGGCAGCGGGTCAGGACGGCTTTCTTGCGGTCACCACGCTGGTGACGAAGGGCCGGTGCGTGCGGGGAATCGCGATATCCTCGAACCCGGCGGCCTTCAGAAGCGCCGCGATCCGCGACGGGCTCCGGGTCTGGCCGGTCTGCATCGCCAGGGTGTAAAGCGCGAAGTACACATCCCCCGCCCGGTTCGGACGGTCGTCGCCGAGCATTGGCTCGGACACGATCAGCTGCCCGCCCGGCGGCAGCGCGGCAAAGACGCGGGCCAGCAGGGCGGTCACCGTCGCGTCGGAATGATCGTAGAGCACCCGGACAAGGCTGATCGCGTCATGTCCCTCCGGCAGCACGTCATCCCGGAACGATCCCGGGACAATCGCCGTCCCCTCCGGCACCTCCGCCTTGGCCACGACGGCCGGCAGGTCGAACAGGGTCAGGTCCAGGCCCGGGGCGACGCCATGCACCGCGCGCAGGAACGCGCCGGTGCCGCCACCCACGTCCATCAGCCGCCGGACACCGTCCAGCGAAACGGTCCGCAGCGTTTCCTCGGCCACAAGGCCCTGGGTGTCGGACATCAGCCGGGAATAGGTCGCGGCCGTTTCCGGGTCCCGGGCCCCCTGGGCACCGAAGACATAGGGCCAGAAGTTCGCGAGTTCAGTCTCGGCCCCGGCGCGGAACACCGCTTCCGGATCGGCCAGGTCCCGGTAGAGCACCTCGTGGTGCCGGATCATCTGCGCGAGGCCGGGAACCCCGGGCAGCGCGGCACCGAGCCGTCCCAGCCCGTAGCGCCCGTCGCGATGACGGCGCAGAAGCCCCAGCGCGGCGGCGGCGCGGCACAGGACCTCGGCCTTGTCCACGTCGAGGCCGCTGCGGACGGCGATCTTCCAGACCGGCAGCGGGGCGTGGGCCAGCATGTCGGCGAGGTCGAACCGCACGAAGGCGGCCAGCACCTGGCTGTGCACGAACCCGGCAACCAGATCGAACAGGCGTTCGCCGTCGCTGCGGGCAAGGCCGCGCGTCAGACGGCTGGCGCTGGCGCGGCTCTGGAACCGGGGCGACCCGGCGAGGCGCACCCACCAGCGATAGAAACTGTCGCGTTCGGGCAGGAACCCGAAACGCCGCCAGGGCCGGAAGGCGGGGGCGCTGTCGCTCATCAGGCCGACCGTGCCACGACGGGGGCGACGGGCGTCAGGCGCTCGGCCTGCTTGCGCACCATCTCGCACAGGCTGGCCTCGCCCGGACAGGACGGGATCGAGGCGATGGCCCCGCCCAGAATATCGTTGAGCCGCTTGATCGCGCCCTGCACGCCATAGGCCTGCACCGCGTTCGGGCGGGCGTGGATCTCGTCCTGCCCGGCGGGCTTGCCCAGAGTCTCGGCATCGTAGAGCGCGTCGCGCAGATCGTCCGCGACCTGGAAGGCCTCGCCGATGCGGGCCCCGAGCTCGGTCCAGGCGTCCGGCTCCTCGCCCGCGGCGATGGCGCCCATCCGGGTCGCCGCGGTGAAGAGGGCGCCGGTCTTGGCGCGGTGATAGGCCGACAGGTCGACGTGTGCCTCGCTTTCCCAGCCCTGCCCGGCACAGATGCCGCCCGGCATGCCGGTGAACCACGCCAGTTCCCGCACCAGCTTCAGGCCGCGGACCGGGTCGCTCTCGGCCGCCTTGGCGACAACGTCGAAGGCCATGACGATCAGTGAGTCGCCGGTCAGCAGCGCCAACGGCTCGGAATAGGCGACATGCACCGTCGGCTTGCCGCGCCGCATGTCGGCGTCGTCGAAGCAGGGCATGTCATCGTGGACGAGGCTCGCGCAGTGAATCAGTTCGATGGCGGCCGCCGCGGCATTCGACAGCGCGGGACGGTCGTCCCCGCAGGCCACCGCGACGTTGAGACAGATGGTCGGACGGATCCGGGCCCCGCCCGGCGTCACCGCATACCCGAGCGCACTGGCCAGTTTCGGGGGAACGCTGCCTGACTGCCCGGCCGCAATCGCGGCCTCGAGCGTGGTCTCGATCCGGCTCTTCAGTCCCATGCGGTCTCCTACGTCTGCCGATTTGCCCTGCAATTCTGACAGGACATGTGTAAATTACACTGGACACATGGCGTGAGTCTGTCAACAGTCTTGGACAGGGGGTTGAGCCATCATGCAGACATCGTCCGATCGGATCGTGGTGATCGGGGCCGGTATTGCCGGTCTCTCTGCCGCGCTGCGCCTCGCCGGGGCAGGGCGCGAGGTGATGGTGCTCGAGCGGGCCGCGACCCCCGGCGGCAAGATGCGCACCGTGCCCAGCGCCGCCGGACCGGTGGACGCGGGACCGACCGTGATGACCCTGCGCCCGGTCTTCGAGGCCTTGTTCGAGAGTGTCGGCGCCCGGCTGTCCGACCATGTTACCCTGCACCCCGAGACGGTGCTTGCCCGGCACTGGTGGTCGGATGGCAGCCGCCTCGACCTGCATGCCGACCCGGAGGCCAGCGCCGAGGCCGTGCGCGACTTGGCAGGGCCGAAGGCGGAGACCGAGTTCCGCGCCTTCTCGGCCGAGGCCGCCCGCCTGTTCCAGACCTTCGACGCCCCGATCATGCGCAGCGCCAGTCCCGGCATCGCGGGGCTGATCCCCCGCGTGCTGGCGGCGCCGGGCCTGCTGGCCGCGTTGCTGCCGACGGCGACGCTCGCCGGGCGGCTGCGCCACCACTTCGCCGACCCGCGCCTGCGCCAGCTCTTCGGGCGTTACGCCACCTATGTCGGCGGCTCGCCCTACCGGTCCCCCGCCGTGCTGGGCTTGATCTGGCAGGCCGAGGCGCAGGGCGTCTGGCGGATCGAAGGCGGGATGCATCGCCTCGCCCGCGCGGTCGCGGACCTGGCCGAGGCGAAGGGCGCCACCTTGCGCTACGGCACCGAGGTCGCCCGGATCGAGATCCAGGGCGGGCGCGTGGCAGCCGTCCAGACCGCCTCCGGGCAACGCATCCCCTGCGGGCACGTCGTCTTCAACGGCGATCCCCGCGCACTGCATGTCGGGCTGCTGGGCGATCCGGCGCGCCGGGCGGTGCCGGCCCCCGGTGTCGCGGCGCGGTCGTTGTCGGCCTACGTCTGGACCTTCGCCGCAGCCCCCGAAGGGCAGGACCTCGTGCATCACAACGTGTTCTTCGGCGATGACCCGCGCGACGAGTTCACGCCCCTGATGCGCGGGCAGATGCCCGTCGATCCCACCCTCTACATCTGCGCCGAGGACCGGGGTGCGGGCCGCGCGCCCGCCGGGCCCGAGCGCTTCGAGATCATCATGAACGGGCCGCCGGTCGCCGGTCCCGCCCCCGACCGGGAGTTCGAGACATGCCGGACACGTACCTTCGCCCGACTGGCGCAGATGGGATTGCGCTTCACCCCGACGCCCGGACGCGACGCCCTGACGACCCCGCACGATTTCGCGCGGCTGTTCCCGGCGTCGAACGGATCGCTCTACGGGCGCAGCCCGCACGGGATGATGGCGACCTTCCAGCGTCCGCGCGTGCGGACCAGCCTGCCGGGACTCTACCTGGCGGGGGGCGGCGTGCATCCGGGGGCCGGGATTCCCATGGCGACGCTCTCCGGACAGCACGCGGCCGAGGCGATCTTGAGCGCCCGAACTTCGCGCTCGATGTCCCGCCCGACGGTTATGCGTGGTGGTATGTCGACGGTATCTCGGACTGCGGCACGCGGGCCATCTCGATCATCGCCTTCATAGGCTCGGTCTTCTCGCCCTGGTACCGCTGGTCGGGGCGGCGCGATCCGCACAACCATGTCTGCATCAACGTCGCGACCTACGGGCCGGGCGGGCGCTTCACGATGACCGACCGGGGCCGCACCGCGCTGCGCCAGACCGAGGACAGCTTCACCGTCGGCCCGAGCCATCTCAGCTGGGAAGGCGACCGGCTGGTGATCGAGGTGAACGAGATCAGCAATCCCGTCATCTCGCGCGTGAAGGGCCGCATCGTGCTGCACCCGACCGGCCTGACCGGGGTCGAGCTGCCGCTGACCCCGGACGGTGCCCATGTCTGGCGGCCCTTCGCGCCCAGCGCCGAGATCGAAGTCGACCTCGGCCAGGACGGCTGGAAATGGCGCGGACACGGGTACTTCGACGCCAACTTCGGTACCCGCGCGCTCGAGGCCGACTTCAGCCACTGGTGCTGGGGACGGTTCCCGCTGCCCGATGGCGCGGCCTGCTTCTACGACGCGCAGTTCCGCGACGGCTCGGCGCTCGATTTCGCGGTGAAGTTCGGCCACGACGGCAGCGTGCAACAGATGGAACCGCCCCCGGTCACCCGCTTCGCCCGGTCGATCTGGGGTGTGCGGCGCGAAACCCGCTGCGACCCCGGGGACACGCCGAAGCAGGTGCAGTTCATGCTGGAGGCGCCGTTCTACTCGCGCGCGGGGGTCGAGACGACGATCAACGGGTACCGGTCACGCGGCGTGCACGAGGCGCTCGACCTCGACCGCTTCCGGGGGCCATGGCTGATGCCGATGCTGGCGGTGCGGGTCCCGCGGCGTCCGGGCTGGCGGTTCTAGGCTTCCGCGCTGCGGGGCGCGTTGGCCTCGTCCGGGTTCAGCCACCAGACCGCCGCGTTCAGCGACGCCGCCACCGTCACCCAGACTAGGTAGGGCACCATCAACCAGCCTGCGAAGGGCTCGACGAGGAAGGTGTTGATCGTCGCACCCAGTACCGCGACCCAGAGCGCCGCGATCACGACCATGCCCGCCTTGATGCGGTGCAGGCCGAAGAAGACCGGGGTCCAGAGGGTGTTCAGCGCGATCTGCAGCGCCCAGAATGCCATCGCCATGGCGCTGCCCGGTGCCCCGGCCACGCGGGACGCGGCGACCGCGATGACGATGTAGAGCACGGTCCAGACCACCGGGAACGCCCATTTGGGCGGGTTCCAGGCGGGTTTCTTCAGGCTTTCGTACCAGCTTCCGGGCGGAAACATCGATCCTGTCGCCGCCGCCGTGCAGCACGCGCCAAGGAAAATGATGAAGAGAGACCAATCCATGCCCACTCAGGTAGGCAGGGTTTGCAAAAAGGGAAGGGCGCGCTCAGGCGCCGTGCATCTCGCGGTCTTTCGCTTCCAGTTGCGCGAACAGGGCGACGACGCTGTCACTCCAGCTTTCGCGCGGCCTGCGGTCGGCAGCGGCATCGACGAGGAACGCGGTTTCCGGCAGCGGCCGCGCATGCAGGACGGCGCTGGTCGGCGTCAGCATCCCGGTCGCGGTGCGAACTCCGGCCTGCACCGCCCCTGCCAGCTTGTCCCGGCGGGTCGTGTGGGCCCGGTAGCCGATGTTGTCATAGCGCTTCGCCACCAGGTCCGCCCCGATCCCGGCATAGATCAGCCGCGCGGCCCAGATCGCGGGCCGGGCGCGGCGCGGCAGGGCATCGATCCCGGCCTCGGACCGGGTGTACAGGCGGTCGGCCTCGGCCAAGAGCGCGCGCGTGATCCGGGTCAGCGCCTCGGACCGGCGCGGCGCTGTCAGGAAGGCCTCCGGGTCGAGTCCCTCGGCGCGCATCCGGTCCATCGGCAAGTAGAGCCGCCCTTCCCGCGCATCCTCGCCCACGTCGCGGGCGATGTTCGTCAACTGCATCGCCACGCCCAGGTCGCAGGCGCGCGCCAGTGCATCGGCGTCGCGCACGCCCATCAGCACCGCCATCATCGCCCCGACGGTCGACGCGACGCGGGCCGAGTAGGCGCGCACCTCGGACAGGGTCTCGTAGCGGCGTCCCATCGCGTCCCAGGCGAAGCCCTCCAGCAGGGCCTCGGGCAGGGCACGCGGCATCCGGTGCGTTTCGACCATGTGGGCGAAGGCGCGGTCGGCGGGCTGGTTCAGCGGACGCCCCTGGTAGGCGAGGTCGAGACGGTCCCGGAGCGACAGCACCGCCGCCGCCTTTTCCTCGTTCAGGTCGACGGCGTCGTCGGCGCAGCGGCAGAAGGCATAGAGCGCCAGTGCCGGATCCCGCACCCGGCGCGGCAGTAGGCGCGAGGCGGCATGGAACGACAACGACCCGTGCCGGATCGCCTCGCGGCAATGATCGAGGTCGGCTTCGTGCGTCATTCGGCAGCCATCGGCAGCGGCATCCCTTCGGTGACGGTCGCGGCATCCGGGACCAGCTTCGACAGGACCTCGGCCGACGACACCACGCCGGGCACGCCCGCGCCCGGATGCGTCCCGGCCCCCACGAGGTAGAGCCCGCGCGCCTCTTCCGAGATGTTGTGCGGCCGGAACCATGCCGATTGCAGGATGCGCGGCTCAAGCGAGAAGCCCGCCCCGAGCGGCGACAGGTAGCGGTCGCGGAAGGTTTCCGGCGTGAACACGACCTCGGTCGTCAGGTGATCGCGGAACCCGGGGATCAGCTTCTCCAGCACCGCGGCAACCTTCGCCTTGTAGCGCTCGGCCTCCTGCGCCCAGTCGGTGCCGCCCGCAAAGCCGAGATGCGGCACGGGCGAGAGGGCATAGAAGGTGTCGCCGTCTTCGGGCGCGACGCCGGGATCGGTCACCGAGGGCCGGTGAACGTAGAGGCTCATGTCGTCGGAGAGTCGCCCGTTGTGGAAGATGTCGCGCAACAGCCCCTCGTAGCGCGGTCCGCTGACGATGGTGTGGTGCCCGACATCGGCCCATTTGCCCTTGGTGCCCCGGGTCCCGAAGTACCACACGAAGAGGCCCATGGACCATTTCGCGCGCTTCAGTTTGGCGTCGGACCAGCGCTTGCGGGGCGCCTTGCGCAGAAGGCGGCTGTAAGTGTGACCCGCGTCGGCATTCGACACGACGAGGGGCGCGCGCAGCACCTCACCGCCCGCCAGCCTGACGCCTTCGGCCGCGTTGTCGCGGATCAGGATTTCGTCGACGGTCTGGCCCAGTCGGATCATGCCGCCCTGCGCGCGCACGACTTTCGCCATCGCGTCGGCAATCGCCTGCACGCCGCCCATCGCGTAATGCACCCCGAATTCCTTCTCGAGATGGCTGACCAGCGCATACATCGACGTCACGTTGCGCGGGTCGCCCCCGATGAAGAGGGGGTGGAACGACAGCGCCATGCGCAGGTAGGGGTTCTTCACCCGCTTCTTCGCCAGCGTGAGGATGGACTGGTCGGCGCGCAGGACACCGAAGGTCGGCAGGACCTTCACGGTATCCCAGATCCGGTGCATCGGCTCGGCGACCATGCCCTCGAAGCCGACGAGGTAGCGCCGCTCGGCATCCTTCAGGAACTGCCGGTATCCCCGCACGTCCGCGGGTGACAGGCGGGCCACCTCGGCCTCCATCGCCTTGGTGGACTGGCGCGCGGTGAAGACCGTGCCGTCCGGCCAGCGGATCTCGTAGAACGGGTCGAGCGGACGCAGGTCCACGTCCTGGTGGAAGTCGCGGCCGCAAGCCGCCCAGAGCTTCTCGTAGACCTGCGGCACCGTCACGATGGTCGGGCCGAGGTCAAAGCGGTGTCCGTCCTGCGTGATCGAGGAGCCCCGTCCGCCATGCCGGTCGAGCCGGTCGATGACGGTGACCGCGTAGCCCTTCGCCCCGAGGCGCATGGCCGAAGCGAGACCGCCCAGACCTGCGCCGATGACGATGGCCTCGGGTCGGCCGGGAGTGACGGGCGCGCCCGCGCGAATGGGATCGACTCGTGTCATCATGCTCTCACGGTAGGACTGTCTAGTTTGATTTACAATACGGCTGTCCAACCGGATCACTCTTTCCGGTCCGAACGCGCGGTTTTCGTCCTGTCGCGGCGCTGCGCCGGGGGTGACAGGCAGGCCCTCAGCGCCTAAATCCCCAAGGACTGACACGCGGAGGCACCATGGCGACCGTCGAGATCTACACCACGCCCACCTGCGGCTTCTGCATGATGGCCAAGCGCCTGCTCAGCCAGAAGGGTGTCGCCTTCTCGGAGACCGACGTCTCGCGCGATCCGGCCCTGCGGCAGGCGATGATCCAGCGCGCCAACGGTGGCTACACGGTCCCGCAGATCTTCATCGACGGCACCCATGTCGGCGGCTGCGACGATCTCTATGCCCTCGAACGGGCGGGCAAGCTCGACCCGATGCTCGCCGCCTGATGCGCGCCGCGCTGATCCAGATGACCTCGTCCGACCAGCCGGACGAGAACCTCGCGCAGGCCACCGCGCTGATCGAAGCTGCCGCCGCCGAGGGCGCCGGCTTCGTCCTGACCCCGGAAGTGACCAATTGCGTCTCCGGCAGCCGCGCGCACCAGCACGAGGTGCTGCGGACCGAGGACGCGGACCCGGTGCTGGCCGGTCTGCGCGACCTCTCGGCCAAGCACGGGCTCTGGACGCTGATCGGCTCGCTCGCGCTGAAGACGGACGATCCCGACGGGCGCTTCGCCAACAGGTCCTTCCTCGTCGGGCCGGACGGCGGCATCGTGGCGCGCTACGACAAGATCCACATGTTCGACGTCCAGATCACCGAGACCGAGACCTACCGCGAATCCGCCGGGTTCCGGCCGGGCGACCGCGCCGTTCTGGCCGAAACGCCCTTCGGCACGGTCGGCCTGACGGTCTGTTACGACGTGCGGTTCCCGCATCTCTACCGCGCGCTGGCGCAGGCCGGGGCCGAGATCCTGACCGTGCCCGCCGCCTTTTCCACCGCCACCGGGCCCGGGCACTGGCAGACTCTGCTGCAGGCCCGCGCGATCGAGTGCGGCGCCTACGTCCTGGCGCCCGCGCAGACCGGCGTGCATCCGACGTCGACCGACAAGCGGCGCGCCACGCACGGGCATTCGCTGGCCATCGACCCCTGGGGGACCGTGCTGGCCGACGGCGGCACCGCGCCCGGCGTGACTCTGGTCGAGATCGACCGCGCGACCGTCGCCGGGGTGCGGCAGAAACTGCCTTCCCTTTCGGGCGACCGTGCCTATGCTGCACCGTCATGAACGACGGGCCCGTGGCTGACCCTCTCGCGGTCGCGCTCTTCAGCGAACTTCTGACCGCCGAGCAGCTTGCACGCAACCGCCTCTCCAAGGCGTTGCCCAAAGGCATGGAAATCAGCCATTTCGCCGTGCTGAACCATCTCGCCAACCTCGGGGACGAGCGCACGCCCGCGCAACTGGCGCGCACGTTTCACGTCACCAAAGGCGCGATGACCAATACGCTGGGCAAGCTCGAGTGGGCCGGCCATGTCCACATCCGGCCCGACTGGGACGACGCGCGCCGCAAGATGGTGGCGATCAGCCCCTCGGGGCGCCGGGCCCGAGATGCGGCAATCCAGTCGATGACCCCTATGCTGGCGGACGTGGTGCGCGATGTCGGCCCCGAGAAGGTCCGCGCCGCCCTGCCCGTCCTACACGAGCTGCGTCGACGGCTGGGCGAAGAGACCTAGCTCCGCCAGCCACGGCTCGATCTCGGCCAGGACCGCGTCCGGGTCTTCCTCGTGCATCAGGTGGCCCAGCGCGGGCAGGTCGCGGTGCGTGGCCTGCGGCAGCCGGGTCGCGGCGCGGGCACTCGTGTCGGGGGCGACCGCCTTGTCGCGCGCGCCGGTCAGCGACAGCACCGGCACCCGGATCTGCGGCAGCCGCGCGATCAGCGGGCGCAGGTCCCAGACCGACATCATGGTCAGCGCCCCGTCCACGTGCGCCCGGTCCCGCACTAGCCGGAAATAGGGCCGCAACTGCGCCGGGCTCAGGCGGCTGCCGGTCGCGGCGATCATCTGGCCCACGTTGCGCGGCGTCGCGGTGCGGGCAAAGAAGAGCGCGGTGAAGGGATTGACCGCCAGCACCTTGGCGAGGAACGGGAACAGCCACCCGGCGACGCCCTGGAACTCGGCCAGCGCCCCGTTCAGCGTGACGATCCCCTTCAGCGGAAGCCGGTCCGCCAGCTCCAGCGCGACAGCCCCCCCGGCGGAATGCCCGATCACCGCCACCGGGGACAGGCGCTCGGCCGCCATCAGCGCGGCGATGTCCTCGGCCACCTGCGGAAGCCGGGCCCGAGACAGCCCCGCGCGCCGGGTAAACCCGTGACCGGGCAGGTCGAGGGCCATGACCCGCCAGCGCCGCGCCAGCCTGGGCATTAGGTCCGCAAAGGAATGAGACGACGCGCCGGCCCCGTGCAGCAGCAACAGAAGCGGGGCCTGCTTCGGCCCCATCTCCTGCAGATGCCAGGTCGTGCCGTTGACCGTCCGGAACCGGCTGACCCCGGCCAGCGGCCAGTCGGCCTTTTCCGCCTCCCAGTTCACGGCACCAGGGCCCCGGCGACGGCAGCGGACAGCCGCCCGGCATCGGCGCGGGGCAGCGGCAGGTAGGTCGCGTTCATCTCGCCCGCAAGGTCGCGCAACTGCGGCTGCGGGCGCGGGCTCATGTCGATCACCAGCGCGGGCGTGGCGGTGGCCCGCACCGCCAGCGCCATGCGCCTGGCATCCTCGGCGGCGGCAGGCCGGTCGGCACGGCCGTCGAGCGCGATGTTCGCCCGCCCGTCCGTCAGCAGCGCGATCGAGGGCGTCAGCCCCCGCCCGCGCGACAGGTCCGCGAGGTCAAGCGCGCTGCGCAACCCGGCGGCCAGCGGTGTCCCGCCACCCCCCGGCAACCCGGCCAGCCGCCGCTTCGTCTGCACGAGCGAGCGGGTGGGCGGCAACAGCACCTCGGCATGATCCCCCCGGAACGCCACCAGGGCGACATGGTCGCGCCGGGCATAGGCTTCGCCCAGCAGCAGCTCGACCGCGCCCTTCGCCTCGGCCAGCCGGGTGAAGGCGGCCGACCCGCTGGCATCGACCGCAAAGATCAGCAGGCGGTCGGACTTCTCCTCGAACCGGCGCAGGCGGATGTCCTCGGCCCGGATCAGCACCTTCTGCGGGGCATCCGGCGTCAGGCGGCGGCGGATCACCTGCCAGGGCGCCGCGGCCCGCAGGGTGGCCACGAGGTCGATACGACTCTGCCCGTCCAGCCGCCCGGGGCGCGACGGCAGCGGACGTCCGCGCCGGTTGCCTTTCTTCGCTGCCCCCGTCCCGGCACTTGCGCCGGTCACGCGCGGGGCCTTCCCGGCCGCCAGCTTCGCCAGCAGATCGGCGGGCAGGATCGCGCGGGCTGCCTCCAGCAGCACCTCTTCCGGCAGCATGTCGGGGACGTCGTCCTCGTCCACATCGGACTCGGGGGTGTCGTCGCCGGTCTTAGGCTCGGGCGGCGGCGGCTCTTCGGCCTCCGGCTCGGGCGTCTCCTCCGGCTCGGCGGGGAGCATCGTGGCGCGCGGGGCCAGCACCAGTTCGACCGCGCAGATCAGGTCGTCCTCGGTCACCACCGGCTCGCCGTCCAGCGCGGCACTCGCCCGCCCGGCGGCCAGCGCCAGCAGGGGCGCCCGCAGCGAGGCGATGCCCAGCCGGTGCGCCACCCGCACGACCGTCTCGACCGCATCGGCAGGCAGGCGCACCGCGGGCAGCCGCGCCCGGGCCGCGGCAATCAGGTCCGGATCGATTTCCAGGTCCGGGCAATCCGCCAGCGCCAGTCCTGACAGGTCGACATGCAGCGCCAGCCGGTCCGCAACGGTCTGCGGCAGGCGCTCGTCCGCCTCCGCCCCTTCGTCGAGCGCGACCACGCAATGCCCCTGCCCCGCATCCAGCACCTGCGCGAGGCGCGCCGCGAGGCCCCCGGTCAGCCGCTCGGCCATCGGCACCACCAGCGCGCGGGGACCGTTGCCCAGCACGCCGCGCGACCGCACGACGGTCCCGGCAGCCAGCGTGGCGGCCAGGTCGACGCCGCCGAACAATTGCTCGTCCGTCAGGGTCAGCGGAAGGCGGGCGGCGGGCATCGGGGCCAGAAGCCCCGGCAGTACCGCCATCAGCCGCTCGCGCGCGGGGCCGACCCGGGCTTTCAGCCAGAGCCCGCCGAGCCCGCCGGGATCGACCGCCAGCAGCGCCACGGCGGTCGCGGCGCGACCCCAGACCTCGACCGGGTCACGTTCGGGGGGAGGGGCGGGCGCCAGCATGGGATCAGGCCAGAACCTCGGCCACGGCGCGCTCGACACGGGTGCCCGACCCGGCCTCGTCCAGCGGATCGCGGCGCAGCCGGTGGCGCAGGGCGGAAGGCGCGATGGCACGCAGATGCTCGCGCGTGACCTCGTTCGCCCCGGCGAAGGCCGCGTAGGCCCGCGCCGCGCGCAAGAGCGTCAGTTCCCCGCGCAGGCCGTCGGCGCCAAGCGCGACGCAGAGCCGCGCGCAGTCGCGCAACGCGTCGTCCGAGGCTTTCACCTCGCGCAGCAGCGCCCGGGCCGCGAGGATGCGGGTCCGCAACGCGGCGTCCTCGCCGGTCCAGTGCGCCATGAACCCGTCATGGTCGGTCTCGTAGGCGTCGCGGCGGCGAATGACCTCGATCCGCTGGTCGATGTCCTTCGGGCTGGCGACCTCGACCGACAGGCCGAACCGGTCCAGAAGCTGCGGGCGCAACTCGCCCTCCTCCGGGTTGCCCGAGCCGACCAGCACGAACCGCGCCTTGTGGCGGATCGACAGGCCCTCGCGCTCGATCACGTTCTCACCGGAAACCGCCACGTCGAGCAGCAAGTCGACGATGTGGTCTTCCAGCAGGTTGACCTCGTCGATGTAGAGATACCCCCGGTTGGCGCGCGCCAGCAGGCCCGGCTCGAACGCCTTTTCGCCGCGTGTCAGCGCCCGCTCGATGTCAAGCGCGCCGACCACCCGGTCCTCGGTCGCGCCCAGCGGCAGGTCGACCACCGGCGTCGGCTTCTCGACCAGCGTCTCGTCGCGGATCTCGGCCCAGTCCGGACAGTCCGCCCGGCTGGCCGAGTTGCAGGGGCACCCGGCGACCGCCGTGATCGGCGGCAGCAGCGCGGCAAGGGCCCGCACGCTGGTCGACTTGCCCGTGCCCCGGTCCCCGAACACCAGCACCCCGCCGATGCCCGGATCGATCGCGGTCAGGATCATCGCGCGCTTCATTTCGTCCTGGCCGACGATGGCGGAGAACGGGAAAGGATGGGTCATGCTGTTGTGTCCTTCGTCAGGCGCGCCAGGGGGCTGACGCCGTTCCAGCTTCCGGCGTCGCCGAGGACGCGGAAGCGGGCATAAAGTTCTTCACGGAACCAGTTTCCGTCCCGCACCGCGCGGATCGCCCGCGCATGCGGCCCGTCCGGGCGGCGGGCAAAATCGGCCATGCTGGCGGTGTCGGGCCAGATCGAGAAGGTGACCTGCTGCAGCAGCGGCACCTCGCCGATCCCGATCTTGAAGACCACGTTCGGGTCCGCGCCGATCACGTCCTCGATCCGCGGCACGCGCCGCCAGAACCGGGTTGCGACGGCGGGCTTGACCGTGGCCCGCGTCAACGCCGCCAGCGGGCCGGGGGTTTCGTCCTCTCCGGCGGCGAAAGGCGTCGCGCCGGACCAGTGCCCGCGCACGGAGGTGGGCGTCAGGAAGACGGTCCAGCTTTCCTCGGCATGGCGCGCCCAGCGCCGGAAAGTTGCGCCGCTCGCGGTCTGCGCCTGCGCGGTCCCAAGATCGTCCCAGGTCGCGAGGATCGCATAAACGGCTGTATTGGGGATGGGTGTGAACCCCTCGCCGGTGCCGGACCCGCAGAGCTTCCAGAACCCGATACCGGGGGTGCGCGGCAGGGTCAGACGGGCGGCACCCATCTGCGCCAGCACCCAGAGGCGCTGTCGCAGGGGCCCGAACCGGTAGAAAGAGAGGCTGACGGTCTGAATCGGACCCACTCCCACGGATTCGTCACATGATGTGTCAACTTAGTCTGACAGTTTTGTTGTCAGATGGAAAGTCAAATCGCGTCGGCGATCCGGGGCGCCGGGTTGCGATGTCCCGTCGCCTCCGGCTCGTCCTTGGTGACACGGGCGCAGACCAGGACATCGACGCCCGCCGCCCCCGCCGCCAGGCAGGCCTCGGTCGCGGCGGCCAGCGTCGCGCCGGTGGTCATCACGTCATCGACCAGCAGGATGTCCCGGCCCCGCAGGACCGCGAGCCGGTCGGGCGCGGGGGCGATCACCCCGTCAAGCAGCGCGAACCGCTCGTCCCGCCCGCGATGATCGAGCGCCGGCGTCGCCCGCAGGCGGCGCAGCGCATCGACCGCCACCGTCCCCGGCCCACCCATCGCGCGCGCCAGCAGCGCCGCCTGGTTGTACCGCCGCCGGAACAGCCGTCGCGGATGCAGCGGCACCGGCACCATCAGCGTGTCGGGCGCCAGCAGCGGTCCCGCCGCGCGCCGCAGCCACGGACCCAGCGTCCGGGCCAGGTCCGTCCGGTCGGCATGTTTCAGAAGCAGCATGATCCGCCTTCCGCTGGCGGCATAACGGAACACCGCCCGCCCGCGCCGCCATGGCCGTGCCAGCACGAGGCAGTCGTCGCAGGTCAGGGGCCCGTCCCCGACCGCACCGTCCGGCATCAGGACCGGGGCCGCGCAGGTCGCACAAAGCGGCCCGGTCAGCATCGGCGTGTCGCGCAGGCAGTCCGGGCACAGGTGAAAGGCAACGCCCGTCTCGGCCCGGCATAGCGGGCACTCGGGCGGAAACAGCCTGTCAACGATGGTTCCCAAGGGCATGACGATCCTCTAAGACGCCTCCGATGACGACGCCCGCACCCCCTCGCCCCCGCCTGACCGACCGGGAGACGCTGCTGCGGCACCGCGCCCGCGGGCGCGTGCTGCGCGGGACCGAGCGGCCGTTCCTGCATGACGAGGCCAGAGCCGAGCTGCAGGAGAGACTGCTCGAGGTTAACAGAACCTTTACCTCGCCCGCCGTCGTGACCGGACATCCGGAGCTGTGGTCGGACCTCGTGCCCGGGGCGACCGTGGTCCCGGATGACGAGGTGCTGGCCCTTCAGCCCGGGGCGCATGACCTGGTGATCCACGCGCTCTGCCTGCACTGGGCCGACGACCCGGTGGGCCAGCTGATCCAGTCGCGCCGCGCGCTGCGTCCCAATGGGCTGTTCCTGGGCGTCTGTTTCGGCGGCGAGACCCTGACCGAACTGCGCTCCGCGCTCGCCGCGGCCGAAGCGCAGGTTCGCGGCGGCCTGTCGCCGCGCGTGCTGCCGTTGGGCGACCTGCGGGACCTCGGCGCGCTACTGCAACGCGCCGGTCTCGCCCTTCCGGTTGCCGATCAGTCGCGCCTGACGGTCCATTACGCGGAGTTTTCCCGCCTGGTTTCGGACCTGCGCGCGATGGGCGAGACGAATGCCCTCGCCGCGCGTGATCCAAAGCCGGTTCCCCGCCGTATGCTCAAAGACGCGGTGGAACGCTACGCCGCACACCATCCGGGGCCGAACGGCACATTGCGCGCCACCTTCGACCTCGTCTACCTCACCGGCTGGTCGCCCTCCCCCGACCAGCCGAAATCGCTGCGTCCGGGCTCGGCCACGGTGCGGCTCGCCGACGCGCTCGGAACGGTGGAACGCGATCCCGCCGCGACCGACGACGAGGGCGGTGCCGCATGACCACCCCGGCATCGAAAGGCAACGGCATGAACATGATGTCCGCGACCCCGCTGGCCCACGCTCCCGCGGATCACCCGAAAGTCCGGTTCGGCAAGGTCGGGGTCCTGCTGGCCAACCTCGGCACGCCGGACAACTACGACTACTGGTCGATGCGCCGGTACCTGAACGAGTTCCTCTCGGACCGTCGTGTCATCGACTATTCGCCATGGCTCTGGCAGCCGCTGCTGCAGGCGATCATCCTGACCAAGCGGCCGTTCTCGTCGGGCGAGGCCTACAAGTCGATCTGGAATCACGACAAGGGCGAAAGCCCGCTGATGACGATCACCAAGGAGCAGACCGCCAGGATCACCGAGCAGATGAAGGCCCGGTTCGGCGAGGACGTGGTGGTCGATTTCTGCATGCGGTACGGCAACCCCTCGACCAAGTCGAAGGTGGACGCGCTGGTGGCCCAGGGCTGCCAGAAGATCCTGTTCTTCCCGCTCTACCCGCAATACGCGGGCGCCACGAGCGGCACCGCCTGCGACCAGTTCTTCCGCTCGCTCATGCAGATCAAGTGGCAGCCGATCGTCCGCACGGTCGAGCCCTACTACGAGCACCCGCTCTACATCGAGGCGCTGGCCCAGTCGGTCGAGCGCGCCTACGCCGATCTCGGCGAGCGCCCCGACGTGCTGGTGGCCAGCTATCACGGAGTCCCGAAACGGTACCTGATGGAAGGTGACCCCTACCATTGCCAGTGCCAGAAGACGACCCGCCTGCTGCGCGAACGGCTCGGCTGGCCGGAGACCGAGATCGTCACGACCTTCCAGTCCCGCTTCGGGCCGGAGGAGTGGCTGAAGCCCTACACCGTGGAAGAGGTCGCGCGCCTCGCCGAGGCCGGCAAGAAGAAGATCGCCGTGATCGCGCCGGCCTTCTCGGCCGACTGCATCGAGACGCTGGAAGAGATCAACGAGGAAATCCGCGAGAGCTTCGAGCACGCCGGGGGCGAGCAGTTCACCTACATCCCCTGCCTGAACGCGGATGCGGCCCACATCGCCGCGCTGAGCGCCGTGATAGAGGAAAACCTCCAGGGCTGGATCGCGCCGCGCGCCTGATCGCGCGGCGTCACGCCGCCCGATCTCCCCTGAAACGCAAAAAGAAAAAGGCGGCTGCCATCGGCAACCGCCTTTTCCTTGTCAATCCGTATCCGCGGATTAGCGGTTTGCAGCAGCCAGAACGGCCAGCAGCAGCAGCGGAACGACGATCATCGGCGACGAGGACGAGGTGTCCTCAACGATGACCGGAGCTTCGATGACCGGAACTTCCAAGCCGCCGGCGAAGACCGAGGTTGCGGTCAGCGACAGAGCGGCTGCGAGAGCGAGTTTCTTCATGTTTCCCTCCAAGAAATTGCCTGCCTATGCGATGGATACACCAAGGCTAGTATCAGGCACCAAGACTGTACCTCGTACGCCCGTTTAAACCAGCAACACCGCTCAAATGCAATGGCCCGGAAATGGCCTTGGCAGCGCCCGGATTGGGATGTCGTCAAATTAGCAACACCTGCGTTCCGACCTTCGCCAGGCCGTAGAGCTCGGCGATATGCTCGTTGAACAGGCCGATACATCCGTTCGACGAGCGCCGCCCGATCTTGCGCGTGTCGTGGGTGCCGTGGATGCGGTAGAACTCCCACGACAGGTAGAGCGCATGGGTGCCCAGCGGATTGTCCGGGCCCGGCGGCACGAAATCCGGCCACTCCGGGTTGCGCAGCTTCATCGCCGGTGTCGGACGCCAGCTCGGCCCCTCGACCTTCTGCACGATGCGGGTCTCGCCGCGCCGGGTCAGGTCCTCGGTCAGCGGAACCGAGGTCGGGTAGAGCTTGTAGACACTCTCATCTTCGGACCAGTAGTGCAGCGCGCGGCTGTCGATATCGACGAGGATCGCGCCCCCGCGCAGCGATCCGAAATAGGGCCGCCAGTCGAGCGACCGGAAGCTTGAGATGTTGTGCCGCACGGCGGCGGTGACTTCGGGCTCGATCTCGGTGCTGTTCGCCTGCTGGGCCACGGCGGGGAAGGCGACGCCCGCGCCTAGCGCGGCGGCACCGGTGGCCAGAAGCCGGCGACGGGAGAAGGGCCGGGTCGGATGGCTGCTCATGGTCGGACTCCGATCTTTTCCGGGACTGGTCGGGAAGGATACGCCCCCGCTCCCGGTGCGCAACTCAAAGGATCGTGCGTCTTGGCACCGATCTTTGGCGTTTCCATGCCACGGGAAACGGACTAGAGCAACGGGCGACACCGCAACGACCAAGGTGACGGCATGACGCGTCTCGGGTTCGCCCTCGTTTTCGTCCTCGCCGGGGTGACGGCCTGCGCGCCGCCCCCGCCGCAACTGGGGGCCGACGGCAAGCCGCTGCCCCGGGTGTACCGGATCACCAACGAGGCCGAGGTCACCTTCCGCATGCTCGACGGCGTCAACGCCCTGCGCGATGCCGCCGGGGTACAGCGCCTGACGCTGAACGCCCAGCTGACCGCCGCCGCCGAGACCCATGCCCGCGACATGTCGCGGCAGAACCGGCCGTGGCATTTCGGCTCGGACGGCTCGTCGCCGCTGCAGCGGGTGGCGCGCTCGGGCTATCCGGGTCTCTTCAAGGGCGAGCTGATCTCGGAAACCTACGAGACCGAACTCGAGACCCTCGCCGCCTGGATGGAAGAGAAAGGCGGCCGCGACGTACTGCTCGACCCGCAGGCCCGCGACATCGGCTTCGCCTGGTTCCAGGAACCGACCGGCCGCCTCTGGTGGGTGCTGAACACCGGCGCGCCCGATCAGGCGGCGCAGGTCCAGAACTGAGCCTACCCCTCAGGGGTAGAGGTCGATCCGGGTGCCGGTACGCACCATCGCGTAGATTTCTTCCATCTCGCGGTTGGTGACCGAGATGCACCCGGCGGTCCAGTCGCCGCGCTCGCGGGCGAAGCGCGACCGCTCGCGCTGACCGTGGATGAAGATGTCGCCGCCCGGCTTCTGGCCCAGCTCCGCCGCCCGCGCCCGATCCTCGGCATTGGGGTACGAGATGCCCAGCGACAGGTAGAACGCGCTGTTCGGGTTGCGCCGGTCGATGTAATAGGCGCCCTCCGGCGTCTTGCCGTCGCCCTCGACCTGTTTCGGCCCGGCCGGCGCGAAGCCCAGCGAGATGTCGTAGCGCTTCAGCACCTCGTCATGGTGCATCAGGTACATCTGCCGCTGCTCCTTGAACACGACGATCCGGGTCACTTCGGGACCGTCGTAGCTGCGGAACTTCGATCCGCAGCCGGCGGCCAGCACCGCGACACAGATCAGGAGAAAGACTCGGACAAGGCGCATCTGCTCAGCCTCGGAACGTTTTGTTTGTTGTTGGGGCGCAATCTGCCAGATTTCGCGGACTGCGCCTAGCGGTCGCGTGCGTCCAGCCGGGCCTCGATCTCGCGCAGGCGCTGCAACACCTCGTCGCGGTAGGCGTCGGTGGCGGCGTTGCTCTCCTCGGCATGGGCGTCCTGCATCGAGTTCACGATCAGGCCGACCAGCAGGTTCACCACCGCGAAGGTCGTCACCATGATGAAGGGCACGAAGAAGAGCCACGCGTAGGGATAGCTGTCCATCACCGGCCGCACGATCCCCATCGACCAGGACTCGAGCGTCATCACCTGGAACAACGTGTAGGCCGAGCGGCCCAGCGTCCCGAACCACTCCGGGAAGCTGTCGGCGAACAGCTTTGTCGCCATAACCGCCCCGATGTAGAAGATGATCCCCATCAGCAGGAACACGCTGCCCATGCCGGGCAGGGCGGTCACGAACCCCTCGACGACCCGGCGCAGGCGCGGCGCGACCGAGATGACGCGCAGCACCCGCAGGATCCGCAACGCGCGCAGGACGCTCAGCGTCTGCGCCCCCGGCATCAGCGAGATCCCGACGATCACCGCGTCGAACAGGTTCCAACCCGAGCGGAAGAACCGCCCGCCCAGCGCGTAGAGCTTCAGCGCCAGTTCGACCACGAAGATGCCGAGGCAGAGCTTGTCGAGAAACAGGATCAGCGGCCCGGCCTGCGCCATCACCTCGGCCGAGGTTTCCAGCCCCAGCAGCACGGCGTTCACGAGAATCACGCCGATGATAAAGTTGCGCACGGCCGGCCTGTCCAGCCAGCCCTCGATCCGTTGCCGCATGTCGATGCCCCTGCCCGCGTTTCAGCCCATATGGGCGAGGCTCAGCGCGGCGACAAGCTCGACATGGGACGACCAGCGGAACTGGTCCACCACCTGCACCCGATCGAGGCGATAGCCCGCCGATACGAGCGTTCTGGCATCGCGGGCGAAGGTCACCGGGTTGCACGACACGAAGGCGATCCGTGGCACCCGCGCCCGCGCCAGCTCGGCGGTCTGGGCCTCGGCCCCGGCGCGCGGCGGGTCGATAACCACCGCCTCGGCCTTCGCCAGCTCCTCGGCCATCAGCGGACGGCGGAACAGGTCGCGCGTCTCGGTGGTCAGCTTGTGCAGCCCTCCGGCCTCGCGCCAGCCGCGGTCGAGCGCCCCCAGAAGGGCGCCGTCGCCCTCGACCGCGTGGACCGCCGCCTGCCGGGTCAGCGGCAGCGCGAAGGTGCCGCACCCGGCGAACAGGTCCACGATCCGCGTCGCGTCGCCCACCGCCGCCACAACACCCGCCCGCAGCGCCGCCTCGCCCTGCGGTGTCGCCTGCAGGAACGCGCCCGGCGGGGGACGCACGGTCAGCCCGTCGAAGGACACCAGCGGCGGGCGGCGGGCGGCGACGGTTTCGCCGTTCAGCGTCAGCCGGGCCAGGTCATGCGTCCGCGCCACCTCGGCCAGCGCCTGCGTCAGGGCGGCATCGGCGGGCTTGCCGCCGGTCACGCTGACATCCGCACCCGCGTCCGTCGCCGTCACCGCGAGGTCGAGCGTAGCACTGCGCGACCCGGCCAGCGCCACGACCGCCTCCAGCCCCGGCAGGGCGGCGCGCAGGCGCGGGTCCAGAACCGTGCAGTCGGGCACCGGCACGATGGTGTCGCTGGCCCGCGTGTGAAAACCGACGAGGACGCCCTTCTTAAGGCGGCGCCCCGCCAGCACCGCCCGGCGGCGCGCGCCCGGCGGCGACACGGCGATCCCGGCGAAGGGCGCGCTCAGGCCCTGCGCGCGCAGCGCCTCCGCCACCACCTGCTGCTTCCACGCCGCCACGAACCCGTCCGAGGCATGCTGCAACGCGCATCCGCCGCAGCGGGCGTAATGGGGGCAGGGGGCCGCCACGCGGTCGGGCACCGGCGTCACGATCTTGGGCGCCGCCATCCGGTCGCCCTCGACCACCCCCCGGACGACCTCGCCGGGCAGGGTGCGCGGGACGAAGACCGGTCCCTCCGCGACACCGTCGCCGCGATGGCCGAGCCGCTGGATGGTGACCTCGCGCTCGGTCACGGCTCAGTCGAAGGTCTGCAGGAACCGCGGCTCGGCGGCCGGGTCCAGCACGACGGCGGTCAGCGACCCGTGCACCCAGGCGCCGGTGTCGATGTTGATCCGGGTGCCGCAGATCTCGGGCTCGGTCACCACGGTATGCCCGTGCACCACCCAGCGCCCGTCCGGCCGACCATGGGTCAGCGACTTGGCGTTGCCCCACAGCAGGACGTTGTCGCGCTGCTCGGTATGGGACTTCTCCGGGTCCAGCCCGGCATGCACGACGGTCACGTTGCCGCTGTCATGGCGCAGCGGACGGGCCCGCAGCCAGTCGATCAGCCCCTCCGCCAGCCGCGGACGCAGCTGCGCGGCAGCGACTTCCAGCTCCTCGGGCGTCGCGACCTCGGTCAGCCCGTCGACGCGGTAGGCCGTGAGCGTGCCGATCCCCCCGTTCCGCAGCCAGCGCAGCCCGTGGGTGCGCGGCTTGTCGAGGAAATCCAGCAGCATCTTCTCGTGACTGCCCAGCAGGCAGACCACCTGGTCGGGCAGCGCCGCCTCCAGGTCGCGCACGCGCTGCAGCGTCTCTGCGGATTGCGGGCCCCGGTCGATGTAGTCCCCGACGAAAACGATCTGCGCGTCCTCGCCGCCGGTCCGGCGCCGGTCGGTGTCGATCCCGGCCAGCAGCGTGTCGAGGGCGGCCAGGCAGCCATGCACGTCGCCCACCACGTAGGTACGGCCATCGGGCCGCGGCTCGGCGACGGTCTGCGCCGTGGAAGCATCCCCCCGAAAACGCTTGAAAACCGACTTCACCTTCATCCCCCAGAGACCCCGGCGCGGTCTACTCACTCCCCGGGGCGGATACCAGTGCTTCCCCGCACAGGATCACTCCGCCGCGGTGCGTGTGTCCAGAAAACCGCCAGACTGCCTCGTCCAGTAGCGATGGTAGAGTCCCTTCCGGGCCAGCAGCGTCTCGTGATCGCCCGTCTCGACGATCCGCCCGCCATCCAGCACCACGATCCTGTCCATATGGGCTATGGTCGAAAGCCGGTGTGCGATGGCGATCACGGTCTTGCCCGCCATCACGTCGACCAGTGCGTCCTGGATATCGGCCTCGACCTCGCTGTCGAGCGCGCTCGTCGCCTCGTCCAGCACCAGCACCGGCGCGTCCTTCAGGATGGCGCGCGCCAGCGCGATCCGCTGCCGTTGTCCGCCCGACAGCTTGACGCCGCGCTCGCCCAGCCGCGCCTCGTAGCCGGTGTTGCCCTTGTGGTCCCGCAGCCCGAGAATGAACTCGTGCGCCGAGGCGCGCCGCGCGGCCTCCATCACCTCGGCATCGCTGGCGCCGGGACGGCCGTAGCGGATGTTCTCCATCGCCGAGCGGTTGAACATCGAGGTTTCCTGCCGCACCACCGAGATCGCGCGGCGCAACGCATGTTGCGTCAGGTCTCGGACATCGGTGCCGCCCAGCGTGATGCGCCCCTCGGTCACGTCGTGCAGCCGCAGCAGCAAGGCGACCGCCGTGGACTTGCCCGCGCCCGACGCGCCGACCAGCGCGACCTTCTCGCCCGGCGCGATGGACAGGTCGAAGTCCCGCAGGGCCGCGCCGTGCCCGCCGTAGCCGAAGCGCACATGCTCGTAGCCGATCGCGCCGCGCCCTGCCGACTGGGCCGCGTCCGCGCGGTCGGTGATCGCGTGCGGCACGGTCAGGGTGGCAATGCCGTCCTGCATCTCGCCGACATTCGTGAAGATCGAGATCGCCACCCGTCCCAGCCGGTTGGTCAGCATCGACAGCCGCGTGGTGATCATCGCGGTCACCGCGATGTCGCCGGTGCTCGCCTGTCCCGCGCTCCACAGGTAGAGCGCCCCGAGGATCGAGAAGACCGGCAGCATCCCGCCGAGGGTCATCAGCACCATGCGGAACACCGCGGACAGCTCGCCGAAGCTCAGCGCCCGCTCGCGGTAGGTCTCCAGTGCCGCCCGGGTCGCCGCGTCCTCGTCCGCGTCGCGCGCGAACAGCTTGACGGTCGAGATGTTGGTCAGCGTGTCGACGATCTGCCCGGTCACTTGGGTGCGCGCCCCGGCCCGGGCCCGCGACCGCACCTGTACGCGCGGGATGAAGTAGCGCAGCGCCGCGGCATAAAGCACCGCCCACAGCACGAAGACCCCCAAGAGCCGCAGGTCGATCGACCCCATCAGCAGGAAGGCCCCGGCGAACATCGCGATGGAATAGACGACCACGTCGGTCGTCTCCAGCACCAGGTCGGTCAGCGAGCGCGCGGTCTGCAGCGCCTTCTGGCTGATCCGGCCGGCGAAGTCGTTCTCGAAGAAGCCCATCGAATGCCCGAGCGTGTAGCGGTTCAGCCGCGACAGGATCATCAGGAACAGGTTCGGGCCCAGCATCACGCCCGAGACGCCCGCGTCGAACACGAACAGAAGCGGCCGCACCAGCAGGAAGAACACCAGCCCGAAGACGATCAGCACCTGGAACGGCCCCCAGAACGCCCCCGGCCCGATCGTCTCGGCGCTGTCGATCACCCAGCCGGTGAAGCGCGCGGCGACCAGTTCCGACGCCCCGGTCAGGAAGGTCACCAGCACCGCCAGCGCGATCGGTCCTTCCGCCCCGCGCAGCGCCCAGCGGATGAACGGCACGAGGGCCTGCGGCGGCGCCCCTCCGGCAGGCTGGAACGGATCGATCTTCGGCAGCAGGCGGCGGATCATTCCGCGGCCTCCGTCGCGTCCGTCACGTCGGCCCCGATGAACCCGCCCGACTGCCGCGCCCAGAACCGCGCATAGAGCCCGCCCTGCGCCAGCAGCGCCTCGTGGGTCCCGTCCTCGACGATCCGGCCGTCGTCCAGCACCAGGATCCGGTCCATCCGCGCGATGGTGGACAGGCGATGCGCGATGGCGATGACCGTCTTGCCCTCCATCAGACCGTAGAGGGTGGTCTGGATCGCCGCCTCCACCTCGCTGTCGAGCGCGCTCGTCGCCTCGTCCAGGACGAGGATCGGCGCATCCTTCAGGATCACCCGCGCCAGCGCGATCCGCTGCCGCTGCCCGCCGGACAGCTTGACGCCCCGCTCGCCCACGCGCGCGTCGTAGCCGGTGCGCCCCTCCGCGTCGCTCAGCCCGAGGATGAAGTCATGCGCCTCGGCCCGCTTCGCGGCCTCGATCATCTCGGCCTCGGAGGCGTCGGGCCGGCCATAGAGGATGTTCTCGCGGACCGAGCGGTGCAGCAGCGCGCTGTCCTGCTGCACCATCCCGATCTGCGCGCGCAGGCTGTCCTGCGTGACCGCCGCGATGTCCTGCCCGTCGATCAGGATGCGCCCGCCGTCGGCGTCGTAGAAGCGCAGCAGCAGCTTCACCAGGGTGGACTTGCCCGCGCCGGACCGCCCGATCAGGCCGACCTTCTCACCCGGCTTCAGCGTCAGGCTGACCCGGTCCAGCCCGCCCGCGCCCTTGCCGTAATGGTGGCTCAGCCCGTCCAGCACGATCTCGCCGCGAGTCAGCGCCAGCGCGGGCGCGCCGGGCTTGTCGACCAGCGTGATCGGCTGGGCGATGGTCTCCATCCCTTCGGCCACCACGCCCAGCGAGCGGAAGAAGGTCGACAGCGCCCACATGATCCAGCCCGTCATCGCGTTCAGCCGCAGCGTCAGCGCCGTGGCCGCCGCCACCACGCCGACCGAGGCCGCGCCCTGCGCCCACAGCCAGATCGCCCAGCCGACCACCGCCACGATCAGGAAGCCGTTCAGGAACACGAGGCAGATGTCCATCACGGTGAAGATGCGCATCTCCCGCGCGAAGGTCTGCCGCGCGGTCTCGATGGCCTCGCGGGCATAGTCGATCTCGCGGTCATGGTGCGCGAACATCTTGACCGAGTGGATGTTGGTATAGCTGTCGACTACCCGGCCCGTGACCGCGCTGCGCGCATCCGAACTGGCCTGCGAAGCCGGGCCGATCCGCGTCACCGTCCAGCGCACCAGCACGCCATAGAGCGCGAACCACACCAGCAGCGGCAGCACGAGGCGCGGGTCGCCATCCAGCAGCAGCACCGCCGCGCCCACGAGATAGGCGATGGAAAAGGTGATCGCGTCGAAGACCTGGAACACCGCGTCGCCCGCGGCGGGCGGGGTCTGCATGATCCGGTTCGCCAGCCGCCCGGCGAAGTCGTTCTCGAACCAGCCCACCGACTGGCGCAGCACCTGCCGGTGTGCACGCCACCGGATCAGCGTCCCGAAGTTCGGCAGGATCGCGTTGTTCAGCAGACCCACGTCGAGCCCCTGCAGGAGCGGCCGCAGGATCAGGATGAACAGCGCCGCGCCGAGGAACTCCCAGCCATGCGTGACGAACACGGTGGACGGTTCGGCGCTGCCCAGCAGGTCGACGACCCGGCCCATGTAGGCGATCAGGCCGATCTCGACCGTGGCGACGATCACCGACATCACCGCCGTTGCGGCGAACACCTTCCGGAACGGCTGCGAATAGCCCCACAGGAACGGCCACAGCCGCGTCGGCGGGCGGTCCTCCGGCGGATACTCAACGTAGGGATCGACGAGGCGTTCGAAGAAGCGAAACATGGCGGCTCCTGTCCTGCCCGGCATATAGCCTGCAGATCACAGGAAAACCATGATGGCCGATCCTGCCAGAAGCGCCGCCATCGCCCCGTTGAACAGGCTCCACGCCCGGTCCGAGGTCAGAAGGTAGGTCAGCAGCAAGCCCGCGAAGCTCCAGAACAGGCAGACGAAGAGGTTGATGCCCGAAAACGCGCTGGCCAGCCGCGCGGCCTCCTGCAAGGGCGGCAGACCGGCGGAATACCCGACCGAGGCCGCCAGCGCGATCGCCCAGACCTTCGGGTTCACCCACTGGAACAGCACCGCCTGCAGGAAGGTCCAGGGTTTGTCCCCCGCCTCGCGCCGCGCGGCGCGGGCCGCCGTCAGCAGCTTCCACGCCATCCACAGGATCCAGCCCGCTGCCGCCAGCTTCAGCCCCAGCGTCAGGCCGGGCAGGGTCAGCAGCAGCGCCCCCATGCCCAGCGCCGTCAGGCCCGAGGTCACGCCGACCCCGGCCGCCACGCCCAGCACATGCGGCAGGGTGCGCCGGAACCCGAAACGGGCGCCGCTGGCCGTCAGCAGGATGACATTGGGACCGGGCGAGAACAGGCCGGCAAAGACGAAGGCATAGAGCGGATCGAACACCATGCGGCGCAAGCGCCCGGTTTCGCGGCGATTGTCAATCGCGCGGGTGCAGCAACGCCGCCTTGTCCAGCGTGAAGCCCGACGCGATCCAGCGCGCCTCGGCCGCCTTCAGCGCTGCGCCCAGCGCCGGTCCCTCCAGCCCGGCCATGTCGGCCGCCTTCAGCGGAAAGACCGCGGCCGCCCCCCGGGCCGCTTGCGCCAGCGCAGGGTCCGGGTCAGCCTCGCCCAGCGCCGCGGCGCGCAGAAGGACGTGGTCGCGCCCGCGCGTGGCGCCCAGCCGGTAGCCCGCTTCGCCGGGGGTCAGGTCGCGGCGCAGGTCGTCGAGCGTCCGCGTCTCGGCCTTCGACAGCCGCAGCCGCTCGGCAACTTCCGTGCCGCCCAGCGCCGCCAGCCGCCTCAGCCCGTCCGGTGCCGCGCGCCCGGTCTCCAGGTGCACCAGCACCGGCAGCAGGTCGGGCACCGCCCCGGGCAGGACACGGGACAGAATGCCGCTTGCCGCCATCGCCGCCACCGCAGGCGCGGGATCGGGGGCCGACAGAAGCTTCAGCATCTCGCGCCCGACCCGTTCGCGTGACAGCCCCTCCACCCCCTCGGCATGGGCGGCGCAGGCCGCCAGCCCCTCGGCATCGATCCCGCCGTCGGGATCGCCGTACCAGGCATGGAACCGGAAGAATCGCAGCGCGCGCAGGTAGTCCTCGCGCAGCCGGTCGGCGGCCTCGCCGATGAAGCGCACGCGCCGGGCCTGCAGGTCGGGCAGCCCGCCCAGCGGGTCGAACACCTGCCCCTCGGCGTCGGCATAGAGCGCGTTCATCGTGAAATCGCGCCGCGCGGCATCCTCTTCCATGCGGTCCGAGAAGGCGACGACCGCCCGCCGTCCATCGGTCTCGACATCGCGCCGGAAGGTCGTGACTTCGACGCCGGCTCCGCCGGTCACCACCGTCACCGTGCCGTGTTCGAGGCCCGTCGGCACCGCGCGCAGGCCCGCCGCCTCGGCCAGCGCCATCACCCGCTCGGGGCGCGCATCGGTGGCGATGTCCACGTCCGACACCGCGACACCCAGCAGCGCGTTGCGCACCGGGCCGCCCACCACGAAGGCCCGGTGCCCGGCCCCGGCCAGCATCCGCAGCACGGGATGCCCCGCCGCGAACAGCGCCGGATCCACCCGCATCAGGGCGTCATCGCCTCGGCCAGACCGCGCAGGATCCGCGCCGTCGCGCCCCAGATGTAATAGGGTCCATACGGCACCGCGTAATAGCGCCGCCACTGCCCGCGCCAGCGCCGCCCCTCGATCAGGAAGTTCGCCGGATCGGTGACATGCGCCAGCGGCACGCGGAACACCTCGTCGACTTCGCCCGCCTCGGGCACTGCCATGAAGGGCCGCGTGACCCGCGCGAGGATCGGCGTCACCGCGAACCCGGTGACCGTCTCGTGGCCGGGCAGGGCGCCCAGCACCTCGACCGCGTCGGGGGGCAGGCCGACCTCCTCCCACGCCTCGCGCAGCGCGGCGGCGGTCGCATCCGCGTCGCCCGGGTCCAGCTTGCCGCCCGGAAAGGCGATCTGCCCCGGATGGTGCTTCAGCCGGGACGAGCGCTTGGTCAGGATCAGCCGGTCGCCCTCGACCGCGACCAGCACGGCAGCGGGTCGCAGCACGCGGGTCTCGGGCAGCACCACGTCCGGGTTAAGGTCGAAGTCCGAGCTCGGGCGCGCGGCGGCAGCCAGCGCCAGCGACAACCGGTCGATGGGATCAATCGCCGTCACGGGACCGCCCCTCGGGCGTCTCGGTCGCCTCGAACCCCAGCGTCGCCGGGTCCAGCTCGTAATGCGCACCGCAGAACTGGCAGTCCGCCGTGACGATGCCGTCGTCCGTCGTCATGTGGCCGATGTCCTTGGCCGAATAGATCGACAGGCTGTCCCGCACCCGCTCGACCGAGCAGGTGCAGCCGAAGTTGACGGGCTGCGGATCGAAGACGCGCGGCCTCTCCTCGTGGAACAGGCGCACCAGAAGCTCGGTCGGCGAGACATCCGGCCCCACCAGCTCGCGGTCCTCGACCGTGTTCAGCAGGTAGTTCGCGCGGGTCCAGTTCTCGCCCTCGTCGCCGTCGAGGATGTCGTCGGGCTTCAGCAGGCCGCCTTCGCCGGTGCCTTCGCTGGCCGCGAAGGGCGAGGCCTTCGGCATCACCTGCATCATCACGCCGCCCGCGCGCCAGTGTTCGGCGCCGCCTTCGTCGCGCTCGGTCCCGAAGGACAGCGAGAACCGCGTCGGCAACTGCTCGGACTGCGCGAAATAGGTTTCCGCGCACTGCGCCAGCGTGTTCCCGGCCAGCGGGGTGATGCCCTGGTAGGGCACCATGCCCTCGCCCTGGTCGATCAGGATGGCGAAATAGCCCTTGCCCAGCATGTCGAACGGCTTGCCGATCGGCGGCAGCGCGTCGGCGTCGTAGCTGGCATAGGCCCGGATGCGCCCGGGCAGGCCGTCGCCGCTCGGTGCGTAGTAATCCGTGGCGATCAGGCGCACCGGCCCGTCACCGCGGATCTGCAGCGACAGCTTCCAGCGCAGCTTGATGGTCTGGCCGATCAGCGCGGTCAGCAGCGTCGCTTCCGCCACCAGCGATTCGATGGCGGCGGGGTAGTCATGCTGCGCGAGGATGCGGTCGAGCGTCCCGTCCAGCCGGATCACCCGGCCGCGGATGTCCGAACGGTCGAGTTGAAAGGGCAGGACGGTATCGTCCCAGGCGATCCGAGATACGAGGGTCATCACAAGGTCCGGGGTTCAGGTCGGCGCGAAAATCGCTTACGCCTCGCCATATAAGCAAGTTGCAGGGGCGGTCCAAGCCGGACCGGATGATCCGCATGATCCGCAGATACGGCGACCCGGTCGATCCCGCCCGCAGCTACCGCCTGCGGC
Organism: Alphaproteobacteria bacterium; assembly: GCA_030425185.1. Classification (GTDB taxonomy): domain Bacteria; phylum Pseudomonadota; class Alphaproteobacteria; order Rhodobacterales; family Rhodobacteraceae; genus Dinoroseobacter. Next base: position 76,152 of record JAUIAU010000005.1, read on the forward strand.
CCGGCGTCTATGCCCTGATCGTGCAGGGCGACGACGCGCTCCTGACGCTGCAGGACGATCCCGGGCCCGAGCTGCAATTGCCCGGCGGCGGGATCGACCCCGGCGAGCATCCGCTGCCCGCGCTTCACCGCGAGGTGCGCGAGGAAACCGGCTGGACCATCGCGATCGAGCGGCGGCTCGGCGCGTTCCGCCGGTTCACCTACATGCCGGAATACGACCTCTGGGCCGAGAAGCTCTGCACGATCTACCTCGCCCGGCCGGGTCGCCGCCTCGGCCCGCCGACCGAGGCCGGCCATACCGCCATCTGGACCCCGCTGGCCGAGGCCGCCGACTTGCTCGGCAACGCGGGCGACCGCGCCTTCGCCGCCGCCTGGACCGCGCAGCAGCGCCGCGGGCGCATGGGGGATTGACCCGCGGCCCGGCTCAGGCCGCGCGCCCGCCGGGCGCATAGTCGAGCATCAGCACCGACACGTCGTCCTCCTGCCGCGCGCGCCCGGTGAAGACCGCCAGCGCCGCCAGCAGCGCGGGAACCGCGGCCCGCACCGGCCGGGCGCCTGACGCCCGCAGTGCCGCGCCCAGCGCCGCGTCCTCGAACACCGTGCCGTCGCCGCGCTGCGCCTCGGTGATCCCGTCCGACATCAGGATCAGCCGGTCGCCGGGGCGCAGCATGTCCTCGCAGGTGACATAGCTCATCCCGGCCAGCAGCCCGACCGGCGGCCCGCCGCTGCCCAGCGCCCGGATGTCGCCGTCCCGCGACAGCACCAGCGGATGGGGATGCCCGGCCTGCACCAGCCGCAGCCGCCCGGTCCCGAGGTCCAGCACGCACAGGCAGATCGTCAGGTAAAGTTCGGTCGCCAGTTCGCCGAGAATCGCCCGGTTCATCTCGGCCACCACCGCAGCCGGGTCGCGCGCGACCGGCTCGCCGTCCGGGCCGACGCCCACCGCCACGTTGCGCGTGGCGTCCGACCCGCTCAGCGTCCCGGCCAGCCGCGCCGTCATCAGCGCCGATCCCATGCCGTGCCCCGAGACGTCGAGCGCATAGAGGCCCAGTTCCCGCTCGGACACCCGGAAGAACCCCACGAGATCGCCGCCGACATGCCCGCAGGCCTGCATGTCCAGCGCGATGGCCGCGGGCCCGATCTCTGCATGGCGCGGCCGGATCAGCGAGCGTTGCAGGGCGCGCGCCTCCAGCATGTCGCGCTCCAGCGCCCCGTAGAGGCCGCGCAACTCGCCCAGCGTGCGGCTCAGATCGGCATTCGACGCGCTCAGCCGCCGCTGCATCCCCAGCATCCGCTCGGCGGCCCGGATGCGGGCGTGCAGTTCGGTCCCGGACACCGGTTTCACCAGGAAATCGTCCGCCCCCGCGCCGAGCCCCTCCGCGATCTCGTCCTCGCCGTGTTTCGCCGTCAGCAGCACGACATAAAGCGACTCGCCCTCCGGGCGGCGGCGCAGCGCGGCCACCAGGTCCGGCCCCGACAGGCCCGGCATCATCCAGTCGCTGATCACCATGTCCACGGGTTCGCGGTCCAGCAACGCCAGCGCGTCGGTGCCGCAGGCGGCCTCCAGCACCTCGTAGCCGCGCCGTTCCAGCATCCGCGCCAGCGCCCGGCGCTGGGCCGGGCTGTCATCGACGACAAGGACACGCCGGACCACGCCGGGACCGGGCTGCGGATCGTCGCACGGATGGGGCGATGGACTCATGACACGCACTCTCCCGCGGCACCCTAGGCGTCCCCGCCTTAAGAAGCTGTAAAGGACCGGCGGCTATCCCCGCCCCATGCCGATCGGGGAGGGCACCATGCTCGACTGGGACAGGATTGCCGAACTGCGCACCGAGGTCGGGCCGCAGGACTTCCTCGAGATCGCCGATCTCTTTCTCGCCGAATGCGCCGACGGGCTTGCGGCCTTCCCCGCCACGGCCCCCGGCCCCGCGCTGCACCGGCTCCGGGGGGCGGCGTGCAACCTCGGCTTCTCGGCGCTGGCCCGGCTCGCCGCCGCGATGGAGGCCGCGCCGCACACCGCCGATCCCGGCGCCCTCGGGACCGCCTTCGCCGAAGCCCGCAGCGCCCTGCGCGCGGGTCTCGCGGCACGCGGCTGGGATGGCTAGATCAGGAATTCCGCCAGCAGCGGATCGCCGGTGATGTCCCGGTAGGGAAACCCGGCCTTCTCCAGCTTGGCGAACAGGCGCGGGAACCCGGCGGCATCCTTGGTCTCGATCCCGATCAGCACCGAGCCGAAGTTGCGCGCCGACTTCTTCAGGTACTCGAACCGTGCGATATCGTCGTCCGGACCGAGGAACCCGAGGAAATCCTTCAGCGCGCCCGGGCGCTGCGGCATCCGCAGGATGAAGTACTTCTTCAGCCCGGCATGGCGCAGCGCGCGCTCCTTCACCTCGGGCAGCCGCTCGAAGTCGAAGTTGCCGCCCGAGGTCACGCAGACCACCCGCTTGCCGCGCACCGCGTCGCCCAGCGCGCCCAGCACGTCGACCGACATCGCGCCGGCCGGTTCCAGAACGATTCCCTCGACGTTCAGCATGTCGATCATCGTGGCGCAGATCCGGTCCTCGGGCGCGTCGAGCACCTTGTCGGGCGCGACGTCCTTCAGCACCTCGAAGGGCCGCGTGCCGATCCGGGCCACCGCCGCCCCGTCCACGAAACTGTCTACCTCGGGCAGGGTGACCAGGTGGCCCGCCGCCAGCGCCGCCGCCAGCGATCGCCCGCCCGACGGCTCGACCAGCCGCACGTCTGTCTCCGGCGCTTCCTCGCGCAGGTAGGTCAGCATCCCCGAGGACAGCCCGCCCCCGCCCACCGGCAGGATCAGCAGGTCCGGCGCGTCGGTCATCTCGGCCAGCACCTCGACCGCGACGCTGGCCTGCCCCTCGATCACGTCCGCATCGTCGAAGGGCGACAGGAAATGCGCCCCGGTCTCGGCACAATGCGCCTGCGCGGCGGCCAGCGTGTCGTCGAAATAGTCCCCCGCCAGCCGGATCTCGACCGCGGCGCCACCGAACATCCGCGTCTTGTCGATCTTCTGGCGCGGGGTGGTCACCGGCATGAAGATCACGCCCTCGACCCCGAAATGCGCGCAGACATAGGCGACGCCCTGCGCATGATTGCCCGCGCTGGCACAGACGAAGCGCCGCGTGCCGCGCGCCACCTGCTTGCGCATCGCGTTGAACGCGCCCCGGATCTTGTAGCTGCGCACCGGGCTCAGGTCCTCGCGCTTCAGCCAGATCTCGGCCCCGAACCGGTCGGACAGGTGAACATTGCGCTGCATCGGCGTAGCCGGAAACAGCGCCCGCATGGCGGCGGCGGCGGCACGGGCATCATGAGCGAAACGGGTCATGGGCCGTTGTCCTGCGGCTGAAAGCGCATTGCAAGAGTCCGGTGCGCCTTGATCTCACCATTTGTGATATCAAGCTTGCATGCAAATGCGGTCGAAGAGAGATCCCGCCATGAGCACGCGCCCTTCCGGCTCAAACCCCGCACCCGCCACCACGGACGACGCCGAAAGCAGACCGGAGATAACGCTGGATGTGCCGCTGCATCTCATCCGGGGAGAGCCCGTGGTGCTGGACAAGGACATCGCCCGCCTGTTCGGTCGAACGACGCGCGCGATCAACCAGACAGTAAAGCGGAACAAGGACAGGTTTCCGGACAGCTATGCGTTCCAGCTGACGCCCGGCGAGTGGCAGGAACTTCGCCCGCCGGACACCGGGCATGGCGGAGACCGGAAACGTCCCTGGGCCTACACCGAACCCGGCTTCTCGATGCTGGCCACCCGCCTCCGCGGCGACCTCGCCGCCCGGATATCCCGTGTGATCGTTGATACGTTCGTTGCCTACCGCCGGGGTCAGCTTCCTCCGGGCCCGGTCGTTCTTGGTGAAAACGCCCCGGCCCACCGGCGCGCCCTGAAGGATGCAATCTTGCAGCAGATGACGACGATCGCTCGGCTCCCTGTTCCGGGCGGCGGGACCGTCTCGGCCGAGCTCCAGGACATGACCGCCCGCACACTCGACCGGATGAAGGCCCTGCTCGACCGTCCCAAACGGACCGACGAGAAACTGATCGCCGAGATCGGTGCCCTGCAGGCCGAAACCGAAAAGGCTCTGGCGGAAGCACGTCGGACAGACGCGGAGACGGCTCTGATCTGGGCCGAGGTCATCGGCAAACGGCTGGAGGTGCTGGCAACACTGCGCAACATGGCGGCCCAGCTCGAACGCGACGAGATCGTGGAGACCTACGATCAGGTCTTCGGCCCTCCCGACACGCCCCACAGTCCCCTGCCGCGGTCGGGAAGAGCCACTTGATATCACAGTTTGTGAGATCAAGCCGCACAGCCCGCGCCCTGTCCAGCGCCCGGCCTCCCTTGCTCCTTTCGCGGATTTCTCCTAACCAGCGGCAATCCTGACGCGATCTGCGGAGTGCGCCCCCGATGACCACCGCCCCCAAGAAAGTCGTGCTGGCCTATTCCGGCGGCCTCGACACCTCCATCATCCTGAAATGGCTCCAGACCGAATACGGCTGCGAGGTGGTGACCTTCACCGCCGACCTGGGGCAGGGCGAGGAGCTGGAGCCCGCGCGCCGCAAGGCCGAGCTTCTGGGGATCAAGCCGGAGAACATCTACATCGAGGACCTGCGCGAGGAATTCACCCGCGACTTCGTCTTCCCGATGATGCGCGCCAACGCGCTCTACGAAGGGCTCTACCTGCTGGGCACCTCGATCGCGCGGCCTCTGATCTCGAAGCGGCTCGTCGAGATCGCCGCCGAGACCGGCGCGGATGCCGTCAGCCACGGCGCCACCGGCAAGGGCAACGACCAGGTCCGCTTCGAACTGAGCGCCTATGCCCTGAACCCCGACATCAAGGTGATCGCGCCCTGGCGGCTATGGGACCTGACCTCGCGCACCAAGCTTCTGGCCTTCGCCGAGGAGAACCAGATCCCGATCGCCAAGGACAAGCGCGGCGAGGCCCCGTTCAGCGTCGACGCGAACCTGCTGCACACCTCGTCCGAGGGCAAGGTGCTGGAAAACCCGGGCCAGGAAGCGCCCGATTACGTCTACCAGCGCACGGTGCACCCCGAGGACGCGCCCGACACCCCCGAGATGGTCGAGATCACCTTCGAGAAGGGCGATGCCGTGGCCATCGACGGCGTCGCCATGAGCCCCGCGACGATCCTCACCAAGCTGAACGAGCTCGGCGGCAAGCACGGCGTCGGGCGGCTCGACCTCGTCGAGAACCGCTTCGTCGGCATGAAGTCGCGCGGCATCTACGAGACCCCCGGCGGCACCATCCTGCTGGAAGCGCATCGCGGCATCGAGCAGATCACGCTCGACAGCGGGGCAGGGCACCTGAAGGACTCGGTCATGCCGCGCTACGCGGAACTGATCTACAACGGCTTCTGGTTCTCGCCCGAGCGCGAGATGCTGCAGGCCCTGATCGACAAGAGCCAGGAGCACGTCACCGGCACCGTCCGCGTCAAGCTCTACAAGGGCTCCGCCCGCACCGTGGCGCGCTGGTCCGATCACTCGCTCTACTCGGAGGCCCACGTCACCTTCGAGGAGGATGCCGGCGCCTACGACCAGAAGGACGCGCAGGGCTTCATCCAGCTCAACGCGCTGCGGCTCAAGCTGCTGGCCGCCCGGAAGCGGCGCCTGGGGTAACATGGCCAGCCGCCGGACAAGGATCGACTGGCCGACCTTCTGGGGTGCGCTCGTCTTCCTTGTCGGCGGCGGCGGCTTCGCGCTCTTCGGGGCGTGGGAGCTGAAAGCCACCCACGACTACCTCGACGGGGCCGCGATCGTCCGCGCCGAGGTGCTCGAAAATCCCCCGACCTGCGACGACGACGGCTGTCGCTGGCAGCCCGTTCTCCGCGTCACCGCGCCGGACGGCACGACGCGAAAGACCACCACGCGCTATGCCGCCTCGGACTACGGCTGGTCCGAGGGCCGCGTGATCGAGGTCTACAGCAACCCCGCCTATCCTTACGTCCGCGTGACCGGCTTCTGGTCGCTCTGGCTGTTCGGCGCGGCCTTCCTCGCGCTCGGCCTGTTGCCCGTGGGTCTGTCGATCTGGCTCTTCGCCCGGATGGTGATCGTGCCCCGCGACCCCGGCGCGCCCGGGGACTGAACCCCGGTCACCCCGGCGCCAGCGCATCCTCCGCCATCCGCTCGTAGAGCGGCAGCGCGGCGTGCAGCAGGCCGTGGCAGTCGGACGGCACGTCGGGCAGGGCGCCTTCCGGCCCGGCGAACCCGGTCGAGCGGTGAACCGCCCCGTACCAGTGCGCCGCCCAGATCCCGTCCTCGGGCCGTCCCCCGGCGGGCCAGCTCAGCATCCGCTCGGTCCAGTCCAGCCCGATCGCGCGGCACAGGCCCTTCAGCACGCCCGCCGGGTCCTCGCGCACGCGGGCGCTGTCGACGACCGGCCCCGGAAAGCGCCGGTAAAACTCCAGGTGGCGGGCATAGCCCAGGTCCTCCAGCGTCGGGGACTCGCGCTTTTCGAGGTAGCTCGCGATCACCCGCGCCGGGTGGCGGATCAGGTGGACATGGGTAACCCCCTCCGCCCAGTCCAGCGGAAACCCCGGCTCCATGTGGTGCGGCATGTGCTTCTGGTACCAGTGCGCCCGGCCCACCGGCACCGGTCCCGCCAGGTGCGCGGCAACGCGGGCCGGGTCCGTCTCGTGCGCGGCGCGGATCTCGTCCCCCATCGGGTGCGCGACGCCGGTCGCCGCCAGGTAGGCCGCGTAGAACGGCTCGTCCGACACCGCGCAGTCGCCGCGCGCGGCAAAGGCGTACATCATCGCCGTGGACAGGTTCCGCGGCCCGGACCACATCGCAATCTTCATGCCACCCCCCCGGTTGACCCCGCCCGTGACCCTATCGACCGGCGGGCGGCGCGCAATCGCAATGTTTCAGCCCTTCAAAGCGCGGTGAGAACCGGCCCGATCACCGGACCGTGCGTTGCGCGTGACAGGCCCGGCACGGCACCAAGACGGCAACAGGAGGGAGTGTCATGCGCAGAGTTCACAAGCTGTTTCACGTCAGGCCGCTGATCCTCGCCTGTGCCATCGTGCTGGGACTGGTCGCCAAGCAGGCCGGAACCCACGCGCAGGGCACCGGCCAGATCCTCGTCGCGGGCGGCTGCTTCTGGTGCGTCGAGGCCGATTTCGAGAAGGTGCCCGGCGTGATCGAGGCCGTCTCGGGCTTTGCCGGCGGCGACGTCGTCGATCCGACCTACCGGCAGGTGGTCGCGGGCGGCACCGGCCACCGCGAGGTCGTGCTGATCACCTTCGATCCCGACCGGATCACCGCGCGCGAGCTCTATGACCTGTTCCTGCGCTCGGTCGATCCGACCGACGACGGCGGCCAGTTCTGCGACCGCGGCTTCAGCTATACCACCGCGATCCACGCGCTCGATCCCGCCCAGCGCACCGCCGCCGAGGCCGCCGTGGCCGAGGCGCAGGCGGCCCTCGGACGGGGCATCGTGACGCCGGTTCTGGACGCCGCACCGTTCTACCCCGCCGAGGCCTATCATCAGGATTACTACAAGTCCGAGGAACTGGTGCTCTTCACCCGGTTCGGTCCCACGACCAAGGCCAGCGCCTACAAGCGCTACCGCGAGGGCTGCGGCCGCGACGCCCGCGTGCGCGCGATCTGGGGTGACGCCGCGCCCTTCGTCAGCGGCTAACCGCGCTCCGCCAGGAAAGCGGCGATCTCGTCGGCGGTCGGCATCGCATCCGCGGTGCCGATCCGTGTCACCTGGATCGCGCTCGCCGCCGCCGCCCAGCGCATCGCCTGCGCCACGTCCGCGCCCAGCGCCCGCTTCGCCGCGAAACTGCCGATGTAGCAATCGCCCGCCCCGGTCGTGTCGACCGGCGTGACCGCGAAGGCCGGGCACTCCGTCACCTCGTCCCCGTGATAGGTCGCGCCCTCGGCCCCCTTCGTCACCAGCACGTCGACGCCCAGCGCGGCGGGCGGGCGACCAAGCTGCGCCGCCTCGACCGCGTTCATCACCAGCAGGTCGGCGTGCGGCAGCACCGCCTCGACCGCCGCCGTGTCGAAGGGTGCCGCGGAATAGATCACGGTCATGCCCCGCGCGCGCGCCAGCGCCGCCGCCTCGGCCGTCGCGTTGATCTCGTTCTGCAGCAGGCAGATGTCGCCCGGGCCGTAGCCCTCCAGGACCGCCGCGATCCGGGCCGGGTCCAGCGCCAGGTTCGCGCTCGACGCCAGGATGATGCTGTTCTCGCCCGCCGGATCGACCGCGATGATCGCGTGCCCGGTCGGCACATCGGCGACCGCGACCGGCGCCACGTCCACGCCCGCCGCCGCCATCGTGTCGGTCAGCCAGTCGTCGCCCGGCCCGATGCAGCCGACATGCGCGACCTCCGCCCCCGACCGCGCCGCCGCGATCGACTGGTTCGCGCCCTTGCCGCCCAGCGACCGCCGCATCCCCGTCGAGGCCAGCGTCTCGCCCGGCCCCGGCAGGTGCGGCACGAGGTACAGGTAATCCGCGTTGATCGACCCGACCGTGACGATCCGGCCCATCGCTCAGCCCACCTTGCAGGCGGCCAGCACCGCCATGTTCAGGATGTCGTTCGCCGTCGAGGTGGTCGAGCACAACTGGATCGGCTTGCCGACCCCCGACAGGATCGGCCCGATCACCGTCGCGTCGCCCAGTTGCTGCATCAGCTTGGTCGAGATCGACGCCGAGTGCCGCGCCGGCACCACCAGCACGTTCGCCGGTCCGCTGAGGCGGCAGAACGGGTACTGCGCCATCACCGCCGGGTTCAGCGCCACGTCCACCGTCATCTCGCCGTCGTACTCGAAATCGACGCCGCGCGCGTCCAGAACGCCGGGCGCGTCGTGCATCTTCATCGAGCGTTCCGACATCGGGTAGCCGAAGGTCGAGAAGCTGACGAAGGCGACCCGCGGCTCCAGGCCCAGGCTGCGCGCGGTATGGGCGGCGCGCACGGCGATGTCCGCCAGGTCCTCGGCCTCGGGCCATTCATGCACCAGCGTATCCGCGATCAGCACCACCCGGCCCTTGACCAGCAGCGCCGTCACGCCGACCGCGCCGTCCTTCGCCGAGGCGTCGAAGACGTGGTTCAGCAGCCCCAGCACATGCGCCGACTTGCGCGTCGCCCCGGTCACCAGCCCGTCGCCGTGCCCGTGCGCCAGCATCAGCGCCGAGAACACGTGCCGGTCGCGCGCCGCGAGGCGGTGAATGTCCTGCGCGTCGTGGCCGCGGCGCTGCAGCCGGGCATAGAGGAAGTCCTTGTAGGCATCGAGGTGCCGCGTGTTGCGCGCGTTCACGATCTCCAGTTCGCGGAACGCATCGCCGAGGCCCGCGGTCGCCAGCTTCTCGCGCACGTCCTCGTCGCGGCCCACCACCAGCGCCTGCCCGAGACCCGACCGCTGATAGGCCACCGCCGCCCGCAGCACCCGGATGTCGTCGCCCTCGGCGAAGATCATCCGCGCCTGCGCGCTCTTGGCCCGCGCGTAGAGCCCCTGCAGCATCGACGCGGTCGGGTCCATCCGCGCGCGCAGGTCATGCTCGTAGCCCTGCATGTCCACGATCGGCCGCCGCGCCACCCCGGTGTCCATCCCGGCCCGCGCCACCGCGGGCGGAATGGTGTGGATCAGCCGCGGATCGAACGGCGTCGGGATGATGTAGTCCCGCCCGAAGGCCAGCTTACGGCCATAGGCCATCGCCACCTCGTCCGGCACGTCCTCGCGCGCCAGTTCCGCCAGCGCGCGCGCACAGGCGATCTTCATCTCGTCGTTGATCGCCCGGGCCCGGATATCCAGCGCGCCCCGGAACAGGTAGGGGAAGCCCAGCACGTTGTTGACCTGGTTCGGATAGTCTGACCGCCCCGTGGCCACGATCGCGTCCGGCCGCACCTCGTGCGCCTCCTCCGGCGTGATCTCCGGATCGGGGTTCGCCATCGCGAAGATCACCGGGTTGTCGGCCATGCTGATGACCATCTCGGGCGTCACCGCGCCCTTCACCGACACGCCCAGGAACACGTCCGCGCCCGCCATCGCCTCGGCCAGCGTGCGCGCGTCGGTCTTCGCGGCATGCGCCGATTTCCACTGGTTCATCCCCTCGGTGCGGCCCTGCCAGATCACGCCCTTGGTGTCGCACATGATGCAGTTGTCGTGCCGCGCGCCCATCGCCTTGAGCAGTTCGAGACACGCGATCCCCGCCGCGCCCGCGCCGTTCAGCACGATCTTCACGTCCTCGATCTTCTTGCCGCTCAGGTGCAGCGCGTTGATCAGGCCCGCCGCGCAGATCACCGCCGTCCCGTGCTGGTCGTCGTGGAAGACCGGGATGTCCATCTCTTCCTTGAGCCGCTGCTCTATGATGAAGCACTCGGGCGCCTTGATGTCCTCGAGGTTGATGCCCCCGAAACTCGGCCCCATCAGGCGAACGGCATTGATGAAGGCGTCCGGGTCCTCGGTGTCCAGTTCCAGGTCGATCGAGTTGATGTCGGCGAAGCGCTTGAACAGCACCGCCTTGCCTTCCATCACCGGCTTCGAGGCCAGCGCGCCCAGGTTCCCCAGCCCCAGCACCGCCGTCCCGTTCGAGATCACCGCAACGAGGTTGCCCTTGGTCGTGTAGTCGTAGGCGGTCGCCGGATCGGCGGCGATCTCCTCGCAGGGCACCGCCACGCCGGGCGAATAGGCGAGACTCAGGTCGCGCTGCGTGCGCATCGGCGTCGAGGCCGTGATCTGGATCTTCCCCGGGCTCGGATCGAGGTGATAGGCCAGCGCCTCTTCCCGGGTGATCTTCGCTCTCGACATGCACGCCTCCTCCAGACTGGCACGCTTGTGTAGCGGCTCGGACCGGGGCTGCCAACTGCGGCGCGCGAACGCGCAGCGCGGCTGTCGGACCGAGAATATCGAGTGCGTGAGACCGGTTGGGGATTCCCCGAAGACCAAAAAAGTGATTCAATCGGCCTATGGAAAACACAACGCGCATCGCCCGGATCGAAGACGCCGTCCGTCAGGTCCTCGGACCGGACATCCTGCGTTCCGTCGAAAGCTCGCCCGCCACCAACTCGGACGGTGTGCAGGTCATCGAAAGCCGCATCACCTATGCGTCCGAGTCTCCGCTGTCCGTTTCCCAGATGATGCAGGTCGAAGATGCGATCTGGAGCGTCGATCCGGACGAGGCTGCGCCGATCCCTGTCGTCATCTTCCGCGCGGACAAGGACGTTGAGTACATCGCGGCTGAGTGATGCGCTCCTGAAGGTTGCGCGGGCCCGTCTCGAGGACCTTGGTGCGCGCAGCGAAGCCAACCTGCGGCGGGCGACCAGCGACCTCTACTACGCGCTTTTCCATGCCATCTGCGAAGCGGTCGTCGAACCCCTGGGAATTGATCCCGAGAGCGAGTCTGCCCGGAAGGTCTTCCTCGCCATGTACAGGCAGATGGATCACGGAACCGCCGAGCAGAAGTGCCGGTCCGTGGCCCGGTCGGGTGACTTCCCGCAACCGATCGCTGCCTTTGCCAAGCTCTTCGTCACGCTGAAGAACCGACGCGAGCAGGCCGACTACGACCCGCTAGCAACGTTTCCGGTCTCGGAGGTCATGAACCACCTGCAGAACGCCGAAACCCGGATCGCTGGATTCTGGCAGGCGGATCAGGGTCAGCGAACGACATTTGCATGTTTCGTTGCACTCCGGTTCAAAGACCCGGAGAAGCTCAGGTCCTAGGGTCTGGAGACACCGCAAGCGCAACCGTCCGCACCCGGCGGACAGGGCCGACCGAAGAGAGGCCGGAACACACCGTGCAGACAGCCACATCAGACACCACGCCGATGATGGCGCAATATCTGGAGATCAGGGCGCAGCACCCCGAGGCGCTGCTGTTCTACCGGATGGGCGACTTCTACGAGATGTTCTTCGACGATGCGGTGGCGGCGGCGGCGGCGCTGGACATCGCGCTGACGAAGCGCGGCCAGCACCAGGGCGAGGACATCCCGATGTGCGGCGTGCCGGTCCATGCCGCCGAGGGCTACCTGCTGACGCTGATCCGCAAGGGCTTCCGCGTCGCCATCGCCGAGCAGATGGAAGATCCCGCCGAGGCGAAGAAGCGCGGCTCGAAATCCGTTGTCCGCCGCGACGTCGTGCGCCTCGTGACCCCCGGCACGCTGACCGAGGACACGCTGCTCGACGCGCGCCGCCACAACTTCCTCGCCGCCCATGCGCAGGTCCGCGACGCGGGCGCGCTGGCCTGGGCCGATATCTCGACCGGGGCGCTTCACGTGATGACGGTGACCCCGGCGCGGCTGGGGCCGGAACTCGCCCGCCTCGCCCCGCGCGAGGTGCTGCTGCCCGATCCAGCCCCGGAACCCCTGCGCGCACTGGTCGAGGAGACCGGCGCCCAGGTCACCGAACTGGGTCGCGCCGCCTTCGACAGCACGAACGGGCAGGGGCGGCTCTGCGCGCTCTTCAAGGTCGCCACGCTCGACGCCTTCGGCAGCTTCGACCGGGCCGAGATCGCCGCGCTGGGCGCGCTGGTGGACTACCTCGACCTGACCCAGAAGGGAAAACTGCCGCTCCTGCGCCCGCCGCAGCGCGAACAGCCGGGCGAAGTCATGCAGATCGACGCCGCCACGCGCCGCAACCTCGAACTGACGCGCAGCCTGACCGGCGACCGCGGCGCCGCGCTGCTGTCGGTGATCGACCGCACCGTGACCGCCGGTGGCGCGCGCCTGCTCGAACGCCGCCTCAGCAGCCCCTCGACCCGCGCCGACACCATCGCTGCGCGCCTCGATGCCGTCGAATTTTTCCTGCAAGACCCTGATCTTGCTGAAAAAACCCGCGCCGCCCTGCGGCAGGTGCCCGACCTCGACCGCGCCCTGTCCCGGCTCGGCCTCGACCGCGGCGGTCCGCGCGACCTCGCCGCGGTTCGCGGGGCACTGACGCAGGCCGCGGCGCTGCACGCGCTCCTGCCCGACACCGCGCCCGACCTGCTGGCCGCCGCCCGCGCGGACCTCACCGGCCTCGACGCCCTCCTCGACCGGCTCGATGCCGCGCTGGTGGCCGAGCCGCCGCTCCTGATCCGCGACGGCGGCGCCATTGCCTCCGGCGTGGACCCCGACCTCGACGAAGCGCGCACGCTCCGCGACGAGGGCCGCAGCGTCATCGCGGGCATGCAGGCCGACTTCGTGCGCGAGACCGGCATCGGCGCGCTGAAGATCAAGCACAACAACGTGCTGGGCTATTTCATCGAAACCACCGCGACCCATGCCGAGCGGATGCTGAAGCCGCCGCTCTCCGAGCGCTTCATCCACCGCCAGACCACCGCCAATGCCCTGCGTTTCACCACCGTCGAGCTCAGCGACATCGAGACCCGCATCCTCAACGCCGGGGCGCGCGCGCTCGAGATCGAGCAACGCCTCTTCGCCGCCCTGACCCGCGAAACGCTGGACGAAACCGCGCGCCTCTCAGCCCTGTCGCGCGCGCTGGCCGAGATCGATCTTGCCGCCGCGCTGGCCCGCCTCGCCCGCGATCAGGACTGGACCCGGCCCCGCATCGACGGCTCCCGCGCCTTCGCTGTCACCGGCGGGCGGCACCCGGTGGTCGAGGCCGCGCTGCGCCAGACCGGCACGCCCTTCGTGGCGAACGACTGCGACCTCTCCAGCGAGCCCAACCGCGTCTGGCTGCTGACCGGCCCGAACATGGCCGGTAAATCGACCTTCCTGCGCCAGAACGCGCTGATCGCCATTCTCGCCCAGACCGGCAGCTTCGTGCCCGCCGACAGCGCGCACATCGGCCTCGTCAGCCAGATCTTCAGCCGGGTGGGCGCATCGGACGACCTCGCGCGCGGGCGCTCCACCTTCATGGTCGAGATGGTCGAGACCGCCGCCATCCTGAACCAGGCCGACGACCGCGCGCTGGTGATCCTCGACGAGATCGGGCGCGGCACCGCCACCTACGACGGCCTGTCGATCGCCTGGGCGACGCTGGAGCACCTGCACGAGGTGAACCGCTGCCGGGCGCTCTTCGCCACGCATTACCACGAGATGACCGCGCTGGCGGGCCGTCTGCCCGGGGTCGGCAACGCCACCGTCGCCGTGCGCGAATGGCAGGGCGAGGTGATCTTCCTGCACGAGGTGCGCCCGGGCGCCGCCGACCGCTCCTACGGGGTGCAGGTCGCGCGCCTCGCCGGTCTGCCGCCCGCGGTCATCGCGCGGGCCAAGGACATCCTGCACCGGCTGGAATCAGGCGAGGCGAACCGCGAAAAGGCCCGCCTCATCGACGATCTGCCGCTCTTTGCCGCCGCGGCCCCGCCGCCGCCCGCCCCGGTCCCCGCGCAGGGGCCGGGACCGCTGGAAGCGCGGCTGCGCGACGTGCTGCCCGATGCCCTAACCCCGCGCGAGGCGCTCGACCTCGTCTACGAGCTCAAGGCCCTGCTTCAGGACGCCGGGCGCGACGACACCCCGACCTGAGCCGGGCGCAGCAGCCGCTCGTGCAGCAGGAAGCCCTCGGTCATCACCTGGATGATATGGCCCTTCGGCACGTCGGGCACCGGGGCCTCGAACATCGCCTGGTGCAGCTGCGGATCGAAGGCATCGCCCGGCTCCGGCGCGATCCGCTCGATCTTGTGCTTGTGGAAGATGTTCAGCAGCTCGCGCTGCGTCAGCTCCACGCCCTCCAGCATCGCCGCCGAATGCTCGCGCACGTTGTCGTCCGCGGCATCGAGCGCCCGCTTCAGGTTGTCGTAGATCGGCAGCAGGTCGCGCGCGAGCCGGGTCGCGCCATAGGCTTCGGCCTCGCGGCGGTCGCGGTCGGCCCGCTTGCGCACGTTGTCGGCCTCGGCCAGCGCGCGCAGCAGGCGGTCCTTCAACTCGTCCCGCTCGGCAACAAGCGCTTCGACATCCGGACCGACCGGCTCGGGACCGGCGTCGGCGGCAGGGGCCTCCGGGGCCGCCTCGGCGGCGGGCGCCTCCGGCTGCCCGGGCGCGGCCTCCGCCGGGTCGCCGTCCGCGACCTCGTCGAAAATGTTGTCTTCCTTCCGGGGGTTGGTCATGCGTGCCTCTTCCTTATGTCCGGTCGGCCAGCAGGCGGCCCACCAGTTGAGCCGTGTAGTCGACGATCGGCACGATCCGCCCGTAATTCAGGCGGGTCGGTCCGATCACGCCGACGGCTCCGATGATCTTACGGTCCGCGTTCATATATGGGCTCACCACGAGAGAGGAACCCGAAAGTGAGAACAACTTGTTCTCCGAGCCTATGAAAATGCGCACACCCTCGCCCTGTTCGGTCAGCGACAGGAACTCGGCGATGTCGCGCTTGCGCTCCAGGTCGTCGAACAGCTCGCGCACCCGCTCCAGCTCGACCGCTTCCGGTCCGTCGCCCAGCAGGTTGGCGCGCCCGCGCACGATCAGGCGTTCGCCGGATTCGCCCTTGTTTTCCCAGATTGCCATGCCGGTCTCGACCAGGTCACGGGCCAGCACGTCCAGCTCCTGGCGGCGGGCGACGACCTGCTCGGCGATGGCGCGCGACAGCTCCGACAGCGTGCGCCCCTCGGCGACCGCGTTCAGGAAATTCGCCGCCTCGCGCAGCGACGCGGGCGTCTGGCCGGGCGGCGGGTGGAAGATGCGGTTCTCGACATGCCCGTCCGCGAAGACCAGCACCACCAGCACCCGCTGCGGATCGAGGCCGACGAACTCGATATGCTTGATCGGCGCCTCGTGCTTCGGCGCCAGCACCAGCGACGCGCCCCGCGTGATCCCCGACAGCGTGGACGAGACGCGGTCCAGCAGGCTCGACACCTCGGTCTGCCCGTCCGCGCTGGCGTCGATCATGTCGCGGTCCTCGGCGGTCAGGTCGCCGATCTCCAGCAGCCCGTCCACGAACATCCGCAGGCCCATCTGCGTCGGGATGCGCCCTGCCGAGACATGCGGCGAGCCCAGCAGCCCGAGGTACTCGAGGTCCTGCATCACGTTGCGCACCGTCGCGGCCGAGACCTTTTCGCTCATCGTGCGGGTCAGGGTGCGGCTGCCGACGGGATCGCCGCTTTCCAGATACCCCTCGACAACGCGGCGGAACACCTCGCGCGAGCGGTCGTTCATCTGGGCCAGCAGCTTCTTTCCGTCTTCCATCGCCTGCCATCCGGTGTGCCGGTGGGGATGTAAAGGCCCCGGCTCGGGCCCGTCAATCGGCCTTGCTTTCAGGGGGTCCGCGCGCCTATCTGCCCCCGTACAACGGAAAGGACAGATCATGCGCCCCTCAGGTCGTCAGGTAAGCGAAATCCGCCCGATTTCAATCGAGCCGGGGGTGATGCGGCACGCCGAGGGCTCGTGCCTGATCAAGATGGGCGACACGCACGTGCTCTGTTCCGCCTCGATCGAGCCGCGCGTTCCCCCCTTCCTGAAGAATTCCGGCCTCGGCTGGGTCACCGCCGAATACGGCATGCTGCCGCGCGCCACGCACACCCGCGGCCGCCGCGAGGCGACCTCCAGCAACGGTCAGTCCGGCCGCACGCAGGAGATCCAGCGCCTGATCGGCCGCTCGCTGCGCGCCGCCGTGGACCGCAGCGCGCTCGGCGAACGCCAGATCACGCTCGACTGCGACGTGATCCAGGCCGACGGCGGCACCCGCTGCGCCTCGATCACCGGCGCCTGGGTCGCTCTGCGCCTCGCCGTCAACAAGCTGATGAAGGCCGGTGACATCCGCTCGGACCCGCTGCTCGACCACGTCGCCGCCGTCAGCTGCGGCATCTACGCCGGGCAGCCGGTGCTCGACCTCGACTATGCCGAGGACAGCGAGGCCGGGACCGACGCCAACTTCGTGATGACCGGCGCCCTCGGCCTGGTCGAGGTGCAGGGCAGTGCCGAGGGCGCGCCTTTCTCCCGCGCGCAACTCAACACCCTGATGGACCTCGCCGAAAGCGGCATCACCCAGCTCGTCGCAGCCCAGAAGGCGGCCATCGCCTGATGCGGCGCTTCGACGGAGAGACCCTGCTCGTCGCCTCGCACAACACGGGCAAGATCGAGGAGATCGCCGATCTCCTCGCGCCCTTCGGCATCGCGGTGACCTCCGCCGCCGCCCACGGCCTGCCCGAGCCGGACGAGACCGAGACCACTTTCGTCGGCAACGCCCGGATCAAGGCCCACGCGGCGGCCAGGGCCACCGGCCTGCCCGCGCTGGCGGACGATTCCGGCATCGAGATCGACGCCCTCGACGGCGCGCCCGGCGTCTATACCGCCGATTGGGCCGAAACCCCGAACGGGCGTGATTTTGTGGTTGCCATGACCAAGACCCACCAGATGTTGGAGGATCGTCAGGCCCCGCAGCCGCGCACCGCCCGCTTCTGCTGCACGCTGGTGCTGGCCTGGCCCGATGGCCACGACGAGGTGTTCGAGGGCCGGATGCCCGGTCAGATTGTCTGGCCGATGCGCGGCGCGCAGGGCCACGGCTACGACCCGATCTTCCAGCCCGATGGCTATGACATCACCTTCGGCGAGATGGATCGCTGGGAAAAGAACAAGATCAGCCACCGGGCGCGCGCCTTCGAAAAGCTCGTCGCCCTTTTCGGAAGGGAACACTGATGGGCGAACGACGGACCATCTCGGGCGGCTCGCCCTACGAGCCGAAGTTGGGCTACTCGCGAGCGGTGGTGCAGGGCGACTGGTGTTTCGTCGCGGGGACGACCGGGAAGGACCCGGCCACCGACGCCTTTCCGCCCGCCGCGGCCGACCAGGCCCGGCATGCCTTCGATGTGATCCGCGGCGCGCTTGAAGAGGCCGGGTTCACGATGGCGGACGTGGTGCGGGTCACCTACATCATCACCGACCGGGCGTGGATGGATGATATCATGCCGGTCCTCGGCGAAACCTTCGGCGCGATCCGGCCGGCGGCGACGATGATCGTCGCCGGGCTGGTCAACCCGGCGATGAAGGTCGAGATCGAAGTCACCGCGTTCAAGGGATGAGCACGGCGCCCGACTGGCAGCAAGGCGGCTTCGGCCTCTACCTGCACTGGCCCTTCTGCCAGTCGAAATGCCCCTACTGCGACTTCAACAGCCATGTCGCGGCCCGGATCGACCAGCGCCTTTGGCGCGACGCCTTCCTGGCCGAGATCGCCCGCGCCGGCCGCGACACCTCCGACCGCATCCTCGACACCGTGTTCTTCGGCGGCGGCACGCCCTCGCTGATGGACCCGGACCTCGTGGCCGCGATCCTCGACGCCATCCGCAGCACCTGGCGGACCTCGAACAGTTTCGAGGTCACTCTCGAGGCCAATCCCTCCTCCATCGAGGCCGCCCGCTTCCGCGCCTACCGCGACGCCGGGGTGAACCGCGTCTCGATGGGGATGCAGGCGATGAACGACGACGACCTGCGCGCCCTCGGCCGCCTGCACAGCGCCGCCGACGCCCTGCGCGCCTTCGATACCGCGCGCGCCACGTTCGAAAGGGTCAGCTTCGACCTGATCTACGCCCGCCAGCACCAGACCCCCGACGACTGGCGCACCGAACTGGACCGCGCGCTCGCGCTCGGGCTCGACCACCTGTCGCTCTACCAGCTCACCATCGAGGACGGCACCGCCTTCGGGGCGCGTCATGCGGCGGGCAAGCTGCCGGGCCTGCCCGACGACGACCGCGCCGTGGCCCTCTGGGACATCACGCAGGAGCGGACACAGTCCGCCGGACTGCCGGCTTACGAAGTCTCGAACCATGCCCGCCCGGGCGCCGAGTCGCGGCACAACCTGATCTACTGGCGCTCCGGCGACTGGCTCGGGATCGGCCCCGGCGCGCATGGCCGCCTCACCCTCGACGGCACCCGCTACGCGACCGAGACGCCGCGCGCCCCGGGCGCGTGGCTGGACGGTGTTTCACGTGAAACACGTGAGGGCTGGGAGCTCAGCCCGCTGCCCGCCGCCGAGCACGCGACCGAGTTCCTGCTGATGGGCCTGCGCCTGGCCGAAGGCGTCGATCTCGACCGCTACGACGCGATCGCGCCGCGCGCCCTCGACGCGCAAGTCCTTGCCGGTCTGGCCGGGGACGGAATGATCGAACTGGACAACCGCCGCCTGCGCACCACCTCGCAAGGGCGATTGCTTCTCAACGCGGTGTTGCGGGCGCTTCTGGTGGACGACTGATGCGGGTTCTCTGGCTGATCGGTGGCGGCACGGCGCTGGCCTGTGGCGCGGTCGGCGTGGTCCTGCCGCTGGTGCCGACGGTGCCCTTCCTGCTGCTCGCCGCCTTCTGCTTCGCGCGCTCGTCCGACACGCTGCACGACTGGCTGGTCACGCACCCGACCTTCGGCCCGCCGATCGAGGACTGGCGCAGCGGCGGTGCGATCCGGCCGCGGGCCAAGCGCCTCGCCACCGTCTCGATCGCGGCGGCCTTCCTGCTGTCCGTTCTGATGGGGGTGCGCCCGACGATCCTGCTGATCCAGGCGCTCGTCCTCAGCGCGGTGCTGGTCTTCATCTGGACCCGGCCCGGCGGCACCGACGCCGCCTGAGCCTCAGGCGGTTCCGGTCAGCCGCGCGCACAGCTCGTCGAGTTGCGCGAGGTCGCGGTACGAGATCACCACTTCCCCCGAGCCCGCCGTCGTGTGCCGGATCTCGACCAGCATCCCGATGGTCGCCGACAGGTCGCCTTCCAGCTGCCGCGTATCGGCGTCCTTCGCCGGGGTCCCGCCGCGCGGCTTGCCGATGCCGGCCGGTCCGCCCGCGCCACCGCCGGTCTTGCCTGCGGCGCCCCGCGCCAGCTTCTCGACCTCGCGGACCGACAGGCCCTTCATCACCGCCTCGCGTGCCAGTTCCAGCGCGTTCGGCAGGGTGATCAGCGCCCGTGCATGACCCGCGCTCAGCTTGCCGTCGCGCACGAAGCGCAGCACCTCGTCCGGCAGGGACAGCAGGCGCAGCATGTTGGCGATGTGGCTTCTGGACTTGCCCAGCGCCTCGGCGACCTTTTCCTGCGTGTGCCCGAACCGGTCGATCAGCTGCTTGTAGCCCAGCGCCTCTTCGACCGCGTTCAGGTCGGCGCGCTGGATGTTCTCGATGATCGCGATCTCCAGCACCTCGGCGTCGCTGAAGTCGCGCACCAGCACCGGCACCTCGTGGACCTGCGCCATCTGCGCCGCGCGCCAGCGCCGCTCGCCCGCGACGATCTGGAACCGCTCCGGGTCGCCGGGCAGGGGCCGCACGATCAGCGGCTGGATGACGCCCTTCTCCCGGATCGAGGCCGCGAGGCTGTCCAGCTGATCGGGCGCGAAGTCCCGGCGCGGCTGGTCCGGGTTCGGCTCCAGCACCTCGACCGGCAGGCGGCGATCGGCGCTGCGCGGGGCAGGGGTGGTAGTTCCCCCTTCAACCGGCCCGACATCTGCCATGAGGGCCGACAGCCCCCGTCCGAGGCCCCGGGTCTTCTTCGGCGGTCCGCTCATGCGGTTTCTCCCGTGGTGACGGCCAGCAGGTCCTGACGGCGCAACAGTTCGGCGGCCAGTTCCTTGTAGGCCAGCGCGCCCCGCGACGTGGGATCGTAGTGCAGCACCGGCAACGCGAACGAGGGCGCCTCGGACACCCGCACATTGCGCGGGATGATGGTGTCGAAGACCAGGTCGCCCAGGTTCTCGCGCGCGTCGTCCTCGACCTGCTTCGACAAGTTGTTGCGGCTGTCATACATGGTCAGCACAACCCCTTCGACGCGCAGGGTCGGGTTCGCCATCTGCCGGACCTCGCGGATCGACAGCATCAGCTGCGACAGACCCTCCAGCGCGAAGAACTCGGATTGCAGCGGCACCAGCACCGAATCCGAGGCGACCATCGCGTTGACGGTCAGCAGGTTCAGCGAGGGCGGGCAGTCGATCAGGATGTAATCGAAGCCCGAGTCGCGCACCGCGTCCGTCCGCAGCGCCCGGCGCAGCAGGACGACGCGATTTTCGTTTCCGACAAGCTCGATATCCGCCGAGCTCAGGTCCTGGGTCGCGGGCGCGATGGACAGGTTCTCGACCTCGGTCGTCACCGTGATGTCCCCGAGCGCCCGGCCTTCCAGAAGAAGGTCGTAGGTGCTGAGCTCGCGCTTCTCGGTATCGATCCCGAGACCGGTCGAGGCGTTGCCCTGCGGGTCGATGTCGATGATCAGGATCTTCTGCCCCAGCGCGGCCATGGCCGACCCGAGATTGATCGCCGTCGTGGTCTTGCCGACGCCGCCCTTCTGGTTCGCGATGGCGATGATTTTCGGGCCGGGGGCGGGAGTGTTTTCAGACACGGGCGATGTCTCCGATACGCAGGAGAGCGGCGTCTGGATGGCTCTCACTGGGATGGTTCTGGACCGTGAAGGACCACATTGCAAGCGCGTCGCGGAGTTCGTCGCGATGTGTCGCGCCCTTCGGGAACAGCGCCACACCGCCGGGTTTCAGGTGCTGCTCGGCCAGCTCCAGCAGCTTCGGCAGCGGCGCCAGCGCGCGGGCGGACACCACGTCGGCATAGAGGCAGGGCAGGGTCTCGGCGCGCTCGGCCAGCACGGTGACGGACACCGATGTTTCACGTGAAACAGTGCGCAGGAAGGCCGCCTTGCGCTGATCGCTCTCGACCAGCGTCACCTGCATCTGCGGCGTCCGCTCGGCCGCAAGGATGGCAACCACCAGCCCGGGGAACCCGCCGCCCGAGCCGAAATCAGCCCAGTCCCGCGCCCCATCGGGGGCGAGGTCGACGACCTGCCCGGAATCGAGCACATGACGCGTCCACACCTCGGGCAGGGTCGAGGGCGCGACGAGGTTGATCTTCGGCGACCACTTCCGCAGCAGCGCCACGAACATATCCAGCCGCTGCACCGTGCGCGGTCCTGCCTTCAGCCGGGCAAGGACGGCCTCGCGATCCCCGTTCATGCGGCGCCGGCGCGCTCGGCGCGGCGCTGGTGGGCGAGGATCAGGGTCAGCGCGGCAGGGGTCATCCCCTCGATCCGCCCGGCCTGGTCGAGGGTCCGCGGTTTCACCCGTTGCAGCTTCTGGACAAGCTCCGCCGACAGCCCGCTGATCGCGGCATAGTCCAGCGTCTCGGGCAGGACCCGCTCGGTATCGCGCTGCATGGCTTCCACGTCACGGGCCTGCCGGTCGATGTAATTCGCATAAAGCGCGTCGATCTCCAGCTGCTGCCGGATCGCCGGGGCGAGGTCCGTCAGTTCGGGCCAGACCGGATCGAGGTCGGCCATCGCGATATCGGGGAAGGACAACAGGTCGAAGCCCGTCCGCCGGGTGCCGTCCTGGTTGACGCGCAGCCCGTGGGCGTGCGCCTCGCTGGGGGTCAGAGCGGTTCCGGTCAGGATCGCGCGGCCTTTCGCCAGCGCCCGCGCCTTCGCTTCGAACGCGGCAATCCGGGCGGGCGAGGCGCAGCCGAGGGCGATGGCCAGCGGGGTCAGGCGCTGGTCCGCGTTGTCGGCGCGCAGGCTCAGGCGGAACTCGGCGCGCGAGGTGAACATGCGGTAGGGCTCGGAAACCCCGCGCGTGATCAGGTCGTCGATCATCACCCCGATATAGCTGGTCGTCCGGTGGAACAGCACCGGCTCGGCCCCCACGACAGCGCGCGCGGCGTTCAGACCGGCGACGAGGCCTTGGGCGGCGGCCTCCTCATATCCTGTGGTGCCATTGATCTGGCCCGCAAGATATAGGCCCGGCACGGCCTTCAATTCCAGCGTGGCACGCAGAGCGCGGGGGTCCACGTAGTCGTATTCGATGGCATAGCCCGGTTGCAGGATGGCGACATCCTCCAGCCCGACGATGGAGCGGACATAGGCCTCCTGCACGTCGACGGGCAGCGAGGTCGAGATGCCGTTCGGGTAGACGGTCGGATCATCCAGCCCCTCGGGTTCGAGGAAGATCTGGTGCGAAGTCTTGTCGGCGAAGCGCACGACCTTGTCCTCGATGGAAGGGCAATAGCGCGGGCCGACGCCCTCGATATGCCCGCCGTACATCGCGGAGCGGCCGAGGTTCTGGCGAATGATCTCGTGCGTCTTCTCGTTGGTGTGGGTGATCCCGCAGGCGACCTGCCGGGCGAGCGGTCTGTCATGGAGGAACGAGAACAGCACCGGATCGTCGTCGCCCGGCTGTTCGTCCAGCTTGTCCCAGGCAATGGTGCGTCCGTCCAGGCGCGGGGGCGTCCCGGTCTTGAGCCGCCCGAGCGGAAGTCCGAAATCGTCAAGCCGCTCGGCCAGCTTCACGCTGGGCTTGTCGCCAATCCGGCCCCCCGGGCGCGACTGGTCGCCCATGTGAATGACGCCGCGCAGGAAGGTGCCGGTCGTCAGGATCACGGCGCCCGCGGACAGCGCGGTGCCGTCGGCCAGAACGACGCCGGTGACCCGGCCTGACTCCATCGTCAGGTCGGCCACCTCGCCTTCGACGATGGACAGGTTCGGCTGCGCTTCGGTCTCGCGCAGCATGGCGGTGCGGTAGATCTTGCGGTCGGACTGCGCGCGCGGGCCCTGCACGGCGGGACCCTTGCGGCGGTTCAGCAGGCGGAACTGGATCCCGGCCTCGTCCGCGACGCGGCCCATCACGCCGTCCATGGCGTCGATCTCGCGCACGAGGTGGCCCTTGCCCAGCCCGCCGATGGCCGGGTTGCAGGACATCACGCCGATGGTGTCGCGGCGCAGGGTCACGAGCGCGGTCGCGGCCCCCATGCGCGCGCTGGCATGGGCGGCCTCGGACCCGGCGTGGCCGCCGCCGATCACGATGACATCGAAGCTGTGTTTCACGTGAAACACTCCCTATTTGCCGAGGCAGAAGCTGGCGAAGATTTCGTCGAGGATGTGCTCCACATCGACATGGCCGATCACGGAGTCAAGCCGGAGGATCGCCCGACGCAGCGCATCGGCGGCAATCTCCTCGCGGCCTTCGGCCAGGTGCAGCCCGTCGAGCAGGCGCACGGCATCTTCCATCGCGCTGCGGTGACGCGCCCGGATGGCGAGGCCCGCGCCCGAAGCGCGGCGTTCCAGCCGGGTGGTGATCGCGGCGATCAGTTCGGTGATCCCGGTGCCGGTCCGGGCGGAAATGTGCAGGCCGGGCCCGGAGGTGCCGAGATCGGTTTTCGACGTGACCACGAGATCGTCGGGCTCAAGCGCGACGTCGGGCAGGATGCCGTCGCTGGTCAGGACAACACGCAGGTCGGCGGTCTCGGCCCGGGCGCGGGCGCGGGCGACACCGATGGCTTCGACGTGATCCTCGGTCTCGCGCAGCCCGGCGGTGTCGAGCAGCGTCACGGGCAGACCGGCGAGGTCCATCCGAACCTCGATCACGTCGCGGGTGGTTCCGGCGATCTCGGAGGTGATCGCGGCCTCGCGCCCGGCGAGCGCGTTCAGCAGGGTCGACTTGCCCGCGTTCGGCGCACCGAGGATCGCCACCTCGAACCCGTCGCGAATCCGCTCGGCGGCGGTGGTGCCGGCGACCTGGGCGCGGAGGTCGGGCCGGACGCCGTCGATCAGGGCGCGGACCTCGGGATAGACGTCTTCCGGCACCTCCTCGTCGGCGAAATCGATGACGGCTTCCAGCAGGGCCGCGGCGCGCAGCAGGGACCGCCGCCAGCCGCCGACCTTGTCGCCGAGCGCACCGGAAAAGACGCGGAGGGCCTGTTTGCGCTGCGCTTCGGTCTCGGCGTCGATCAGGTCGGCGAGGCCTTCGACCTGCGCGAGGTCGAGGCGGTTGTTTTCCAGCGCGCGGCGGGTGAATTCGCCCGGCTCGGCGAGGCGCAGACCGGGATGGCGGGCAAGCTCGGACAAGAGGGCCGAGACCACCGCGGGGGCGCCGTGGCATTGCAGCTCGACAACCGGTTCGCCGGTGAAGCTGCCGCCCGCGTCGAAGGCGAGGATCAGGGCCTGGTCGAGCGGCTGACCGTCCGCGCCCCGCAGCGTGGCGAGGCGCATCGACCGGCCCGACACGGCACGGCCCGACAGGGCCTGCGCCGCGGCGAACGCGTCAGGACCCGAGACCCGGATGACGGCGATGCCCGCCTTCCCGCGGGCCGTGGCCAGCGCGAAGATCGTGTCCATCGCCCGCGCGGCCTCAGGTGTTCATCGAGTCGAAGAACTCGGAATTGGTCTTGGTCTGCTTGAGCTTCGAGATCAGGAACTCGATGGCGTCGGTGGTGCCCATCGGGTTCAGGATGCGGCGCAGAACGAAGGTTTTCTGCAGGTCCTTCGAGTCGACCAGCAGGTCCTCTTTCCGGGTGCCGGACTTGAGGATGTCCATCGCCGGGAAGACGCGCTTGTCCGCCACCTTGCGATCGAGGACGATCTCGGAGTTGCCGGTGCCCTTGAACTCTTCGAAGATCACCTCGTCCATGCGCGAGCCGGTGTCGATCAGCGCGGTGGCGATGATGGTCAGCGAGCCGCCTTCCTCGATGTTCCGGGCGGCGCCGAAGAAGCGTTTGGGGCGCTGCAGGGCGTTGGCATCCACACCACCGGTCAGCACCTTGCCCGAGGACGGCACCACGGTGTTGTAGGCGCGTCCAAGCCTGGTGATCGAATCGAGAAGAATCACGACATCTCGTTTATGCTCGACGAGGCGCTTGGCCTTCTCGATCACCATTTCGGCAACGGCGACGTGGCGCGTGGCGGGTTCGTCGAAGGTCGAGGAGATCACCTCGCCCTTCACGCTGCGCTGCATGTCGGTGACTTCCTCGGGGCGTTCGTCGATCAGGAGCACCATCAGGTAGCACTCGGGGTGGTTCGTCTCGATCGACTTGGCGATGTTCTGCAGGAGCACGGTCTTGCCGGTCCGCGGCGGGGCGACGATCAGCGAGCGCTGGCCTTTCCCGATGGGCGCGACGAGGTCGATGATCCGGGCCGAGCGGTCGCGGATGGTGGGATCCTCGATCTCCATGCGCAGGCGCTCGTCGGGATAGAGCGGCGTCAGGTTGTCGAAGCTGATCTTGTGGCGGGCGCGGTCGGGGTCCTCGAAATTGACCTTCACGACCTTGGTCATGGCGAAGTAGCGCTCGTTCTCGCGCGGGGCCTGGATAACGCCCTCGACGGTGTCGCCGGTGCGCAGGCTGTGCTGCCGGATCAGGTCGGGAGACATGTAGATGTCGTCGGGACCGGGCAGGTAGTTCGCCTCGGGCGAGCGCAGGAAGCCGAAGCCGTCCTGCATGACCTCCAGAACGCCGTCACCGGAGACTTCCCAGCCTTCCTCGGCGCGCTCCTTGAGGACGGCGAACATGATCTCGCCCTTGCGCATGGTGGAGGCGTTCTCGACTTCGAGTTCCTCGGCCATCGTCAGGAGGTCGGCCGGCGTGCGGGATTTCAGCTCGGCGAGGCTGAGGGACTCGGTGGTCATGGCAAGGGATTCCCGTGACAGGAGGAAAATGGGGACAGCGATGAAAGCGTCGGGAGATGCGATGGGCCGGACGGCCCTGCAGCGACCCCGTTAGCCTGAAGGCAGGGGTCTTGTCAATTTGCGACGCGGACGGGGGAACGGCGGCCCGCGTTCAGGGCTTCACGATCACCGAGATGACGATGACGAGCATCAGGAGCGTCGGCACCTCGTTCATCAGGCGGTAGCTGCGGCCGGTGCGGGGCGTGGTGCTCTGCATCAGCTTCTTGCGCTCGAGCCCGCACCAGTGATGGAACCACGTCATGCCCAGGACCGCGGCCGCCTTGGTCCAGGGCCAGATCATGTCCCAGTTGACCACGCCGGGCGTGAAGACGAGCCAGAGACCGAACACCCAGGTCGCGATCATCGAGGGGTTCATGATGGCCCGCATCAGCAGGCGTTCCTGGTGCTGGAACAGCAGGTCCATGTCGCTGCCCTGCTCGACGCCCTGCTTCTTCAGCCCTTCGACGTGGTAGACGTAGAGCCGGGGCAGGTAGAAGAGCCCGGCCATCCAGGCCAGGACGGACATGACGTGGAACGCCTTGATCCAGGAATAGAGGTCCATCTGGGATCCTTCGATCGGTCCCGTCCCCTCTATCAAGAATAAAAGAAAAGAAAAGGTTGGTGTTTTGGTAGGTCGGTGGATGACGGGGATACTTCCGTTCTCCCGGCGTTATACCCAAAAGGATAGGTCGCGGGGCCGGGTTGTCCCGGTCTGTGAATGAGGCCGGTGACGGGCGGAAAGAGTCTTTTGGTCGTAAAGGGGTGGCGGCGGTCCTTCGGTCAGGATGACCGCGGGGACGACTCGGGGCGGGACGCGGGATGGGACGCGGTCGTCCCCGGCGGGTTGACCTCGTTTGCCACAGAGGATGAATTGCGGAAGAAGGGCCGGGTTATCCCGGGTCCGGGCGCGGTCCCGTCCGGTCCGCCCGGTGATCCCGGATCGTCCACCGGCCTGTGCGGCCAGTTCTCAACAGGAATGTCCCCAATGCCGCCTGTCCTGACGCTCGCCTCCGGGTCCGCGACGCGCCGCCAGATGCTGGAGGCGGCCGGGCTGGAGATCGCCGTGGCCGCCGCGCGGGTGGACGAGGAGAGCGTCAAGGCGGCGCTGCTGGCCGAGGGCGCGACGCCGCGCGACGTGGCGGATGCGCTGGCCGAGATGAAGGCGGCGAAGACTGGCGGGCTGGTGCTGGGCGCGGACCAGGTTCTGGAGGCGGGGGGCGCGCTGATCTCGAAGCCGGAAAGCCCGGCCGAGGCGGTGACGCAGATCCTGAGCCTGTCGGGGCAGACGCACCGGCTGCTGTCGGCGGCGGTTCTGTTCCGCGACGGCGCGCCGGTCTGGCGCCATGTCGGCGTCGCGCGGCTGACGATGCGGACCCTGTCGCCCGCCTTCGTCGAGGCCTACGTGGCGCGGACGTGGGACGAGATCCGGCATTCCGTCGGCGGCTACCAGATCGAAGCGGAAGGCATCCGGCTGATGGCGCGGATCGAGGGGGATCACTTCACCATCCTCGGGCTGCCGCTGCTGGAGTTGCTGAATTACCTGGTGATTTCGGGGGAGATCGAGGGATGAGCGGGGATGTGCCGCTGGCCGGGGTGATCGGCGATCCGATCGGGCATTCGCGCTCGCCGGTGCTGCATGGCTACTGGCTGCGGGCGCTGGGGCTGCGCGGGGCCTATGTGCCGCTGCACGTGCGGGCGGACGACCTGGCGCAAGTGCTGGAGGCGTTGCCGAAGGCGGGCTTCCGGGGGGTGAACGTGACGGTGCCGCACAAGGAGCTGGCGCTGTCGCTGGCGGCAGAGGTGACCGAGCGGGCGCGGCGGATCGGGGCGGCGAACACGCTGACCTTCCTGCCCGGCGGCGGGTTCGAGGCGGACAACACCGACGGCGTGGGGTTCATGGCCAACCTGCGCGCGGGCGCGCCCGGCTGGCGGCCGGAGGCGGGGCCCGCGGTGTTGCTGGGCGCCGGCGGGGCAGCGCGGGCGGTGCTGGACGCGCTGCTGGACGCGGGCGTGCCCGAGGTGCGGCTGGCGAACCGGACCCGCGCGCGGGCCGAGGCGCTGGCGGAGGTGTTCGGACCGCGCGTCACCGTCCGGGCGCTGGACGCGCCGGGGCTGTGCGCGGGCGCGGCGACCGTGGTGAACGCGACGACGCTGGGCATGGACGGCGCGGGGGGCTTTTCGCTGCCGCTCGACGGGCTGGAGGCGGGCGCGCTGGCGACCGACCTGATCTATGCGCCGCTGGATACGCCGTTCCTGCAGGCGGCGCGGGCTCGGGGTTGCGCGACCGTCGACGGGCTGGGGATGCTGCTGCACCAGGGCGCGCCGGGCTTCGCGCGCTGGTTCGGGGCGATGCCCGAGGTGACGGAGGCGCTGCGCGAGGCGGTGCTGGCGGCATGATCGTGCTCGGGCTGACCGGCTCCATCGGGATGGGCAAGAGCACCACGGCGCAGATGTTCCGCGACGAGGGCGTGCCGGTCTGGGACGCGGACGCGGCGGTGCATCGGCTGTACGGTCCCGGCGGGCTGGCGGTCGCGCCGTTGCAGGACCTGGTGCCCGAGGCGGTGGGCGCCGCGGGCGTGGACCGGGGCGTGCTGAAGGCGAAGATCGCCGAGGACGCAACGCTGCTGGGGCGGATCGAGAAGATCGTGCATCCGCTGGTGGCCGAGGACCGGGCGATGTTCCTCGACGCGCAGCGGACGGCGGGTGCGCCGGTCGTGGTGCTGGACGTGCCGCTGCTGTTCGAGGCGGGCGGGACGCGGGACTGCGACCGGATCGTGGTCGTGTCGGTTCCCGAGGCCGAGCAGCGCGCGCGGGTGCTGGCGCGGCTGGGGATGACCGAGGCCGATTTCGAGCGCATCCTGGCGCGGCAGATGCCCGATGCCGAGAAACGGGCGCAGGCGGATTTCGTGATTGATACCAAGACCATAGAGGGTGCCCGGGCGCAGGTGCGCGCGGTGCTGGACGCGGTGCGGGAGGACGGCGATGCGTG
This sequence comes from Alphaproteobacteria bacterium, assembly GCA_030425185.1. Lineage (GTDB taxonomy): Bacteria > Pseudomonadota > Alphaproteobacteria > Rhodobacterales > Rhodobacteraceae > Dinoroseobacter. The sequence goes on from JAUIAU010000005.1 coordinate 105,456, forward strand.
AGATCGTGATGGATACCGAGACCACGGGCCTCGACCCCGAGACCGGGGACCGGATTGTCGAGATCGGGGCGGTCGAGCTCTTGAACCACCTGCCGACGGGGCGGGTGCTGCAACTGTATATCAACCCCGAGCGCGACATGCCGATCGAGGCCGAGCGGGTTCACGGCCTGTCGGCGGCCTTCCTGCGCGACAAGCCGAAATTCGCGGAGGTGGCGCAGGAGTTCATCGACTTCATCGAGGGCGCGACGCTGGTCATCCATAACGCGGCCTTCGACATCGGGTTCCTGAACGCCGAGTTCGCGCGGATCGGCGCGCCCGCGATCACGATGGACCGGGTGGTGGACACGTTGCAGATGGCGCGGCGGCGGTTCCCGGGCTCGCCCGCGTCGCTGGACGCGTTGTGCAAGCGGTTGGGCGTGGACAACAGCGCGCGCGAGAAGCACGGCGCGCTGCTCGACAGCGAGATCCTGGCGGAAGTCTACCTAGAACTGATGGGCGGGCGGCAGCCTGACCTGGTGCTGGCGCCATCGGGTTCGGAGGCGGGGAGCGGGGCGGCCGGGGGCCACGCGGGCGCCCCGAGGCCGGCGGCGCGACCGTTCCGGCCCCGGATCACCGAGGCCGAGGCCGAAGCCCATGCCGCCTTCGTCGCGGAGCTCGGGCCCGACTCGGTCTGGGCCCGGCTCACGCAGGGATAGCTCAGACGACGGTCGACTGGGCTTTCTGCTCTTCGAGGCGGCGGGCCAGCTCGTTGCGGTAGAGCGCCACGAAATCGATGGTTTCGAGGTTGAGCGGCGGGAAGCCGCCGTCGCGGGTCACGTCCGAGACGATCCGGCGCAGGAACGGGAAGATCATGCGCGGGCATTCGATCAGCAGGAACGGGTGCATCTGCTGGTCCGGCACGTTGTCGATGGCGAAGATGCCGGCGTAGTCGATCTCGAGCAGGAAGATCGCGGCATCGTTGGCCTTGTTCTTCGCGTTGATCGTCAGCTTGATCGAAACCTCGTACTGCTTGTCCTGCGGACGCTTGCGGGCGTCGAGGTTCACCTGCACCTGGATGTCGGGCTGGGTCTCGCCGGAGACGCCCTTCTGGGCGGCGATGTTCTCGAACGACATGTCGCGGATGAACTGGCCCAGCACCGAGAGCTTGGGCTGGACGGGCGGGGTTGCGCCGGTATCGGCACCGTTTTCAGCAGTCTCTGCCATGGTCTGATCCTCGGAAGGCTAAAATCCGGGGTCTGGTAGCAGGAACTCCCCCCGGCGGAAAGGCCGGTCAGGGGCGGCGGTTCGGCGGGGTGCGGGGCGGCAGGTCGCCCAGGTCCTCGAATTCGCCGTCGATCACGGTGGGATCGTCCGGCCGGCGGCGGGCGCTGGCGGTGGCCTCGGCCCGGTAGCGCTGCACCGCGATGCGGCGGCGGACGAGGTCATAGGCCATGTCGCGCACCGGCGGGACCAGCAGGGACAGGCCGACGGCATCGGTGAAGAAGCCCGGCGTCAGCAGGAGCGCGCCCGCGAAGAGGATCAGCGCGCCGTGGACCAGCGGGCGGGCCGGGTCGTCGAAGGTGTCGAGGCTGCGACGCAGGTCGTTCAGGACCGCGATACCCTGCTGCCGCACGAGGGCCGTGCCCAGCAGCGCGGTCAGAATGACGATCACCAGCGTCGGCAGAAGCCCGATCGCGCCGCCGACCTGGATGAACAGGCCGATCTCGATCAGCGGCACGGCAAGAAAGATCAGGAACAGCCACATGGCGTCGTCTCCGGTTTTGCGGGCGTCGTCCGGTGGACTTGACCCTATCCCCCCCTTACATATGTGCGCAACGCGACACGACCAAAGTGCCTAGCGAACCGGAGTTTTCATGAGCGCAGCCATCATCCAGCTACTCGTCCTCGCGGGCGTGGCCATTTTCCTGATCCTGCGGCTGCGCAGCGTGCTCGGCACGCGCGACGGGTTCGAGAAACCGCCGGTCACCGTGCGGGACACGCGCGAGGACCTGCGGCGCGAGTTCGAGGTGATCGAGGGCGGCCCCGACACCGACATCACCGATCACGTTCCCGACGGCAGCCCTGCCGCCAAGGCGCTGGCGGCGATGAAGATGGCCGAGGGCGATTTCAACGTCTCGGAGTTCCTGCGCGGGGCGCGCGGGGCCTACGAGATGATCCTGATGGCCTTCGAGCGCGGCGACATCGAGGAGGTGCGCGGCTTCCTGTCCGAGGATGTCGCCGAGGCCTTCGACGAGGTGATCCGCTCCCGCGAGGCGCAGGGCCTGAAGGTCGAGGCCGAGTTCAACGGCGTGCGCGAGGTGGTACTGGAAGAGGCGGGTTTCGACCGCGACACCGGCGAGGCCGAGCTGACCGTGCGGTTCGTGGGCGAGCTGACCTCGGTCGTGCGCAACGCGGAAGGCGAGATCGTCGAGGGCAACCCGCGCGAGATCAAGCGCCAGCGCGATGTCTGGAGCTTCGCCCGCACGATGGGCGCGGACGATCCGAACTGGCGCCTGGTGGCGACCGGGGGATGACGCTTGGCCTGCGCGGGATATGCGCCGCCGTCTTCATGGCGGCCTGTCCCGTGACGGCCAGTGCCGCACCGCCGGTGCTGCTGAGCTACGAGGACCTCGACGGCTGGCCGGGCACGGCCCCGCACGAGGTCTTCGACGCCTTTCTCGAAACCTGCGGCGACCTCGATCCCCGGGACTGGGGGGCGGTCTGCGCGATGGCGGCGGGGAAACCCGACGCGCGCAGTTTCTTCGAGTCACTGTTCCTGCCGGTGGCGTGGTCGCCCGAGACCGAAGCCCTGTTCACCGGGTATTTCGAGCCCGAGATCGAAGCATCGCGGACCCGCGCGCCGGGTTTCGAGACCCCGATCTACCTGACCCCGCCGGAATTGCGGCCCGGCCAGCGCTGGCACAGCCGGGCCGAGATCGAAGATCTCGGCGTGCTGGAGGGGCGCGGGCTGGAAATCGCCTGGGCGCGTGACCCGGTCGAGGCGTTCTTCCTGCAGGTGCAGGGCTCGGGGCGGCTGCATTTCGCGGACGGCTCGGTCATGCGGCTGGGGTTCGGCGGCAAGAACGGGCACGACTACCGCTCGATCGGGCAGGAACTGGTGCGGCGCGGGGTCTACGAGGCGCACCAGGTCTCAGCGCAGGTGATCTCGAACTGGGTGCGGCGCAACCCGGAGGAGGGCCGCGACCTGCTGCGGCACAACCCGAGCTTCGTGTTCTTCCGGATCGTCGATGAGGTGCCGCCCGAGCGCGGGCCGCTGGGCGCGATGAACCGCTCGGTCACGCCGCTGCGCAGCGTCGCCATCGACCCGGCCTTCACGCCGCTGGGCGCGCCGGTCTGGGTCGAGAAGGGCGGCGCCGTGCCGATGCGGCGGCTGATGGTGGCGCAGGACACCGGGTCGGCGATCAAGGGTCCGCAGCGCGCGGACATCTTCTTCGGGACCGGCGATGCGGCGGGTCGCGCCGCCGGGCGGGTCCGCGATCCGGGGCGGCTGGTCACGCTGCTGCCGATCGAGGTGGCGCTGCGCCTGACCGGGCAGATGTGAGATGGCCCGGAAGCCGCGCCGCCTGTCCGAGGAGGACCGTGACCTGTGGGAGCGCGTGACCGCGCAGGCCACCCCGCTGCACCCCGCCCGGCCGAAGCACCAGACCCCCGAGGTCAACACGCGGCCCGTCGCCAAGCCGAAACCGGCCCCGCGTGCGGAGACCGCGCCGCTGCCCGCGTTCCGCGTCGGGCAGCACGCGAAGCCGGGTCTGCCGGGGCACGACCTGTTGCCGCCGGTGGCCGAGCGGGTGGCGGACGCGCCGCTGCGGATGGACCGCAAGCGGTTCCAGCGGATGAAGCGCGGCAAGATGGACCCCGATGCGCGGATCGACCTGCACGGGATGACCGCGGCGGTGGCGCACCCGGCGCTGATCCGCTTCGTGCTGGGCGCGCATGCCTCCGGGCACCGGCTGGTTCTGGTGATTACCGGGAAGGGGCGCACCGACCGGGGGTCGGACGGGCCGATGCCGGTGCGCCAGGGAATGCTGCGCCATTCGGTGCCGCAGTGGCTGGCGATGCCGCCGCTGGGACCGATGGTGCTGCAGGTAACCGAGGCGCACCGCAGCCACGGCGGCGGCGGCGCCTATTACGTGTACCTGCGCAAGCCGCCCGGCGGCGGCCTGCGCTGAGCCTCAGAGCACGTAGCGGCTGATGTCGGTGTCGGCGGCGAGCGCGCCCAGGTGCGCCTCGACGAAGGCGGCGTCGATGGTCACCGCCTCGCCCGAACGGTCGGGGGCGGTGAAGGACAACTCCTCGAAGACGCGCTCCATGATGGTGTAGAGCCGCCGGGCGCCGATGTTTTCGACCGTGGCGTTGACCTGCGCGGCGATGCGGGCGAGCGCGGCGATGCCGTCGTCGGTGAAGGTGACGGCGATCTCCTCGGTGGCCAGAAGCGCCTGGTACTGGCGGGTCAGGGCGTTGTCGGTCTCGGTCAGGATGCGGACGAAATCGGCCTCGGTCAGCGCGCGCAGCTCGACGCGGATCGGCAGGCGGCCCTGCAGTTCGGGCAGCAGGTCGCTGGGCTTGGCGATGTGGAACGCGCCCGAGGCGATGAAGAGGATATGGTCGGTCTTCACCGGGCCGTGCTTCGTGGAGACGGTCGTGCCCTCGATCAGTGGCAGCAGGTCGCGCTGGACGCCTTCGCGGCTGACATCGGCGCCGCGCGCGTCGGACCGGGCGCAGACCTTGTCGATCTCGTCGATGAAGACGATGCCGTTCTCCTCGACCGCCTTCAGGGCCTCGCGGGTTACGGTTTCCTGGTCGAGCAGCTTGTCGGCTTCCTCGGACACCAGCACGTCGTGGCTGTCGGCGACGGTCAGCTTGCGGGTAGTCTTGCGGCCGCCGAAGGCTTTGCCGAAGAGATCGCCGAGGTTCATCATGCCGCCGCCCATGCCGCCGGGCTGGCCCGGAATCTCGAACGCGGGGAAGGGGCTGGCGCTGTCGGTCACCTCGACCTCGATCACCTTGTCGTCCAGTTCGCCCGAGCGCAGCTTGCGGCGGAACATCTCGCGGGTCTCGGCGCGGGCGTTCTCGCCGCAGAGCGCCTCGATCACGCGTTCCTCGGCGGCCGCCTGCGCGGCGGCGCTGACGGTTTCGCGCATGTGCTCGCGGGTCATCAGGATGGCGGCATCGACGAGATCGCGCACGATCTGGTCCACGTCGCGGCCGACATAGCCGACCTCGGTGAACTTCGTGGCCTCGACCTTGAGGAAGGGCGCGCGGGCGAGGCGGGCCAGCCGGCGGCTGATCTCGGTCTTGCCGACGCCGGTCGGGCCGATCATCAGGATGTTCTTCGGATAGACCTCGTCGCGCAGGTCGTCGGGCAACTGCCGCCGCCGCCAGCGGTTGCGCAGGGCCACGGCGACGGCGCGCTTGGCGTCGGCCTGCCCGATGATGAAGCGGTCCAGTTCCGAGACGATTTCGCGGGGGGTGAGGTCGGTCATGCGGTCCCTTTCGCGTAGGGCGGCAAGCGGTCCTTGCCGGGGAAGGCGGGCAGGGCGGTCATCAGGGCGGTGCGCAGGCGTTCCCACGTCGCGCCCAGCAGCACGAGCCCCGCGCCGAGCAGGAGAATGGCGAGGAAGGCCTGGTCCTCGACCACGGTGATGGCGAGGGCGACCACGTATCCGACACCCGCCACGAGGAAGGAGCGGCGGTCGATCACCACGGCGAACAGCGCCATGACGGCGAGGAAGGCGACCAGCGCCCCGAGCGCCAGTGCGCTGCCGTTGTCGAAGAGGGTCAGCGCCGCGGTGTTCACGATGGCGGGGGCCGCGACGACGTGCAGCCAGAAGCCGTTCTGCGAGCGACGGGTGACGCGGTGCGGGTCGCTCATGTCGAAGCCGAGCGCGACGGCGGCGCCGACCAGCCCGAGCGCGACGGTCAGCCAGGCGAAGGGTCCTTCGGCGCTGAGCAGGAAGGCGTCCTGCAGGTCGGTGAAGGCCGCGCCGCCATAGAGCGTGAGCGCGAAGCCGGTGGCGAAGACCGACAGCGCGATGCCGAGCATGGCGAAGGGCACGCGGAACACCAGCCAGTAGCCGGTCAGCAAGAGGCCGGTGCCCGCCGCCGAGATCGCCCAGACCAGCGGGGTGTTGGCGCTGAGCAGTGGCGCGAGACCGGCCGAGAACTGCAGCGCCGAAAGGGCGAACATCACCGTCAGCGCGATGGAGGGTGCGATCATCCGGCGGACCAGGGTGAAGTAGCGGGCCAGGGCCGCGACGCCCGCCATACCGGCGGCGGCGACGGCCATCCAGAGCGCGCCCGGCTCGCCCAGCAGGCCGAGGCCGGTGACGCCCGACCAGCCGATGTAGAGGATCGAGAGGCCGACGACGATGAACACCTCGTTGAAGCCGCGGAACAGCTCGAACGGTTCGTCGAGACCGTCGAGGTTCTCGCGCGCGCCGGCGCGGGCATCGGCGAGGGCGAGGATATGGGCGGCCTGCGCCTCGGTGATCGCGCCGACGCGGACGGCCGCGCGCAGGTCGTCGCGGGTCAGGCTCATGCCGGGATCGTTTCGAGCGTGAGGTGGGTGTTGGTGTAGACGCAGATCTCGGCGGCGATGGCCATCGACTTGCGCACGATCGCCTCGGCGTCGAGGTCGGTGTCGATCAGCGCCCGCGCGGCGGCCAGCGCGTAGTTGCCGCCCGAGCCGATGGCGGCGACGCCGTACTCGGGCTCCAGCACGTCGCCCGCGCCGGTGATGACGAAGAGCGCCGCGCCGTCCGAGACGATCAGCATGGCTTCCAGTTTCTGGAGGTACTTGTCGGTGCGCCAGTCCTTGGCCAGTTCGACAGCGGCGCGCCCGAGCTGGCCGGGGGTGGCCTGCAGCTTGGTCTCCAGCCGTTCAAGCAGGGTGAAGGCGTCTGCGGTCGAGCCGGCGAAGCCCGCGACGACGTCGAAGCCGCCGGGCGACAGGCGGCGCACCTTGCGGGCGCTGCCCTTGATCACGGTCTGGCCGAGGCTGACCTGCCCGTCCCCGCCGATCACGACTTTGCCGTTTTTTTGAACACCGAGGATGGTGGTTCCGTGCCATCCGGGGAAGTCGTGGTCTGGCATCGTCTCTCTCCGTTACCTTGCTGCACCATATGGACCCGGCGCTGCGAGGTCGCAATGGCGGGGCGCTGGACGCTGCCGAATCAGCGCCATACGGTCCCGCGCATGGTCGAAACGCGCACTCTTTCCATCCACTTGACCGAGTACCTGCTGTGGCGCGTCCGGCGCGGCAAGCACCCGTTCCTGGCCGAGCTGGTGCGGGCGCTGGAGGCGCGCGGCTGGCGGATCACGTGGCGCGGGGACGGCCTGGACGAGCGCCTGGCGAGTGCCGCGCGCCCGGGGTACACGCTGTTCTACGAGGATGCCCCGGTCGGGCCGCGCTGCCTGACGCTGCGGCGGTCCTACTTCGATCCGTTCTGGCAGATCGAGGCGTCGGCCAAGCGCTGGGAGTGGGACGTGGCGCGCGCCAGTTTCGACCCGGAGGCGGTGGACGGCGACCGGGCGGCGCATTTCGTGAAGTTCTGGCGCGAGCGGATGCCGCTGCCGCCGCCCGTGCGGGGCGAAGGCTTCGTCTACGTGCCGCTGCAGGGACGGCTTCTGACCCAGCGCAGCTTCCAGAGCCGCGCGCCGCTGGACATGGTGCGCGAGATCGCCAAGCGCGAGCGGACGCGGGACATCGTGCTGACGCTGCACCCGGGCGAGACCTACAGCCCGCACGAGCGCGAGGCGGTGGACCGGCTGATCGAGGATCCGCGCATCCACCTGTCGGACAGCCCGATGACCGACCTGTTGCCGAAGTGCGATTACGTGGCCTGCGAGAATTCGAGCGTGGCGCTGAAGGGGTTCTTCCTCGGCAAGCCCGCGCTGCTGTTCGCCGAGATCGACTTTCACCACATCGCGGCGTCTGTGCCGAAGCTGGGCATGAAGGGCGCGTTCGAGGCGCTGGGCGGGCCCGCGCCGGATTACGCGCGCTACCTGTTCTGGTTCTTCCAGCACAAGGCGCTGAACTTCTGGCGGCCCGAGTTCGGGCAGCGCGTCACCGAGCGGCTGCAGGCGCACGGCTGGCCCGCCTGACACGGAAACGGGCGCCCGGTGAGGGGCGCCCGCCAATGGGGTCCGCGCGAGAGCCGGGGCTCAGATCGTCGCGTCGATCCAGCTTTTCAGCGCCGCCTTCGGGGCCGCGCCGGTCTTGTTGCCGACCATCTTGCCGTCCTTGAAGATGAACAGCGCCGGGATGCCGCGCACGTGCAGCGACTGCGCCGCGACCATGTCGGTGTCCACGTTGACCTTGGCGATCTTCAGCTTGCCCTCGTACTCGGCGCTGAGTTCCTCGAGTGCCGGGCCGATCTGCTTGCACGGCCCGCACCACTCGGCCCAGAAATCAACCAGCACCGGCACGTCGGACTTGGTGACTTCGTCTTCAAAGGTGGCGTCGGTGACGGCAACGGTGCTCATGGGGGCGCTCCTCGGCGGCGTAAGGTTGTCAACGATAACTATGGATGGGTCCGCCACGCGTCAAGGTCGCGTTGCGCGGGCCAGCGCGGCGTCGGTCAGTGCCCCGGGCAAGGGCATCAGGGTGGCGGTGCGGGTCCAGAGCAGCGCGACCTCGACCGGGCGGCCGGGGAAGGCCTGTGCCGCCAGCATGCGATAGGCCCCCATCTGGCGCAGCAGTCCCTCGGGCACCTCGGCCGGGGTCGCGGGCACGGTGGCGTTCGACTTGAAGTCGATGACCCGCACGCGCTCCGGCGTCACCTCGACGAGGTCGAGCACGCCGAAGGCGGGTCCGAGGCCGTGCGGCAGGGTGCCGCTGACCGGCACCTCGCGGAGAAGAGCGGGATCGGTGAGGAGCGCGGCGAGGTCGGGGGCGTCGAGGCAGGCCTGCACCTCGGCCAGGTCGGCGGCGGTCACCTCGGGGTTCTGCGCGGCCAGCGCGGCGTGATCCGCGCGCGGCCAGCCGGGCAGGTGTTCGAGCAGCCAGTGAAGGACGCTGCCGCGCCGCTTGGCGGCTTCCTCGTCGGCGGCCTCCGATGCGCCGGGCAGGGCCTTGGCGCCGCCGAGATCGGAGGGCGAGACGGGCGCGGCGGGCGTGTCGGGCAGGGCGACGGTGGGCAGGCGCAGGGGCGTGCGGCTGTCGGCCCCGGCGGTCCAGGGCTGCGCCGGGCCGGGATCGGGCCAGTCGCCCATGGCGAAGCGCAGGCCCGCGCCGCCAGGCATGTCGTGCGGCACCGCGTTCAGCGCCCGGAGGCCGCCGTCGACAAGGGCGTGCCAGGCGTTGGGCGTCTCGTCCTCGGCGTCGGTCTTTCCGGCGGCGGCGACCATCAGCCAGGATTCGGCGCGGGTCATCGCGACGTAGAGAAGGCGCAGGCGCTCTTCCTCGTCCTGGGTCTTGCGGTCCTCTAGCGCTTCGGCGAGCGGCGGCGTGACCAGCTTGCCGCTGCCGCGCCAGACGGTCGGGCCGCCGGGCAGCCGCAGGATCGCGCCGTCGCCGCGCGCCCGGCGGCTGGCGGCGTCGGGCAGGATGACGATGGGCGCTTCCAGTCCCTTGGCCCCGTGCACCGACATCACCCGGACCGCGCCGCCGTGGGCGTCGAGCGGGCGCTTCAGGTCGCCGATGTCCTGCGCGAGCGCGCCGAGGAAGCCGGTCAGGTCGGGCACCGCCCGGCGTTCATGCGCCAGTGCCTGGCCCAGAAGCGCGTCGATGCCGTCTTCGGCCTCGGCCCCCAGCCGGGCGATCAGCCGGGCGCGTCCGCCGTGGACGATCAGGATGCGTTCCAGCAGTTCGTAGGGGCGCAGGTAATCGGCGCGGTCGCGCAGGTCGTGCAGGATCTTCAGGGTTTCGGGGTGCCGCGCGGCGGTTTCGGGCTTGCGCAGGGCCTGCCACAGGTGGCGCTCGGTCCGCGGCTGGGCGAGGGCGTAGAGATCCTGCTCGGACCAGCCGAAGAGCGGCGAGCGCAGCGCGGCGGCGAGGCTGAGGCTGTCGTCTTGCGTGGCGAGGAAGGACAGGAGCGCGGTCAGGTCCTTGACGGCGATCTCGCCGCCGATGCGCAGGCGGTCGGCCCCGGCGATGGGCAGGCCGACCTCCTTGCAGCGGCGGATCAGCTCGTGGAAGAGCGCGTCGCGGCCCTGCACGAGCACCAGGAAATCGCCCGGCGTCACGGCGCGCACGGTGCCGTCGCGCCCGGCGATGCGGGTGCCCGCGTCGAGCAGGCGCACCATCTCGTCGACGACGCGGCGGGCCAGAACGATCTTCGGATGCGTCGCGGGGACGCTGTCGACGGGGTCGCCGAACTCGGGCTGCGGGGGGCTCTCGGGCGGCTCGACCAGAGGCCAGAGATCGACGCGGCCCGGCATCCCGCTGCGGAAGGCGACATGGGCGCTGTCCATCCCGAGCCCGCGGTGCCCGGCCTGCGTGAAGACCGAGTCGACGGCGCGCAGGATCGCGGGCGAGGACCGGAACGAGTGTTGCAGCACGCTGGTCTGCATCGGCCGGCCGGCGTCCGAGAAGGCGGTGGCGAAGTGCTGCCGCATCCGGTCGAAGGCGTCGGGGTCGGCGCCCTGGAACGAGTAGATCGACTGTTTCGGGTCCCCGACGACGAAGAGCGTGCGGGTGACGTCCTCCTGTGCGCCGCGCCCGGCGGCGAACTCGGCGGCCAGCGCGCGGATGATGTCCCATTGCGCGGGACTGGTGTCCTGCGCCTCGTCCACGAGGATGTGGTCGATGCCGCCGTCGAGCTTGAAGAGTACCCATTCCGCGATCTGCGGGTCGCGCAGCATGGCGCGGACGCGGGCGATCATGTCGTCGAAGTCGACAAGGCCGCGCAGGGTCTTGGCGCGATCCACGGCGGGGATCACGGCGCGGGCGAAATCGTGCAGCACCTCGGTCCGCTCGACGATCGGGTAGGTGTTCAGCGCGCAGGCGGTGTCGTGGAGCCGGTACAGGAAGGCGTGCAGCGCTTCGGTCAGATCAGGGTAGGTGGCCTGGAACTTCTTGTTCGGGACGGACTTCACCTTGGGACCCGCCCCTGTCGACAGCAGGCCTTCGCTGAACAGGGTCTCGCGGAAGGCGTCGCTGCGGTCGCCTTCGATCCAGCGGGTGAGGAGATCGGCGAGCACTTGTGCGCCCTTGGCGCTTTCGGCCCGCAGCAGCGGCACGGCCTCGGCGAAGGCCGAATCCTCGGTGCCGTCGCTCGCGACGGTGTCCCAGGCCTCGGGGGTGAAGCCCGGCGGCAGGCCGAGGGCGGCGCGGATGTCGTCGGGCGCGGGCGGCGTTTCGAACTCGTCGCGGCGCTGCATCAGGGTCCGGGTCAGGGCGACCGGGTCCTCGTTGCCGCCGAGGTGCCGGGCGAGGCGGTCGAAAAGCGCCCGGTCCGGCCCGCGCGCCAGGGTGTCGAGCACGTCCGAGATCAGGCGCTGCTGCCCGAGGTCGTCGAGTTCGCGGTAGGCCGGCGAGACCCCGGCTTCGAGCGGGAATCGCCGCAGGAGCGCGCCGCAGAACGAGTGGATGGTCTGGATCTTCAGCCCGCCCGGTGTCTCGATCGCCTGCGCGAACAGCGTGCGCGCCCGGTTGCGCCCGGCGGCGGTGTTGCGCGCGTCGGGATGGCCGAGGCTGCGCAGCTTCGTCTCCAGCTCGTCCTCGGTCAGCATGGTCCAGGTGCCGAGTTCGCGGAACAGGCGGTTCTGCATCTCGGTCGCGGCGGCCTTGGTGTAGGTCAGGCAGAGCACGCGCTGCGGATCGACCCCGTCGAGCAGCAGCCTGGCCACGCGGTTGGTCAGCACCGAGGTCTTGCCCGACCCGGCGTTGGCCGACAGCCAGGTGGAGCGGCCGGGATGCGCGGCGGTGACTTGTGCGCGGGTGGCGTCGTCGACGGTCATCGCACGTCCTCCGGGGTGACGTCGTCGCTGTCTTCCCATTCGCCGTAGCGGGCGAGGTGGTCGTAGTCGCCGCCCCAGCGCCGGGTCTCGACCATCAGGCGCGCGCCGTAGCCGGTGGCCGGATCGCGGAACCGGGCCAGCAGGGCCTCGAGCCGGTCGCGGGTCTCGGCGACGAAGCCGGGCGTGTCCTCGGCGGTGATCCGGGTGGCATCGCCGGAGATCACCCCGAGGAAGGCGAGCAGACTGACGTCCGCGGCGGGCAGGTCTTCGAACCCGCCCGCCTCGGCGATGATCGCTTCGAGGTGAAGCTGGCGGTTGAACGCGAGGGTCTGTTTCTTCGAGGGCGGCGACCCGGCCTTGTAGTCATAGATCGCCAGCGTCCCGTCGGTCAGCCGGTCGAGCCGGTCCGCGCGGCCGTAGAGCCGGACGCCGGAGGGCAGGAGGGTCTCGCCATCCGCTTCGAGGGCGGCGGGGGCGCCGAGGGCGCGGCGCGCAGCTTCGTCCGCAAGGATCCGGTCGCGCCGGGACATCAGCTGTGCGCGCCAGATGCGGGTCTGGGCGGGCCAGTCGGCGTGCTCGGCGAGCCGGGTGTCGAGCAGGTGCTCGAACAGCGGGGCGGGATCGTCGGGCCAGGCGTCGCGGGTCCGGTCCACGAGGTCGTGCAGCATCGCGTGGATGATGTCGCCGCGCACGCGGGCATCGGGCTGGCGGCGCAGTGGATCGAGCGCGCGCAGCCGCAGGACCTTGCGGGCATAGATGGCATAGGGATCGCGGATCAGGGTTTCGATCTGGGTGATCGAGAAGGCGGCGGGCCGAACCCCGGCCGGGGGACGCGGCGCGGGGCGCTTGGCGCGCGGCAGGGGCGTGTCGTGGACATCGAGGGCGGCGGCCCGGGCAAGGATCGCCGCGCCCCTGTCCTTCATGGCGGTAACGGCGGCGGCACCGTGCGGTCCGAGGCCGGTCAGCAGGTTCAGCAGGCGGTTGAGCCAGCGCGAAGGGATCGTCTCGGCCTCGTCATCCTTGCGGGCGCGGGTCAGCACGACGCGGCGCGCGCCGATCGCCTGCTGGAAGTCGTGCGCCTGCAGCCCGATCCGCCGTTCCGGCACCGCCAGCCCGGCGGCGCGGCGCATCGGCCGGTTCAGCCAGGGATCGGGCGGGGCGCTGGCGGGCCAGGTCCCTTCGTTCAGCCCGGCGAGCACGGTCAGGTCGGTGCCGCCCACGCGGGCCTCGATGGTGCCCCAGATCATCAGGTTCGGGTGCGGGGTCACGGCATCGCGCACCGACTCGGCGGCAAGGAGCCCGGTGAGGAAGGCGGCGAAGGCGCCGGGGTCGAGCGTGCTGCCGTGCGCGGCGTGGGCCGCGAGGTCGTCGAACAGGCGGCGCGCGGACTCGCCCGCCGGTTCGCGCCAAAGCTCGGCGCAGCCCGCGCCGACAGGACCCGCGACGAGGATTTCGGCAAGGTCGCGCAGGGTGTCGACATGGGTGGCGAGCGGCGCGGGCCCGATCGCGGCGAGCCGGTCGAGCAGGCTGGCGACCCAGTCGGCCCAGGCCTCGGTCCCGGGACGGGTGGCGGACCATGCGGCGAGGGCGGCCCGTGTCGGGAAAGGCGGGCCTTCGGCGCGCAGGTGCTCTTCCAGCGCGAGGGTGCGCAGAGGATGGTCGCCGCGCGCGCCCCGATCGTCGCCCGCGGCGGTCAGCGGGTGTTTCAGAAGGCCGATCAGGTCCTCGCCGGTCAGCGCCTGTCCGAACAGCCCGGCCAGAAGCGCCAGCAGTCGCCCCGGCACCGACAGCGAGAGCGGCTGACCGCCGCTGTCGTCGGGGGCAATGCCCCAGCGGGCGAGCGCAGCGGCGACCTGCCGGGCCAGGGTCCGGTCGGGCGAGATCAGCGCGGCGGTCTCGCCGGCGTCGAGCGCCTCGCGCAGGATCAGGGCGATGGCCTGCGCCTCGGCCCGGGCGCCGGGGGCCTCGACCAGGGTCAGGTCCCGGGTGGCGTCGGCGGCGGGCGGCAGGCCGGGCGCCTCGGCGCGCCACTGGTCGGTGACCGGGGCCGGGCGCAGCGCAAGCGACACGAGGCGGTTGCGGTCGGGCGCGGGGGTGTCGGTACCGTGCCACGGCAGAACGGCGTCTGCGGGCACGTCGAGGCGGCGCAGGAGGCGCGCGATGCGGTCTTGCGGGTGATCCTCGGCGCCGGGCAGGTCGTGGAGCCGCGCCCAGATGTCCTGCGGCAGGTCGAAGTCGAAACCGGGCAGCACGACCGCGCCCTGCGGCAGGCGCGCGACGGCGTCGATCAGGTCGGCGGTGGTGCCGCGCGATCCGGTCGAGCCGACGAGCAGCACGGGATGCGCGGGCGGCGCGGCGGCCCAGCGGGCGGCACGGTCCTCGACCCAGTCGCGCAGGCGGGCGGCCGGGTCGCGGGTGCCGTCCTCCGGGGTGCTGATCGGGACGAGCGCCTCCAGCAGGTGCAGCGACCGCGCCCAGTGGGCCGACAATCCGCCGACGTCGAGGGACAGCACCCGGTCGAGCGGCACGGCCTCGTCCTGCATCTCGTCGAGGAGCGCGCCGAGACTGTCGGCGAGGTCGAGGGCGGCGGCCCGCGGGGCGAGGTCGGGGACGCGCTCGATCACCGCCTGTGTTAGCCCCGCCAGTTCGAGGCGGCGGCGCAGCGCGTGGCGGGCCGGGGCGAGGCCCGGGATCGGCCGGGCCTGCGGCAGGTCGGTCAGGACGTGGATGCGGGGCAGCGGGCCGGGGGTCCGGCGCAGCACCTCGGTCAGTCGCCGCTCCATCCGGGCGGCGTTCACGATGATCTCGGTCCGCGCCAGCGCAACCGGATCGCCGCCGGTGCGCGCGCGCAGGCCCGCCCCCAGCCGCTCGGCGAAGTCGGCCCCGGGCGGGATGCCGAAGACGCGGGGGGCGGGCGCGGGGTCAAACATCGGGGTCCTCCAGCAGGGCGGTCGCGGCCGCGAGTCCCTCGGGCGATCCGGCCTCGGCCCAGTGGCCGGGGTAGAGGCACCCGCAGACCCGGCCGGTGGCGGCGACCCTCTCCCACAGCAGGCGGACGGAGAAGGCCCGGTCGGGGATCGCGGCCAGCCCGTCGGTGCGCAGGATCTGCGCCCCGGTATAGACCAGCGGACCCGGCGCGGTCAGCCGCCCGTCCGGATGCAGGGTGAAGCTGCCAGTGCCGTCGTGCCCGCGCGTGCGGTCCCGCGGCAGGCAGAGCAGCAGCGCGTCCATCCGGGCCGGATCCCAGGCGGCGCGCAGGATCGCCAGCGGGTTGGGACCGCGCCAGACCACGTCCGAGTTCAGGGTGAAGACCGGCCCGGGGCCGAGATGCGGCAGCGCCGCCTTCAGCCCGCCGCCGGTTTCGAGAAGCTCGGGTTCCTCGGACGGGATCACCTGCGGATGGCGGGCGAGATGGGCGCGCATCTGGTCGGGGTAGGCGTGGAGGTTGACGACGATGCGGCGCACCAGCTCGGGCGTGGCGTGGCAGAGCGCGTGATCGAGCAGCGCGCGGCCCGCGACCGGGACCAGCGGCTTCGGCGTGGTCAGGGTCAGCGGGCGCAGCCGGGTGCCGTGCCCGGCTGCGAAGACCATCAGAGCGTCGGGATCGTCCCGCATCGGGCCTCCAGGTCGTGCAGCCGATCGGGGGTGGGCGGCGGCAGGGTGGCGGCCACCACGTCGGCCAGCGAGGCCAGCGCCGGATCGGCCAGATTGGCGTGGAGCTGGTCCCAGACGCGGGGGATCAGGGCGATGTAGCCGGGTTTGCCGAAATGCAGCGAGAGGCGGGCGAAGACGCCGAGGATGCGCAGGGCGCGCTGGGCGCCGAGAGCCGCGGCGGCGCGGGCGACGGCCTGGGGCTGCTGGCCGGTGCGCCGGGCATAGTGGGCCAGCGTGCGCGCGGCGATCTCGGGCGGCACGTCGCGGCGGGCGTCCTGCACCAGCGACACGAGGTCGTAGACCGGGTGGCCGAGCATCGCGTCCTGGAAGTCCAGCAGCCCGGCGCGGGCGGGTCCGTCCCGCTCGGGCAGCCAGATCAGGTTCCCGGCGTGGTAGTCGCGCAAGACCATCACCGGGGCGACCGGCGGCAGGGCGGCAAGCGCGGCGGTGCAGGCGGCGGCGAGGTGCCGGGCCGCCTGCGCGTCGCCCGCGTACCACTGGCCCGCGAGACCGGCGAGCGTGCCCATCCGCGCGGCGTCATAGGCGGCGAGACCGGGCAGCGGGGGGGACGCGTGCAGGGTGACCAGCGCGTCGGCGGCGCTTTCGTAGAGCAGCGGTTCGAGGTCCGGCCGGGCGGGCGCGAGGGTCAGGTAGAGCGCGTCGCCGAGGTCTTCGAGCAGCAGGAAGCCGTGCTCCGGATCGGCGGCCAGCAAGCGGGGGGCCGACAGGCCGAGACCGGCAAGATGCCCGGCGACCGCCATGAAGGGGCGGACGTCCTCGCCCCGCTCGGCCGGGGCATCCATCAGGACGGCGGTCTGCTCGTCGCGGTGCAGGCGCAGGTAGCGGCGGTTCGAGGCGTCGCCCGCCAGCGGTGCGCGGCGGGCCGCGCCCCATCCGGCGTCGGCGAGAAAGGCATCGAGGGTGTCGGCGCGGGTCATCGGGCGGGAAGGTCCAGAACGGGGGCGAGACGATCGTGCAGGTCGCCGGGCGGCATGGTCACGGCGAGGTGCCGCGTGCCCTCGTCCGGGCCATAGGCGAAGGCCAGCCGGGCGGCGTCCGGCGGCAGGGCAGCGCCGAGGCGTTCGGGCCATTCGACCAGGCAGAGCGCGGTCTCGAACGCCTCGTCGAGGCCCAGCTCGACGGTGTCCGTCACGCCGTCCAGCCGGTAGAGATCGACGTGCCAGATCGTGAGATCGGGCAGATCGTAGACCTGGACAAGGGCGAAGCTGGGCGAGGGGACATCCTCGACCGGGCCGGTGGCGGCCATCCGGGCCTGGATCAGCGCGCGGGCGAAGGCGGTCTTGCCGGCGCCGACCGGGCCGTCGAGCAGCAGCGTGTCGCCCGCCCGCAGCACGGGAGCGAGCGCCGCCGCGAGCGCGGCCGTCGCATCGTCGCTGTCCAGAAAGACCTGCCGTGTGTCGCTGCCCATGCCCCGTTCTACCCCAGGTCCACCCGACCGCAAGCAGGGGCGTGCCGGGGCGGAGCGCTCAGGCGCTGAGACGCTCGCGGCGCAGGGCCTGGAACACCGGGGTCGGCTCGGACTCGGTGAAGGCGACGAGGGTCGCGGTGGGCGACAGGGGCTGCACCCGGCACTCGATCAGGCGGCCATCGGGGCGGCGGGCGCTGTCGGACCATTCGCTGCGGTCGGCGGCGCTGGTGACGCTGTCGCGCACGTCCTGCCACGGGCCGCCCGGCAGGCAGCGCGACTGCCAGAGCCGGATCGCGCCCGAGATCGTCAGCGCCTCGTTCCCGGTGTCGCGGGGATCGGGCCGGGGAATGCCCCAGAGGGCGCCGTAGGCCTCGTTCGCCAGAACCATGGTGCCGGTGCGGGTGAACACCGCGACCGCATCCGGCAGGGCGTCGATCACCGACTGGGCGAGGTCGATCTCGGAGCGGAACTGCCGGGTCAGGGCGACATCGTCCGAGATGTCGTCCATCAGCAGGGCCAGCCCGCCGTCGTGGTGCGGCTGGGCGCAGATCCGGAACACCCGGCCGGAGGGCAGGGTCCACACCTCCTCGAACCCGCCGTCCTGCACCCCGGCCTCGAGCCCGGCGAGCCGGTCGCGCCAGGCGCGGTAATCGCGCGGTTCGGGCAGGGCGTGGCGGTCGTGCATACGGTCGAGCAGCCCGGCCAGCGTCGGCCGGGTGCTGAGCCAGAGCGTGTCGAGGCCGGTCAGGTCGTGGAAGGCGGGGTTGAACAGGATCAGCTGCCGCCGCCGGTCGAAGATCGCGAGCCCGGTCTGAAGCTGCGCGAAGGTCCGGGTCAGCGTCGCCATGTAGGCGCGCAGCGAGTCCTCGGCGCGGATGGTGGCGTCGATCGGCACGGCGGAGAACCACGTGCCGTCGGCGGTGACCGTGCAGGACAGTTCGAACCAGGCCTTGTCCCCGGTGTCGCGCGGGATCGCGGCCCGGCGGTGGCCGGGCAGGCCGGTGGTGCCGGGGGGCAGTTGCTCGGAGAAGAGGTCATAGACCGGCCAGTCGTCGGCGTGTTCGGGACGAAGCCGGGCGACGGCATCGCGGTAGGTGTCGCTGACCCAGTCGATGTTGTGGTGCCGGTCCCGCCGCCAGATCAACGCCGGGCTGTGCGCCAGCGCGGTGCGCAGGGCGTCGAGGTCGTGCCGGGTGACGGCGGGCAGCGGCTCGGGCTCGGGCCCCGGGTCAGGGGCCGACAGGACTGCGGGACGCAGCGGGACCAGCGGGCGCGCGGTCTCGACGGTGCTGCGGATCATCCGTCCGCCGAGACTGTAGAGCAGCGCCAGCGCCAGGCTGGCGGCGGCAAAGGACAGGACGGCAAGCGACAGGAGCGACGAGGTTTCGAGGGCGATCATGGTCCGGATCCGGGTCGGTGCGACGTGTCGGAAAACAACACGGATCAGGGTTAAGGGGCGGTTAACCGCGCGGTTTCGCTGCGATCAGGCGATGATCTGGCGGTTTTCGCCCAGTCCCGTCGACTCGGCTTCCTCGGGCAGTGCCAGCGACTCGCGCGGCCAGAGCACCTCGACGATGGCGCCGGAGCGGACCGGGCGGTCCTCCGGGGCCATGAACGGGTCCGACCCGTTGGCGAAGCTGAGTTCCGCGCCGGTGCGTTCGAGCAGCGTCTTGGCGATGAAGAGGCCGAGACCCATCCCTTCGTACCCCGGCCGGCGCGCCACCTCTTGCGTCGACTTGCGGCGGCGCACGAAGGGATCGCCGATCCGGCCCATCACCTGCTGCGGGAAACCGACGCCGTCGTCGATGATCCGGACGAGGATCACCTCGTCGGTCCAGTGCACGTCGATCCAGACATTGGCCTCGGCGAAGTCGACGGCGTTCTGCACGAGATTGCGGATGCCGTGGATGATCTCGGGACGGCGGCGGATCGCGGGCTGGCGCGGATCGCCGCCCGACCCCGGCGAGATGTCGAAGTGCAGCGACTTGCCGCGCTCGGCGTGGGGATCGGCGGCCTCGCGGACCACGGCGCCCAGCGGGGCGGTGCGCAGGTGCAGGTCGTCCTTCCCGGCGCGGCCCATCGAGCGGAGGATGTCGCGGCAGCGGTCGGCCTGGTTGCGGATCAGGATGGCGTCCTCGCGCAGCACCGGGTCGTCGAGTTCCTCGGCCAGTTCCGAGCTGACCAGCTTGATGGTGGCCAGCGGCGTGCCGAGTTCATGCGCCGCGGCCGCCACGACGCCGCCGAGGTCGGTCAGCTTCTGCTCGCGGGCGAGCGCCATCTGGGTGGCCAGCAGCGCTTCGTTCATCGAGTGGCTCTCGCCGGTGATCCGATAGGCATAGGCCCCGAGGAAGGCGACGCCGATCACGATCGCCAGCCAGAAGCCGAAGACGAGGATGTCGGGCATCCGCAGGATGAAGCCCTCGGCGGTCACCAGCGGCAGGTTCACCACGGCCACGACCGAGATCAGCGCCACGGCACAGAGGCCGAGGAACACCGTCGAGCGCAGGCGCAGCGTGGCCGCCGACACGGTCACGGGCGCGAGGATCAGCAGGGCGAAGGGATTGTTCAGCCCCCCGGTGAGGTAGAGCAGGAAGGCGAGCTGCGAGATGTCGAAGAGCAGGGTCAGCATCGCCTCGGATTCCGCGAGGCGCTTGTTCTCGGGATAGACGAAGATCGAGATGACGTTGGCGATGACAGAGGCGCCGACCGCGAGGTAGAGCAGCCCGATCTGCAGATCGAGGCGCAGCACCTGCGTGGCGACGAAGATCGTCGTGATCTGCCCGGCGATGGCGAGCCAGCGCAGCACGATGAGGGTGCGCAGCCGCACCCATGCGCTGCGGTCCTCGGCAAGGGGGCGGGGCGTGTCCAAGGCGGTGTCCGGTCGAAGTGTCACACTGGAAGCCACAGGGCGGCGGAGCCACCTTACGCACAAACCGCCCCGCGTTGCGAGGGGCGGCTGAGGACCGGGACGGGAGGGAACAGGATGCGCCTGTATGTTGCCGCAGCGGGGGCCGCGATGCTGGCCCTGATCGGGGGAAGCGTCTTCATGGCGTTCGTCTGGCCGTCGGGCGACGACCGCTTCGCGCAATGCCGGGGCAGCACCGTGTCGGGCGGCGCGGGCGAGATCGGCGGTCCGTTCACCCTGGTGGACGAGACCGGCAAGACCGTGACCGACGCCGATGTCATCACCAAGCCGACGCTGGTTTATTTCGGCTACACGTTTTGCCCGGATGTCTGCCCGCTCGACGCGTTCCGCAACGGCGAGGCGGTCGATCTCCTGGCGGCGCGCGGCTTCGACGTGGGGTCGATCTTCATCTCGATCGACCCGGAGCGCGACACGCCCGAGCAGCTGGCGTTCTTCACCGACGGGATGCACCCCGACATGATCGGGCTGACCGGTACCGAGGAGCAGGTCAAGGCGGCGAGCCGGGCCTACAAGACCTACTACCGCAAGCAGGACAGCGAGGACGAGTATTACCTCGTCGATCACTCGACCTTCACCTATCTCGTTGATCCGGAAGCCGGATTCCTAGACTTCTTCCGCCGTGACGATTCGGCCGAGGCAATCGCGGAGCGGGTGCAATGCTTCATGGACGCAACCTAAGCGACGTTTGACCGCAGGCCGCAATCGCCTTAAGAGAGAGGGACGCACTCTTGGGAGGTTGCCATCGATGACCGAGACCGCAGTCAGTGACATCGGCGAGGATCCGTCGCTTCTGCTTGTGGACGACGATGAGCCGTTCCTGAGACGTCTGGCCCGGGCGATGGAGAAGCGCGGCTTCCAGGTGGAAACGGCGGACTCCGTGGCGGCCGGCAAGGCGCTGGCCACGGCGCGGCCGCCGGCCTACGCGGTGGTGGACCTGCGGCTGGAGGACGGCAACGGCCTCGACATCGTCGAGGTGCTGCGCGAACGGCGGCCCGATGCCCGGGTCGTTGTGCTGACCGGATACGGCGCGATCGCGACCGCGGTGGCCGCGGTGAAGATCGGCGCGACCGACTACCTGTCGAAACCGGCGGACGCGAACGATGTCACCAACGCGCTGCTGGCCCGCAACGAGGGGCTGCCGCCGCCGCCCGAGAACCCGATGAGCGCCGACCGCGTCCGCTGGGAGCATATCCAGCGGGTCTACGAGCTGTGCGACCGCAACGTGTCCGAGACGGCCCGGCGGCTGAACATGCACCGCCGCACCTTGCAGCGCATTCTCGCCAAGCGCAGCCCGCGCTGATGCGGGGCAGGTGGCTGGTCCTCGCGGGCGTTCTGCTCGCGGCCTGTGACGTTGGCGGGCTGCCGCGGCCCGGTGTGCCGGGCATCGAGGCCCCGACCTCGGCGGCGCTGATCCTGTCGCGCGAGGGCCTGACCGTGCCGGGTGCGGCGGCGGGCGAGATCTCGTTCGGACGGGCGATGCCCGGCGTGGTCGAGGCGGTGCGGCGGCTGAAGGGCGCGCCGGTGGGCGAGCCGCAGACCAATACCGAGTGCGGGGCCGGGCCGGTGACTGCGGTCCGGTTCCGAGACGGGCTGACGCTGAACTTCATGAACGGCGCGTTCCTCGGCTGGGTCGCGGATGCGCCCGGGGCCGGTGCCGCGCCGAACGGGCTGAAGGTCGGCGATGCCTGGCCGCCGCCCGGTGCCGCCGCGCAGGAGACGACGCTCGGCAGCGAGGCCGAGGTGGCAGGCGTCCAGGTGCTGAGCCGGGACGGCGGAAAGGTCGATCTGCTGTTCGCGGGCGTGACCTGCTTCTTCCGCTGAGAGAGCGCCCTCAGGGCATTTGGGCGATCAGCTCCGCGAAGCGCGCGACATAGGCGTGCCGCACCTCGACGGGCGGGCGCAGTTCCAGCCGCAGCCCGTCGATCAGCGCCGGATCGGGCCTGCCGAAGAAGCGGTCGGCCTCCGGCACCTCGAACCCGGCGATCTGGGTCGCTTCCAGCCAGGCACTGATGCGGTCGGCCTTCTTGATCCGGGCCTTGACGGATTTCGGCACGCTCGCGGGCAGGCCGAAGCGCAGGTGGATCGCGGTCGCCAGACGTTCGTCCAGCGCGCCGTATCCGGGGCCGACCGCCGCCTTCACCGGGCTGATCATGTCGCCGATGACGTACTCGGGGGCGTCGTGCAGCAGCGCGGCCAGCCGCCAGCGCACCGGGCTTTCGGGGTCCAGCCGGGTGAAGATCGCCTCGACCAGCAGGGAATGCTCGGCCACCGAGTACGCGAAATCCCCGCGCGTCTGGCCATTCCAGCGCGCGACGAAGGCGAGGCCGTGGGCAATGTCCTCGATCTCGATGTCCACCGGCGTGGGGTCGAGAAGGTCGAGCCTGCGGCCGGACAGCATCCGTTGCCAGGCGCGGGGCGGGGCTTTGGGCATGGGGTCATCCGGGGTTGCTCAGGCGGTGTTTAGCCAAGCGCGCCCGGGCCGTAAACCGGCGCGAGAATTCCCCTTGCGCGGCCATGGAACAGTGCCAATCTCGATGCCATCGCGCGCATGGTGCGACGCGATCTACATGCCAAGGTGCACCCATGGGAACGAAAGCAGCCCAGTCCAAACCCGCCGCCAAACCTGCCAAACCGGCTGCCAAGCCGGGCAGCAAGTCGAAGTGACCTAAGTCGATGTCCGGCGGGGGGTGCGGGCGACCGCGCCTCCCGCTTCGTTTTCGGGCCCGGCCCCCTTCCCAGCGCCTTTTCCCGTCCCAAGTTGCCACCCCGGTTGCGTCCTGTTATGGCGCGGCGACGTATTTTCCCGAAGGAACCGGACCGCAATGACCGACTACATCGTGAAGGACCTTTCGCTTTCGGCGTTTGGGCGCAAGGAACTGGACATCGCCGAGACCGAGATGCCGGGTCTGATGGCGCTGCGCGAGGAGTATGGGGCGAAGAAGCCTTTGGCGGGGGCGCGGATCGTGGGCTCGCTGCACATGACGATCCAGACCGGCGTGCTGATCGAGACGCTGGTGGCGCTGGGGGCGGATGTCCGCTGGGCCTCGTGCAACATCTTCTCGACGCAGGACCATGCCGCGGCCGCGATCGCCGCCGCCGGCATCCCGGTCTTCGCGATCAAGGGCCAGAGCCTGGAAGAGCACTGGGACTACCTCGACCGCTCGTTCCAGTTCGCGGACGGGCCGAACATGATCCTCGACGACGGCGGCGACGCGACGCTCTACGTGCTGCTGGGCGCGCGGGCCGAGGCGGGCGAGGAGATCATCCCGGTGCCGCAGTCCGAGGAAGAGGCGGTGATCAAGGCGCAGATCGCCAAGCGGATGGCGGCGAGCCCGGGCTGGTTCACCAAGGTGCGCGACCAGATCAAGGGCGTGTCGGAAGAGACCACCACCGGCGTGCATCGCCTGTACGAGCTGCACAAGAAGGGCCAGCTGCCCTTCCCGGCGATCAACGTGAACGACAGCGTGACGAAGTCGAAGTTCGACAACAAGTACGGCTGCAAGGAATCGCTGGTGGACGGCATCCGCCGGGCGACCGACACGATGATGGCGGGCAAGGTCGCGGTCGTGTGCGGCTACGGCGACGTGGGCAAGGGCTCGGCGGCGTCGCTGCGCGGCGCGGGCGCTCGGGTGAAGGTGACCGAGGTCGACCCGATCTGCGCGCTGCAGGCGGCGATGGACGGCTACGAGGTCACGCTGCTGGAGGACGAGGTCGCCAGCGCGGACATCTTCATCACCACGACCGGCAACAAGGACGTGATCCGCATCGAGCACATGCGCGCGATGAAGGACATGGCGATCGTGGGCAACATCGGCCACTTCGACAACGAGATCCAGGTGGCGGCGCTGAAGAACCACAAGTGGACGAACATCAAGGACCAGGTGGACATGATCGAGATGCCCTCGGGCAACCGGATCATCCTGCTGTCCGAGGGGCGCCTGCTGAACCTCGGCAACGCGACCGGGCATCCGTCCTTCGTGATGTCGGCGTCCTTCACCAACCAGGTGCTGGCGCAGATCGAGCTGTGGACCAAGGGCGAGGAGTACGGCAACGAGGTCTACGTGCTGCCGAAGCACCTCGACGAGAAGGTGGCGCGCCTGCACCTCGCGAAGATCGGCGCGAAGCTGACGGAACTTCGCAAGGAGCAGGCCGACTACATCGGCGTCACCGTCGAGGGCCCCTTCAAGCCCGAGCACTACCGCTACTGAGGCCCCGCAAATGCGCAGGGTCGTCGTCTTCGGGGTCGGTGCGGTCGGCGGCGGGATCGCCGCCGCGCTGGCCGAGGCCGGGACCGAGGTGCTGGGCATCGCGCGCGGTGCCCAGTTGCAGGCCCTGCGCGACGGCCCGCTGCGGGTGCGCACCCCGGACGGGGATATCGTGGTCCGGGTGCCGGTCGTCGACAGCCCGGCCGCGATAGATTTCCGCCCGGATGACCTGATCCTGCTGACGATGAAGTCGCAGGACACGCCCGCGGCGGTGCAGGCCCTGCGCGCGGCCGGCGTGACCGGGCAGCCGGTGTTCTGCTTCCAGAACGGCGTCAGCAACGAGGACGCGGCGCTGCGCGTCTTCCCGAACGTCCATGGCGTCACGGTGATGATGCCGGTGTCCTTCACCCGTCCCGGCGAGGTGGTGGCGAACGGCGCGCCGAAGATCGGCCTGTTCGACATCGGGCGCTACCCGGCGGGGGCGGACGACGACGACCGGGCACTGGCGGCGCTGCTCGACGGGCCGCGCCTCGGCGGGTTCGTGCACGAGGACGTGATGGCCTCGAAACGGGGCAAGCTGCTTCTGAACGTGTCGAACGCGATCGATGCGGCGATCGGCAAGGAGTTCCGGCAGGGCGAGATCGCCGACCGGGCGCGGGCCGAGGCGGAAGCCGTCTTCCGCGCCGCCGGGCTGGGGTGGCAGGACGTCGGCCTCGACGATCCGCGGCGAAAATCCCTGATGCAGATGAAGGATGTGCCGGGTGCGGCGCGGGCGGGGTCCTCGACCACGCAATCGCTGGCGCGCGGGACCGGATCGGTCGAGACCGATTACCTGAACGGCGAGATCGTGCGGCTGGGACGGCTGCACGGGGTTCCGGTGCCGGTGAACGCGGCGCTCTGCCGGGTCGCGGCGCGGATGGCCCGCGAAGGGGTGCCGCCGGGCGGTATCCCGCCGGCGGTGCTGGCCGAGGAATGCGGTCTCTGACGCGGGGTCATCCGGTCCGATCTTTTGTTTGTGATTCGGAGGGGCTGCGCTAACGTTCCGGCGCGTCCGCCGGGTGGCGGGGACCAGGCAAGACCACGGATCACGAGGAGACACGGGACATGGGCAAACGGGACGATCTGATCGCGAAATATGCCGACGATCTGAAGACCAAGTGCGGCGTGACGCCGGACATGGACCTTCTGACCAAGGTGACCATCGGCTGCGGACCGGCGATCTACAACGCCGACTCCTCGACGGTCGCCGCAAGCCAGCCGGGCGAGCTGGAGACCGTGAAGCAGAACTTCCTGATCAAGAAGCTGGGCCTGAAGGACGGGCCGGAGCTGGACAAGGTGATTGCCGCGGTGATCGAGCAATACGGCAAGTCCGAGCGCAACAAGTACCGCGCGGTGGTCTACTACCTGCTGACCAAGCATTTCGGGAAGGAAGCGGTCTACGCCTGAGGCGGACCCGTTCCATTCGCGACGAATTGCAGGCACTCGGCGATGGGTCGGGTGCCTGTTTTCGTGCAGGGTTCCCGTGTCCGGCAGGACGGCGGTCCCGGTCAGAGCAGCGCCAGCACCAGGCCGATCAGCGTACAGCCGATGACGGCATAGCCGCCGTCGATCACCGTCAGGCGGAAGGGCCGCCCGGCGTAGGCATTGTTGATCATCGTCCAGGGCGCGATGAAGAACAGCCCGATCCCGAGGCCGGTCATCGCCGACTTGCCGGGCGCGTCGATCCCGGCCATCGCGAGGATGTGCCGCATCATGCCCGCGACCAGAAGCATGCAGATCGCCGACAGCAGGAACGGCAGGGCGCTCTGGTTCTTCGGACGACCATTTTCGTCGCATTCGACCCCGGCGGCCGCCATCCACGGCTTCGACAGGGTCATGTACCAGATCGCGCCGAACACCCAGGATGCGGCGGCGGCCGCGATCACGCTGACGATTTCCATTGGGCTCTTCCTCCCTGTTCCTTGCGCCGAGTATGCCGGGACAGGGGCGCGTCGGGCCAGTGGAATTCTCAGGGATCGACGCCCGCCAGCGCGCAGATGCGGGCCCATTCCTCCGGGGTCACGGGCTGCACCGAGAGGCGCGAATTCTTCACCAGAACCATGTCGGCCAGCATCGGGTCGGCCTTGATCCGGTCCAGCGTCACCGGGGTCGTCACGGGTCGCAGGGCGCGGATGTCGACGCACTCCCAGCGCGCATCGTCGGTGATCGAGTCGGGATGGACGGTCGCGCAGACCTCGACCAGGCCGACGATCGCCTTGTCGGTCTGCGAGTGGTAGAAGAAGCCCCGGTCGCCCAAAGCCATCTCGCGCATGAAGTTGCGGGCCTGGTAGTTGCGCACGCCCGACCATTCTTCGCCCGCGTCGCCCTTCGCCACCTGCTGGTCCCACGACCAGGCGTCGGGCTCGGATTTGAAGAGCCAGAAGCGCATCAGCCGATCACCCGGTTCCAAGGGCGGAGCGTGACGCTCTCGAAGAGACCGGCCTTCGCGTAGGGATCGTCGGCGGCAAAGGCTTCGGCGGCGGCCATGTCGGGCACGTTCAGGATGAGGAGCGAGCCTATCATCTCGCCCGCCGCGTTCAGGAAGGGTCCGGCCTGTTCGACGATCCCGCTGGCGCGGACATGGGCGAGATGCGCCTCGCGGTTGGCCTTGCGGACCTCCAGCGCGTTGGGTCGGTCGAGGGCAATGAGGGCGACATGCATGGGCTCACTCCGGTTTGAGGTCACGGGACAGAAGGCGCGTGGCGGCCTCGGCCACGGTCAGGCGGGCGTCGAGAATGGCGGCCACGGTAGACGTGATCGGCAGATCGAGGGACAGGCGGTCCCCGAGGGCCGCGGCGGCGCGGGCGGTGGCAACGCCCTCGACCGTGCGCGCGGGATCGGGCAGCTCGCCGCGCCCGAGCGCCAGCCCGTGGGCGAAGTTGCGCGACTGCGCCGACGTGCAGGTCAGCAGCAGGTCGCCCAGACCCGAAAGCCCGTTCAGCGTATCGGGATGCGCGCCGAGCGCCGCGGCAAGGCGTTTCATCTCGACGAAGCCCCGGGTGACGAGCGCGGCACGCGCCGATTCCCCGAGACCGGCCCCCATCACGAGGCCCGCGGCGATGGCGATGACGTTCTTCAGCGCGCCGCCGATCTCGGCCCCGGCGGGATCATCGGATGTGTAGAGCCGCAGCGTCGGGCCGGACAGCAGGTGTTGCAGCTGCGCGCAGCCCTCCGGGTCGGCGCAGGCGAGCGTCAGCGCGGTGGGCAGACCGCGCGCGATGTCGGCGGCGAAGCTGGGCCCGGTCAGGATGGCGGCGGGACTGTCCGGGCGATGCCGCCGGATCAGGGCGGTCGGGCCATCACCGGTGGCGAGGTCGATGCCCTTGCAGCAGGCGACGAGGGGCACGCCGTGCGGCAGGTCGGGCCGGGCCAGCAGCGGACCCAGCGTCTGCATCGGCACGGCCAGCAGGATCGGGCCGGACAGATCGCCGAGCTCCTCGGTCAGGCGCAGCGCGGGTGGAAGGGGGATGCCCGGCAGGCGCGGGCTTTCGCCATGGTTGCGCTGGGCGGAGAGGTCGCGACCCCAGAGGGTGACGTCCTTGCCGGCCTGGCCGAGGGCCACGGCGAGCGCGGTCCCGAACGCCCCGGCCCCGGCCACCGAGATCATGCCTTGGCACCCTTCTTGCCGCTGCCGACCAGCGGGGCGGCCGTGCGGTCCAGCGGCCAGCGCGGACGCGCGGACAGGGTGGCGTCGTCGCGTGCCCCGGCGGCGAGACGCAGCGCCCCGGCATAGGCGATCATCGCCGCGTTGTCGGTGCAGAGCGCGAGCGGCGGCGCAACGAAGGGCGTGCCTGTGGCCTGCGCCAACGCGGTGAGGCGGGCGCGCAGTTCGGTGTTGGCGGCGACGCCACCGGCAACGGCGAACCCGGTCAGGGGCCCGGCCGCGGCGCGGGCCTGGTCGAGGGCGCGGCGGCTTTTTTCCGCCAGCACTTCGGCCACGGCGCGCTGGAACCCGGCGCAGAGGTCGGCGCGGTCGGTTTCGGTCAGGCCGCCCTGCGCCTCGGCCAGCGTGTCGCGGGCGCGCAGCACGGCGGTCTTGAGACCGGAAAAGCTGAGATCGCAGCCGGGCCGGTCGAGCAGCGGGCGGGGAAAGGCGAACCGCTCGGGGTCGCCTTCCGCGGCGGCGGCCTGGACCGAGGGACCGCCGGGCTGCGGCAGGCCGAGCAGGCGCGCGACCTTGTCGAAGGCTTCGCCCGGGGCGTCGTCGATGGTGCCGCCGAGGCGGGTGAAGTCGTCCGGCCCGCGCACCAACAGGAACTGGCAGTGCCCGCCCGAAACCAGCAGCATCAGGTAGGGCGGTTCCAGCCCATCGGTCAGCATCGGCGTCAGCGCATGCCCGGCGAGGTGGTTGACCCCGACGAAGGGCAGGCCGGTGGACGCCGCCAGCCCCTTGGCGAACATCACGCCGGCGAGCACGCCGCCGATCAGGCCGGGACCGGAGGTGACCGCGATGCCGTCCACCCGGTCCAGCGTCAGCCCGGCCTCGCGCAGCGCGGCGGTGGTGACGGTGTCCAGACGCTCGGCATGGGCGCGGGCGGCAATTTCGGGGACGACGCCGCCGAACGCCGCGTGCAGGGCCGTCTGGCCCTCGACCACGTTCGACAGGATCTCGGCCCGCGGCCCGTCGCAGCGCAGCACGGCGGCGGCGGTGTCGTCGCAACTGCTCTCAATGCCGAGGATGATCTGGGCGGTCACCGGGGTATCCATTGCGCGGATCGGAGACCTTGGGGTAGCACCGCCGTCATGGCCGCACAACTGCACCCCCTGACACTCGTGCTGACCCGTCCCGACCGGCAGTCGCGGCGGTTCGCGGAGGAGCTCGGGCTGGACCTGCCTGTCGAGATCGCGCCGGTCATGGAGATCGTGCTGTCGGACGCCGGGCCGCTGGGCGACGCGCGCGGTGTGATCTTCACCAGCGAGAACGGGGTGCGTGCCGCCGTGGCGTCGGGCCTGCAAGCCGGGGAGGCCCATTGCGTGGGGGCGAACACGGCCCGGGCGGCCCGGGAAGCGGGATTCGAGGTGCGCAAGACCGGGCGGACGGCCGACGAGCTTGTCGCGGCGCTGCTCGCGGCGCAGGACGTGACCGGGCCGCTGCTGCACCTGTCCGGCGAGCACACGCGGGGCGAGGTTGCCGAGCGGCTGAGCGCGGCGGGCCTGCCGACCACGGCGCGCGTGGTCTACCGGCAGGACGAGCGCGCCTTGCCGCAGGCGCTGGTGGCGCGGCTGCGGGACGGCGCGCCGGTGCTTCTGCCGCTCTTCTCGCCCCGGTCGGCGGCGCTGGTGTCGGCGCAGGTCGGACGTGCGCCGGGGGCGGCGGTGATCTGCCTGAGCGACGCGGTGCGGGCGGCCTGCACCCTGGAGGCTGAGACGGTCGAGACCTGCCCCGCGCCGACGGGTGACGCGATGCGGGAAGCGCTTTATCGCCGCGCCGCAGCCAAGGCGCTTGAGGGGCCGAAAGCGTAAAGCTAGGCTGACAGTGACTCGTCACGCGGCGTTACGTCGCGGCCCGCCATCGGGTGAACCCGAGATTTGCGAGAGGCTCCGTTTGACCAGAAAGCCAAAGTCCCCCCGTTCGAAATCTGCCGACACGGAGACGCCCGAAGCCGCCGTCGCGCCGGAGGGCGCAGCCTCGGAGGCGACCAAGACCCCCGCGCCCGAGGACAGCGTGTCCGAGAGCATCGCGTCGGTCGATATCCCGGACGCGGAGGTGGTCGCGGAGGATTCGCAGGCCCAGCCTGAGCGGACCGAGGGAGATGCGGAGGTGGCAACGGAGACCCCCGAGGCGGCGTCCCACGATAGCGCGGACGCGCCTCCAGAGCCGGGGACGGAGGACCAGGCACCGGAGGCGGTCGATCCTCCCCCCGCGCCGGAACCGGAGCCCGGGCCAGAGGTCGCGCCGGAACCCGCGTCCCCCGAGCCGTCCAAACGGGGTGCGGGCGGGCTGATCATCGGTGGTGTCATCGCGGCGGTGCTGGGCGGCGCGGCCGTTTTCGCGGTCGAGCGGTTCGTTCTGCCCGCGCCGGGCGTGGATACATCGGCGCTGGAGGCGCGGCTGGCCGCGCTGGAAAGCGCGCCGACCCCTGCGCCGACCGAGGATACCGTGACCGAGGCCGAGCGCGCGGCCATCGCCGAGGCTGTCGCCCCGTTCGCCGATCTGTCCGCGCGGCTCGACGCGCTGGACGAGCGGATCACGCGGCTCGAGGCGATCCCGCCCGGCAGTGGCGGTGATCCGGCGGTGCTGAACCGGTTGCAGTCGCAGGCCGAAGCGGCCGAGGCCGAGCGGACCCGGCTGGAAGCGGATCTTGCCGCAGCCGAAGCGCGCGCCGCGGCCGAGATCGCCGCCGCCGAGGACCGCGCCCGCGCCGCAGAGGAGGCCGCGACCGCCGAGGCCCGGGCCGCCGCCCGCGAGGCGGCCGAGCAACGCCTGATCGCCGCGATCGAGACCGGCGCCCCGTTCGGCGATGCGCTGGCGGCCCTGTCCGAGTTCGGCGTGGACACCGCCGCGCTGGGCCCGGTGGCCGAAACCGGCGTGCCGTCGCTGGTGGCCTTGCAGGACGCCTATCCCGATCTCGCCCGCGAGGCGCTGTCGGAATCACTGAAGGAGACCGTGGGGGCAGGTGCCGGCGAGCGCTTCATGGCCTTCATCCAGGCCCAGGTGGGGGCCCGGTCGCTGACCCCGCGCGAGGGCGACGACCCGGACGCCATCCTGTCCCGCGCGGAGGCGGCGCTGGCGAACGGCCAGATCGCCGTGGCGCTGGACGAACTGGGCAGCTTGCCGGAGGGCGGGCAGGCCGTTTTTGCCGACTGGCGGGCCCAGGCCGAGCAACGGCTGACCGCGCTCGATGCGCTCGACACGATCCGCAGCGCCGCGACGGAAGGATAGGAAACCGACATGCTCTGGGCTGTTCTGAGAGTTCTGATCTTCATCGCCGCCGTCGCGGGCCTGTCCTACGGGGCGGGGCTGCTGCTGGAAACCGAGGGTGCGATCCGCATCGCCGTGGGAAACACCGAACTGTCGCTTTCGCCGCTCGCGGCGGTGATCTCCGCGCTGGTGCTGATCGGGGCGACCTGGGTCCTGTTCAAGGCGGTCGGCTTGCTGGTCGCGACGCTGCGGTTCCTGAACGGGGACGAGACGGCGATCTCGCGCTACCTGACGCGCAACCGCGAGCGGCGCGGGATCGAGGCGCTGGTGGACGGGCTGATGGCCATCGCCTCGGGCGAGGGACGGCTGGCGCTGGCGAAGGCGCAGAAGGCCGAGCGCTACCTGAACCGCCCCGACCTGACGAACCTGATTTCGGCGCAGGCGGCGGAACTGGCCGGGGACACCGCCAAGGCCGAGGAGGTCTACAAGCAGCTGCTGGCGGATGACCGCACCCGCTTCGTGGGCGTCCGTGGCATCCTCAAGCAGAAGCTGGCGCAGGGGGACATGGTGACCTCGCTCCGGCTGGCCGAGAAGGCGTTCGCGCTGAAACCGCGCCACGAGGAAACGCAGGACATCCTGATCCGTCTGCAGGCCGAGGACGAAGACTGGGCCGGAGCGCGCAAGACGCTGGCCGCCAAGCTGAAGTCGGGCGGCCTGCCGCGCGACGTGCACAAGCGCCGCGACGCGCTGCTGACCTATGCGGAAGCGCGCGACGCCGTCGCGGCGGGCGATCCGGCGAAGGCCGAGACGCTGGCGACCGAGGCCAACCGCCTGTCGCCGGACTTTGTCCCCGGGGCCGCGCTGGCGGCGGAACTGGCCGCGAAGGTGGGCAAGCTGAAGCCCGCGACGAAGATGATCAAGCTGGCCTGGGAGCGGACACCGCATCCCGATCTGGCGGCCGCCTTTGCCGGGCTGGTGCCCGACGAGACGCCGCACGCCCGCAAGAAACGCTTCGATCCGT
The DNA here is from genome assembly GCA_030425185.1 of Alphaproteobacteria bacterium. Taxonomy (GTDB): domain Bacteria; phylum Pseudomonadota; class Alphaproteobacteria; order Rhodobacterales; family Rhodobacteraceae; genus Dinoroseobacter. The sequence goes on from JAUIAU010000005.1 coordinate 137,493, forward strand.
TGCTCAAGCTGCACCCCGAGTCGGACGAGACCCGGATGCTGCAGGCGGAACTGGCGATGTCGGTCGAGGACTTCCCCGCCGCCCGCCGCCACATGGGCGACCTGGCCGAGACGCGGCCGACCGCGCGGGCGCTGACCATCATGGCCGCCATCGCCCGGGGCGAGGGCGCGACCGATCACGAGGTCAAGACCTGGCTGACCCGGGCCCTGACCGCGCCGCGCGGCCCGCAATGGTGCTGCGACCGCTGCCAGACCATCCACGGGTCGTGGCTGCCGGTCTGCGCCACCTGCGGGGCCTTCGACACGCTCAGCTGGCGGGAACCGGCGGTGTCGCAGATGACGATCCCGAATTCGGGGCAGATGCTGCCGCTGATCGTCGGCACGCTGGAGCCGCCAGCCCCGGACGTTCCCGACGCCGAAGCGGTCGAGAGCGCGGATGCGGGTGACGAGGCCCCCTCCAGCCCCGAGGCCGCGACGGGTGCGGAGGAGGCCGTCGAGGTGGCGGCCGACGGCGAGGTTCTGCCCGCCGATACCCCGCCCAAGCCCGGAGAAACGCGCCTGCAGAACGGGGCTTCCCACCCCTGACCCACGGTGTTAAGAGGCCGACCACTGGCCGGTGTAGCTCAGCTGGTAGAGCACGTCATTC